>JANRJW010000010.1:0-227868 GCA_033763775.1 Alphaproteobacteria bacterium | reverse complement strand
ATACGCCGTGTATTTCGCGCGGCCAGCTTCTGCCAGCACCTTCGTGATCGCTGCCGTCAGCGACGTCTTGCCATGGTCAACGTGGCCAATCGTGCCAATGTTGCAGTGTGGCTTATTGCGGTCAAATTTCTCTTTGGTCATTTTATTTCTCCTTCAATCTCTTCATTCTTTCCTGTTGCAGATCCCGGCCTGCGCCGGGATGGCTTACGCCACTTTCTTCTTAATTTCCTCAGCAACGTTGCTGGGGACTTGTTCATAATGATGGAATTCCATGCTGTATTGCGCGCGGCCTTGCGACATCGAGCGCAGCGTATTCACGTAGCCGAACATCGAAGCGAGCGGCACCATGGCATCCACCACGCGGGCATTACCACGCGAATCCATGCCGGTCACCTGACCACGGCGTGATGAAAGATCGCCGATCACATCGCCCATATATTCTTCGGGGGTGACGACTTCGACTTTCATGATCGGCTCGAGCAGCACCGGAGCAGCCTTGGGCATGCCTTCGCGAAATGCGGCGCGCGCTGCAATTTCGAACGCGAGCACCGACGAGTCAACATCGTGGTAAGCGCCATCAACGAGCGTGGCTTTGAAATCGATGGTTGGATAGCCAGCGACCACACCGTTGGAAAGCGATGCCTCGAGGCCTTTTTCAACACCCGGAATAAATTCCTTGGGCACCGAACCGCCGACGATCTTGGATTCAAACACGAACCCTTCACCTGGCTTGAGTGGCTCAACTTCGAGCGAGATTTTTGCGAACTGACCCGAACCACCCGACTGTTTCTTGTGGGTGTAGTCGATGGTCGTTTTCTTGGTGATAGTTTCGCGGTAAGCAACCTGCGGCGCGCCAACATTCGCTTCCACTTTGAATTCGCGCTTCATGCGATCCACGATAATTTCGAGGTGGAGCTCGCCCATCCCTTTGAGGATGGTCTGGCCGGTTTCTTCGTTGGTGGATAAGCGAAGCGACGGATCTTCCGATGCGAGGCGGGAAAGCGCCACACCCATCTTTTCCTGGTCAGCTTTGGTTTTTGGCTCTACGGCGAGCTCGATCACCGGCTCGGGGAATTCCATGCGCTCAAGAATCACCGGGCTGTCAACATCGCACAGCGTGTCGCCAGTGGTGGTGTTTTTGAGGCCAGCCAGCGCCACGATGTCGCCAGCGAATGCTTCTTTGATATCTTCGCGGTTGTTTGCGTGCATGAGCAGCATGCGGCCGACGCGCTCGCGATTTTCCTTCACGGTGTTCTGAACGTAGGAGCCTGATTCCAGCTTGCCTGAGTAGATACGAACGAAGGTAAGCGAGCCCACAAACGGATCGGTCATAATTTTGAAAGCAAGACCAGAGAATTTCTCGGTGTCTTCCGCTTTGCGAACGATTTCAGCTTCGGTTTTCGGATCAATGCCCTTCACCGAAGGAATATCGATAGGCGATGGCAGGAAATCGATCACGGCATCGAGCATCGGCTGAACGCCTTTGTTTTTAAACGCCGCGCCGTTTAAGACCGGTACGAATTTGAATGCCACGGTGCCTTTACGAATGCAGGCGCGGAGCTCATCATCGGACGGCTCTTCGCCGGCGAGATATTTTTCCATTACCGCGTCATCCATCTCAACAGCTGTTTCCAGCATCTTGGTGCGCAGTTCTTTCGCTTTTGCCTGAAGTTCAGCGCGGATTTCCTGCTCTTCGAATTTCGCGCCCAGCTCTTCGCCTTTCCACACGATCTCTTTCATCTTGATGAGATCGACAACACCTTCATATTTATCTTCGGAGCCGATCGGGAAGTTGATCACCAGCGGCACGGTACCGAGACGGTCAATCATCATCTGCACGGTGCGGTCAAAGTTCGCGCCGATACGATCCATTTTGTTAACAAAGCAGATACGCGGCACACGATATTTATCAGCCTGGCGCCAAACGGTCTCGGATTGCGGCTCAACGCCCGCCACTGAATCAAACACCGTCACCGCGCCATCGAGAACGCGCATGGAGCGCTCTACTTCGATGGTGAAGTCCACGTGGCCGGGGGTGTCGATGATGTTGATGCGGTGCTGAACACCGTTACGATCCGTCCAGAAGCAGGTGGTCGCAGCAGAGGTAATGGTGATACCACGCTCTTGCTCCTGCTCCATCCAGTCCATGGTCGCAGCGCCCTCATGCACTTCACCGATTTTGTGAGACTTGCCGGTGTAATACAGGATGCGCTCGGTCGTAGTGGTTTTGCCCGCGTCGATGTGGGCGCAGATACCGATGTTGCGATAGAGTTTAAGTGGAATCGTGCGTGGCATAGTGTTCGTGCTTCCTTATTACCAGCGATAATGCGAGAAGGCTTTGTTAGCCTCTGCCATTTTGTGGGTGTTTTCGCGCTTGGTGACAGCGCCGCCGCGACCATTCGCCGCATCCATCAGCTCGGCCGCAATGCGATCGCGCATAGTTTTTTCCTTACGAGAACGAGCCGCCTCAATGAGCCAGCGAAGCGCGAGAGCCTGACGACGCTCTTCACGAACTTCAGTCGGCACCTGGTAGGTGGCACCACCAACACGGCGGGAGCGAACTTCTACCGATGGCTTAATATTACCCAGCGCATCATGGAAAAATTTCACCGGATCCTGGCTGGTTTTTTTCTGGATGATGTCGAGCGCAGCATAAACAATCGCTTCAGAGGCGGATTTCTTGCCGCTATACATCATGGTGTTGATCAGCTTGGTAAGCACGATATCGCCAAATTTAGCATCGGGCAGAACCTGGCGTTTTTGTGCAGCGTGACGACGTGACATAAAATATCCCTATTATTTCGGACGTTTCGCGCCGTAAGCGGAGCGCGACTGTTTGCGATCTTTAACACCCTGAGTATCCAGCGTGCCACGGATGATGTGGTAGCGAACACCGGGTAAGTCTTTCACGCGGCCACCGCGGATCAGCACCACCGAGTGCTCCTGCAGGTTGTGGCCTTCGCCGGGAATATAGCCGAACACCTCAAACCCATTGGTGAGGCGAACGCGGGCTACTTTACGCAGCGCGGAGTTTGGTTTTTTTGGCGTCACAGTTTTAACCTGCGTGCACACGCCGCGTTTCTGCGGGCACTCTTTAAGGTGCGCCGATTTGCTACGGCGTTTTAAGGGGTGACGACCCTTGCGAACCAACTGATTGATGGTTGGCATCCTGATATCCTTTTCTCTGTTGTTCGCTTGCGTAGGGCTGCCACCGCTGAATATCTGGCGGCCACCGCTGACAATGAACATGACATTTAATTCAAAAACCGAGGATGGGGGACTTGCAAAAGATGCTTACATTTTAAGATGTTAGCACTGATGCAGTATCTCCCCGCATTCAGCGGAGGCGCGCAATTTAGTGTTGTGGCAGCGGCTAGTCAAGCTAAAATATAAGAAACTGTAAAAAAAATCGATCGCGTGTTTTTTTCGGGTTGGCAAGCCGGGTAAAATCACTTAGTGCTGGTGTATCAATCAACCAGCTCCTGGTGAGGAAATTTTGTTCTTTCAACTGCCTGGAATGGCGTAATGCAATATCAGAGCGCCTACGCACCGATTCGTACCACCTCACGCTCCATTGTGCGCAAACGCGCGCGCAGAGCTCTTTTTGCAGCACTTGGCATTACTTTCGCGCTGGGCTGCGCCTCATCGCTGACACCGCTTGATGAGTTTGGCTCGTCCTCTGTCATCGCACAACAAGAACAGCCCGCAGCGACTGAAGCGACGGAGATTCAGCTTGTCCAACAGCCTGTGCCTGCCGAGCAGGTTGCGCAAGCCATGGAGGCTGCGCCGCCAGAAACAACCGCAGTACAGCCAGTTGTTCTAATCAAGCCTCAGGATAAGCCCACTCCGGCTGCCCTGCAGGTTGCTCAGACAGGGTCTTTTGCGACAAGCACAAGTATTGAGCTGACGGTTGGTCGAGGCGAAACCTTATCTGATCTTCTAACAGAAACGGGGCTTACTCAGGCTGAGGCACTGCATGCAGAACGTGCGCTAGGCGAGGTATTTGAACTGCGTCAACTGGCGGCCGGACAACGTGTGGCACTGGAACTTGAGCCGGCTCAAAACGGTGATGCGCTGGCACTTGCAAGCCTTTCCATGCCTGTTTCTTTGACTACAACGGTAGAGCTGAGCCGCAGCAATGAAAATGAGTTCACAGCAAAAAAAATCGAAAAACCACTGGAACGTAAGCTTGCGTTTGCGGGTGGTAAAATCCGCAGCAGCCTGTACCAGACGGCGAGCGATATTGGCCTGCCGCGCGGGATGGTTGGTGAGATTATCAACGCGCTGAGCTATGATGTTGACTTCCAGCGCGATATCAAGTCAGGCGATACGATTGAAGTGCTCTACGAGCGGATGGAGAATTATGAAGGCAAGCATGCCGGCACGGGCGATCTGATTTATGCCGAGCTGAATATGGGCGGTGAGAGTGTTCGAATTTACCGCTATGAAGATAAAAGCGGCTTTGCAGATTTTTACAACGAAACTGGCGAAAGCGTTCGCAAAGCACTACTTCGCACGCCGATCAGCGGGGCGCGCATCTCCTCCGGCTATGGTATGCGCAATCATCCCATTCTTGGCTATAACCGCATGCATCGCGGCGTGGATTTCGCTGCTCCCATCGGCACCCCTATCTTTGCCGCGGGCGATGGCAGGGTGGAATTTGTTGGCCGCAAGGGCGGTTATGGCAACTATCTCAAAATCGCCCACAATGATAAATACGCCACCGCCTATGCGCATTTAAGCCGCTTTGCAGGCGGCATTGCGCCGGGCAAGCGTGTCCGCCAGGGGCAAATTGTAGCTTATGTTGGCAATACCGGCAGTTCTACCGGCCCGCATCTGCATTACGAAGTGCATGTGAACGGCGATCAGGTAAACCCTTCCAGCGTGAAATTCAAAACCGGCAATGTATTAAAAGGCAAAGAGCTAGCAGCTTTCAAGCGCAGCATGGAGAAAATCGAAGCCAAGCTTGATGCCGTGAAAAAAGGCAATAACGATATCGCCATGGCCGATTTCAAGCGGGAAGTTTACGCCACAAATTGACATGTTTTCTTCGCGGCTTTGCCGTTTAGAAAACTGTCATCCCGGGTTTGACCCGGGATCTAAAGACACAGGTACAGTCTAACGTCTTGCTCTAGATCATGTTCGATTGAATCATGCACCCTCACCCGCAGCGGCAAAGCCGCTGCTTCCCTCTCCCTTCAAGGGAGAGGGTTAGGGTGAGGGTCAATAAAAGGTTCGAGAGGGTCGCTTTACAACCCAAAATTATGTGTATGATGAAACCAAGAATGCTCCAGATCCCCGCTTTCGCGGGGATGTATCTACCCAATCTTAATCCCGCCGTCCCAGCCCTGAACCTTTACCTCGCTGCCATCAACAATAGTACCGGCAAGCAGCTTTTCGGCAAGTTTATCTTGCAATTCCTTTTGAATCACACGCTTCAGCGGCCTTGCGCCATACACAGGATCATAGCCTTTTTCCGCCAGCCACTGGCGCGCCTTCGCATCCAGCGAAAGGATAATGTGGCGCTCAGCAAGACGCTCTGTAAGCCGCACCAGCTGGATATCTACGATATTTGCCATGTGCTCTTTGGCGAGGCGACTGAAGAGAATAATCTCGTCCAGTCGGTTTAAGAATTCCGGGCGGAACGATGCGCGCACCACATTCATCACCTGCTCGCGCAGCTGCTTAGTGATTTCAGTGCCTTTGGCTTCGGCAAGAAACTCCGAGCCAAGGTTTGAGGTCAGCACAATGATGGTGTTTTTGAAATCCACCGTGCGCCCCTGCCCATCCGTGAGCCTGCCGTCATCCAGCACCTGCAGCAATATATTGAACACATCAGGATGCGCTTTTTCCACCTCATCAAACAGAATGACCTGATATGGCCTTCTGCGCACCGCCTCGGTGATCACGCCGCCCTCTTCATAGCCAACATAGCCCGGCGGCGCACCGATCAGCCGCGCGACCGCGTGCTTTTCCATGAATTCCGACATATCCACGCGCAGCAGCGCTGATTCATCATCAAAAATAAATTCCGCGAGCGCCTTGCAAAGCTCGGTTTTGCCCACCCCCGTTGGCCCTAAAAATAGAAACGAGCCAATCGGCCGACTGGGATCGCCAAGCCCGGCGCGCGCACGGCGCACGGCGTTCGAAACCGCAACCAAGGCATCCTCCTGTCCAACCACGCGGCCGCGCAGGTGATCTTCCATCTTGAGCAGTTTCGCGCGCTCGCCCTCCAGCATTTTTTCCACTGGCACGCCCGTCCAGCGCGAGACGATCGAGGCGATATCTTCCTCGGTCACCGCCTCTTTCATCATCGCCTCGCCGCTCTTTGCTTCCGCGGCTTTCAGCTGTTCCTGCAGTTTGGGAATCAAGCTGTAGGTGATCTCGCCGGCGCGGGTGAGGTCGCCGCTGCGCTGGGCAATTTCCCGCTCGCGGCCAAGCTCCTCAAGCTGCTCTTTGATCTTCTGCACACTGGTGAGCTGCGATTTTTCGGCCTGCCAGCGGCTGGTGAAATCGGCGCTTTGCTTTTCGAGGCCGGAAAGTTCGGTTTCTAATTTTTTCAGCCGTTCTTTGGAGGCATCGTCGGTTTCTTTTTTCAGCGCCTCACGCTCGATTTTCAGCTGGATGATCTTGCGATCAAGCTCATCGAGCGCTTCGGGTTTTGAGTCCACCTCCATGCGCAGGCGCGCGGCTGCTTCGTCCACCAGGTCAATGGCTTTATCAGGCATAAAACGGTCGGTGATGTAGCGGTTGGAAAGGGTAGCGGCTGCCACAATCGCTGCATCCAGAATGCGGATACCGTGGTGCAGCTCATATTTTTCTTTCAGGCCACGCAGGATGGAAATGGTGTCTGCCACCGTTGGCTCAGCCACGAAGACCGATTGAAAACGCCGCGCCAGCGCCGCATCTTTTTCAATGTATTTGCGGTATTCATCGAGCGTGGTCGCGCCGATGCAGTGCAGCTCGCCGCGCGCAAGCGCGGGCTTGAGCATATTGGAAGCATCCATCGCGCCTTCGGCTTTACCCGCGCCAACCAGCGTGTGCAGCTCATCGATAAACAGCACCACCTCGCCTTCATTCGCAGCAATTTCGGAGAGCACTGCTTTGAGCCGCTCTTCAAATTCGCCGCGAAATTTCGCGCCTGCGACCAGCGCGCCAAGATCCAGCGCGAGCAATTTTTTGTCTTTTAGCGTTTCCGGCACATCGCCTGCCACAATGCGCTGCGCGAGGCCTTCGATGATCGCGGTTTTGCCCACGCCCGGTTCACCGATAAGCACCGGATTGTTTTTCGTACGGCGCGAAAGCACCTGCATGGTGCGGCGGATTTCTTCATCGCGGCCAATCACCGGGTCGAGCTTCCCAGCACGCGCTGCCTCGGTAAAATCGCGGGTGTATTTTTTCAGCGCCTCCATCGTGTCTTCCGCATTGGCGCTGGTCGCGGTGCGGCCTTTTCGCATTTCATTGATCGCAGCGTTCAGCTTCTGCGGCGTCACACCGCTATCGGCAAGAATTTTGGCGGCCGCTGTGCCGGTGGCCATGGCGAGCGCCTGCAGCATACGCTCGAGCGTCACATAGCTATCACCGGCTTTAGCAGCGAGCTGCTCGCAGGCTTCAAACCAGCGCGCCATATCGCCGGTCACATAGAGTTGATCCGCCCCTGCCCCCTGCACTTTAGGCATGGCAGAAAGGGCTGCTTCGGTTTTTTCTGCTGCTATGGCCGGGTTGCCGCCACTTAGGCGAATCAGCTTATCGGCCAGGCGGTCTTTATCGTCCAGCAGCGCGGCAAGTACATGTTCCGGCGTCAAGCGCTGGTGCGACAGCCTGAGGGCGGCGGCCTGCGCCGCTTCGATGATCTGGCGTGATTTTTCGGTATATTTCTCAAAGTTCATAATGAAGTGCCTTGTTATTTGTGCTTTGTGCTCAGTAATTCTGCTGGTATCCAAAGCACCAAGCACAAACCACTA
This sequence comes from Alphaproteobacteria bacterium, assembly GCA_033763775.1. Taxonomy (GTDB): domain Bacteria; phylum Pseudomonadota; class Alphaproteobacteria; order Rickettsiales; family SXRF01; genus JAJTHB01. The sequence goes on along the minus strand of JANRJW010000010.1, from coordinate 219,904 downwards.
AGCACACCATGATATAAGTATGCTCCATCGCCGCTACAAGCTCCCCCTCCTCTTCATTGCTTTTTTGCTTTATTCCTCAATGGCAAGCGCGGCATTGACACCGGTCAATTTCTCCGGCCAGTACGGTCTTTACCTCTCCGGCCTGCCGATTGGCACCATGAAAGCCGGGGTGGATGTCAGAAAAGATGGCTACGATATCACGGCAGCGGTTCGCACCAGTGGGCTGGTGGGCATGATCGCGCGCCACCGCAGCAATTCGAGTGCCAGCGCCAGCGGCCAGAACATTAACCGCATGAATGTCACCTATCTGGTGGACGCGCAGACGCGAAATAAAAAGCGCACGATCAAGCTGGTCAAGCACGCAGGCAAAGTCACCGAAGAGGTGATAAACCCGCCGGAAAACCGCGCCTCGCGGCCGGAAGTGCCCGCCGCCATGAAAGACGGCACGTTTGATGCCATTTCGATTGTGCTGAAGCTCAGAAGCCTGATTGAGGACTGGAAAAAAAATGGTGATGATACCGCCATCATCCGCCTGTATGATGGCCGCAGGCTCAGCGAGGCGGCCGTCACCATCCACGGCGAAAAGAAATTGCGGAAATATGGCGAAAAGGCGGTGATTGCTTTATCAATCAAACGCAAGCCTCTGGAGGGTTTCACCCAGAAAGAGCTATCCCAATACCGGCCGGATGAACCCGCGCTTACCATTTATTTCAGCAATGATGACAAGCTGATCCCGCTGCATCTGGAGCTGCCCTTTACCTTCGGCACGCTCACAGCAGAGATGGAGTAGTCTTGATACTCCACGAAAGCGGAGGTCTAGTAATTGATTGAACATTCAGGATCCCCGCTTTCGCGGGGATTTTTTAATTCTCTTCCCAGTTCTGCACGATCACCGGCTCTTTGGCCATGGCCTGATCCAGCGGCTCGTGGCCGGCATGGGGCTGGGTGATGAACGATGGCAGCGCGTTGGTATTGGCGGGAATAATATCTTCCACTTCCAGCATGGCGGGCTGGGCGGCTGCTTCGCCCTGCGGCTGGTTCTGGCCTTGCTGCTGGTGCTGGCGGTTGGGGTTGTAACCCTCTTCCACCATCATGCGGTAGCAATGCTCCGCGTGCTGGAAATAGTTTTCCGCAAGCACGCGGTCGCCAGCAGAGAGCGCGTCACGCGCCTGCATCAGGTATTTTTCGCGAAGCTGCGGGTAGTTTTTGCGCGGGCGATTGCCGCCGCCGCTATGCTGGTGTCCGCCGCCGGAACGACCGCTGCCACCTCTACGATGCTGGTTATTATAGCCACCGCCATTTTGCGAGGAGGGTCTACGTCTCATATTCATGGGTTCGTTCCTTATGTCAGTTTCTTCCACAGCAGGCACCGAATGATGCCGGCTAAATCTTTGAACATTTGCGCCTCGCCAAGACCGCTGGCTGCGGCAATCTGCGACACGGCGACATGCTGCCCCGCGCCGATTTCAACTGCGATGAGACCGCTTTGCTGTAGCCTGACCGAGGCTTGCTGAAGCAGCGTGCGGTAAGCATCCAGCCCATCCTCGCCGCCATCGAGCGCAAGCCTTGGATCAAACATGGCGACTTCCGGCGCCAGCTGAGAGGCCTCGCGGCTTGGAATGTAAGGCGGGTTGGAGACGATCACGTCAAACACCCCGTCCACAGATTCAAACCAGTTGGAAAGGCAAAAAGCAGTACGGCTGGAAAGTCCCAGCTTCAGCGCGTTTTCCTGTGCTATCGCAAGCGCTGCATGACTGCAATCAACGCCAGTAAGACTAGCATGAGGCAGCGCCTTTAGCAAGGCCAGAGACACACAGCCCGTGCCCACCCCCAGATCAATGATACGGTAGGGCTTGGCGTGGTCTTCGAGGTTTGCAAGCACGCAGTCCACCAGCGTTTCGCTATCTGGGCGCGGATCCAGCGTATCAATGCTCACCTTGAAATCCATGCCATAAAACTCGCGCCGCCCAATAATTTTGGAAACCGGCTCGCGCTTTAATCGCCGCGAAACCAGCGCGTCAAAGCGATGCAATGCTGCAGCACTGATGGCATCGTCCATCGCCAGCATCAGCTGTTCACGCGTCACACCCATCGCTTCCTGCATCAGCACCCGCGCGTCCAGCGATGCGCTTTCAATTTTCGCGGCTTGTAAATCGAGGACAGCTTGACGCAGAACATCCTGAATCGTCCTGACCTTGGTTTTCATCAGAGCAATCATTTAACCTAATTCCGAAAGCTTTTTCGCCTGGTCATCCGCCACCAGCGCGCTTACAAATTCATCCAGCTCACCATTCATCACCGCATCAATGTTGTAAGCGGTGAGGTTAATGCGGTGGTCAGTCACACGGCCCTGCGGGAAGTTGTAGGTGCGGATGCGCTCCGAGCGATCGCCGCTACCCACCTGATCTTTGCGCATGCCGGCGCGCTCAGCGGCCAGCTTTTCGCGCTCCATTTCATACAGCCGCGCGCGCAGCACTTTCAGCGCCTTGGCTTTGTTTTTGTGCTGCGATTTTTCATCCTGCTGGCTGACAATCAGGCCGGTCGGCAAATGCACGATACGCACCGCTGAATCGGTGGTATTCACGCTCTGGCCGCCGGGGCCGGATGAACGGAACACATCAATGCGCAGGTCTTTTTCTTCAATCTTGATATCCACCTCTTCGGCTTCGGGCAGCACCGCCACCGTCGCAGCGGAGGTATGGATACGGCCTTGCGCCTCGGTCGCTGGCACGCGCTGCACGCGATGCACGCCGGATTCAAATTTCATTTTGGCAAACACGCCGCGGCCGGTGATTTCGGCGGTGGCATCCTTGTAGCCGCCAATGCCGTTTTCCGACACCGACATCACCTCAAATTTCCAGCCCTGATTCGCGGCATAGCGCTGATACATGCGGAATAAATCAGCAGCAAACAGCGCCGCTTCATCGCCACCGGTGCCGGCGCGCACCTCGAGGATGGCGTTCTTTTCATCTGCCGCATCTTTCGGAAGCAGTGCCAGCTGCACCTGCCGCAGCAGCTCCGGCAACTTGCTTTGCAGCTCGCGCAGCTCATCACTGGCCATCGCTTTCATCTCAGCATCCATCGCAGGGTCAGCGAGCATGCTTTGCGTATCGGCCAGCGCTTTCTGGGCGGATTGGTAGGCGGAAATCACTTCCACCAGCGGCGAAAGCTCGGAATATTCCTTCGACATTTTGGCAAACTCACTGCCGGAGGCTTTACCCGCCGAAAGTGTGTCATTCAGTTCCTGGTGCCTGCGCACCACCATCTCGAGTTTGTCGTTGAAGCTCATTATTTTATCCCCGCAAAGCCGGGAATCCTGTCTGGTGCAAAATGTTGATAAGGGCTGAGCGATCAACGCTCTCCTGCCTGCCATCGGCGAGCGTTTTTAGCACGATGCGGCCGGTTTGCAACTCCGATTCTCCAAGAATCAATACTGCATGCGCGCCGCTCTTTTCCGCGCGTTTCATTTTTTTGCCCATATTACCGCGGGTTATCAGCTCACATGCGATACCCTGCTGACGCAGCTCCTGGGCAAGCGCAAGCCCTGCCCGCTCCTGGGCTTCTTCCACCGGCACCACCGCCACCAGCCTGCGCTCTGGCACCTGCGCGGCTACCTGCAGCGCTTCCTGCAGCGCAAGCAGCCGCTCCATGCCCGCGGCGAAGCCCACACCCGCAATATCCTGCCCGCCCATCATGGCGACCAGCCCATCATAGCGGCCGCCAGCAAGCACGGTGCCTTGTGCGCCGAGCTTATCGGTGACAAATTCAAAGACCGTATGGGAATAGTAATCAAGCCCGCGCACCAGCCTGGGGTTTAAGCTATAGGGGATAGACAGCGCGGCCAGCGATTCAGTCACCTCTGCGAAAAACTCGCTCGCCTGCTGGGTGAAGCTGGATTTAGCATCCGGCGCTCCGGCGATGATCTTGCGGTCTGCCTCATCTTTGGAATCAAGAATACGCAGCGGGTTTTTCTCGAGGCGCATCTTGCTGTCATCAGAAAGAGACGGGCGGTGATCATTAAAATAATCAACCAGCGCTGTGCGATAGTTCGCGCGGCTTTCCTTATCGCCCAGAGAATTGATTTCAAGCGTTGCCGCGCTGCGAACGCCAATGGCCGCAAGCGCCTGGCTTGCCATCGCCATCATCTGCACATCCGCCAGCGGATCCGCCAGCCCCAAACACTCGGCGCCAAACTGGTGAAATTGCCGCAGGCGGCCTTTTTGCGGGCGCTCATAGCGAAACGCTGCGCCGTGATACCACACCTTAAACGGCAGCTGCTCCTGCAGGCCGTTTGAAATGAGTGCGCGCACCACACCGGCGGTGAATTCCGGGCGCAGTGTGAGCGATTCGCCGCCGCGATCCGTGAAGCTATAGGTTTCTTTGGTCACCACATCCGAGCTGTCGCCGAGTGTACGGTGAAACACATCGGAAAATTCAAACACCGGCGTGGCAATTTCGCCGTAGCCATACAGCGCACACACACCGGCAAGCGACGCTTCCAGCGCGCGGCGGCGGGCAGCTTCCTGCGGCAATATGTCATGCGTGCCGCGCACGGGTTGCAGTTTAGACATGCTGATGTTCCCTTTTTTCGCTGTAACGCTTCTTTACATAATCTTCCACCATCTGCTGGAACTCTTCCGCGATGCGTTCGCCGCGCAGCGTGGCAGCTTTTTTGCCATCAATAAACACCGGTGCGGTGGGGGCTTCGCCGGTGCCCGGCAGTGAAATGCCGATATCAGCATGTTTGCTTTCGCCCGGGCCGTTCACAATGCAGCCCATCACCGCCACATTCATGGTTTCAACGCCAGCATACTGCGTTTTCCATACCGGCATCTGCGCGCGCAGGAAAAGCTGGATTTTATCGGCCAGGTCCTGAAACACCGTGCTGGTGGTGCGGCCGCAGCCCGGGCAGGCGGTCACTTGCGGGGTAAAGGCGCGAAGCCCCATGCTTTGCAACAGCTCCTGCGCCACGCGCACTTCCTGTGTGCGGTCGCCGTTTGGTTCGGGGGTCAGCGAAATACGAATCGTATCGCCAATGCCTTCCTGCAGCAGCACCGCCAGCGCCGCACTGCTGGCCACGATGCCCTTGCTGCCCATGCCAGCTTCGGTGAGTCCCAGATGCAGCGGATAGCGGCATCTGGCCGCGAGGTCGCGGTATACCGCAATTAAATCCTGCACACGGCTGACCTTGCAGGAAATGATGATGCTGCTTGCCGCCAGCCCAATCTCTTCGGCTCTTTTCGCTGAATCCAGCGCCGAGCGCACCAGCGCCTCGCGCATGACATCATTCGCGCTTTTCGGCTGCGGGCGTTTTGCATTTTCGTCCATCACGCGTGCGAGCATCTGGCCATCAAGGCTGCCCCAGTTCGCGCCGATACGCACCGGCTTGCCATATTTGAGCGCCAGCTCGATCATCTGGGTAAATTGCTTGTCCTGCTTGTCGCCGAAGCCGACATTGCCAGGGTTGATGCGGTATTTAGCAAGCGCCGCGGCCATCTCGGGATAGTTCGAAAGCAGCGTGTGGCCGTTATAATGAAAATCACCGACGAGTGGCACCGCCACTTTTTCCGCAATCGCGGGCACGGCCTTCGCCGCATCATCATTATTCACCGTGATGCGCACCACCTCGCTGCCCGCCTCGGCGAGCGCATTGACCTGTGAAATGGTAGCGGCAATATCAGCGGTGTCGGTGTTGGTCATGGATTGCACCATGATGGGCGCATCCGAACCGACCTTCACCTGGCCGATCATCGCCTGATAGGTGTTACGACGCTTGATTTCGTTATTCATGAAACGTGCCTGACCATTGCATCACATTGTCATAGTGCCGGCGCAGCGGAAAAACATAAGCCGCGCTGCTGCCCACATCGCAAGGCGGATATAGCGCCTCAGGCGGCTGCAGGCAAGGCGTTTTGGCGACCAGCGCCGGGGTCACGCGCACGGTTTCAGCGCGCTTCTCATCGAATACCTCAACCAGCGATGGGTTTGATCGCTCAGGCGAGAGCCAGAGCGCCCACAGCGCATAAATCATCACCGCCAGCACCAACCCCCAGAAGATCGCGCCGGGATTGGCCTGTTTTTCTCTGCTGAACACTTGCGGCAGAAAAAACCCTTTACGCGCAATCATCCCTTCCATGCGCTCGAAGCGGCGCATCATCTCCACGCGGTCTAGCCCGAGATACTGCGCATAGGCCTGCAGATAGCCCTTGGCATAAGGTAAGCCCGGTAAATCGCTGATACGCCCTTCTTCCAGCGCCTGTAGGTAGCGTAGGCGGATATGCATGCGGCGCGCCACCTCCTCAAGCGAGAGATGCCGCTCCTGCCTTGCCTGGCTGAGTAGTGCGCCAATCTGCTTATAGCCTTCGTCTGCCATCACACCATAATCCCATGATCGCGTGCATAGGCCGCCAGCTGGTGGCGGATGGTGGTGTCGCAGGTTTCCACCAGATACGGCACCACCTCAGCGACCGGTTTTAAATTCGTGCTGCGGATCATCGCTTTAAGCGGCCCCAGCGCCGAAGCCGGTACCGAGAAACTGCGAATGCCCACCGCCATCAGCGCCAGCGCTTCCAGCGGGCGGCGCGCCATGTCACCGCAGAAGCCGACCTCCACCTCATATTCTTTCGCCTTGCCGGCAATATGCGCCATGGTGCGCAGCATCACCGGCGAGAGTGTGTCGTAGCGATTCGCAAGGTGCGGCGTGCCGCGATCCCACGCGAAAAGAAATTGCATCAGGTCGTTGCTGCCGATCGAGATAAAATTAACTCGGGGCAGCAAATCATCAAGCTGCCAGAGGATGGATGGAATCTCAATCATCACCCCGATTTTCACTTCGCTCGGCTTCACCTTGGCTTCGGCCAGCGCATTGGTAAGCAGCTTCTGCATCGCCTCAAATTCATTAATCTGAGCGATGAAGGGAAACATCACCGACAGCGAGCCGCCATCAGCGGCCGCAATCAGCGCGGCAAACTGCTCCGAAAGAATATTCGGCCGCTCAAGGCCAATACGCGTGGCGCGCCAGCCCATGGCGGGGTTTTCCTCTTCCACGCCCTGCAAGTAAGGCACCTTCTTATCGCCGCCAATATCAAAGCTGCGGAAGATAATGCGCTTGCCGGGCAGCTGTTCATAAATCTCGCGGTAAAGCGCTGTTTGCGCCTGTATGCTGGGAAAATCATCAGCAGTCATGTAGGGCAGTTCGGTGCGGTAAAGGCCAATGCCATCCACCCCTTCCTGCAGCACTTTCTTCGGCTCCACAAACAGCCCGGCATTCACATTCAATGAAATGCGCACACCATCGCTGGTCTCGGCGGGTAGCTGCGCCAGCGCCGCATAGGACGCCTCGCGCTCGCTGAACTGCTGGATGTAGGCATCCATCGCCTGTTCTACCTCTTCGCCCGGACGCACATAGACGTTGCCGCCTTCGGCATCCAGAATCACCATATCACCGGGGCGGATGATGTGAGTGGCGCGCTGCGCTCTTGCCAACGCCGGAATATCCATCGCGCGGGCAATCAGCGCCGTGTGTGAGGTGGTGGAGCCCTCTTCCAGAATCAGCCCCTTCAGGCGCGTGTGGTCATAGTCCAGCAGCTCGGCAGGCCCCATGCTGCGCGCCACCAGAACAAATGCCTCCGGCAGGCTTTCCGGGCGCGGCGTCGCCTGAACGCCCAGCAGCACCTGTACCAGCCTATCCGATAGGTTTTCAAGATCAGCGATGCGCTCTTTGATGTACGGGCTGGCCAGCTGGCTCATTTTCACCTGTAGCTCTTCCTGCACGCGGCGCACTGCCGCTTCTGCCGTCAGGCCGGAATGGATGGCCTCCGCCACGCGTGAGCGCCAGCCGCGATCCTGCGTAAAAAGCAGGTAGGTTTCGATAATCTGAACTTTTTCGTCTTCCTCGGAAAGGCCGGAATTCTGAATGTAACGATCAAACGATTCCTGCAGCGTGCGGATAGCATCTTCAAAGCGCTGCTGTTCGCGCGCGGGGTCGCTGGCCACCATCTGGGTGATGATCAGCTGCGGTTCATGCAGCACCGCAGGCGCCTTGACCACGCCCGGCGAAAGCGGCACCCCCGCCAGCTGCTGGGCAGCAAGCCCCTCCTGTGCAATCGCACTTTCCTGCTGGCTGATCAGCTGGCCGGATACAGCAAGTTCCGATAGCACCATCGCCACCGTCTGCAGGATTTCCATTTCGTCAGCGGAATAATATTCAGCTTGCTTGCGCTGCACCACCAGCACGCCGATCACCTTGCCGCCCTGCAATATCGGTACGCCGGCAAAGGCAGAATAAATCTCCTCGCCTGTCTCCGGGCGGTAGACAAATTTCGGGTGAGACTCCGCGCTTGAAAGGTTGATGACCTCCGCCTCACTCGCAATATGACCAACCAGCCCCTGCCCCACATTCAGGCGTGTCAGGTGGACGGATTGTTTGTTAAGGCCAATGCTGGCAAACAGCTCCAGCACATCGCCGGCGCGGCGCAGGTAAACCGAGCATACTTCTGAACCAAACCCGCGCGCAATCAGCTCCACCACGCGGTCAAGCCGCGCCTGCGCGCTAGCGCCACCGCCCATCACTTCGCGGATATGGCGAAGCAGCACCAGCGGGGTGCTGGACACCACAGGATGGTGAATGCTCAGCACGCGGCAGCTTTCGGCCGGGCAAGGAAAGCCTCGGCCTGCGCCACCAGCTCAGCGACAATCTCGGCGCAGGGCTGGATTTTACCCACCATACCCACGCTCTGGCCGGCCATCAGTGAACCATTCTCAATATCGCCATCCACCACCGCGCGGCGCAGCGCACCTGCCCAGAAATGCTCGATTTTCAGCTGCGCCTCTTTTTTATCCAGCTTGCCGGCGCGAAATTCGCCAATCACCTCATGCTGCGTGCGGGTGAAATCGTCGGTCGCTTTGTTCATGATGGCGCGCACCGGGATCACCGGAAAATCCGGGTCAACCTGCACGCTTGGCATCGCATCGCGCGCGCTGGCGCGGATGAATGCCTCTTTGAATTTTGGATGAGCAATGCACTCGCTGGCGCAGACAAAACGTGTGCCAAGCTGCACACCTGCGGCGCCCATTTCAAGGTAGCTTGCCATGGCTTCGCCGCGGCCAATGCCGCCTGCCACAAACACCGGCACCTCGCGAATCGCCGGCAGAATCTCCTGCGCGAGCACCGAGGTCGAGACCGGGCCGATATGCCCGCCCGCTTCTGACCCTTCGATGATCAGCGCGTCGATGCCACTGCGGATGAGTTTTTTGCCGATCACCAGCGCGGGCGCAAAGCCAATCGCCTTGCCGCCATAGTCTTTCACAGTTTTGATGTGCGCCGTTTGCGGCAGACCGCCGGCAAACACCACATGCGACACCGCGTGTTTTTTGCACACCTCCACCAGCGCATCCATCTGCGGATGCATCACGATGAGATTCACACCGAACGGTTTCTGGGTGAGTTTTTTAGTTTCTGTAATTTCTTTATCCAGCAGCTCCGGCGACATGGAGGAGCAGGCAATCACGCCAAACATGCCCGCGTTGCTCATCGCCGCGACCAGATTGCGCTCGGAAACCCAGCTCATCGCCCCGCCAAGAATAGCAAATTCGCAGCCGAGAAAATCTGTGCCGCGTTTCCAGAGAGTAGCGAGTGATGAACTATGGGTCATATGTTTTCCTTTTCGAATTCGCTAGGCTGAGGCAAATGCGAAGCTTTGCGAGAACCGCCGCGCAGCGTACATTTGCAGTACGTGAGCACCGGAAGAGCAGAAAAGCAAGCAAGTTAGCCAGCCTAGTAGAATTCTTTTCATGCTTTCTCCAGCTCAAACGCCGCATGCAGCGCACGCACGGCCAGCTCCGTATATTCCTCGGCAATGAGCACGCTGATTTTGATTTCCGAGGTGGAAATGACAAGGATGTTGATGCCCTTGTCGGCGAGCGCCTTGAACATATCCTGCGCGATGCCCACGTGGCTGCGCATGCCCACGCCGATCGCCGAGACTTTCGCTACATTCTTATCCGCGGTCAGCTCTTTATATTGAAGGTTGCCATGCTCGGCCTCCAGCAGCTTCATGGTGCGATCCAGATCCGCCTTGGGAATGGTAAAGGTCATGTCGGTCACTTTGCCGATTTCGTCCACGTTCTGAACGATCATATCGACATTGATATTGGCCGTAGCCAGTGGGCCGAAAATCGCGGCGGCGACACCCGGCCGATCCGGCACGCCGGTTAAGGTCACACGTGCGTCATCGCGGGTAAAGGCAATGCCGGTGATGCGTTTTTGTTCCACAATATCCTCCTCTTTGACCAGGAGCGTGCCCGGCCAATTGCTACCAATCGTCTGTTCTTCAAAGCTGGACAGCACCTGCACCATCACCTGATGGTTCATCGCCATTTCCACCGATCGTGTCTGCAGCACTTTCGCGCCGAGGCTCGCCAGTTCCAGCATTTCTTCATATGAAATCTTGCCAAGCTTGCGCGCGGCCGGCACAATGCGCGGGTCGGTGGTGTAGACGCCGTCTACATCCGTGTAGATATCGCACCTGGCCGCCCCCAGCGCGGCAGCCAGAGCCACCGCCGAGGTATCCGAACCACCGCGGCCAAGCGTGGTTACCCTGCCATCGTCGCCCACACCCTGAAAGCCGGCAACCACCGCTACCTTGCCACTTTTCAGCACCGCATGCATCGCCTCGGCATCAATCGAGCTGATGCGCGCCTTGCCGTGGGCAGAGTCGGTTTTCAGCGGAATCTGCCAGCCAGCAAAAGACTGCGCGGGAATACCCATCTGCTGCAGCGTGAGCGCAAGGAGTCCGCTGGTCACCAGCTCGCCGGTGGAAACCACCTGATCATATTCCGACCATGCCTGCTTGTCTGGCAGCGTGGAGGCCTCGTTCACATAGGCCACCAGCTGGTTGGTAACACCCGCCATAGCGGAAACCACCACCGCGACCTGATGACCGAGATCCAGTTCTTTTTTCACTTTTTGCGCGACATTGCGGATGCGATCCATGTTCGCCACCGACGTCCCGCCGAATTTTTGTACAATAAGAGCCATAGGGCGCGCAATTTACACCGGCAACCACCCAGTGGCAACCATCAATGTTTTGTCAGTTTATCGTTTGATTCTGGCGGTACGCCGCCACTGCGCGTTAGAAATGCGATGGCTTTTTTCTTATTGCCGCGCCCCTTGCGCTGAGCAAAAAATGCTTCCGCTGTCTGGATAGCTGTTAGTTTTTCGGCGGCAGCCATCACCAGAAACTGATTCATGCTGGTGCCATCTTCTGCGGCCAATTTCTCAATCGCCGCTTTCAAAGAAAGTGGCAAGCGTAGCGAGAAAGTCATTACCTTGGTTGTCATGCGCGTAGACTCCTTAACGCTTCTTGTGGGCTTAAAATTTCTATTCCAAATTGCGCGGGGGCATTTCCATAGTCCCTGCGGTTGAATGTCACGATCGCATCCGCATGCCCATTGACCGCTGCTTCCAGCACCATTTCATCCCCCGCATCAGAAAGCTGCGGCCGCCACTGATAGTTGACAGCCACCGGTTCTATCACATCGATGATGGAATCGAGTAAATTCTGCACATCGTTTTCAGTGGCGCGTGCTGCCAGCAGGTGCTCTGCCCGCATACAGCTTGCTTCATATTCAAGCGCCATCGCCACACTCAGGAGCATCACCGCTTTTTCCTTCAAAAGCAACACCAGCAAAGCAGCCGATGCGCCGCCAGGGCTGCGCATGGCGGCCACGATCACATCCGTATCAATCACCAGCCTCATTTGCGGATGATATCACATCACCCGCGATGTTACAATAATTTCTTCATGACAAGTGCATCCGTATAGCTGCCGTCTTTCTGGCGGTAATAGAGCTTGCGCCGGCGCACAAACACAAAGCCCAGCGACTCATACAGGCGGATGGCGGGCTGGTTGCCATCCTCGACATCGAGAAAAACACTCTCGGCGCCGGACTCTCTGAGGCACGACAGGCACGCCAGCACCAGCGCGCGGCCATAGCCCTTGCGCCGCATACCGGGGAGTACGGCCAGCGTGATGATATCCGCCTGCTCGCCTGCCTGCCTGAAGACAATCATCGCCGCCTCCCCTACGGCGAGCGCGCGTGTGCCGGCAGCAGAGAAAAAATCATTAAACGCCGAGATATCCCAATACATCGGGAAAGATTCGCGGTGAATGGCAGAGAGCAGCGCAGCAGCGCCCGAGTCCACCTCGCGGATTATTTTTTGTAAATCGCCAGCCACATGAGATAACCGGGATAAGCTTCGATTTCCTCGAAGCACAGCTCTGTCAAACCATGCTGCGATGCCAGCTTCTGCAGGTAGTCTCTGGAGAAGCGGAAACGACCGCCGGCGGCGTCAAACACATAGTCTTTCGCCTGTGTCATATCCGCCGTGAAGGCGAGCAGGCCGCCGGGTTTCAAAGTGCGTGCTGCCTGTGCGACAATGGCGCTGAGATCGCCAATAAAGCTGAAAATCACACCGGCGAGAATGATGTCGTACTCATTCTCAGGAGCCTCTTTAAGAAACTGCGTGGCTTCGCGCTCGATCAGCTCGTCATAGATTTTGCGGTTATTGGTATCTTTTCGCTGCATCGCCTGCGCGAGCATGGCAGGCGACATATCGACCCCCACCAGCCGCGCCGCCTGCGCGCGCAGCTGCGCGCCGCACAGGCCGGTGCCGCAGCCCAGATCCAGCACCACATGATCCACACGTCCCTGCACCAGACGTGGCCGTAGCGCCTCGGCAAGTTTCGTGTGTCCCTGATACTTGCCCTGCACCAGCTGCTGCTCGTCATAGCTGCCTGCGAGCCCGTTAAAATGGCTGAGCGCAAGGGACAGCGGCATATGTCTGGGCATCTCTTGCGGCTGCGCTCTTTTTCCCAGCGCCACGGCAAGCATGTAGGCCGCCTCCTCGCTGCCGGGCTTCAGTGCGAGTGTTTTCCGGTATGCCTGCACGGCTTTCATTGGCTGGCTATCGGCAAGGTACGAGGTGGCGAGGTTATACCATGCATCGGCATTGCCGGGCTCAATCCACGTCACTGCCTTGAAGCGGAAGATGGCGTCAGTAAAATGGCCTGCGGCAAGATGGTTAAGGCCAAGCTGGTAATTATTGCGTGCCACTTCGCCGCTGCGCGCGAATTTCGCGGAAAGGCTGAAAAGATATTGCAGCACATTTTCGCCATAGTCCATGAGTTGCTGTTTCAGCGAAGCGGCGGGGGATGCTTTTTTTGCGTTTGGTTTTGCCATGGCTGGTGTATGATGCTGCGTGACCCCGCTAATCTAGCCCAGAAAGCAGAAAAATGGAATCAAAATCCAGCACGATAGACCCAAGGGAAGTGGAGCAATTCTCCAAAATCGCTGATGAATGGTGGGATCCGCGCGGCAAATTCAAACCGCTGCACGACATTAATCCTCTAAGAATTGAGTGGATTAAAGAAAGGGTTCAAGGCGCAGGCCTTGGGCTTCAGGGTGCCAGCTTAGTGGATATTGGCTGCGGCGGCGGTCTGATGTGCGAGCCGTTTGCAAGGCTGGGAGCAAAGGTGACCGGCATTGATGCGTCTGAAAAGAATATTGCGGTGGCAAAACCACATGCCGAGCGGTCGGGTTTGGATATTGATTATCGCTGCATGACAGCGGAAGATCTTGTGTCATCCGTCATCCGTCATCCGTCATCCGGCTTCGACATCGTGCTTGCTCTCGAAATCATTGAGCATGTGGCGGATGTGCCGTTATTTGTCGCTTCTTGCTGCCAGCTGGTCAGGCCGGGCGGGCTGCTGTTTATCTCGACCATCAACCGCACCCCCATGTCCTATGTCAAAGCGATTATTGGCGCGGAATATGTGCTCAGGCTGCTGCCGCGCGGCACGCATGACTGGAAAAAATTCCTGCGCCCGAGCGAGATCGAGCGCGAACTTTCAAAGCATGGCGCCGAGCTCTGTGAAATGTCGGGCATGGTCTTAAATCCGCTTAAATGGCAGTGGTACTGGGATCCGAAAGATCTGAGCGTAAATTACATCATGATGGCAAGGAAACTGCCGCAGAGTCGCTGATCAGGACGAGCCAAGGATAACAGGGCGATCATGCATCAAACTCGGCAGCTTTTTTCTGACTTTTTCGACCTCCGCAAAATCAATCTCCGCCAGCACCACGCCCGGCTCGGTGCCGCCATCGGCTAGCACCCTGCCCCACGGATCCACCACCAGCGAGTGGCCATAGGTGTTTCGCCCGCCGGGGTGCGTGCCGGTTTGCGCGGGTGCGACCACGAAGCAGCCATGCTCAATCGCGCGCGCGCGCAGCAGCACATGCCAGTGCGCCTCGCCGGTAATCTGGGTGAATGCCGACGGCACGCAGAGAATCGTCGCGCCGGCATGCGCCAGCTGGCGATAAAGGTAGGGAAAGCGCAGGTCGTAGCAGATGGTCATGCCTAGAACCGCAGCTGCATTCTTTTGCTTGTCATCCGTCATCCGTCCACCGTCATTTACTCGAGCAACCACCGCCTTCTCACCCGCCAGCATCTTCGCCGATTCGCGGTAGCTCTGGCCATCGCCCACTTCCACATCAAACAGGTGGATTTTGTCATAGGTCGCCGCGATAGCGCCATCGGGTGAAAAGAGGATCGAACGGTTGCAGGTCTTTTTTTCGTCATCGCAGGGTGACAAAGCGGGCACCACCGCCACACTCCCAATCAGCAACCATACCCGATACTCCGCCGCCATCTTTGCTGCCGCCAGCACGCCCGGATGATCATCCTGCGTATAAAGCTTTCGCTCGGCTTTAGGCTCTTCCATCAAAAACGTATTTTCAGGCGTCGCCACCAGCTGGGCACCGCTTCTGGCCGCATGCGCGACCATCTGCTCGAGCGCGGCGATATTGGCGGCCATATCTGCGCCGCTGGTCATCTGTATCAAGGCTATTTTAAGGGGCATATAGAAGGCATTTTATCTAACTTACACCAACTCTTTACTATCATTCTTTACAATAACGCGCATGCGCTATCTTTACGCCATGATTCTCTTTGCTGCGGCGCTGGCCTATCCGGTGATGGCGCTGCATGCCATGGGCAACCCGCCGGGTGAGCAGATCATCTCCGAATCCAGTAAAGAAGGTGATATCAAACGGCTTGAAACGCTGCTGGCGCATTACCGCGAACTGGAAGAAAAAGGCGGCTGGCCGAGGCTGAAGACCAGTGCCAGCAAAATCGAGCCGGATGCCACGGACGAACGCATAGCAACCATCCGCAGCATACTTACGATGATGGGCGACCACCAATCACCCGCGCCGGAGCCAGAAACGCTTTATGACAGCGCGCTTGCTGAATCCGTCAGGCGCTTTCAGCATCGCCACGGGCTGGAAGCGGACGGCGTGATTGGCCGCGAAACGCAAGCAGCGCTTGCCGTGCCTGTATCAAAGCGCATCCGCCAGATCGAGGGGACGCTGGCTCGGCTGCAAGCTTTTAACCCGGGTGCTGCTGAGCCCCGGCTGATTGTGGTCAACATTCCCGAATTCATGCTGCGCGGCTATGAAAATGGCAAAGAAATGATTGCTTCGAAGGTCGTGGTGGGCACGCCGAAAGACCAGACCCCGCAATTTACTAAATCGATGACCTATGTCAGCTTCAACCCGCACTGGGGCGTGCCGATACGCATCGCCGCCGAGGAAATGCTCCCCAAAATCATCGAAGACCCTGAGTTTTTCAGTAAGCAGGATTTTGCTGTCTATGAGCTGACCGAGGATGGCCGGCACGAAATTGACCCGCAGCTGATTGACTGGAGCCAGTATGGCAAGGATCATTTTCCATTTCTGCTGCGCCAGCGCCCGGGCAAAGGCAATGCGCTTGGCAAAATCAAATTCGGCCTGAAAGATTCAAACGCCATTTATTTGCACGACACCTCGGCGCCAAAATATTTTGAGCGCGATGTGCGGGCTTTCAGCCACGGCTGCATCCGTGTTGAAAAGCCTTACGAGCTTGCGAAATTTGTGTTTGCCGGCCACAAAAAAATCACCTCCGAACGCATGGACGAGCTTTACCAGGGCGATGAATCACGCATCATCACCATTGGTTCCATTCCTGTTCACACAGTCTATTGGATCGCCTGGGCAGACGAAGACGGCACCGCGCATTTCAGAAAAGACATCTACGGGTTAGACTAACCCCAAGACCTTTCAGGGCCGGTGTCTAAATGCAGGAAATCCGCGCCGCTATAAATTCCCACACCACCGCCGCCTAAATCAACGGCAGCATTACGCAGCGTGTATAAATCCACATCGGTCAGGCGAATATCAATCGCTTTGCCCTGCAGATGAAAGCTATTCTTCGCCACACCGGAAGAGCGGCGGCGAAGCATCTGATTCGTTTGCGGCGAGCGGTAGGCGGAGATAATCTCAAAGCGCCCTTTGGAGCCAAGCCTTCGTTGTAAGAGCACAAGCTTATCCAGCAGCTGCGGATCCATTGCCTTTACTTGATCGTTTCTGAAATCGCGCAGCAAGTGGTTGGCTTTGTTCAGGCCTTCCTTGATATATCTGCCATCGGCGAAATAAACCAGTTCCATCGATTCACCGGTATGGGTGTGGTCGAATTTCAACTTACGCACATCCCGATTTGTCAGTGCCAGCGCGGGCGAGGATGGAAGCGCCGATACGGCAGCGAGCGCCGCAGCGCCCAAAAGAAGCTGGCGGCGAGAGAGAACCGAACAGGAAGCAGCATTAATTTTATTCATCACTGAGCAAGGTTAGCACAAGCAAAAGCTATTGTGCAACTTCGAGTGTTTAAATCAATTTTAACACAAGTTTTCCACATCGCCCGCCACGCATGCGCGGCGAATGATCACGCCGCCTCACTCTTTGTTTTTTCTGCTTCTTCCGCAAGCAGCTGTTTGGCTTTTGGCGAAAGCTGCAGGTGAAGTTCGCGCAGCTGTTTTTCTTCCGCGATGTTCGGTGCCTGCATCAGCAGGTCCTCGGCTTTCTGGTTCATCGGAAACGCAATCACTTCGCGGATGTTCGGCTCGTCGGCGAGCAGCATCACCATACGATCAACACCCGGGGCAAGCCCGCCATGTGGCGGCGCGCCGAATTTAAACGCGCTGATCATACCGCCAAATTTCTTATCCACCACTTCGGGGCCATAACCGGCAATTTCAAATGCCTTGTACATAATCTCCGGCTTGTGGTTTCGAATCGCGCCGCTTGAAAGCTCAACACCATTGCACACGATGTCATATTGATAGGCGAGAATATCGAGCGGGTTTTTCGACAATAGCGCTTCCATACCCCCCTGGGGCATCGAGAACGGGTTATGCGAGAAGATGATTTTTTTCTCCTCTTCATCATATTCAAAATAAGGAAAATCAACAACCCAGAGGAATTTATAGATACCCTGCTGGATGAGTCCCAGCTCTTCGCTGATTCTGATGCGCGCTTTGCCGGCGAGCTTCGCGGCAGGCAGCTCTTTGTCGCAGGTAAAAAACACCGAATCACCGGCGCTGATATTCGCTTTTGTCATGATGCGTTTTTGAACATCCGCGGGGATGAATTTCGCAATCGGCCCCTTGCCCTCACCTGATTCATCAAAAGTGATATAGCCCAGCCCGGGCGCGCCCTCTTCTTTCGCCCAGTCATTAAGCTTATCAAAGAAACTGCGCGGGTGGCTCGCGGTTTTGGGCGCCGGAATCGCACGCACAACACCGCCCGCAGCGATGATTTTTTTGAAGGCATTAAACGTTACGGACTCGGAATTAAATTCCTCCGTGACATCGACAATCACCAGCGGGCTGCGCGTATCGGGCTTATCGCTGCCATATTTCAGCATCGCTTCCTTATAGGTAATGCGTTCAAATGGCGCGGGCGTGACCTTCTTGTTTCCAAACTCCTTAAACACACCTTCCAGCACTGGTTCAATGGCGGCGAAGACATCATCCTGCGTCACAAAACTCATCTCGATATCGAGCTGGTAGAATTCGCCCGGCGAGCGATCCGCCCTGCCATCCTCATCACGGAAGCACGGCGCAATCTGGAAATAGCGATCAAACCCCGAGACCATGAGCAGCTGCTTGAACTGCTGCGGTGCTTGCGGCAGCGCATAAAATTTGCCCGGGTGAATGCGGCTCGGCACCAGATAATCGCGCGCACCTTCCGGTGAGCTGGCGGTGAGGATCGGCGTCTGGAATTCGTTGAAGCCCGCCTCGGTCATGCGGCGACGAAGCGACGAGATGACCTGCGAGCGCAGCATGATGTTGCGGTGGAGCTTCTCGCGGCGCAGATCAAGAAAGCGATAACGCAGGCGGGTTTCCTCCGGCTGCTCGCGGTCAGCATTGACCTGAAGCGGCAGCGGCTCTGCAGCGGACTCCAGATGGTAGCTTTCAACCGCCACCTCGATCTCGCCGGTGGCGATCTCTTGATTGATGGTTTCCGGCGTGCGCGCCACCACCTTGCCGGTGATGCAAATGACACTTTCCAGCGGCGTCCGCGATAGCTGATCCAGAAATTGACTCCCTTCCGAGGCCACGAGCTGCGTGATACCATAGTGATCGCGCAGATCGACAAACAGCAAATTGCCGTGGTCGCGGCGCCTGTGCACCCAACCGGAGAGTTTCACAGTTTGGCCGACATGGGCTTTGGAGAGCTGGTTGCAGGTGTGGGTGCGATAGTGGGTCATAGGGGCTAGGCTTTAGGGATTAGGGGTTAGGGGTTGGGGGCTAGAAAAGGTCATATAAAGGATAAGACCATAAAAACCAACGGAAGAATTGCCACAATGTTTCACGTGAAACAATTGGTAAGATGTTGAGACAAAGCGTTTACCCATTTGTTTTCCAAGGGACAATAGCCGCGATAAAAATGTTTCACGTGAATCACTTTGTGCATATATGACAAATATTTAATGAATTTATCCCCACCCGGCCAACGGGTTTTATGATTTATGAACGCTGAAAAACTGGAAATTCTGCGTCCCGCACCCTATAACGCCTGCATGAAAACTATCACCACCAACGACGAGCTGGTTAAATTCTGCGCTGAAGTGAAGGAAAGCGGTTACATCACCGTTGACACCGAATTCCTACGCGAAAAAACCTACTGGCCGAAGCTGTGCCTGATTCAGATTGCGGGCGCCATGCACTCGGCAGCGATTGATCCGCTGGCAGAAGGCATTGACCTTGCGCCGGTGTGGGCGCTGCTGAGCAACAAAAAACTGCTTAAAGTGTTTCATGCTTGCCGGCAGGATATTGAAATTTTTTATCACTTAACCGGCGCAATGCCGGAGCCGATTTTTGATACGCAGGTGGCGGCGGCAGTGTGCGGATATGGTGAATCAGTTTCGTATGAAACGCTGGTGAATAAAATCGTGGGCGCGGAACTGGATAAAAGCTCGCGCTTCACGGACTGGTCAGCGCGCCCGCTTTCCGACAAGCAGCTGGCCTACGCCCTTTCTGATGTGACACACCTGCGGCTGATTTATGATGACCTCAAAATCAGAATCGAGGCGGCAGGACGCGAACGCTGGATTGAATCCGAACTGGCGACGCTGACCAGCCCGGCGCTGTATGACCCATCCCCGCGCGATGCATGGAAGCGCCTGAAATATGGCAACATGCGCCCCAAGCACCTTGCCATTCTACGCGAGCTGGCTGAGTGGCGCGAAAGCGAGGCGCGAAAAGGTGATGTGCCAAGGGGGCGTATCCTGAAAGATGAAGTGCTGGTGGAGCTGGCCTCCGTTGCGCCGCGCAAAGAAGCGGATCTCGACCGGCTTCGCAGCCTTGCAGGCGGTATTTCCAAAAGCAAAATCGTTTCGGTTCTGGAATGTGTGGAGCGCGCGCTTTCACTGCCACAAGGCGAATGGCCGCAGGTGGCGAAGCACAAGCGCCAGCCGGAGCATGTGACCGGCGCGGTGGCCATGCTTTCTTTCCTGCTGAAAGTGAAAGCCGACCAGCACGGCATTGCCCCCAGCCTGATCGCCGGCAAGGACGACCTCGAGCAGCTGGCACTGGGCAGCACCGAATCCAGCCTGCTTTCCGGCTGGCGCTACGATGTGTTTGGCAAAAAAGCAAAAGCGATGCTGGAGGGCAAACTCCTCATCGCCCTGAACCCGAAAAACGGCAAAGTGGTGTTTGAGGATCGGGAATAAACGGATCTAGCCGCGGGCAATCTCTGTATTGTTACCAAGTTTTGTTTTGAGATTCTCGATCAGGCGTTTGAGTGCCGTGATGCCTATTTGCCGACCTTGATAAACTTCAAAGAGTGTGTCCTGAAGCCCCGCAATTTCAGGATCATGATGCGTAGGTACGCGTGCGCCTAATGAATCGGTAATTCCCAGTTGATAGAGTGTATCCAGCGTGATTTCATGCTTCTTTGGCCTCGCCCACCCCGGGTTTCTTGATATCGCTTGTTCAATGATGTGTTTTATCTCCAAGCCACTCATGCACACCTTTTGACGCGACCCAGGCGGCTCAGGCGCTTGCGGTGGCTTAACCATTCGTGGCTTAGTTATCAAGGGAGGCTGAATAGCTTTTATTGTACCCCTGCCCATTGCCGCGCCTTGCTCGGCGGGCTGGCCGATTGCTGGTGGTTTCGTATCTTCTTCTGGTGTGTCAGCGTTTTCTGGTGTGTCGGCGATCGTTTTATCGATCGTTTTATCAATCATTTTTGCGATTGTTTTACCTGCGGGAGGCAACTCTCCGCTGCGCATGATGGCAAATAGAAAACGAAGCTCCGGGCCGATATAGAGAGCATCATGTCGCTCTGCCCGCTCGAGAAGAAGTTTTTTTCCTTCATCAATATTCTGATTCGGATCAACAGAAGCCTCTTTGATGCCATGAGCTTTGAGCAATTCGCTCACAGCCTGTAATATCTGCAGTTCAAGCAATTCGGAAGGCTCGTAACCACCCTGCATCACTTCTTGCGCTATCGCTTGCGAAACTTTTTCGCTCAGCTCAGCGTTATCTTCCCCTGCCCCCAGCACCACATCGTCTTTACCGTTTAATTTCAGCGCCTCAAAGCGCCTTTTCAAGGCTGCGGTGATGGATGGATTTTGAGATTTTGTCATAGTTTACTTGCGTTGCCATGATGGCGCCTTGATTAACCATGGACGCCAAAGATGTTAATTGTAATTAATTAGAATAACAATTTAGCACCATACTGACAAACAAAAACTTGCTTAAAAGCTAGCCGCGCATGGCGCGTGGTGGCGGCAGCTGATTGTTGATATCGATGCCCATCTTGCCAGCCAGTTCTCGCGCCCAGCTCATGACACTTTGCCCGCCCGCCGCCATACCGCCTTTGCAGACTTTCCATAGGTTATGCCTTAGCCGGTTAATGTGCTCATCACCAACAGGCTCACATGGATTACCCTCCTCATCGATCACGCCAAGCTGCTGCAGCAGACCGTCTGAGATCCTGCTTGCGAAGGCAGCTGGCTCAAGATCAGGAAGCAGATCGGGTGGTTTTTCTTGCACACGCCCTACTGGTCGTATCCGTTCTGGTGGTTTGCTTTTAGCATTAAGCCGACTCATTCGAGGCAGCGGCACGCGTCCGGCTCGAGACTCAAGAAACAAAACCCTGAGTTGAGGGCGTATGGACAGAGCATCATAAATATCGGCGATGGCATGCTCGCCATCTCTGGGCTTTACACTGACATCGTCCCTGACTTTTGGGGTGTTACGGTATCGGTTCGGATCGTTAATGATAGCTTGTATCTCCTGATTGATAGGCTTGGCTGAAAGTTTGAATAGATTCGCCAGAAAAACCAGCGCCTGGCGTTCAAGCTCGATATCTGCCGCGTAATCGCCGCTGCGCAGCTCCTCGATGATCAGATTTTGAATCTCTCTTGAAGGGTGGCCTTTTTTGTCAAACCAATCTTTCTTCACGATGTTAGATTGCTCCAGACGCCTAACCAGCGATGAATAAAACTCTGCAGCTGTTTTGTGTGGATTCGCGTTCAGCATCGCCTGTTTTTCATTTTAGTTATGGCAGACCAACATGATGCTGGCGCTGATCGACGCTACCTACAGCGCAGATAATTTGGCTTGATGCACAAGCCGTCATGACCAACATAACGATGTTGTCATAGCAGGTTTGTGGGCATCCTGGCAATCAGTTGTGGCTGATGCTTGAATACTCCATGTTGCTATCTTGATGAGAGCAGCAAGTTGCCAGCCCGTAAAAAACACCATAATTCGCCGCCGGATTCAAGGATGGAACCAAGCGGGTTTTGGACGTTTGATAGCGATTAAATAGATTTTTTTCAATATGTTGGGTTTTTTGTTCTGTCATAAAACTTTCATAAAAATGATGCAGCTTAAGAAAAGCAGTGATTGTATAGTAGGGGCATAAGCGCAACTAAAGCAACCTAAGCGAGGCCATCATGGGCAAACCGGAAAAAATCAATGTCGAGCAAATGAAAGCGACACTAAGGCAGCGCCTTTCAGACAAAGCACTGGCCGATGGCGAAATTGCCGCCTATGTGAAAGGCGTAGAAGACAGTGCCACCAGCGTTTTTTTCAAAAGTGAGCTGACGAAGATCGGTGTCACCTCCGGCAATATCGCCGGAGCCAGCCAGGAAACCATGACAAAGCTCGCGCGGCTGATTGAAATCAAAGATAAGAGTGCCTTCAGCAAACTGAAAAAACACTTTGTGAATGTGCGGGATGCGAATGCCGCCTTTGGCAGCGAAGCACTCGCAGAGCTGGAAGCTTCGGGTATGAAAGGCGCTGCCGGGCTGAGGGACGAACTCTCCAAAGAATTCAGCAGCCATTTAAGTGATGCACGAAGCCAGATTGCAAAAGCTGGTGAGGTAACCGCCAAAGCAAAAGCTAGTCAAGAAGCAGCACAGAAAACCACCGCCGAAGCAGAGAAAAAACTGGTTGATTTTATCGGTCGCCACAACACCGCGCCGGAAAGCCGCGAACTGGCCGAAGCGCTGCGTAAAATTCCGCATGGTGATGGTGTGCTGACCATGATAACCAAAGGCAGCGAGCTGGATGATGCGGCAATGGATGCGCTTGCCGCAGCCGTAAAAGACAACGCTGAACCGCTGGCAGCTGAAGTGAGCGCGCTGATCAAAGGCGTGAAGGAGTCGCGCTCGAAAGTGGTCAAGCTGGAAGGTGAGATCAAAGAAGCCGAAGCTGCTGTTGTTAAACTCACTGGCGAACTTAAAAACAAGCACCCGCATCTGGAGGGTCATGACCTGATGGCGAAGATCGAACAGGCGGCGGAAAAAACAACCGAAGCAGCTAAAACCGCGGCTAAAGAAGCCACCAAAACCGGGGGCAAAACGAAGTGGATCGTTGGTGGTACGGTGGCAGCAGCCGTGGCGCTGGGCGCGGTGGTTGCGGTAACACGCGGCAAGAAAAGCCACTCGCAGAACGAGCTGGCGCGCCGCGACCAGATGGCAGGCCAAGCCGCTGGTATTGCGTAGCCGGATGGCCTGAATTATTCAGGCTTTTTTCTTCGCAGATCCCGGCGCGTGGAGCTTTTCCTCGAGGCGCGTCATTTCATCACGCAGGCGGGCAGCTTCTTCAAATTCAAGGTCAGAGGCGGCTTTCAGCATCATGTCGCGCAGCGCGGCGATGTAGCTTTCCGGGTTTTTCTTGGCATTATCCGAAAGCTTTACTTCGTATTTTTTCAGCTTGGTGTCCACCGTCACGTAATCTTTTTCCGCCACGGATTCGATGATCTCGCCAACATGTTTTTTGATCGTCTGTGGCGTGATGCCGTGTTTTTCATTATAAGCCTGCTGCTTGGCGCGGCGGCGATCCGTTTCGGACAGCGCGGCCTTCATCGAATCGGTGATGCGGTCGGCGTATAAAATCACTTTGCTATCGACATTGCGCGCGGCGCGGCCAATGGTCTGGATGAGCGAGGTGGTACTGCGCAGAAAGCCTTCCTTATCGGCATCTAAAATCGCAACCAAGCCGCACTCGGGAATATCAAGGCCTTCGCGCAGCAGGTTCACACCAATCAACACATCGAACTTGCCGAGGCGCAAATCGCGGATGATCTCGATGCGCTCGAGCGTTTCGACATCGGAATGAAGATAGCGAACCTTGATGCCCGCCTCGTTCATATATTCGGTGAGCTCTTCGGCCATGCGCTTGGTCAGCGTCGTGACCAGAATGCGCTGGCCAGCCTTGATCTTGGCATGGCACTCAGCAAGCAGATCATCCACCTGCGAGGCGACCGGCTTGATCTCGTAAGGCGGATCCGTGAGTCCGGTGGGGCGTATCACCTGCTCGGCAAAGACGCCGCCCGTGCGCTCCAGCTCCCATTTGCCGGGCGTGGCGGAGACAAAGATGGTGGGCGGGCGCATGGCGTCCCATTCTTCGAATTTCAGCGGCCGGTTATCCAGTGCGCTGGGCAGGCGGAAACCAAATTCCACCAGCGTGGATTTGCGCGAGCGGTCGCCGCTATACATCGCGCCAATCTGCGGCACCGTGACATGGGATTCATCGATGAACAGCAGCGCGTTTTTCGGCAGGTATTGAAACAAGGTGGGCGGCGGGTGGCCTTCCTTGGTGCCGGCGAGATAGCGCGAATAGTTTTCAATGCCCTTGCACATGCCGGTTTCGGTGAGCATCTCAAGGTCGAACTGCGTGCGCTGCTCGAGGCGCTGCGCTTCCACCAGCTTGTTATTGCTACGCAGCCAGTCCAGCCTCACCTTCAGCTCTGCCTTGATTTCCTTGATGGCGCGCTCCAGCGTCGGGCGCGTGGTCACGTAGTGGCTATTGGCGAAAATCTCAATGGCCTCATGCTTCACCTTGGATTCGCCGGTTAAGGGGTCGAACTCGCTGATCATCTCCAGCTCATCACCGAAGAAAGACAGGCGCCACGCGGCATCATCATAATGCGAGGGGAATAGATCCAGCGAATCGCCGCGCACACGAAAGGTGCCGCGGTGGAAATCCATATCGTTTCGCTGGTATTGCAGCTCAATCAGCGTGCGAATCAGCGCTTTTTGTTCGATGCGCTCGCCAACCTTCAAGCTTTTGACCATGCCCTGATAGCTCTCTGCCGAGCCGATGCCGTAGATGCAGGAAACCGACGCCACCACAATCACATCCGGCCGGGTGAGCATGCTGCGCGTGGCGGAGTGGCGCATGCGGTCAATCTGCTCGTTGATCGAGGAATCTTTTTCAATGTAGGTGTCGGTTTTCGGAACGTAGGCTTCGGGCTGGTAGTAGTCGTAATACGAGACGAAATACTCGACGGCGTTATTCGGAAAGAAGGATTTCATCTCGCTGTAGAGCTGCGCGGCGAGCGTTTTGTTATGCGCCATGATGAGCGCCGGACGCTGCGTACGCGCGATGACCTGCGCCATGGTGAAGGTCTTGCCGGAGCCGGTGACACCAAGCAGCACCTGATCGCGCGCGCTGGCACCCAGCCCTGAAAGTAGCGTTTCGATGGCGGTAGGCTGGTCGCCGGCGGGAGAGAAGTCGGAAATCAGCTCGAATGCTGACATGTGCGGCTAGCTTGCCTTTTTAGCGCGGCTGATTTTCTTGCGCTCATTGGAATCGAGCGCTGTTTTTCGCAGTCGTAGCGATTTGGGGGTGACCTCCACCAGCTCATCGTCCTGAATGTAGGAGATCATCTGCTCAAGCGTCATGCGCAGCGGCGGCACGAGACGAATCGCCTCATCCTTGCCGGCGGCACGGATATTGGTGAGCTGTTTGGCGCGCAGCACGTTGATTTCGAGGTCATTATCGCGGCTATGCTCGCCGACAATCATGCCTTCATACACCTTATCGCCAGGATTAATGAACATGATGCCACGATCCTGCAGGTTCCAGATCGCATAGGCGACCGCTTCGCCCTTATCGAGCGCAATGAGCGCGCCGTTGCGGCGGCCGGGAAGGTCGCCCTTGAATGGCTTGTAATCATGAAACAGGCGGTTCATGGTGCCGGTGCCGCGCGTATCAGTGAGGAATTCACCCTGATAGCCGATCAGCCCGCGTGATGGCACATAAAACACGATGCGCTGCTTGCCACCACCAGAAGGACGCATATCAATCATCTCACCCTTACGCTGCGAGATCTTATCCACCACGATGCCAGAGTGCTCTTCGTCTACATCAATCACCACCTCTTCGATCGGCTCCAGCTTCTCACCGGTGATGTCATCGGTGCGGAAAATCACGCGTGGGCGCGACACCGAAAGCTCAAAGCCCTCGCGGCGCATGGTTTCAATGAGCACGCCGAGCTGAAGCTCACCCCTGCCCGCCACTTCAAACGCATCTTTCGAATCAGCCTCGGTGACACGGATGGCCACGTTGCCTTCCGCCTCACGCAACAGGCGCTCACGAATCATACGGCTGGTGACTTTGCTGCCCTCCTGACCGGCCAGCGGCGAATCATTCACACTGATAGTGACCGACATGGTCGGCGGGTCAATCGGCGTCGAGGGCACAGGGCTCGAAAGCTCCAGCCCGCCGATAGTGTCGGAGACGGTCGCGCTTTCAATGCCGGCAACAGCGACAATATCGCCCGCCTGCGCTTCATCCACCGGCACACGCTTGATGCCGTCGAACGCGAGCAGCTTAGTCAACCTGCCCTGCTCTAAAATTTCGCCCCTCAGGTTCATCGCCTTGATCGGCATGCCAACTTTGGCAGTGCCGCTATAGATACGGCCAGTCAGGATGCGCCCTAAAAACGAATCATATTCCAGAATCGAGGCCAGCATGGCAAATGAAGCATCCGGATCCACATCCGGCGCCGGTACATGGCTGATGATTTTATCAAACAGCGGATCAAGCGTTTCGCGCGGCGCGGTCAGGCTCTCTGCCGCCCAGCCATCACGGCCAGAGGCGTAGAGCGTCGGAAAATCAAGCTGCTCTTCGCTGGCATCGAGCGCGGCAAACAAATCAAACACCTCGCTGTGCACCGCATCCGGACGCGCATCACCGCGATCGACTTTGTTAATGACAACAATAGGCTTAAGGCCAAGTTTTAATGCTTTACTTAAAACAAATTTCGTCTGGGGAAGCGGCCCTTCCGCCGCATCGCAGAGGAGCACCACGCCATCGACCATGGTGAGCACGCGCTCCACCTCACCGCCAAAATCGGCGTGGCCGGGTGTATCAACAATGTTAATACGGATATCACCACGCACCACCGAGGTGCATTTTGCCAGAATGGTAATGCCGCGCTCACGCTCCAGATCCCCCGAATCCATGACGCATTCCTCCACCTGCTGGTTGGCACGGAAGGTGCCGGATTGGCGAAGCAGTTGGTCAATCAGCGTGGTTTTGCCGTGGTCAACGTGGGCGATAATGGCGATATTGCGGATGGATTTCATGAGAAAAAACAGACAAAATAAATGGATGAGGGATGAGAGATGAGAGATAAACGATCATACGATCACCGCTCATCCTTCACCACTCATCCAATGAATGAGTGCGAATTATAAAATTAGATCAGCTTCAGGTTCACCGCTGAGGTTTTGCCTTTGCTTTCCGCCAGATCATATTGAATTTTCTGGTTTTCATCGAGCATGGAGAGACCCGCTGCTTCCAGCGCGGTGATGTGTACGAAGATGTCCTGTCCACCGTCATCGGGCTTGATAAAGCCAAAACGCTTTGCGGGGTTGAACCATTTAACGACGCCGGTAGCCATTGTATTTACTCCATGAAATGAACAAAAAACCCCGCCTTTTATAAAGTCGGGAGTAAGCTTTTAGACGAATTTTGCGCCGCTGGCAAGGGGGAAGTTAGGCGCAAGTCGCGAGCAAAAAGTCTTCCTCAAGCACTCAGCGCGCGATCCATTCACCGCTTTTTGGATCCTGAACGGCCTCGCCCCATGGGGTGGTGACGGCAGACGGGTGCCTCTCTGCCCAGCTCGCCGCAGCAGGCCAGCCGCTACGGGGCTTAGCGTCCTTATCCTTCGCCTGCGACTGCTTAAGCGACTGTGAGGGAATGATTTCTTGGGCGAAATGAGTATTGAGGTAACGATACATATCGGTGTTCTCAAAATTGCCGTCGTATTTTTTCTTCCTGTCGAATTGCACACCAGCAAAGAGTGCCTGCCGCGCTACGCATATGCCGCTGGGGTCTCTTAGCCATTCGATGGGCTGCACTTCTACCCAGTAGGTTTGTCCTGCTTGTGCTTGCTCGCCGTTAGAGAGCATGGAATAACCCTCGCCGTCGGGCTTTGCCTCCACGCGAATATATTTCTTACCCTTGTATTGGTATTCAGGATACTGCTTCGCGTTGAACGGCTTGTCGTAAGCGTCGCGTTTTTCACTGTCAAAGGTATATGTTTTGCCTGTTTCCATTTTTTCCAACTGAGCTTCAGATAACCCTTTCAACTCGCTAGTTATATTTTCATCTGCTATCTTCTGCGGATATTCGCCAAACAGAATCACATCATTCCATATCACCTGACCATTCGCATCTCGTATAGGCTCACCACGAATCGCTTCCCCCTTCGCCAAGGCTTCGGGGGACGAGTCGCTCAGCCTGATTGAAGATGCAACCGATGATAGCAAAGCGGGGCGCGCACCCAGGAGACGCCCGCTCGGGTTGTTAAAGCCCCGGTCACCGTAGTAATTGACGGCGCGGACAAGACCAAATGCATCGGAAGAGGCCGACCAAACATATGCACCCCATTGACCGTCACTAGTGGTGGCACTGCTGTTTGATACAGCGCCACCGAGCAGGACAGCCAAATCACTCATGCCAGTCTTAGTGCCGTAAGCCTTCATCACCTGAAGCGCTTTGTCGCCCCAGATTTCCTGATCGATGAGTAAGGTGAAGCCCTGAAGTGGACTGGCTGATTTAGGCTTGCTGGTCATGGCGGGATCTTTCGTTTTTCAATGATGGATATGTTTAACCCAAATATCTTAGCCAATTCGTTAATGAATGCTAATAATAAAATATGAAGAATTGATGACAGCTTTTTTGCTATCACAATCAATAGGTAAACTGCTCTTTGATAATGCGTTCTTCGAGATTATGCTCGGCATCAAAAAGAAGAGTGACGCCGGATTTGCGCTGCTCGCTGATGATGACGTCGGTGACGTTCTCAATCTCGGTGAAATCCGCCACTGCATTGACCGGCCGCTTGCTTGCTTCGAGAATGGTAAAGTTAATGCTGGCATTGTGCGGCAACAGCGCACCACGCCAGCGACGCGGGCGAAACGGAACCAGCGGCGTGAGCGCAATCACATTCGCGCCATGCGGAATGATGGGCCCGCCGGCCGAAAAATTATAGGCGGTGCTGCCTGCCGGGGTGGCCACCAAGATGCCATCGGCGATCAGTTCTTTGAGGCGCACCACATGATCAATCGACACCCGGATTTTCGCCGCCTGCCTGCCGTCGCGAAACAGCGACACCTCGTTAAACGCCAGCGCCTGCACTGTTTTACCACTGGCGCGCTTGGCAAACATATGCAGCGGATAGAGCACCGAAGAGCGCGCTGCATTCATGCGCTCGATGATGTTTTCCAGATTAAACTGGTTCATCAGAAACCCGACCGTGCCGCAATTAATGCCATAAAATGGCAGCTTCATTTTC
Source organism: Alphaproteobacteria bacterium (assembly GCA_033763775.1). GTDB lineage: Bacteria > Pseudomonadota > Alphaproteobacteria > Rickettsiales > SXRF01 > JAJTHB01. The sequence continues at coordinate 190,417 of JANRJW010000010.1, read as the reverse complement.
ATGTATTCATGGAGGGTCTGCAGCATGAAACCATCCCCCCCAAGCACCACAATCGCTTCTGCGCCCATGCGGCGCTTGGTGATCTCCACAATATCGTAGCGTTTTTCGATTTCTTTCAGCGCAGATTGGGCTTTGGGCGAATCATCTGCAACCACAGCGATTTTGGTAAGTGACATGTGAGCACACCATTATTTGGTTAATTTGCTAAGAAACGTGACACAAAAAAAGCGGGCTGTAAAGCCATCATCCGCGCATCAATGCGCCACGCGGCGAACCAGCGCAATGATGTAGGACAGATTTTCCATCGGCGTATCCTCTGCGTGGTGCAGAATGCGCTCAACAATACGGTTCGCATAGCGCGAACCACCTTTTTTCTCGCCCTCACTATCCAGCTCGCGCACGATTTTAAGCAGCAGCTTCACCGCTGGAAACATCGCCTCCGGCAGGCCGGATTTGTTGTAAATAGCACGGAAACCAAGCTCTCCGCGATCGGTAATCAGCTTGCGGGCATTGGCCACCGGAATATTGGAAAGATGAGCAAGGCTGTTTTCAAAAAAGCTGAAATCACCCTGACACAGCGCGCTTAAAATGATCGACGGCGTGAGCCTGCCTGATGCATGAAGCTGGCGCACGAGCTTTTCTATCTCGCTTTCGGAGTGGGTGTGGCGAATGAGATGCAGCGTTTCATTTTCGCGTGTTTTTTCCACCTCGCGATCAATCGCGACATCGGGAGATTTATATTTCTGTTTGAGCGTCTGAGCCAGCGACGACGACACCACTGAAATCAACTTTTCCACCGTGGCTACCGGCAGATAGCTGCGCGCAGAGACCGCCTGCATCATCGCCTCATTCCCGCGGTGATCACGGATGATGCGATCAAAAGAATGCTCAGAAATAATCGCACCGGTATTAGAAACAAGGGCACTGATAACTTCTTCATGGTTTTTTTCCACCAGCGCATCTGACACGCGATCCGACACCACGCGGCGGCGCGAAATCGCCAGATAGCGCGAGACTTCGTCCTTGGCAGTAATCAGATCCATCAGGTCATCGTCGGTGAGCACCTCAGAAAACTGCAGGATGGGCAACGAAACCTCCGCGACATCCTGCGCCATTTTGATGACGATATCGTGTGGAATATTCGGCGAATCCTTAACATAATGCGCCAGCGACGTGCGCACCGCCAACTCAGTATCACGTAGCAGCAGACGGAAAATCTGCTCGGCAATAATAATCTCACGCGCGCCCAGCGGCGCTTGACTCTTGCCATTGTAGGCGGCGCCGATTTTATGGGTCATCTCCACACGCGGCGCAGCGCCAGTATCTGTGAGCAGACGTTGCACGTCATCGGCGGTGAGCACCAGCTGAGCGCTGGCTGCAGGATTAGGCTGGGACAGCAAGCTTGCCTCCGATGATGGACAGTAAATAGGACATGTTTTCAACCCCGCGATGGTGGCCTTCCATGTAGATGCGGTCAATCACCCGCTTTCTGAAATCCATGCGGCGGGTAAAGCCGAAATCAGTCTCTTCAAGGCTGATGCCGAGCAGAATACGCACCGCATCGGTGAAGCCTTCTGGCATCGAAGCAGCTTTATAAATCGCTTGGAAACCAAGAATGCCACTATCCATGAGCAAAATACGGGCATTCACACGCGGCACGCCCGCGAGGCGCGCAATACCCGCCTCGAACACGCTGATACTGCCCACGCACAGCGCACGGATAAGCAATGAGTGGGTGAGCCGGCCACCCATGTAGAGCTGATCAACAAGATCTTCGACCTGTTCGTCATTATCCGGATCAATCGCGCCATCGCCGGGCATAATACCCAGCATCTCCCACTCACGCGTATCGCTCACCGCTTTCTGCGCCACCGGCGTGCTGAGCTTGTAATGACGAGTGAGCAAAACCTTAAGATCATCCGTAACAACATGATAGAGCTTTTCCGCGACCGTCAGCGGCAGGCCGCCGCGATGCACCAGCGTTTCCAGCAGCGAGTGACTTTCTGCAATATCCTGCCACGCCGAAAGCAGCCCCTTTTCCGATAGCTGCGCGCTTTTGTTGCGGAATAAATCACTGAGCACCGAAGGCTGCCGCGACTCAAGCAGCGCGCCGGAAACCGATACCGAGACATTCTGCCTGCGCGCCACCGCGCACAGCTTGATCACTTCACGCGTGCTGGCGATGATTGAAAGCAGGTCATCATCGGTCAGCACCGGAGAATATTCGAGTACGTGCTCGGCAATTTCCGGCTCATCATTGGCCAGCTTCAGCACAATATCATGCGGCACCTGAGCATAGTCGCTTAAATGCTCAGAGAGCGTTTTGCGGACATTCTTTTCAACATCTTTGAGCAGCAGGCGGAAAATATCGACCGCTATATCAGCTTCCGCTTTGGAAAAACCACCCGTTTTATAATCTTTGGCAAGCTTCGCCGCCAATACGCCGCGCACCGCCCCGGATGGCTCCTGAATCAGCTTCCTAACATCCATGGATGATACACTCATAGGGGGGGTTGGCCATCGTATCTCGTCTGGTTTAGAAGTTCAAAAAAATAACAAAATCAAATTATTATTGCAATCACAAATTCCAACCTATGGTTACGGCTTCTTAACTAATCATAAGTATCTTAAGTAAATTTTTAGTTAATAGTTATTAAAATATATTTATATTGCTATTCGTTATGCACTGCTGTTTTATCTGCTCATTTTAGCATTACTCACAGTTTGATAGGCAATTATGGCCAGTAAAATCTACGACAACGCCACCAGCGCACTTCACGGACTTTTGTTTGATGGCATGACCATTATGTCCGGCGGGTTTGGACTGTGTGGTATCGCTGAGCACTCCATCGTCGCGATTCGTGATTCGGGGGTGAAAAATCTCACGGTCATCTCCAACAATTGCGGGGTGGACGATTTCGGCCTCGGCATCATGCTGAAAACCCGGCAGATCAAAAAAATGATCTCATCCTATGTTGGCGAGAACAAAACCTTCGAGCATCAGTACCTAAACGGCGAGCTGGAGCTGGAATTCAACCCGCAAGGCACGCTGGCCGAACGCATCCGCGCTGGCGGCGCAGGTATTCCTGCGTTTTACACCAAGACCGGCTACGGCACCATTGTCGCGGAAGGCAAGGAAACGAGGGAATTTGGCGGCGAGCATTACGTGATGGAAACGGCGCTTAAAGCCGATCTTTCCATCATCAAAGCCTGGAAAGCTGACAGCGCTGGCAACCTGATTTTCCGCAAGACCGCACGCAACTTTAACCCGATGATGGCGATGGCCGGCAAAGTGACGGTGGCGGAAGTGGAAGAGATTGTCGAGGCCGGGCAGCTGGACGCCGACACCATCCACACGCCGGGCATTTTTGTGCAGCGGCTCTTTAAGGGCGCGAAGTTTGAAAAGCGTATTGAATTCAAGACCGTTCGGGAGGCGGCATAGCATGACCTGGAGCAAAGATGAGATGTGTGTGCGCGCCGCGCGCGAACTGAGCGACGGGTTTTATGTGAATCTCGGCATCGGCATGCCGACACAGGTCGCCAACCATATTCCTGCCGGCATGAAAGTGACGCTGCAAAGCGAAAACGGCATGTTGGGCATGGGCCCCTTCCCGACACCGGATAAGATCGACCCCGACCTGATCAATGCCGGCAAGCAGACCATCACCCAACTGCCTGACAGCAGCTTTTTTGACTCCGCCACTTCCTTTGCGATGATTCGCGGCGGGCATATCGACCTTTCCATTCTCGGTGCGCTACAGGTATCCGAGTCCGGCGACCTTGCCAACTGGATGGTGCCGGGCAAAATGGTCAAGGGCATGGGCGGCGCGATGGATCTGGTCGCGGGGGTTAAGCGCGTGGTGGTGCTGATGGAACACAACGCCAAGGATGGCAGCGCCAAGCTGGTGAAGCAGTGCACCCTGCCGCTGACTGGCAAGCGCGTGGTACATATGGTGATTACCGAGCTGGGGGTCTTTACGATCGATACCGGCGGGCTTAAGCTGATTGAGATGGCTCCGAATGTGAGCCTTGATGACATCAAACAAAGAACCGAAGCGACGTTTGATGTGGCGCTGGACAGAAAAGCGGCTTAACACGCAGCGCTCTTTCAACCGCTGGGACGCTTTGAAACTATTCGCGCTCGGCCTGATGTTGCTTGACCATATCGGGCATTTTTTCTTTGCAGACATCGAATGGCTCAGAGCGATCGGACGAAGCGCACCGATGGTGTTTCTGTTTCTGGTCGGCTACGCGCCACATTACCGCTTTCAGCGTGAGTTATTGTGGCTGGCAGTGCTGCTGACAATCTCTGATTTTATGCTGCTTATGACACCGAATGAACTCAACATTCTGTTTACAATATTGCTATGTCGCGCAGCACTGAACTGGCAGGAACGTCAAAGCAAAATCATCAAGCGGCCACTGGAGTGGTACCTGATCAGCATGCTCCTGATGCTTCCCACGATGTTTGTGGTGATGTATGGTAGCCTTGTCTTTCCTTTTGCCCTGCTCGGCTACATGATGCGCAGGCGCGAGCATTACCCACCCCACGAGCTCTGGATGATTGGCATACTTGCCGTGGCCTCTTATGGTGCGGTTCAGGCAAGCTTGTTTGATTTTTCAATTGAGGGGGTGGCGGTGATGGTGGGCGGACTTTGCCTGACAATGCTGGCTATTTGTCTGAGTAGCAAAACAATGCTTCAGGCGGTTCGCCTTGCCCCATGGCTTGAACTACCGGCGCAGCTGGCGGCACGTTACACAGCGCATCTGTATGTTCTGCATCTGATTGTCATGCAGTGGATGACGTATAAGCAAATTTAAATTTCAAAAATACCATCGACCTCGACAGCGACGTTAAACGGCAGCTGGCTGACGCCCACCGCTGCGCGGGTATGTTTGCCCGCCTCGCCAAACACCTCAACAATAAAATCAGACACACCATTAGCGACTTTGGGATGGTCAGTAAAGGTGGCACCGGAATTGACAAACACCCCCAGCTTCACACAGCGCTTGATGCGATCCAGATTGCCGCCGCAGGCTTCTTTCAGATGCGAAAGCATGTTGATGCCGCATTGGCGCGCCGCTGCCTGCGCCTCTTCAATGGTGCAGTGCGTACCCACCTGCCCGCTGGCCAGCGGTTTGCCCTCTTTCATCGGGAGCTGGCCTGATACAAAAATCTGATGGCCGGTGATGACGTAATGCACATAATTCGCTACCGGCGGCGCTGATGGCGCAAGGGTAATGCCCATCTGGGCGAGACGCTGTTCAACCTGACTCATGACGACACTCCGTAATGTGGGCGCTGCTGATCTTAATCAACAAAGGCTTTTCAACCCCTGATTTCATGTCATTATTTGAAGCAAAAACAGCTAATTATCAATGCATTCTTTATGATTATGCATTATTATGCAAAAAAGTTGATTTTTCAGCAGGATTGTCAAAAAACTGTCACAATCTTGTGTTAGATTGATGGTGTAATTCATTTATTTAAAATTGGCGTTAAAGGAATCTTATGCACAGGAAAGCGGCACGAACCATCACTGCCTCATGGCCTTGTGGTAATCACATCGACCATCTTAATCGCGTGATTTTTTTCAGCGTAATCGTTTATTTTCTGATGATCGCCTGTGTCTATGCAAACTGCCAAAACAATCCGGCGCAGACACCGATGGGTGACGTTCTGTGCCGGGTGGTGGATTTCATGTATGGCAATTTGGGACGCGGGCTGGCGACGCTCGCTGTGATTACGCTTGGGGTTGGCGCGCTGCTTGGCAAAGTGAGCTGGGGGATGGCCGTTACGGTGGGAGTTGGTATTGCAGTGATTTTCAACGCCGAGACCATTACCGCGATGCTGCTGGGCTGTGGCGCGAGTAATACTTTCTGTAATTGAGTGCTTAGAAACTGTCATCGCTTCATGTTCTTGTGTTGCCTGATGCTGTTGCGGCGGAAGATTTATCCTTTCTTAAGCCACGACCACTAGGATGACAGCAGCACGCAAGCTAATTTCAGGAAAACGGTGACATGTTCGGTTTATTCAAACAGTCAGCAGTAAAAAAATCCGCTCAGGCCAGCTTCCAGCAGGCGACCTCTCGAGCAGAATTCATTCCCTATTTTCACCACTACGACCGAAACACCATCGCCACCTGCAATGGCGAGCTGATGCAAACCATCCAGATAACTCAGAATCAGCGCGGGCTGAACTATGAGAACGATACTGACGGTAATATCACGCTTCGTGATGTGCTGCGTCAGGCGCTATCAACATCAGTAAGCAGCGATCATTTTGCTTTCTGGGTACACACATTACGCCGGCGCGATCCGCTGCATCACGAGACCACGCACCCCCATCCTTTCGCACGCTACGCGCACGATTTATGGCGCGAAAAAAATCATTGGGATTATCATTACCATAACGAGGTGTATCTGACGATTCTGCGCGAAGGTCAGTCATGCCCGTTATTTCAACCCAACCACCTGCATCAGGTTCTGACCACGCAGAAAAATCGCGACTATCGCGCGCGTTTTCTGGAGGCGATGTACCGCGACCTCGACAGCACTACCCAGCGCATTCTCAACGTTATCCGCAGCCGCTATAACGCAAGAGTGATCGGCATCACCGAGCGGTTGCCAGGCAATCTGATCGACGGCATTTTCGAGCCGATCTTTTTTTCTGAGCCAAGCGAATTTCTTGGTCTGCTGCTGAACCTTTCCCATCAGCCATTTCCTCTCGCAGAAAACCGTATCGCCAACGACATTCATACGCATGGGCTCAGCTTTGGTTATAATGCACTGGAAAGCCGTTCCCCTGCCGGCAAGAAACGCTTTGCTGGTCTGCTGACCATCAAGCACTACCATGAAACCACGGTTGAAGCGCTGGATCACGTGCTGCAGATGTCTGCCGAGATGATCATCAGCCAGTCCTTTAATTTCAAGCCCTGCAAAGAGGCACTGAAAGTCCTTCGTCCACAGAAAGAACTCTTTGATATCAGCGGCGATCATTATTCGGCGCGTGTCAGCGGCCTGCAGGATATATGGCAGCAACAGCAGATGCGTCCGACTGATTTTGCAGATGTGCAGACGACCATCACCGTGATCACCGACGATCACCGTGTGCTGGATGATGAAATTAAAAAGGTGCAGCAGCGGCTTGGCCAGCTTGGTGTGGCCACCGTGCGCGAAGATATTCGGATGGAGGAAAGCTTCTGGGCTAGCCTGCCGGGCAATTTCGAGTTTATCCGACGTCAGGACACACTGAGCAGGCGCCACGTTGCTGGCTTTGCACGCCTGAACCGCTTTCCTGCCGGGCAAGCCACCGGCAACCATTGGGGCGACGCCGTAACCATCCTGCCGACGCTGGTGGGTTCGCCTTACTACTTCAACTTTCACCATCAGGATAATGGCCACACCGTCATGCTGGACTATAATTCCTTTCAAGACAGCAGCGGCAAGGTATTGACTAACTTCCTGCTGGGTGAATGTATGAAATGGCCTTGCCGTATCGTAATTTTCGACAGCAACAAATCCGCCGCGCTCTGGTGCCAGACTACCGGCGCCGCTTATTACGATGCGTCACCAGCCAGCCCGCTGCCGCTGAACCCCCTCAGCCTTGCCGCCGACGCACGCAACCAATCGTTCCTGCTGGCGTGGATCAACGAGCTGCTCGACGGCCATCTGACACAGCACGAAGCCGACCGCGAGGCAATCCGTCAGGCGCTGGTGGATGTGCAATCGCAGCCTCACCCGAGCCTTCAAAAAGTGCTGCGCCATCTTGAAAATCACCAGCCGTCGCTGGCGCTACGACTCAGCCGCGAGATGGGCGCCATGACCAGTTGCCATTTTGGTGAGGAGGATATCTCGGGTAGCCTTGGCTTTGCAGGGATTCAAATGGATGCCCTATGCCAGCAAGGCAAACAGGGGGTGGTGGTCTTCGCCTATCTGCTGCATCAGATTATCAATCAGCTCGACGGTAGCCCATGCATTATCGTGCTTCACGAGGCCGACCGCCTGCTGGAGCATCCATTTTTTGCGCGCCGCTTAGATAGCCTTCTCGAGATGCTGACCCAGCATAATGCCATGTTGCTTGCCACCCTCAGCACGCCGGATATCGCCGCCGAAACCCACACCATGACAACCCTGATGAAAACGGCCGCAACCCGCCTTTATCTGCCCGATGAAATCAGCCGTGACTATGCCAGCGAGCCTCTCGGCATCAGCGAGGCGGATGCGCGATCGCTTTCGCGCATGAAACGTGAGCATGGGCATTTTCTGGTGCGCCATAACAACGAATCCATTCAACTGGCCACCAACCTGAGCGACCTGCATGATGTGCGAGCGATTTTAGCGAATGATATCAAAAACCTGATTAATGCCGGTGGGCCGTTTGCTAAACGCCAAGGGGCGCATGCCTCATGACGCACCTGCGCTCCATTCATGGTTTTTTTCTGCTGATATTGATGCTGGCATTAACACTGCCCGCCGTTGCTTTTGCACAGAGCCAGCCTTTTGAGCTGCTGCGCTGCGATAATCATGGTAAACCCGTGGATGGCACCAAACTATTGTTTGATGATCCTACTGCAGAAGGCAGAACTGCCAGCTTCTGCAGCGAAGTGAACCCCAGAAGCTCCGACGATAATACCATCCGGATTTTCAGCAGTGTCTTATGTAATTACGTCAAAATCATCAACGACGTGATGGGCAGGGTTTATTGCGGTCTGCAATTCACATTGCAGAAATATGTCGCGATGATTATCGCCATCTATCTGGCATTTTTCGGGGTGCAAATACTCAGCGGCACGGTGCAGATTACCACGAAAGAAGTGTTTGTGCGACTGATTAAGGTTGGCATCGTCTGGGCATTTGTCAGCAATTATAATTATGGCGTGAACCTGCTGTTTGTCTTTTTTATCGATTTCGCCAATCAGAGCATCTGGTGGACATTAAGCAGCGTCAGCTCTCAAGAGACAGATCTGCTCAGAGAAATGAAGCTGCCAGAGTATGCCCAGAGCGTCTCAGGGGTGGTGCCTGCCTATGTGTATCTGGATCAGCTTATCTACGATGCTATCAATAATCAATTTATCAGCAACAATCAGGAACTCATTGGGTTCTTCCTGCTGCTCGGCGCCATCTACTGGCCGATCATGATGCTGATGTTTTCCTTTCTCTTATCGATCTTTCTGATTCTTATCCGCGCCTTTCTATCATTTGTGCTGTGCATTACCGCGATTACGTTTCTGATTACACTCAGCCCGATTTTCTTTTCCATGATGCTGTTTAAAAGCACCCTGCAGTTTTTTGAAACCTGGCTGAAATTCATGATTTCCTTTGCGATGCAGGTACTGATTGTGTTTGCTATTGTTTCGCTGTGGATTCTATCGCTGCTGAATTTCATCGGGTTCTTTGATCAGCTTTCTAATGTCATCTTTGCTGATCTGGGTAAGCCAAGCCTTGTCAGCGTGACTCAGAAATCTGAATCTATCGGTGTGTGTCCGTATATTCTTGAAACTCGCTACCGAAACCCGGGCGACTCATTGCCTCCTGGCAAGCTTATTGGCCCGAACGTGCGATGCGCAAACCCTAGCTTTAATCCATTCAAGCGCACTGCTGATGGAAGACTCACCGATTCCGCTGTGAGAGACCTTAACAGCATGATCCGCATCAGCGATGTTGCGCCGCCGGTTGGCGCTGAGCTGGTGGGGAGCAACCCGGTACAGAACGGCTTGGGGCCTTTGGTATTTTACATCATCTACCATCTCATGCTGCTGATCATGATTTCCTATGCATTTGATGCGCTGCTAAGGCAGGCTCCCATGATTGCTCAGCAACTTGCTGGCCCGCAATACGTACCGAAACTTGGTCAGGGTTTCAGCGGGCTTGCCGGAGTGAGCAGCCGCCTGCCCGGCACCTCGCGCACACGCGAACAAAGCGGCGGATCGGGTATTGTTGGCAACGCAGTGCGGGGGATTCTCTCTGGATCGAGCGATATGGCAACCCAGCGTAAAACCCCGGGAAGCAGCTGAGCCATGATGCTGGTTAAGACTTTATTCACGAATGCAACCTATAGTCACGTCAAGACCTTAGATGCCTTTCACCCGCCATTACAACCACCAACGCCGCACAGGCTTGCATGAATAAGAGCACGCAGGACAGTCGAGAAACCAAAAACTGGTACAAAGACCGCTACCAGTATGTGCTCGTGCAGCGCAAACTGCTGGTGCTTGTCACCCTGCTCTCGCTGGCCAGCACACTGGCCACTACATTCGTTATCGCTTCGTTGACCCCACTTAAAACTGTTGAGCCGTTTGTAATTCAGGTGGATCAGAAAACCGGCATTGTACAAACCGTCGATCCACTGACAGCCACTGAACTGACCGCCAATGAAGCAGTGAATAATTTTTACATCGTGCAATATATCCGTGCCCGCGAAACCTACAGCCTTACCGACCTCGCCCGCAATTATGAGACAGTGCGCGTGATGTCGGAAAGCGGCACTGTCTATCCGGAATTTATCAGCCAGCAGAACCCCAACAACCCCAACAGTAACACCGCAAGGCTGGGCGCCAGCGGTCAGCGAACTGTGAAATTCAGGTCTTTTACCTACCTCAACCCTTCGACAATTCAGGCGCGGGTTTTGATTGAAGAGAAAAATGAAAGCGGTGTGTTTAATTTCCACCGTATCGTTACCCTTCGATTTGAATACGTCAAAATGGCTTTAACCATGGAGGAACGCTACCTTAATCCGCTTGGGTTCCGCGTGACTTCCTACCGTACAGACGAGGAAATTTTACCGCGATGATACATGCTCTTCTCGCTGCCTTCTTTTTTGTGATCAGCCTGCCCGGTAATAACGCACTGGCAGATGGTTCGGACGTAACTGACGCGAGTCTGCCCTCCGACGAGCGGATGGTTGTGCTTCCGTACGATGAGTCGGACATCTACACACTGACCACCCGCTTTGGCTTTCAAACCAGTGTGATTTTCGCGCGTGATGAAGAAGTTGAAACCATCTCCGTTGGCGACCGTAGCCTGTGGCAGATTATCCCATCGGGTCAGCGCCTTTTCATTCGCCCGATGGTCGATGGGCTGGTGACAAACATGACCGTGATTACCAACCGCAGATCCTATCATTTTGATTTAAAATCGTTGCCGGAAGACAGTGAAGAAAAACCCGTTTATGTCGTGCGCTTCCACTATCCTGATGCCAAGCCATCGGCTTCCACCAAGCCTGCTTTCCTCGATGATGTTTCCAAGGCACCGGAGGGATTTCTTCCCGATCACAGCGCCACTGCGCGCTCGAGCCTCAACTATAATTATACCTATACCGGGTCAGACGAGATCGCACCGGTGAAAGTGCATGACGACGGCCAGACCACCTTTTTTACCTATCGCTCCACAGTGGAAACCCCGCGCGTTTTTGTGGTAAGCCCCGGCCAGCCCGAGCGTGAGGTGAGCTACACCGCCCGCGGCAATGAGCTTATGGTTGAAGAGATTGCAGGCGAATTTATCCTGCGACACAGCGGCGGCAGTGTGCACGTCTATAACGAAGTATTAAATCCACGGTAACGGCTATGGCGCAAGACGACGATTCAAATAAACTTACTCCAGCAGCCAATACCGACACCCCCAGCGAGCAAAACAGCGCCCGCGGCCGCGATACTGATCAACCTGCGATGGAATCGTTCCAAGATGGTCAAGATTTCTTACAGCAGGAAGATGAAGAAACACTGGCCATGGATCACACTGGCCCCTCGAGAGGATCAGGCCCCGGCAAGGTGATTGTGTTTGGTTTTATTTTGATCACCATCGCCGGCTACGCCATATATAATCTTTTCAGCGATAGTGCCCCACCACCAGCCGCGCCGCCGGTTATCGCTGCCAATGCCCCCAGCAACCTTGCAGCTCCTGTTGATATCGCACCGGCACCGGCAGCCCCTGGCATTGCCTCAGGTAATGCCACCCCGAGTGCGCCGCCTCCACCGCCACCTCCTCCGCCACCTCCGCCTCCCCCTCCCCCTCCGCCTCCACCGCCGCCGCCACCGCCGCCACCACCACGGCCAACCGCTGCATCTGCCACCCCGCTGCCGCCACCACCGCCGCCGCCGCCAACCCGCAACGCCGCACCTCCTTCGGCGCCAAATATTAATGCGATAGTGCCAGGTGGATCGAGTAATATTAACGACCAGAATCAGCAGGCGCGCCTGCGTTCCAACATGCTGGTGCTGAATGCTGCACCGCCTGCCGCCAATGCGAGCGCACAGGCTGCTGATACGGCGCTGGCGCAGGGGGATCCCAATGCCGCTTTCCTGCGTAATGCAACCGAAGCAACACGTGCTGAAAAGCGCCGCGCCACCAAACTGACCAATCTTTCTACCACGATTGCACAGGGCAAGATCATCGACGCCATCATGGAAACGGCGATTAATACCGACCTGCCTGGGACACTGCGCGCGATTGTCAGCCGCGATATCTACGCGGAGTCCGGCCGTGAGGTGATGATCCCCAAAGGATCCCGCCTGATTGGCACATACAATTCCTCAGTCACACGCGGCCAAGTGCGCGTGCTAGTTGTCTGGACACGGCTCATTCGCCCGGATGGTCTGGATATCGAAATCGACTCGCCGGGCGTGGATGCACTTGGTCGCGCGGGGGTTGAGGGTATTGCCGATAATAAGTTCACCGAGATCTTCACTGGCGCTTTCCTGACCAGCGTGGTTTCAATCGGCGTTGGGCTTGCCGCCGATGCGGTGGATGATACGCAGAGCACCACCACTACCGGTTCTAACGGCACAACCAGCACCAGCACCGCCGGAAATGATGCTGTCCGTGGCGGCGTTGCCACCATGGGCGCAGCGTCACAGCGTATTGTTGATGCGCTGATTAACACGAAACCGACCATCACGGTGGATCAGGGCACGAGGCTGAATGTATTTGTGAATCGCGACCTTGAGTTTCCTTCCGATAGTGGCAACTCGGTGTTTGTGCAATAGCTATGGCTACGGGTTCATTTACTGCGCTGGAAACCTACCTGATTCCACTCAGGAAGTTTTTTGATCAGCCAAATGTGAGCGAAATTTCGATCAACGTGCCGGGTGAAGTGTGGGTGGAAATTGGTGGCGATATGACCCGCCATGAGGTGCCGGAATTTGATCTCTCGCACCTGAAATCGCTTGGACGCCTGGTTGCGCAGGCCACTGAGCAGAAAATCAGCGAAGAAATGCCACTGCTTTCGGCCACTCTGCCGGATGGCTACCGTATTCAAGTGGTATTTCCCCCCGCCTGCGAAGCCAATACTATCGCCATGTCGATACGCAAACAGACAATCATGAATCTGGATCTGGATCAGTACGAAGCGATCGGGGCGTTTCAAAACACGATCGTTCGTAAAGAGCCCAATGCCATCGATAAAAAACTACGTGAGTTACTCAATGCCGGAGCAGTGAAAGATTTTATCCGCGAAGCTATTCTGGCAAAGAAAAATATTATTATCAGCGGCGGCACCTCCACCGGTAAAACCACCTTTCTGAACGCTGCTTTGAAAGTTGTGCCGCCAACCGAGCGCCTCATCACCTGCGAAGATGCGCGCGAGATTATGATTCCACATATTCCTAACCGCGTTCATCTGATTGCGTCCAAAGGCGGCCAGGGGCGCGCGCAGGTGACCATGCAGGATTTGATTGAAGCCTGCCTGCGCCTGCGCCCTGACCGGTTGATGCTGGGCGAGCTTCGCGGTAAGGAGGCTTTTTCTTTTCTACGCGCCGTCAATACCGGCCACCCCGGCTCCATCTCTACATTGCATGCCGATACGCCTGAGCTGGCGATTGAGCAGCTGATTCTCATGATCATGCAGGCCGGGCTTGGCGTGACCCGCGAGCAAATAAAAGGCTATGTTGAGAATGTGATCAATGTTATTATCCAGCTCAAACGCGGAAAGCGCGGCATGCGCTACGTGTCAGAGATTTATTTTAAGGAAAGCACTTAAGCTCTAGGCTACATGCTTTAGTCTCTAGGGAATTGTTTACCCGAAGCCCGAAGCCCAAAGCCCGAAGCCCGACCTTATGGCCCTCGATCACCAAACCACCAACAGTAAGCGTAAAGCCGCAAACGCGGTAATTATCACTGCCATCATTCTGGCGATACTTGTGCTGCCTGTCTATGCAGGCGTGATTGCAGTGATTCTGATGTATTATGGTCAGGGATACATCAATGTAATATTTTATCCGCAAATTGTGCCGGACTATTATCAACCGCTACTTGATTACTGGTTCGCGGTGTTTGATTACTGGAGCGCCAACAAACATCTGGGCGCAGCGTTTCCTGAGGAATACACGCTCAAATTTGTTGCGCCGCCGCTGGGCGGCATGGCTTTCAGCCTGATTCTTTTATACCTGATACGCGCGCCGCTGCTGGATTTCCGACCGTTCAAATATAAAGAAAGCGTGCATGGCGATGCACACTGGGCAACCGAAGCAGAAATCCGCGCCGCCAAGCTGCGCGCCAAGAAAGGTCTGCTGCTGGGGCGCACCGGCCATAATAACTATCTCATCGCTGATGACTTTCAGCATGTGCTGCTTTTTGCCCCGACCGGCTCCGGCAAGGGTGTGGGGTTTGTGATTCCCAACCTGCTCTTCTGGCAGGAATCGGTGGTGTGCCATGACATTAAAATGGAAAACCATGAACTCACCTCCGGCTACCGTGCGAAAATCGGACAGGAGGTGTTCCTCTGGAACCCGGCGGATCCTGACGGCGTTTCTCATTGCTATAACCCGCTGGACTGGATTTCCGAAAAGCCCGGCCAGATGGTCGATGACGTGCAGAAAATCTGCAACCTCATCCTGCCCGAACAGGAATTCTGGCAGAATGAAGCGCGCTCGCTCATGCTGGGTGTGATTCTTTACCTCATCGCCGTGCCGGAAAAGGTCAACAGCTTTGGCGAAGTGGTGCGCACCATGCGTTCGGATGACGTGGTGTATAACCTTGCGGTTGTGCTTGATACTATCGGTAAACGCATTCATCCGGTCGCGTATATGAATATCGCCGCCTTCCTGCAGAAGGCGGATAAAGAGCGCTCCGGCGTTATCTCCACCCTCAACTCCGGCCTCGAACTCTGGGCAAACCCGCTGATTGATGCCACCACTGCCCGCAGCGATTTCGACATGCAGCTGCTCAAGAAAAAGAAAATGAGCGTGTTCTGCGGCGTCACACCCGACAACTTACAGCGCCTCGAGCCGCTGCTGAAAGTGTTTTACCAGCAAGCGACCGACTTCATGACCCGTAAAATGCCGGGAAAAGACGAGCCGCACGGCGTGCTGTTCATGATGGACGAGTTTCCCAGCCTTGGCGAAATGCCGCAATTTCAGGTGGGTATTGCCTATTTCCGTGGGTATCGCGTGAAGCTGTTCATCATCACACAAGATACACAGCAGCTTAAAGGCATCTATGAAGAAGCAGGTATGAACAGCTTCCTTTCCAACAGCTACTACCGTATCACTTTCGCCGCAAACAACGTGGAAACCGCTAACCTCATTTCCCAGCTGATCGGCAATAAAACCGCGCAGCAGCACTCGCACAATAAACCGAAATTCCTTGACCTGAACCCGGCGGCACGCACCGTCAACACCTCGGAGGTACAGCGCGCCCTGCTGCTGCCGCAGGAGGTGATTACCCTGCCACGCGATGAGCAGATTATCCTGATTGAATCGCACCCGCCGATCCGCACCAAAAAGATTTTCTACTTCAAGGATAAGTTTTTCATGAAGCGGTTGCTGCCGCGCCTGCCGATTCCGCAGCAGGAACCCTATGACCCGCGCAAGAAAAAAGCCGAGGCCGAGGCCAAAGCCGCCGAAAAACCACCCGAACCGCCAGCAGCTGAAACTGCCGCTTCATAGTAACCAACAGATTTTCATCAATAATTTCGCGGCAGAAAAGAGCAAAGAAGAATTAATTTTTCTGTGCTAGCCTAGGTTTTGAAAGATAGGAAATCTAAGGCAATAAGAGCATGGACGAGAATACAGCGCCAAAAGGCAAACCACTTCCCCGCCGGGAAGAATACCTGAAAAAACTAGAATCCTTCCAAGCCACACCTTTTTCCGCTGCGCTTCAGGATTGCGAGCGCACACGGCTGGTTATGTGCGAAACCAACCTTTTTTGCCGGGATACGCTAAAAGAACGGGGGCGCAAAATCGACGATGTTCCAACATACGGCGAATATCTCGCCTACCTGAAACACAAGCTGCTAGTTCAAAAAGATACTGATATCGCAAACATTCCAGCAAACGATATTGGATTAGTTCATTCAAACGTTATTGCAAGCAGCCTGAACATGCTGGCGCCAAAAAGAGAAGATGCCGCTACGCCCAGCGATGCCATACTCAACAGTCAGCTGCAAAGAAAATCAACGGATCACTTTAAGTATATAACGCAGTATCTGCAAGAAAGGCTGGAAGAAGAAAAAGCAACGCTTGATTTTTTGAGGAAGCATGGCCGCAATAAGAGTGAGCCTCTGACAACACCTCTCTCAGACGTAATTACATGGGGAGCACAAACCTACGAA
The DNA here is from genome assembly GCA_033763775.1 of Alphaproteobacteria bacterium. GTDB lineage: Bacteria > Pseudomonadota > Alphaproteobacteria > Rickettsiales > SXRF01 > JAJTHB01. The sequence goes on along the minus strand of JANRJW010000010.1, from coordinate 173,871 downwards.
AACATGAGGAAATCAGATAGTAAAGCGCGACGGCTTAAAGTTATTGAGCTGAAAAGTCGCGGGCTCAGTGTTGATGAGATTGATTTTATTCTCAATGGCCCCAAACCAACGCCAATTACCAGCAAGCCAAAACCTGATACGGATAATAATACCCCACCGGCGAAACATGGGCTTGAAGATTTTATTGCCGATATAAGTGAGAGAGAAACCCATGGCTATAACCCGGTAACAAAACCCTCCGGCAATAATCATGAAGATAAGCATCAATCTATCATTGATCGACTCAAAGGGCATCTGGATGTACTAAGCGCGGTTGCTGACCAATATGATACTATTTTTATAAATGGTCGTGCTAGCGGCATTACTTAATCAAGCGCCGATGATGCCTGTTTGCGGGCTGCTGGCATCGGCGTAGCTGCGCGCTTTCATGCGGCCAGCGAGGAAAGCCTCGCGCCCCGCCATCACTGCGTGCCTCATCGCCTGCGCCATCAGCACGGGATTTTGCGCTTCAGCAAGCGCTGTATTCATCAGCACACCATCGCAGCCCAGCTCCATGGCCAGCGTCGCATCAGAAGCAGTGCCCACTCCAGCATCCACCAGCACCGGCACGCGCGACTGCTCCACAATCATGCGAATATTGAGCTTATTCTGAATGCCAAGGCCGGAGCCAATCGGCGCGCCGAGCGGCATGATCGCCACACAGCCAATATCCTCGAGCTTCTTTGCGGTAATCGGATCATCATTGGTGTAGGCCATGACGTCGAATCCGTCCTTCACCAGCTCACGCGCTGCCTCCAGTGTTTCCACCACATCAGGATAGAGAGTTTTTCGTTCGTTGGTTTCCTTGGCCAGCACTTCCAGTTTCACCAGATTCCAGCCGCCCAGCTCGCGCGCCAGACGAAGCGTGCGGACCGCATCGTCTGCCGTGTAGCAACCCGCCGTATTAGGGAGGTAGGTGTAGCGCGAGGGTGGCAGCACATCCTGCAGGCTGCCCTCGCCCTTTTTGGCAAGATCGATGCGGCGAATAGCGACCGTGACAATCTCGGCGCCGCTGGCTTCAATCGCCGCTTTGGTTTCGGCAAGGTCTTTGTATTTACCGGTGCCCACCAGCAGGCGTGAATGATAGGTTTTGCCAGCGATCGAAAATCCCTTATCCACTATCCGCCTCCAATAAAACGCACGACCTCAACGCGGTCACCTTCGGCCAGCGGTTCAGCACTCCAGCGAGCGCGCGGGACAATGACCTGATTTTTCTCAATTGCCACCTGGGTGGCATTGATGCCCAGGGACTCAACCAACGCCGCCACGGTGCAGGCGTTATCAAGTAGATGAGTTTTACCGTTGAGTGTAATTTGCATAACTCCGTCATTGCGAGAAGCCGCAAGGAGGCGCGGCGATCCAGTTATTGATTGAAACATCTGGATTGCTTCGCTACGCTCGCAATGACGGCAGTAATTAACCAAGAAGCAATTATGACTAGTAAAATTCTTATCGTCAATGGTCCTAACCTCAATATGCTCGGCAGCCGCGAGCCGCATATTTATGGCCATCAGACGCTGGCCGATATTGACGAGATTTGCAGAAAAACCGCCAGTGCCCGCGGGCTGGAGGTGGATTGCTGGCAATCCAACCACGAAGGCGAGATCATCACCCGCATTCAGAAGGCGGGGGCGCAGTATCATGGGCTGATTATCAATGCAGGTGCTTACACCCACACATCCGTTGCGATCATGGATGCGCTGCTTGCCATTTCTATTCCGGTGATTGAGGTGCACCTTTCCAACCCGCTGCGGCGTGAAGAATTCCGCCACATATCGTATGTTGGGCAAGCCGCTAAGGGCTCTATCTGCGGTTTCGGCGCGGATAGTTACAAATACGCCATCAGCGCGATGGCGCAGCTGCTTCATGCTTAATATCGCCCATCGCGGCGCCTCGGGCCATGCGCCCGAAAATACCATGCTGGCGTTCAACAAAGCGCTTGAAATGGGCGCGAATGCATTGGAGTTTGATGTTCGCATCTGCGCCAGTGGCGAGGCCGTCGTCATCCATGATGAGACGCTGGATCGTACCACAAACGGAACGGGTTTTGTTTTCGAAACGAGCCTGACCAATCTTAAGCATCTTGATGCTGGCCACGGTGAATCGATCCCGCTGCTTGCTGAGGTGATTCGAACTTTTGCCAGCAAGGCAACCTTGTTTATCGAAATCAAAGATGAGCGAGCGATAGATGAGGTAATTGCACTAATTGACGAACAGGCCGCCCAGCGCGTGCCTTACCACCAGATGCCGCTGATTGGTTTTGATCCCAACTGGCTGATCGCCGCCAAAGCCAAACAACCCGAACTTTTGATTGGCGCCACGCCGGATGATACCCAGCCGATTGCGAACGGTTATATCAACTGGGCCAAACAGCAGGGATTTTCTTCGGTCAATCCCCATCATCGCTGGTTAAACGCTGAGGTGATGGCCGAGCTGCGCATGCATGGGCTTCAGACTTATCCGTGGACGGTGAACGAACCGAACGACATTGCGCAGCTGAAGGCGCTTGGGGTCGATGGCATTATTTCTGATTATCCGGATCGCCTATAATACTGTCATCCCGAGCAAGGCCGAGGGATCTTATTGTTGCTTAAGATCCCTAGGCTCCGCTACGCTGCGCTCAGGATGACACAACTCACACCGCATCTATTATTGCAAGCCTATGCGCAGGGCTATTTCCCGATGGCCGAAAGCCGGCATGGCGATGACATACGCTGGTATGAGCCTGAGCTGCGCGGCGTGATACCGCTTGAAAATTTTCATGTGCCAAGGAGCCTTGAAAAATTCCTAAAAAAAGCCCCATTTCACTATTCAATGAACCGGGCATTCAGCGAGGTTATCCGTGCTTGCGCCCAGCGCGATTCCACCTGGATCAATGATGAGATTATTGACCTTTACTGCCAATTACATGAGATGGGCTATGCGCACAGCGCGGAGGTGTGGATCGAGAAGACGCAGTCAGTAGACAGCGTGAGTCGTCAACCCATCGCGCACGATGGCGCGCCATGGCGAAATCAGGAGATTTCGCCGGGCGCATTTGAATTAATCGGCGGGCTTTATGGTGTGTCGCTGGGGCGCGCCTTTTTCGGCGAAAGCATGTTCTCCCGCACCAGCAACGCCAGCAAGGCGGCGCTGGTATTTCTGGTGCAGCAGCTGCGTGATCATGGCTACACGCTGCTGGATGCGCAATATGTGAACGACCATCTCAAACAATTCGGAATTATTGAGATAACGAAAGAAGCATATCTGGCAAGGCTTAATGAGGCGCTGGCCTAAGCTGCGCAGCCTAGGCGTGGCCGACCTGAGTGGAGAAGTGCCCAATATCAAAGCCGAGCGAGGCGGTGGCCATATTCCATTTTGCTTCATTGGGGGTTTCAAACACCAGCCTGCGCGAAGCGGGCACCACCAGCCAGCTACCGCCCTCAATCTCCTGCTCCAGTTGCCCAGCGCCCCAGCCGGCATAGCCAAGCATGAGCAGACCTTTTTCCGGCCCCTGCCCGTTTGCGATTTTCTGCAGGATATTCACGCTGGCGCTGACCACGATACCATCACTGGCATAGAGCGCATCCTGAGGAATCTGCTCCGCTGAGTGCAGCACAAAGCCACGATATGACTCCACCGGCCCACCGAAATGTACTGGCAGATCGGGCAGCGTTAGCCCCGTATCGATATCAAGCTGGTCGAAAATCTCTTTAAGCTTGACGGTTGCCACCGGCACGTTGGTGATGATGCCCATCGCCCCTTCGGCATTATGCACACACATGTAAATCACCGAGCGTACGAATGGCGCCTCCTGAATAGCGGGCGTTGCCACCAGCAATTTGCCAGCAAGAAAAGAAGAGGTGTTATCAGACATGGTCATACTCTCATCATAGCTTATTTATCGGCCAGTGTAAACCAGTCGGGAAGGCGCGTTGAAAGCACCACATCCCCAGCGCGAAGCGGCATACCGCTCGCCGCAGCAGCCGAAACCTCTTCAAGCCGAAGTAGCGCCAAGCCTTGGCTGCCTGAAGATGAGCGCAGCTCGCCCGCTTCTTTCTCACCGCAATAAATGATGGCTCCCGCGGCAGGCAAGGATCGGTCTGCTGTGACGATGTGCGGCGCTTTTTTCACCTGCCCGCGATAATGGGTGCGCGCAGTGACTTCCTGCCCGACATAGCAGCCCTTCTGGTAATCCACCCCATGCAGCTGGTCGATGCCCCATTCCAGCAGAAAGGATTTTTCGGCCAGCAAATCCTGTGCGCCATCCGGCACGCCAAGGCCGATGCGATGCTTGTGGTAATCCGCCTCATGCGCGGATGCCGGCGCCACGGAAGGCTCATAGCTGCGCCAGCCGAGCAGCGGCAGGCGCGGATCAGAAAAAGCAAGCACGTGCGGCGGTGTTGGTTCGCCGCCCCAACCTGCCACCACCTGATGAGGCAGCGCGCCGATCTCAACCTTGGAGCGCAGCCGGTAAAGCATCAGGCGCTTTTTAAAATCCGCTGCACGCGCGCCGTCGATATCTACAAGGAAACCGCCCTCATGCGCGGTGATAAAAAAATCATGAAGGAACTTGCCCTGCGGCGAGAGCATGGCGGCGTAGATCAGCGCTCCCTGCCCGGCTTTGCGGATATCGTTGCTGATCAGCCCTTGCAGGAAACCTGCCGCGTCTTCGCCGGTGATGTGTAAGCAGCTGCGTAATGATAGATGAGCAAACATAAAGTCTACATAGTTCGGCCGGGCGAAAAAAAAAGGGGCTAGTTGATGATCACCGCATCGCGCAGGTAATAAAATATGCCGTTTTCATCATGCTGCACCAGCTGAAGTGTGCCCCTGAGCGTGAGCGGATCCCACGAAAATTCAACCGGTTTTTTTGCCTTCACCTCCACCACCAACGATGGCGTGACGTGATAGTGAAACGGGCAGGATGCCGGATATGGCCCCAGCAGAAATGTACCTTGCTTGCTGCTCTGTTCGAGAGGAAACATGAAGCCATACAGCGTGACTTCTGTGCCATCCATGGCTCCTAGTTTTTCGCTGAACTGAGGGCTGACCTCATAGGCAAAGCCGCCATCAGGAAAGGTCACCTTGCGCTGCTTTTCCTTGGTTTCAGCAAAAATCTGCCATGGCACCACCCCTTCCTTCACTTTGGGCAGCGCCATCAGCGCGGGCGAAAGTGTTGGCGCATCCTGAAACGACAGCGCGCGCACTGGCGGCGTTACACACAGAACAAGCGCGATGACGCTAACGTATCGAAGCAGAGGCAAGTAAACGGCTGACATCGCTTCGGTATAGCAGGATCGCAGGCAAAAGGGAAATCATCAGCCCGCTGGCAAAAAGCAGCCCCGCCATGAGCAGCTCAGAGCCCATCGGCGCCAGCGGCCACGTCCCCATGGCGGCCAGCTGCGGCGACAAGCCAGGCAACAACATGAGCACGCAGCGGCTGATGAACCCGCCCAGCAGCAACCCAGCTACAAGCACCAGCGCAGCTTCAAAAAGCACCAACTGCAGCAATGTGCGGCGGCGCGCGCCGAGCGCACGCATCAGCGCCATTTCATAACGGCGCTGCATGACCGATTGCATCAGCGCCACCAGCATGCCAATCAGGCTGATTGCCACCAGCAGCACGCCAAAGAGCTTCATGGTATCGACCCCCACCCCGATCAGGCTGAGCAGCCGCGCCGTTTCAAAGGATGGGCTGGCCGCCTGCAGCGCCGATTCACGGTTAATCTGCCGTGGCAGCTGCAAGGCGGCTGCTTTGCTGCGATACGTCACCAGCAGCGCCGTGACTTCGTCGCTCGGTTTGCCCCCGTCTTCATCATGATCGTGTTTGTGTTCATGCTTGTGATCATGCGCATGATCATCGTGGTGGCTATGGTCGCCATGCACCTGCCACACACTCTCAAGCGGTGTCAGCACCAGCCGATCCACCACCCCGCCAGTGGGCTTTAAGATACCCACTACGCTGTAGCGGTGATCGCCATGCTCATCGCCGCCTTCGGTAAGGCCGTGGCTGCCGGCAAACTGGCTGCCGAGCGACAGCCCGGCTGCTTTTGCCACCTGTGCACCGATCACGGCTTCCATCGGCTTTTGCCAGAGCACGCCTTCTTTCAGCTCCGCCGAGTAGAGCGCAAGGAACGATGGCTCGGTGCCAACAATGCGAAACCCGCGCAGATTATCACCCAGCGCCAGCGGCACCACCTGCTTCACCTGCGGCATGCGCCGAAGCTGCAAGATGGCTGAGCTGGGAATATTGCCGGTGGGCACATCGAGATGATACACCGACGATAAGATCAGCTGCAGCGGGCTGCCTTTTGCACCTACCACCAGATCAATGCCGCGTGCATCCGCCATCAGCCGCTGCGATATGCGCTCACCGACATGCAGCATGAGCGAGGTCATCGCCACGCCGAGTGCCATCAACAACACCAGCAGCAGGCTGGAAACACGGCGCTGCGAGAGCGAAGCAAGGCTTAGTGAGAGAATATTCATGCTATTTCCCCTACACTATTTACCCCCTCACCCCCGCCCTCTCCCCTGCGGGGAGAGGGGGTTTGAGAAAGTTCGATGCGTTTTGAAAAACGGCTGGCAATGCGCTGGTCGTGGGTGGCGATGATGAGCGTTGCGCCAGTATGTTTTGCCGCGGACTCGAGCAGATTCATCACGGCGCTGGCATTTGCGTCATCCAGCGCGGAGGTTGGTTCATCCGCGAGCAGCCATGGCGCGCCGCTGGCCAGTGCGCGGGCAATCGCCACGCGCTGTGCCTGGCCATGGCTCAGGCTTGCTGGCATGGCGCGGGCTTGATCCGAAACCCCCACCTGCTGCAGAAGATCCATCATGCGCGCGTCATCTGCTTTCAGGCCAGCAAGGTAGCGTGCCAGGCGAAGGTTGCCGAGCACATCCAGCATCGGCACTAAATGGAGTGTTTGAAAGACCATGCCAATATGGCGCGCGCGCCACGCATCGCAGGCATCGGTCAGCATCGAGGAAACCAGCTCATTCTGCACCCGCACCTCGCCGCTGGCAGGCGTAAGCAGCCCGGCCATCAGGTGGAGCAGCGTGGTTTTGCCGCAGCCCGACGCCCCCAGCACCAGCGTGTGTTCGCCCGGCCTGATGGTGAGATTCACATGGCTGAGAATCAGCTTGCCACCTGCGCGGTAGATGACATCGCGCAGCTCGATCATGGCTGGCAACCTTCGCACACCACCGGCAATTCGATCACCGCGTGGGAAGGCAGCTCAACCGACATGCCGCGCAGCTTTTCCAGATGGTCGATAAGGCGGTGGTCGTGGCGCTCTTCGACTTTTTTGCAACCCACGCAAATGGTGAGCACAGAAAGTGCGTGGTCATGATCAGCGGCGCAGTTGCAGGCGATGTATGAGTTGATGGAAGCCAGGCGGTGCACCATGCCCTTTTTCTCCAGGCTGGCGAGCGCGCGGTAAATAATCGGCGGGCTGTTGACCCCTTTGGATTTTAGCCGGGAAAGAATCGCATAGGCGGGCATGGGCTGGCGGCTTGCGCGAAGCTGCGTGAGCACTAACTGGCTGGGATGCTTGCTTAATTTACTTGTTCTTGCCATGACATCGCTCCCTTTGTGAAGATTATGTTACAGTATAACAAATTACTTGCGAGTCAAGTCCCTGCGGCAGTAGAATAGCCGTCATGAAAGCTTCCGCAACCGACCAAGAACAACGCAAAACCAGCGCCGAGCGCGCTGAGGATATCGCCTATACCATCAACCATTCGCTTGCCTGCACACTCACTGATTTTATCAACCCCATCATCAACAGCTACACCGATGGTAAGATTCGCGGCATTGGTGGCTGCGGCCATGACCACAGCAAGGATGGCGGACACCATCACGGCCATGACCACAAGCACGAGCACAAGCATGACCACCATGAGCATGGCCCAGGCTGCAAACATCACCACCATCATCACGAGCATCCGCATGAAAGCCCGCACGCGCATGCACCGAGAGGCAGCCTCACGAGGCTTGATAAACTGAAGCTGGCCATTCGTGAAGGCTTTACCAAAGAACGCCTGATTCAGTGGGCGAAAGGTGAGTTTATCGGCGATTTTGGCGCCGTGCCGCTGACCATCGCTACGCAGCGATTGGCACCGGGCATGATGCAGGGCATCCGCACGCTTTCTGATCCCATCATGGGCCCACTGTTTAAAACAGGCATTGGTATGGGTAGCAAGCGCTGGGCAAAGGAACACGGCGTCGAGGTTGGATCGCCCGAATATGAGCAGCATGTGAAGGCCGTGTATGAACATGAGCTGAGCCATTTCCCTCAGGCCGTGGCGTGGACAGGCTATTCGCTGGCGCTCAATGTTGGCTATCAGATGCACGCGGATCAAACCGCCTATCAATCATTTGCCCATAAACTCGCGAGCAAAAGCACAGCCGCGATCACAGGCATGGCAGTGACCGCCGGACTGGTGGTTGCCGCACGCGTGGCCGCCCCCCACACAGTTCGCAAATTTGACCAGTGGACAAGCAGCAACGTGCTACTGCCCACCACCAAATTCGTTGGTAAGTTTTTTGGGGTGGATAGCGACGCTGTGGATCGCATGGCCGCCCACGAAGAGGCATTGAAAGAAGGACGTTGGACAGAACGACTATCCGAGCAGCAGAGCCAGCAGGCAGCGGTCAGACCTTTACTCTAGAGCGCTTTCTTTGAGCTTGCGGTAAAAGGTGGATTTGGCAAGGCCAAGCACATCCGCCGCGCGTGTGACATTGCCGCTCATCTGCGCCAGCACCGCCTTCAGCACCTCATGCTCAAGCTCTTCCATCGATTTAAAACTGCCATCCATATGGCGAAGCGCAACATGTAGCGGTGCGAGGGAAGACGATGCCGGCGATGATTCAGAAGGCGTGCTGGCTTCATGCATCGCCTCGAGCAGGCGGCGATCAATCTGATCCGACTCCGCCAGCACCAGCGCCCGATGGATCAGCCCTTCCAGCTCGCGCACATTGCCCGGCCAGCGATGATGGCTGAGATAGTCAATCGCATCCTCTGACAGGGTTTTAAGCGGCAGGCGATCTGACAGCGAAATGCGATCAATGAAATGCAGCGCCAGCGGCACCACATCCTGCACGCGCTCGCGCAGCGGCGGTATCGTAATCGGCAGCACGTTCAAACGAAAATACAAATCCTCGCGGAAGCGCCCCGCCTGTACCTCGCGGCGTAGATCGCGGTCGGTAGCGACAATCATGCGCACATTCACACGCACCGGCTTGCTACCGGCCGCCTGCTCCAGCTCGCGCTGCTGCACCAGCCGCAGCAGCCGCACCTGCGCTTCCGGCGCCAGCGCGCTGATATCATCAAGAAAGAGCGTGCCGCCATCGGCCGCGCGAATGCGCCCCGGTTGCTGGGCGGTGCCAAAAAGCAGCGTTTCGATACCCTGCGAGACCGCACTGCAATTCACCGCGACAAATGGCAGGCCGCTTCGTCTGCTTTCATGATGAATGGTGCGCGCCAGAAGCTCTTTACCCACACCGCTTTCACCCGCCAGCAACACCGGCACATCGCTTGCTGCCGCCTTGCGCGCATAGGCTATCGTGCCAGCCAGCGAACCCTGATAGCCAATCAAATCCGAAAATCGGCTGCCAGACTCTTTTGCCTGACGCAGTCGCGCCAGCTCCTGCGATAGCGTCGACAGGCGGATGGCATTTTCTATCGCAACCCCCAAATGCGCCGGCTGCGGGGGTTTGACGATGAAATCGCTTGCCCCTTCCTTAATCGCGCGCACCGCCAGTTCCGTATCATCGCTGCCGGTCAGCATCAACACCGGCAGATCCGGCCGCAAACGGCGCATCTGCGCCAGCGTCTCAAAGCCATTCATACCCGGCATGTGAATATCGAGCAGCACCGCGCTGAGGTCGCCAATGTTCGACGCGCGAAGGCGCCGCAGCGCTTCTTCACCGCTATCCACCGCCATGACCTGATAGCTGAGTTTTTTTGATAGCAGCGCCGACATCAGCCGCCGCTGCACCGGCTCATCATCCACCAGTAAAATAGTATGGGTCATGCGCGATTCCGTTTTATTTTGAAACTATAGCATATTTTTTTCTTAAAATCGAACGTTTTTTGAGAATTTATTGAGCCATCAATCAAGTAACCTATTGTTTTTTCATTGTTTTGATGGCCGGCGCACTCAGGCGATAATAGCTTCAGGAGGCAAAGAATATGATTCTGATCGACCAGCAGAGTGAAGCCAAGCTCAGCGATGCCATTGAGATGCTGAGAGCCGATCACAAAAGCGCGCGCTGCCTGCATATCGCCGCCGCCAGCGATAAAAACGCACTTTTTAACAGCGCCACAAACCACTGCAAAATACTGCTCGCGGCGGAGTGCCAGCTTTACTTATGCGAGGATGGGGACCTCTTCATTCTCGCACCAACCCTTCCCCCGCGTGATGCCCGCGAGCTGGCCGAGCGCATCGCCGCCGATACCGGCCGTAGCCTGAGCGAGTCGTGGTACACACTCTATGAGCTGCCACTGCACAGCCATAAGCTTTTAATGATGGCAGAACGTAAACTCGCCGTGCTGCAGCAGGCTGCCGAAGAGCGCCGCCGCAAACTTGCCGAACAATCGCTCGAACAGCGCCGCGAACAGATTTTAAAGGGGCTGCTCAGTATTTCCAGTGAGGATATTCACAAGCGCCGCGCCAGCCGCAAACAGCCTGAGCTGATGATGATTGAGGACGACCCTTTTATACGTCGGCTGGTAGAGAATGTGATTCAGAAGGAATTGCCCATCACCGGACTGGGCGATGCCACACGCGCCATTGATACCTATGCGCGCCTCGCTCCGGATATTCTCTTTCTTGATATCAACCTGCCCGATGTCACCGGTCATGAGCTGCTGGATAAGATTCTTACCCTCGACCCTGAGGCCTATGTTGTGATGCTTTCCGGCAATGCCGACCGCGACAACATTACTCAGGCCATGAAGCGCGGCGCCAAGGGCTTTATCGCCAAACCATTCACCCGCGACAAAATCCACCAGTACATCGAACGCTGTCCCACCCTGCAACCATAGAAAGGCTTATTATGCGCATTCACACCCCGCCCGCCGATCGCTTCCTGCACTCGCTGGCTGTCTCTATCGGCAAGGATCCCGCAAGCTTAGAGAGCTGGTGGTGCCTGCATATCAAGCGCACCGATGAATCACAGGCTGAGAATCGGCTTGCGATTCTTAGCCGGGTGAAGGCAGCACACCCCAATATTGATTGTGATGTCGTGCTCTGCCCAGATCTCGATATTGTTATTTTAAGTCACATGGCGCAGGATGAACAGCTGAACAGCATTGCCGACCAGATTACCGAAGCGGCGTTTGCAAGCGAGGGTCTGGTTGCGGAATGTACACTCTTTGACCTCGCTCGGGACTGGCGAAGCGTGCGCTTGCTGCTACTTGGCAAAAATCCGGCCGCGCCTTCCAGCAGCGATGAACTGCCGCTGTTTCATTTTGGCGAGGTTGCCTCGCTCTCGGATGTATTTGCTGAAGCCAAGAAGCTGCGCCGCAGCCGCATGCCTCAGCATATTCTGGTGGTGGAAGATGATGCAATGACGCGCCGCCTCGTTGCTGGAGCATTTAAAGAACACTACGCGATGATTTCCGCTGCAAATGCGCAGGAAGCGGTGATGAATTACCTGCTGCATGCACCGGATATTGTGTTTCTCGATATTGGCCTGCCGGATAGCAGCGGCTTTGATGTGCTGCGTCAGATCATGCGCCACGACGCGCAGGCCTATATTGTGATGTTCAGCGCCAATAGCTATCTCGATAACATTACGCACGCCTTATCGCATGGCGCCAGCGGCTTTGTTGCCAAACCGTTTAAGAAAGAAAAGCTGCAGCACTACATCCGCGAAAGCGCGCAGCATCATGGGAAACTTTATCAGGCATAGGGACGGGTTATGACCAAAGAACAACGCACCCTGCGCGGCTATTACATCACGGTTGCACTGCTGGCGCTTTCGATGATCGTGCATATGCTGACAGAGAGCAGAAACCATACCATCGAAATGATATCCAGTGTTGCGATGATGGTGGCGCTGCTGGTGCTGATTGGCATGACCCTGCTCATCTTCAGACCTCAGCTGCGGCTGATACGCGAATTCCGAGAGCGCGCACTGCTGCTGGAAACCGCGATTCAAAGCGCCAATGACGCTATCCTTTTGATGAGCTCGCAGCTGCGCGATGGCTGGCCGCAGATTATGTATGTCAACCGCGCTTTCACCAGCATCTCCGGCTACAGCGCCGAGGAAATTCTGGGAAAAACGCCGGAAATGCTGCTTGATCCCTTTACCAAACGCGAAACCATCGATGCCCTCCAGCAAGCGTTGAAGCACGGCGAGCCATTCAAAGACGAACTGCTTAATACTGCCAAGGATGGCCGCCATTACTGGATGGATATCAGCCTGATGCCGGTGCGCAGCAGTGAAGGCAGCATCACCCATTTTGCTGCCATCGCGCGCGATATCACCGCGAAAAAAGAAGAAGAAATGCGCGAAAAAAATATGTGGCTGGAGCTGGGGCGCGCCAACCTCAAAGCCGAGGCCGCCACCCGCGAGCTTCAGGAAAGCCTTGCCAAGGCCGAAGCCGCTAACAAAGCTAAAAGCGACTTTCTTGCCAACATGAGCCATGAACTGCGCACCCCGATGAACGGTGTCCTCGGCATGGCTCAGCTGCTCGCTGATAGCCCGCTATCGGATGAACAGCGCGAGCTGGTCTCCACCATCAACAGCTCCGGCGAGGGGCTGCTGCTGCTGCTTAATGATATTCTTGATTTTTCTAAAATCGAAGCCGGCGCACTGACGCTTGATCACAGCGCCTTCAATTTCAGCGATATGCTACACAAGCTCGGCAACCTGCTGCGCCCGCAGGCCGAGAAAAAACAAGTCGAGCTATCCGTGACCTGCGACGAAGAAGTGCCTGATTATGTCTGGGGCGACATGAACCGCCTGCGCCAGATTATTACGAACCTCGCCGGAAATGCGATTAAATTCACTGAGCATGGCCATGTCCATATCCTCGCCAGCCTCTATCATGATAATGATGGCGATAAGCTGCATCTGCGTGTGCGTGATACTGGCGTGGGGATTGCTGCAGATAAGCTGGATCTTATTTTCGATAAATTCACTCAGGCCGATACGAGCATCACACGCAAATATGGCGGCACTGGTCTTGGCCTTGCCATCAGCAAACAGCTGGTGCAGATGATGAACGGCACCATCGGCGTTGAAAGCACGCCGGGCAAAGGCTCCACGTTCTGGTTTACTATTCCCTGCGAGCCGGCCGAGGCCTCCGACGAAATCACCACGCTGGAGCAGCTGCGCACCCTGGCACCTGCAGATATGCCGAAAATTCCTGTCGCAGAAGCGCAGGTGCTGCTGGTGGAAGATTATCCGGTTAACCAGCTCTTTGCCGAGAAGTTGCTGCGCAAATTCGGCTTTGTGCACATTGATAAAGTGGAAGATGGGTTTGAGGCGGTCATCCGTTGCAGCGAAAAGAATTACGATATTATCTTTATGGATTGCCAGATGCCCAAAATGGACGGCTATCTCGCTACTCAGGAAATACGCATTCAAGAAACGACCAGCACGCGCCACACTATCATTGTTGCCATGACAGCCAATGCCCTGGTGGGGGATCGTGAAAAATGTCTTGCCGCCGGTATGGATGATTACCTCAGCAAGCCACTACGCGCCGAGCATATACGCAAAACTCTGCAGACATGGTTTCTGCTGGGCGATAGCCAGCTGACACTCACCGCCAATCAGCCAGCGGCAGCTCAGGTCATCGTAAGCGAGCCCCCTGCCGTCGATCTTAATCAGCTCAGGCTGTTTACTGATGGCGATCCCGCAGAAGAAAAAGCGCTCGCTGAACTATTTTTGCAGCAGGCTGAGCAGATGATCACCGTACTTGAGCAGAATCTGAGCGATAGCGGCCATGATGCATGGAAATCTGCAGCGCACCGTTTCAAAGGATCATCCGGCAATCTCGGCGCCAGCCAACTCTACCAGCTGTGCAAAGAGGCCGAGCAGCATTTCAGCGACAGCGAGCCGCAAAAACTCGCGATGCTCACCGCCATCAAAGCAGAAACCCAGCGTGTTGCAGAGTTCTTCGCGGCATGACCATCAGTTAAGGATGTTGTGCCAAGCATAATGGCCTGCCATCCGAAGCTGTGTAAGAAATGAAGATGGCCTGCCATCCGAAGCTTCGAAGGAGCGAAGGATGGTGCTGCTGAGAGGAATCGGACCTCCGACCCCGTCATTACCAATGACGTGCTCTACCACTGAGCTACAGCAGCACACAAAAGAGAGGGGCGGAAAATGCCACAGGACTGCGGCAAGCGCAAGTAGTTGTTTTAGGGTTTTTTCCAGGGCAGCTGATCGGCTGGAATATCCTCAGGTGGCGGGGGTGGCACACGCACATAATGGCGCACATACACACGGCGGAACCTGAGGTTTGCGGGCGGCGTTGCGGCCTGACCGGAACCCACACCCGGTGCGCCCACACCGCCAATACCGCCGACCCCACCCTGCCCCGCCAACCCGGCTGAACCACCCTGCCCGCCCCAACCTGCACCTACCCCGCCGATTCCACCGCCGGACGATAAATTTGAAGGGGGCTGACCATCAAAAATAGACGGGCGGGGAAATTGCTGCTCAGGATAGGGCGGCGCTGCTTCCTGCGGCGGCGGCGGCAGGCTGGCGGCGTCGAGCGGGGTTGTCTGGCTTGTTGCTGGCGTGTGCGGCTCAGCGACTTGTGGTGTGGGCGGCACGCCTTGTGGCTCTTGCGCTGGTAGCGCCTGCACAGGCTCGGCAGGCGCTGGCTGCCACGGCTCTGGCAGGGGTTCTGGCTGGGCTTGCTGCGGCTCCGGCGCAGGAGGCGGCGGCGCCAAAACCATGGGAGGCTGCGGCGCAGCTGGGGCAGGTTTCGGCGCAACTTCTTCAAGGTTTTGTGGCGGCGGCGACACGGGCTGAGGCTGCGCAATCACCGGCGGTGACTCGTTGCTCACAGGTTTGGTGATGGTGGCGAGATAACTGAAAAACACCCACAGCAACGCCGCATTCAGCAGCAGAATGCCACCCGCAGCCAGCGTGAGCGTGAGAATGCTGCGGCGATGGTAGACGGATTTTTTCTGCTTGTCATGCCTCGCAGGGCGCAGCTTCGCGCGGCTTTGCGGCTGAGATGTGATAACCGGATCAGCGGCGGTTTTTTCTGGCTCGGTAATACGCGTGGGCTGCGGTAGCACTATTGTCGCCGCCGCCGGCTCTTCTGATGGTGTGGCTTGCGGCAAAGGCAGCGACTCAGGACGTTTGGCGCGCGGCGTGACAAAATCTTCCAGCTGCGGCATGGCGACCGCTTCCTGCGCGGCAAAATTATCGTTTGAAATTTGGCGCGCAGAAAATTCGGCCGAAAACGTGACCGGTGCGCGCGCATCCATGCGCTTTTTTAAATCAAGGAAAGGTTCAAAGGCTCCAAAATCAGGAAGCTTCATTGGACAGCATCCCGGATGTTGGCAAGCCACGCCTCAGCATCGGTGCGGATATGAAACTCCACGCGCTGCGAACGCCCGATATCTTCTGATCCATCGTTGTTTAAAATCAGGCGCGAGGAGGAAAGACCATTGGCGGTCACATATTGCTTGAGCCAGCCAAGCTTTGCCGAAACCTGCGGCAGCCCCATCACATAGCGCAAGGTGCTGCGTGTGCGCGACTGGGAGAGTTCCATGTTGAGAAAGTAGGCTTCTTCCACGCTCGCAGAGGTCAGCCATTTGCTGGAGGTGTGGCCTTCGATACGAATCTCGGAAATGGTGCCTTCATATTTCGGGTTCGTAATAATCCGTACATAGCGGGGGAAAAAATCATCGAGAATCGCCTGAAACTTGGGCTTTAAAACATCCTTGCCAGTATCAAACAGAATATCGGGGTTGCGAAATCGAAAGGCAAGGTCGGGCGTGATCTCAGCGTCCCACACCGGCAGATCACTCGAAAATTCGCGGGTGAGCTCTTCGTAAAGCTCAGTACGAATTTCTTCGTACACCGCCGAAACCTGTTTCACCTTAAAACTCTGCGCCTCCTGCTTCACCATGTAGGCAATGGCGAGCAGCATGAAAATCATCATCAGGCTGGCCATGAGATCGCTGAGCGAAATCCACTGTTCTTCTTCGCTCACTTGATCCGGCGCGGATGTGAAAAGATCGTTTTCCTTCGTCATGTCGGTTTGCCGATTTTCAGAATGGCATTCAGGCGCTCGGTAATGGGGCCGTAATCATCCGCGAATTTCTGCGACAGCGCTGCCATCTGGCGGCCAAAGCTTTCCAGTGATTTGGTGAGTTCCTCGGAAAGCGCGGTATCCAGCACCATCACCTGCTCTTTGGTTTTGGCAATGAGCTCGCCCATGTTGCTGTTAAATGTTTCGTTCGCCGCCTGCATGCCGCGCGCCAGCCCCACCGTCATGTCATTCAAACGCTCTTCCAGCTGCGGCAGGTTGGCGGATGCGTTATTCACCAGCGCCGACAGGCTGGTCAGCGAACCGGCAAGCTCCCGTCGCTGTGTTTCCAGACCCACCAGCAAGGCAGACAATCCCTCAGCATGGCGATGGAAATCACCCGAGCTATGGGTGAGTTTCGCGAAATGCTCGCTGGCCTCTTTCATGGCCTGCGTGGTTTGCGTCAGCTGCTCGCCATGCGCCTGCTGCCACAGCGCCAGCTTCTCACTCGCCTCGTTCAGCTTATTGAAATTCTCGCCGAACTGCTCATTCAGCTTCACGTTGAAATCAGCGATGATGCCACTCAGCGCTGTAACCAGCGCCTTGGTGTTCGCCTCCGCCATGCGGTCATGGTAGCTATCCAGCGCCGGTTTTAAGTCGGCAATCTCGGCATCGATTGAACGTAGAATTTCAGCAATATCATCCGCCGTCGCACCTTTCGTCTCAGGCGCAGGAGTTTTGCGGCGGTGGGCGATGATATCGCGCAGTTTGATCGTGAGCGCGCAGAAAATACCAAAAGCCGATGCCCAGACAGCGGTCTTGATGCCATCGATCAGTTTTGGCACGCTGCCCTGAACATCGTTTGGATCAAAATGCCACAGGCCGATGGCAATGCCGATGAAGGTGCCGAGGATGCCCAGCGTGGTGAGAAATGCAGGTGATTTCAGCGCCGTTTCCGGTGTGAAGCGAATGTGAAAATACAGATTAAACAACAAAATCACGCCGATAAAAATCTGCGTTTCCAGCGTCAGGCTCGTTATGGCGCTTGCCAGCATGCGTACCTACCTATTTGTTAAGCGGCTATTTTACACGAAGAACATTACATTTTTATGACTATTTTTAAATATGTTGGGGCTCTTCCGCCTACGCCAAGGCTTCGGCGGATACGTTGCACCAAACCCCGCCGCTGGCGCGCCGCGCGTTCGCACGGTTTGTAATGATTTGAAAATTTAAGCATTTATTCTTGGCGCGGGGTATAGATTTTGCTAGATTTACGAGGATGAAACCCCGCCCAGATGCTCCTGCCAAGCCTAGCGCCCCACCTGCGGATAAGCGCGAGCGGCTGGCTAAGGCCTTGAAAGCCAACCTGATACGCCGCAAAAAACCCGCCAGCAGGAAAGTGGGATGACCCTCCTCATGGACGACAAAAAAGAGCGCAAAAAGGCGCAGGTCAAAAAGAATCGCTTCCAGCAGGAAATTTTTAATTTCATTCGCTTAAAGCGCCAGGAAGAACAGCGCGTCGAAGACTTAAAAGAAGCCATGGCGCCCGCCCCAGCCGAGGTTTCGATGCCCAGCGAGGCGCTTTCTGACAAGGTGGCGAGCTACAGAAACCGCCTTACCGGCCAGAAACGTGTCTCCAAAGAACGCTGGAACCGCTTCGCCGGCACTGCTAGCGCCGGCGGTAGAGGCCTATAAAATCATTGAAAAATGCGCTAAAGCGACTACAAGGGCGGCTTATGGCGCTGTCATTTCAAGATTTAATTTTAACCCTGCACCAATTCTGGGCAAAGCAAGGCTGTGTGATTCTGCAGCCTTATGACATGGAGGTGGGTGCGGGCACGTTTCATCCGGCCACCGCCCTTCGCGCGCTGGGGCCGAAGCCGTGGAACGCGGCGTATGTTCAGCCCAGCCGCCGCCCGAAAGATGGCCGCTACGGCGAAAACCCGAACCGCCTGCAACATTATTATCAGTATCAGGTGATCCTGAAACCTTCGCCCGCGAATATTCAGGAGCTCTATTTAGAAAGCCTGAAAGCCATCGGCATTGACCCGCTGAAACACGATATCCGTTTTGTGGAAGACGACTGGGAAAGCCCCACACTCGGCGCGTGGGGGCTGGGCTGGGAAGTATGGTGCGATGGCATGGAGGTCACGCAGTTTACGTATTTCCAGCAGGTGGGCGGCATTGAGTGCCGGCCAGTTTCCGGTGAGATCACCTACGGCCTCGAGCGCCTCGCCATGTATATTCAGGGCAAAGAAAATGTGTATGACCTTGATTTCAATGGCAAGGACACCAGCTACGGTGATGTATTCCTCGAAAACGAAAAACAATTCTCCGCCTATAACCTTGAGTTTGCCGACACCGCGCAGCTGCTGCGCCAGTTTGAAGATGCCGAAAGCGAATGCCAGAGCCTGATTGAAAAGAAACTCCCCCTACCCGCCTACGACCAATGCATCAAAGCTTCGCACCGCTTTAATCTGCTCGATGCGCGCGGCGTCATTTCCGTCACCGAGCGCGCGAGCTACATCGCCCGTGTGCGCGCATTGGCCAAGGCCTGCTGCGAAACTTATGTCCAAAAGGAATCTGCGTAATGCTCCTCACCATGCTCCATTCGAAAATCCACCGCGCGCGGGTGACACACTCCGAGCTGCATTACAATGGCAGCCTTGGGATTGATGAGGATCTGATCGATCAGGCCGGCATGATTCCCGGCCAGCAGATTGACGTGCTGAATGTGAATAACGGCGCGCGCATCACCACCTACATCATCCGCGAGCCACGCGGCAGCAAACGCTTTGGCGTGTATGGCGCGGCGGCGCATCTATTTAAAGCGGGTGATATCATCATCATCATCGCCTACGCGCAGATGGATGAAAAAGAAGCGCGCAGCTACAAGCCGAAAATGCTGGTGATGGATGAGAACAACCATGTGGAAAAGGTTAAGCAATAATGGCTGACCTGCTGCTTGAATTATTCAGCGAAGAAATCCCGGCGCGGATGCAGGCGCAGGCGGAAGCGCATCTTGCCGCCTCGCTTACGGCAAAGCTGGGGCAGAAAGCTGTTAGTTTTTCAAGCCCGCGCCGTCTTGCCGTGTGGATTCAAAACCTGCCCGCAGTGCAGCCTGATGTGAATACTGAGCTGAAAGGCCCACGCGCGGGTGCACCGCAGGCCGCCATCGATGGTTTTCTCAAAAAATCCGGCCTTACACTGAGCGAGCTTACTCAGGAAGATGGCGTGTATGTGGCAAAAATCCACCAGAAGGGAAAGCCCACCGCTGAGCTTTTAAAGCCGATCATCGAAGAGATACTGGCTGGCTTCCCATGGCCGAAGTCGATGCGCTGGGGCAGCGGCGATGCGGCGTGGGTGCGCCCGCTGCATTCCATCCTATGCGTGTTCGATGGTAAGGTGGTGCCGGTGGAATTTGCTGGCATTAAAGCTGGAAACATCACCTATGGCCATCGCTTCCTTGCGCCCGCGCCGATTGCCATCGATACCCCTACCGGGTATGAAGCAGCGCTCAATAAGGCTTATGTGATGGCTAGCCGCGATGTACGTAAAGCAGAGATCCTCCGCCAAGCTAATGAGGTGGCGATGAAGGCAGGACTGCTGCTGCGCGGTGATGAAGGCTTGCTAGAGGAAGTCACCGGCCTTGTCGAATGGCCGGTGGTGCTGATGGGCACGATTGATGCGAGCTACATGGATCTGCCGCCGGAGGTGCTGATTTCCGAGATGCGCGCTCACCAGAAATATTTCGCACTCGAAACTAAAGACGGGCGCTTTTCCGACAAGTTCCTCATCACCGCCAACATGACCGCCAGCGATGGCCTGCCTATGCCGGAGCGAAGCCCCGGCTTCGCGCAGGCAGGCGGCAAAGCGATTGTGGCGGGCAATGAGCGCGTGCTGCGCGCACGCCTCGCTGATGGCCGCTTTTTCTGGGACAGCGACCGCAAAAAAAAGCTGGAGGATTGGGCGAAAGGCCTTGAGAGTGTCACTTATCATGCCAAGCTCGGCAGTGTGGCGCAGAAGGTGGAGCGGGTAAAAAAACTGGCGCTGGAACTTGCCGATTACTCAAAGGCAGATAAAAAATTAGTAGAGCGCGCAGCTCAGATCTGTAAGGCCGATCTTGTGACGGGGATGGTTGGTGAGTTTCCGGAATTGCAAGGCGTGATGGGGCGCTACTACGCACTGGCTGAGGGCGAAAAGCCTGAAGTGGCGGACGCCATCCGCGACCACTACCTGCCTCTGGGCCCTTCTTCTGCGGTGCCGACTGCGCCCGTTTCTATCGGTGTGGCGCTGGCGGACAAGCTGGATACACTTTGCTCGATGTTTGCCATCGGCGAAAAGCCGACCGGCTCCAAAGACCCGTTTGCGCTGCGCCGCGCCGCGCTTGGCGTCATTCGCATTATTTTGGAAAACAACCTGCGCCTGCCGCTCAAACAATTCCTCGATGATGCACCGTTTAAAGATATTGCCCTGCGCGAAGCGCATCATCAGCTCATCAAAAAAACTGAAGCCAAGCTCCATGAAAACCCCAAAGATCTGAAGGTCGGCAAATATGTGGCGGTGAACGAATCGGCGACGCAGGATATCGCCGAAGATGCGGCCAGCAGCCTGTCTTCGCAGCTTCTTGCATTTTTCCATGATCGGCTGGTGGTGCAGCTCAAAGATTCCGGCATTCGCCATGATGTGATTAAGGCAGTGATCGCAGGTGGCGATGATGATCTGGTGCGTATCAGAGACAAAGCGAAAGCCGTGCAAGCCTTTCTGGAAACCGATGATGGCAAAAACCTGCTGGCCGGCTACAAGCGCGCGGCCAATATCCTTTCGATTGAAGAGAAAAAGGATAAAACCACGTATCAGGGTGCGGTCGTGTCTGAAGCGCTGAAAGAACCCGCGGAACTTGCGCTTGGCAAAGAACTTAACCATCTTGCAGTTGCTATCGCTGATATGGCAAGGAAAGAGCAATTCACCGATATGATGAATGCGCTTTCAAAGCTGCGCAAACCGCTGGATGTGTTCTTTGACAGCATCATGGTGAACTGCGAAGATGCAAAGCTTCGCGCTAGCAGGCTTTCCCTGCTCAAAGCCGTAAAAATTAATATGGATATTGTTGCTGACTTTAGCAAAATTGAAGGATGAGACTATGAGCAAGATGAGTGCACAGCCAAAAACCGAGATGGCAGAAAAACTCGTTTATAGCTTTGCTGGCGGCGCGGCAGAGGGCAAAGGCACCATGCGCGAGCTGCTCGGCGGCAAGGGTGCAAACCTTGCTGAGATGTGCGCGCTGGGACTGCCCGTTCCTCCAGGCTTTACCATCACCACCGAAGTCTGCGTGGATTACTACAAAAACGGCAAGCAGGTAAACCCAGCGCTAGAAGCACAAGTGAAAGCCGCGCTCGCAATGGTCGAAAAGCATGTCGGGGCAACGTTTGGTGATAGCAAAAATCCGCTGCTGCTGTCGGTGCGCTCCGGCGCGCGCGCGAGCATGCCCGGCATGATGGATACGGTGCTGAACCTCGGCCTGAACGACGCCACCGTGAAGGCACTAGCCGAAAAAACCGCCAACCCGCGCTTTGCTTATGACAGCTACCGCCGCTTTATTCAGATGTATTCGGATGTGGTGCTCGGCATCGACCACTACCATTTCGAGGAGATGCTCGAGCAGAAAAAAATGGATCGCGATATCACGCTCGACACCGAGCTGACCGAAAGCGATTTGAAAGAACTGGTTTCCGGCTACAAGGAAAAAGTGGCCGAAGAGCTGGGGAGGCCCTTCCCGGATGATGTGCACGAGCAGCTGTGGGGGGCAATCCGCGCCGTGTTTGATAGCTGGATGAGCGCCCGCGCCAAGAAATATCGCGAGCTGCATGATATTCCTGAAAGCTGGGGCACGGCGGTAACTGTGCAATCGATGGTGTTTGGCAACATGGGCGATGATTGCGCAACCGGCGTTGCCTTCACCCGTAACCCCTCCACCGGCGAACGTGCTTATTACGGCGAATTCCTGATCAACGCGCAGGGCGAAGATGTGGTGGCAGGCATCCGCACACCGCAGCCGCTTTCGGAAATGCCTGCCGTGATGCCGCAGGTCTATAAGCAGCTCACCGATGTGTTCGACAAGCTCGAGACGCACTACCGCGATATGCAGGATATCGAGTTCACCATCCAGAACCACAAGCTGTGGATGCTGCAGACACGAAACGGCAAGCGCACTGCCGCCGCCGCGGTGAAAATCGCCGTCGATATGGTGGGTGAAAAGCGCATCAGCAAAGAAGAAGCACTAAAGCGCATTGACCCGCTCTCGCTGGATCAGCTGCTGCACCCCACGCTCGACCCTAAAGCCACCAAAACGGTGCTGGCGAAAGGGCTGCCCGCCTCGCCGGGCGCTGCTTCGGGCAAGGTGGTGTTTTCCGCCGAAGATGCCGAGGAGATGGCGCTTCGCCACAAGGAAAAAGTCATCCTCGTGCGCATTGAAACCTCGCCGGAAGATATTCATGGCATGCATGCAGCACAAGGCATCCTGACCGCGCGCGGCGGCATGACCTCGCACGCCGCAGTGGTGGCGCGTGGCATGGGAAAACCCTGCGTTTCAGGCGCCGGTGATGTGCGCATCGATTATGCGAAAAAAGAATTCCAGGTGATGGGTCGCACGGTGAAAGAAGGCGAGATGGTCACCATCAACGGCTCGACCGGTGAAGTGATGCTCGGCGAAATTCCAACCGTGCAGCCGAGCTTGTCGGGCGATTTTGAAACGCTGATGGGCTGGGCGGACAGCGTGCGAAAACTGCGTGTGCGCACCAACGCAGAAACACCGCTCGACGCCAAAACCGCGCGCAGTTTTGGCGCGGAAGGTATCGGCCTGTGCCGTACCGAGCATATGTTTTTTGATGCCGAACGCATCATCGCCATGCGCGAGATGATTGTGGCGAAAGACACGGAAGGCCGCAAAGCAGCACTCGCCAAGCTGCTTCCGATGCAACGCAAAGATTTTACCGATCTCTTTACGATTATGAAGGGTCTACCGGTGACCATCCGTCTGCTTGACCCGCCGCTGCATGAGTTTCTACCACACACGGAAGAGGACATGAAACAGGTGGCGAAAGCTGCCGGTATCAGCGTGGAAAATGTGCGCATGCGCGCCCATGAACTGAAAGAACAAAACCCGATGCTCGGCCATCGTGGCTGCCGCCTTGGCATCACCTACCCAGAAATTTACGCCATGCAGGCGCGCGCGATTTTCGAAGCGGCAGCTTCTCTTATTCCTCCCCCCGCTAGCGGGGGGAGGTCAGGAGGGGGGCAACAGGAATCACCCCCACCCCAACCCTCCCCCGCAAGCGGGAGAGGGAGTTTAATTGAAATCATGATTCCGCTGGTGATGATGCCGCGCGAACTGGAGATGATGAAGCAGCTGGTGGATGATGTAGCAGCGAGCGTCATGAAAGAAACCGGCAAAAAAATCGACTATTTGGTCGGCACCATGATCGAGCTGCCGCGCGCCGCGCTGATGGCTGGCGAGATTGCAAAATCAGCCGAGTTTTTCAGCTTCGGCACCAACGACCTGACGCAAACCACGCTGGGCATCTCGCGCGATGATTCGGCAAGCTTCATCGAGATTTATAAACAAAAAGGTATTGTCGAGCAGGATCCGTTTGTCACGCTGGATCAATCCGGTGTCGGCGAGCTGATTAACATCGCCGCCGAGCGCGGCCGTGCCACGCGCAGTGGCATAAAAATGGGCATCTGCGGCGAACATGGGGGCGATCCGGCTTCGATTGCGTTCTGCCAAAAAGCCGGTCTGGATTATGTGAGCTGCTCGCCCTACCGCGTGCCGGTGGCGCGCCTTGCAGCTGCGCAGGCCGCATTATGAAGCGCCTCAGCAGCTTCGTGCTGGCGGCACTGGTTTCGTTTCCTGCTTTGGCAAACGAGTTTCAGCTGACCTATGAATGCACGCGTTTCAAAAGCAAATGTATAGGCACCGCCTGCCGCGTGATTC
Organism: Alphaproteobacteria bacterium; assembly: GCA_033763775.1. Taxonomy (GTDB): domain Bacteria; phylum Pseudomonadota; class Alphaproteobacteria; order Rickettsiales; family SXRF01; genus JAJTHB01. The sequence continues at coordinate 149,628 of JANRJW010000010.1, read as the reverse complement.
ATGATGGGCTGATAAACGACACCGAGCGATCCATCCTCAAGGTTAGAAAAACTCAGATCGTAGAATATGTCATTGATCCGGCGCGGGCGGTTGAAACGATTAAAACGGAACTGGCCGGAGATCTCGACCGCGATCAATCGCTGGTGCTGGAATATCGCGCCATCACACACCGCCTAGGGCAGATTACGCTCAGCAACCATAATAGCCGCGGGCAAGTGACCGAGCGTGTAACCATCAATACCGAAACGGGTCTGTATGGCTTTTATCTGCTGCATACGGATGGATCGATTAAAGATGTGCCGGTGGGTGAAGCTTACACCGCCTATTTCGGCTGGTGTGAGAATAAATCGCCTGCGGGATCCAGCCTGCCAGAAACGGCCGAACCTGCCGCTGCGACGCCCGCAGCCATCGATACCACATCCGCCACTGTGACTACCACCACGGCGACCAGCCCCAGCCGCGCTCCATGATTAAAACCCGCTTTGCCCCCTCTCCCACCGGTTATTTGCATGTCGGCAATGTGCGCACGGCGCTGGTAAACTGGCTGTTCACACGCAAGGCCGGCGGGCATTTCATGCTGCGGATTGATGATACGGATCTCGAGCGATCACGCAGCGAATATGAAGTCGCCATCAAAGAAGATCTAGGCTGGCTTGGCATCAGCTGGGATTCATTAGTCAAACAGTCCGATCGGTTTGACCGCTATACACTTGCCACCGAGAAGCTCAAACAATCCGGCCGGCTTTATGCCTGCTACGAGACAGCCGAGGAGCTGGATGTGCAGCGCAAGATGCTGGCCTCTCGCGGGCTGCCACCAATCTATAAACGCGCAAGCGACGAACAAAATAAAAAATTCATCGCTGAAGGCCGCACGCCACACTGGCGCTTTCTGCTGAATGATGAAGAGGTGGTGTGGGATGATCTGATTCGTGGCCACAGCCATTTCAAAGCCACCCATATGAGCGACCCGGTGCTCGTGCGCGCCGATGGTGTGCCGCTTTACACGCTGGCCTCAGTGGTGGATGATGGCGAGCTCGACATCACCCATGTCATTCGCGGCGAAGACCATGTCAGCAACACCGCCGTTCAAATCCAGATTTACAAAGCGCTGGGCTATAGCGTGCCCAGCTTTGCTCATATGGCGCTGCTCAAAACCAAAGACGGTGAGCTTTCCAAACGCTTAGGCGGCAACGACATCCGCTCCATGCGTGAGCAAGGCATTTTGCCGATGGCGATAAACTCCCTGCTGGCGAAGATGGGAACCTCAGATGCGGTGGAGATTTTCGCCGCGATGCAGCCGCTGGTCGATAGCTTTGATTTCAAAAAATTCGGCCGCGCACCCGCGAATTATGACGCGGCGGAACTCGAAAAGCTGAATGAAAAATTACTCCACCAGCTGCCGTTTTCGGCGGTGAAAGAACAGCTACCTTTTGCCGATGAGGCGTTCTGGAACTCGGTGCGCGCCAACGTGAAAAGCCTGCCGGATGCGAAGGTTTGGTGGGATATTTTGCATTCGCAGGAAGGCAATCAGCAAGCGACGGACGATAGCGAAAAAGATTTTTTGAAGCAATCAGCCAGCCTGCTGCCAGCAGAGCCATGGGATGAGGCGACTTACGATGCTTGGATCGCCGCAATCAAGCCCACCACACCGCGCAAAGGCAAAGAGCTGTTTATGCCCATCCGTAAGGCGCTCACCGGCTTGGATCATGGGCCGGAGCTGAAAAAACTCCTGCCGCTGCTGGGCGCTGAAAAAACGAAAAAGCGACTCATGCTATGACCACACTATCTCTCTACAACACCCTCACCCGCCGCAAGGAAGCCTTCACGCCGCTGGATAGCAAGAATGTGCGAATGTATGTGTGTGGGCCGACGGTGTATGACCGGCCGCACCTTGGCAATGCGCGCAGCACAGTGGTGTATGATGTGCTGTTTCGTGTGCTGCGCGAAATCTATGGCAAAGAGCACGTCACCTATGCGCGCAACATCACCGATGTGGACGATAAAATCAACGCTGCCGCCAAACAAAACGGCGAGCCGATCTCGGCGCTGACGAAGCGCGTCGAAGGCTGGTTTCATGATGATATCGCCGCGCTGAACTGCCTGCCGCCCACGCACGAGCCGCGCGCAACGGCTCACATCAAGGAAATGATCGCAATCAGCCAGAAGCTCATCAGCGAGGGTCATGCGTACGCGGCGGATGGCCATGTGCTTTTCGCGGTGGATTCGTATCAGGATTACGGCGCGCTATCAGGCCGGAGGCTCGATGAACTCATTGCCGGCGCGCGTATCGAGGTGGAATCATACAAAAAACATCCGGGTGATTTTGTGCTGTGGAAACCGGCGGAAAGCGGCGATGATCCCTCCAGCGTGTTTGATTCGCCGTGGGGACGCGGCCGCCCGGGCTGGCATATTGAATGTTCAGCCATGAGCAGCAAATATCTCGGCACGGATTTTGACATTCACGGCGGCGGCGCGGATCTGATGTTTCCGCACCATGAAAACGAAATCGCACAGTCGCGCTGCTCCGCGAAAGGCTCACACTTCGCGCGCTACTGGGTGCATAATGGGTTCCTTACAGTCGGCGGAGAAAAAATGAGCAAATCGCTCGGCAACTTCACCACCGTGAAAGATGTGCTGGATAAGGGTGTGCCGGGCGAAGTCATCCGCCTTGCCTATCTCATGACCAAATATAACGAGCCGCTAGACTGGAACGAAAAACTGCTAACGGACGCTAAGAAGATACTGGATGGATGGTATCGTCAGATAGGGATTAGGCATCAGGCATCAGGGATTAGTGAAGAAAATCTCAATCCCCAATCACTAATGCCTAATGCCTTCTTTACCGCTCTCTGCGATGACCTCAACACCCCGCGCGCGATCAGCATGATGCATAGCGCCTCGCCGGATGAGCTGAAAGCCATGACGAACCTGCTTGGCCTACTGCAGCAAAACCCAGATAGCTGGTTCAAAGGCGAAAGCAGCGCTTCAGCTGATGGCGATATTCAGGCAAAGATTGATGCGCGCATCGCCGCTAAGAAAGCGAAAAACTGGTCGGAGGCCGACCGCATCCGCAAGGAACTGGCCGATAGTGGCATTTTACTGGAAGACCGCCCCGACGGCACCACTGACTGGAGACGGGCTTGATCTCTGGGCTGAAATAGCATAAGTTCTTTTTTGACATTGAGGATCTATGGAATTTAGAGAATTAATTGATATTCGTTCTGGAGTTCGCTCAGGAAAGCCATGCATCAAAGGCACACGTATTACGGTGAGCGATGTGCTGGAATATCTCGCCTCGGGCATGACATCAGAGCAAATTCGTAAGGATTTTCCTGAATTAAAATCTGAGCATATTCAGGCATGTTTGGCGTTTGCAGCAAACCGTGAACACCTGCTGCATACATCGCACTAACGTGACGTTTCTACTTGACCAAAATCTTTCACGAAAACTGATCGCGCCACTTTCGCGCGTCTGGCCGGGCTGTAACCATGTTTATGACCTCGCGCTTTCACAAGCAAGTGACCGGGCGATCTGGGAAGATGCAAAAAATAAGGCTCTCTGTATCCTTACCAAGGACAGTGATTTTTTACATCTAGCACTGCTTTATGGCGCACCGCCAAAAGTGATTATCATTCGAGCCGGCAATGTCTCTACTTCTGATATCGAGCATATGCTGCTGGCGCACCAGAAGGAAATCGATGATTTTTTAGCCAGCATGGTTGAATCAGTATTGGTGATTCCATGACCTCGCCCAAAGAACAACTCTTCTCCGAAGTATTACTTGCCCGCACGCGCGTGTATCATGCCGGAAGCGCGACGCCGCTGGAGAAGATTCGCATTCCGGGCATCGAAGCGGAGATTTTCATCAAGCGCGAGGATCTCTCGCCGATCAATGCCTATAAATGGCGCGGGGCGTATAACGCCACCGCGGTGCTGAAAGAAAAAGGTGCGAAGATGGTGGTCGCGGCCTCGGCCGGCAACCACGCGCAGGGCGTGTCGCTGGCCGCGCGGATGCTTGGTATTGAAGCCAAGATTTTCATGCCCCTGCCCACCCCGCTGATGAAGCAGGACGCGGTGAAACGCCACGGACAGAATGCCGCCGAAGTGATTCTGGTCGGCGATAACTTTGACCAGACCTCCGCCGAAGCGCGCGCCTACTGCGATAAGCACGGCTATGACTATGTTCACCCATTTGACGACCTGCACACCATCGCCGGGCAAGCAACGATCGCCGACGAGCTGGCGCTTTGCGGCGAAGGGCCGTTTGATGTGGTGTTTTTGCAAATCGGCGGCGGGGGATTAGCGGCGGGTGTCTCGGCATGGCTTAAATCACACCACCCCAAAACACTGATGCTCGGCGTGGAAGGTGTGGGGCAGGCCAGCATGAAAGCGGCGCTGGCGGCGGGCGAGCCTGTGACGCTTGCTGAGGTGGATGCGTTCTGCGACGGCACAGCCGTGAAGCGTGTGGGTGATCTCACCTTTACCATCTGCAAGGAAACTCTTTCCGGTGTCGTAACGGTTTCTAACGAGGAAGTCTCAGCAGCCATCCAGCAGCTCTGGGAGTGCTCGCGCGTGATTCCCGAGCCGAGCGGCGCGATGGGGCTAGCCGGGCTGATTCACTATGCGCAGGCGAACCCCGATAAAGTGCGCGGCAAAAAGCTGCTCGCCATTGTCTGCGGCGCGAATATGGATTTTGGTAAGCTGGCGCTGATTTCCAGCCAGTCCGCCGTGGGGGCACACCGCCGGCGCTATTTGCGTATGCACATCGCCGAAGGGCGCGGCAGCCTGCTTGGGCTGCTTGAAAACCTGCTGCCGGATATCAACGTGTCGGAATTTCAATATGGCAAAACCAGCGAGACGGATGGCTGGCCGGTGATGGCATTTGAGGCCTCGCCGGAGCGCCTTGAAAAGCTGCTTGCTGAGCTGAATATGCGCGCTATTCCCTACCAGGACATCACCGGCGATGCTGATGCGCGCTACCGCATCATCCCCTATAATCCAGCGCTGTTTACGCACCCCCTCTTCTTCCATGTGCATTTCCCTGAGCGGCGCGGCGCGCTGCGCGATTTTCTGCGGCGGATTTCGAACGTCGCCAGCCTTTGCTATTTCAACTATGCCTATACAGGTGAATCAATTGGCCGCGCGCTGATGGGCTTTTCCTTTGCCGCGCCAAGCGATCACGCCCGCTTCATGGCGGCCATGGAAGGAAGCCCCGTAACCTTAAGGCCGCTTGCGGACGAGGTGGTCGAGAGGATGCTTAGGGCATGACGTCTCCTGCTGTTATTCTGGTGCGCCCGCAGCTGGGCGAGAATATCGGCGCGGTGGCGCGTGCCATGGCGAATTTTGGCCTTACCGAGCTGCGCATGGTCGCCCCGCGCGATGGCTGGCCAAATAGCCGCGCCTTTGAGGTGTCTTCCGGCGCCACGCACATTCTGGAGCAGGCGCAAATTTTTGCTGATTTTGCATCCGCCACCGCAGACTGTCACCAACTCTACGCGACCACCGCCCGCCCGCGCGACATGGAAAAGCGCGTGGTAACGCCGAGGGAAGCGGCAGCCGAAATTATGTTACAGTACAATCCTCATCCTAACCTTGTCCCTGAAAGGGAGAAGGAACTTACTACTCCCTCTCCCTTTCAGGGAGAGGGTCGGGGTGAGGGTTATCGAGCGGCGCTGGTGTTTGGCCCCGAGCGCACCGGGCTTGAGAATGCCGAGATTGCGCAGTGTGACACCATCATCACCATTCCCACCGATCCTGAGTTTTTCTCGCTGAACCTCGCACAAAGCGTGATTGTGGTGGGGTATGAGTTATGGTGCGCGAGAGCGCACCGGATGACAGATGACAGTGGACGGATGACAGAACACGCTCCATCGTCATCCGTTATCCGTCATCCGTCATCTGCTTTGGCTACCAAAGCTGACTGGCATGGTCTTTTTGGCCAGCTGGAGGGTTATCTGGACGAGGTAAATTACTACCGCGTGCCAGAGAAAAAAGACGTGATGTGGCAAAACCTGCAGACGATGCTGATGCGCGGCCAGTGGACTGCTCAGGAGCTGCAGAGCTTCCGCGGCCTGCTGCGCAGCCTGTGGGAGCGCGAGCGCAAGGCACGCTAGCCGGAAAATGCCATCCACAGCGCTACCCCGGCAAACATGAGCGCGAGGATACGTCGCAGCCTTTGATGAGAACCGGCGACGCTGAGTGATGTTGCTGATCTGCTGGCAAGCAGCACGATCAAGCTGTGGGCAATGGTGGCCACGATTACTGATAGCGCAGTCATGACCAGTGTTTGAACCATAGTAGGCAGTAGCGGATCGATAAACCCGGGCAGCACGGATACATAAAATACCAACGCCTTTGGATTCAGCAGGTTCAGGATGAGGCCGTGGCGATAGTAAAGGCTGTGCTGACCGTTTGTGCCGAGCTGGCTGGGAGATGCTTCAGTGCTGCCCTGCCAGCTGGAAAATGCCATCCACAGAAGATAGGCAATACCCAGCCAGCGAAGCCAATGATAGACCAGCGGATAGGCTGCAAGCAAAGTTGATACACCCAGCGCCGCGATGAAACCAAGCAGCGCCAGTCCGGTGGCAATGCCCGCCACCATCATCATGCCGGCGCGTCTTCCGCCCTCAAGTGACAGCAACGCCAGCGTGCCCATGTTAGGGCCCGGCGTCGCCTCGATCACCAAGCATACTAGAAAGAATTGGAGCAGTAGATCGGCTTGCATCACACGGTCATCTGCACGCCGAGCTCCACGACGCGGGTGCGCGGGATGTGGAAATATTCTGCCGCGTCGGCAGCATTATTAGCAAGCATGATAAAAATGCGATCCTGCCACAGCGGCATGCCGAAGCGTGCCGACGGCACAATGTTTCGCCGCGAGATAAAATAGCTGGTGTGCATCATGTCCATGGCAAGGTCATGACGGCGCATCACCTGAAGCGCTTTGGTGACGTTGGGCTGCTCCATATAGCCAAACTGCATCGTGACGCGAGAAAAGTCTTCACAAAGCTTTTCAACCTGTACGCGCTCATCCTCCGCGACATGGGGCGTGGTGGCAAAGCGGATGTTGATGATGAGGTTATGCTCATGCAGCACTTTGTTGTGCTTGAGGTTCTGCAGCAGAGCGCTGGGGGCGTAAGCGGCATTGCTGCTTAAGTAAATGGCCGTGCCCTCGACGCGTTTTGGCGGGTGGTGGTTGATGTCGCGGATAAGCAGCTCCATGCTGTGCTGGTAGTCGCGTGTTTGCTCATGCAGCGAGGCGCTACCGCGCCGCCAGGTGCGCATCACGATGATCATGGCAATGGCAATCAACACCGGCACAAAGCCGCCTTCGAAAAGCTTGGGCAGGTTGGCACCAAGAAACACCACATCGATCAGGAAAAGCGGCAGCACCACCGCCCCCACCAGCACTGCTGGCCATTGCCACACGTGCCGCGCTACCACAAACATCACCAGCGATGAAATCACCATCGTGCCGGTTACCGCGATGCCATAAGCGGACGCAAGCGCCTCGGAGCTTTTGAAGATTTCAATCAGCAGCACCACGCCGATAAGTAGCAGCCAGTTGACCTGCGGCAGATAGATCTGTCCGCGATGCTCGGCGGAGGTATAGACCACGCGAAGGCGCGGCAGAAAACCCAGCTGCACCGCCTGCTGCGACAGCGAGTAAGCGCCGGAAATCACCGCCTGCGACGCAATGATGGAAGCCATGGTGGCGAGCAGCACCATCGGCGCCAGCGCCCAGTCAGGATAGGTTAAATAAAAGGACTGGTGCGCCGCTTCGGGGTTTGACAGCACAAGTCCCGCCTGGCCGATATAGTTCAGCATCAGGCAGGGCATGACAAAACCAAGCCACGCAAGTCGAATGGGCTTTTTGCCGAAATGCCCCATATCAGCATAGAGTGCTTCGGCACCCGTCACCGCCAGCACAACAGCCCCCAGCGCAATGACGCTGGCAAAGCCATGGTGGGTGAGAAAATAAATGGCATGCATCGGATTAAACGCCTGCCAGACCTCGGGGCTATCAAACATGTGCAGAAAACCGCCCCAGCCGAGCGCGAGAAACCACACCACCATGATCGGCCCGAAAAAACGCCCCATGCTGGCCGTGCCGCGGCACTGCGCGATGAACAGCACCAGCATGATGGCAAGCGCCAGCGGCACAATATAAGGCTTGAAATGGCCAGTGACCAGCTTCAGCCCCTCAATAGCCGACAGTACGGAAATAGCTGGGGTGATGATAGCATCCCCATAAAAGAGCGAAACCCCTGCCATCCCCAGTAGCACTAGAAACGGAGCGGCCTTGCCCCCGAGCGAGCGCATGGCCAGCGCCATCAAGGAGAGGATACCACCCTCGCCCTGATTATCCGCGCGCAGCAGCAGCACGACATATTTCAGCGTCACGGTGATGATAAGCGCCCATAAAATCAGCGATAATACGCCAAGCACCATGCCTGCCGTTACCGCCCCGCCCGCTGCCGCTGCGGCCAGGGACTCACGGAAGGCATAAAGCGGGCTGGTGCCAATATCGCCATAAACAACGCCGACAGAACCGAGGGTTAGCGCAATGAGTTTAGGCTTGGTATGGGTGGAGGTCATAAAAGCTACAAACCACACTCACTAACGCTTAGCCAGTGATTTTTTCCTTTTGTTGCACCGCACCATGTGGTATAATTGCAACATATCCCCAAGAAAGGATTCGCGCTCAAGCGAATGGCATGGGGAAGCTATGACGGGACGCAGTTTTTACTGGTTTGGTTTTCTGTTTGGCAGCTTGTGTTTCTTAAGCGCCTGCGCCGGCAGCGAACGCTTTACTCAGACGGATACCAAAGAAGAAGCCACTAATCTACTTACACAAACAATCAAAGGTAGCCTGCAGGGGGCATTTGAAGCGGCGCAGAGCCCGCTGGTGGATCTCAATATCAAAAAAGATGAGATTCCTGATTCGCTCCAGCAGATTGCTGCCAACCCTTACAGCAGCGGCAGCAAACCTAAATGCAAAGACATCCAGAGCGAGATCGCCGCGCTGGACGAAGTACTGGGAAGCGATGCGCATTATAGCGCTGATGGCAAACTTTCGCTCAGACCCGAAGAATCGCCAGACTACGTGAAAGATGGCGCGAGCATGCTTCAGAAAGAAGCGATCGGGTTTGTGGCAGGCAAAGCCAGCATTATTCCTTTTCGCAGTATTGTGCGTAAAGTTACCGGTGCGGAGAAGCACTCCAAAGCCGTGGCGCGCGCCTATGAGTCCGGTAAAATCCGCCGTGCTTACCTGCGCGGCATGAGCACCGCCCTGCGCTGCAAGCCGCCTGAGGTCAAACTCGCTGAAATATAACGATACTACCTTGTCCCTACTTTTGTCCGTAAGGGAGAAGGAATGTTTCGCGCACGATTAAATCAAAAAATACTCTAAATACGACTGATGAAGATGGACTCACCCGCGTGGAGTTTCATGCTGCTGGGAAGTTCCAGTGTGATCACCGATTCACTGCCTTGCGGACGAAAATCAGCGAGATAATGATTGCCATGGAAATAAGCTCGTATCACCTCGCCGCCCAGCACGCCACTTTCCTTGCTCACATGCAATGATTCTGGCCGCACCAGCAGCATCGCCGCACCATCGCCGCCCAGCGCTGCGGCTACCTGAGGATCGGTGATGATGTTGACCTCACCAAACAGGCTGGCAATACGCGCGCTGGCTGGTTCGAAATAAACCTGCTCTGGGCTTCCTACCTGCACCATGCGTCCCTGCTCCAGCACATAGACCTGATCGGAAAGTTCCAGCGCCTCTTCCGCCTCATGGGTGACAATCAGGGTGGTGACACCGGCGCGCCTGAGCACCTCCAGGCATTCCAGGCGAAGCTCTCGGCGCAATGCCATATCAATGCTGGAAAAAGGCTCATCCATGAGCAGCACGCGCGGCCCAGCTGCCAGTGCACGCGCCAGCGCAACACGCTGCTGCTCGCCGCCAGAAAGCTCATGCGGGTAGCGCCGTGCCAGCGGTGCAATATGAAAATCCGAAAGCAATCCCTGCAGCACATGCTGGCGCGCCGCGCCAGATTGCGGGCAACCAAACAGAATGTTATCTTCCACGCGCAGGTGAGGAAACAGCGCATGCTGCTGAAATACCAGCCCGACACCACGCTTGTTCGCTGCCAGCCCATGGCCATTTTCGGCCACACACTGACCGCCAATCATGATACGCCCGCTCTCGGGCATGATAAATCCCGCAATCAGATTCAGAAGGGTAGTTTTTCCGCTGCCGGATGCACCCACCAGCGACGCCGTACTGCCGCTTGCCAGCGATAATGAAATTCCCTCCAGCGCAAAGGCGCTGCGGCGGTAGGAAAGTTGTTCGATCAGCAGGCTGGCCATCAGTAATTCCTCTGCAGCTTGTGTAACGCAGCCACCGCCACGCTGGCAACCCCTACCAGCAGCAGAGCAAACGGTGCGGCTTCCACCGGCCGATCATCACCCGCAAACTCAAGCACAGAAAGCGCTAGCGTGTTGATATCAAACGGACGCAGTATCAGCGTGGCGGGAAGCTCCTTGAATACATCAATCGCGACAATCAGCGCGCTGGTGGCGAGCGGTGCGCGCAGCATTGGCACATGCACGCGCAGCAGCAGCGCCAGCCTGCCAGTGCCCAGCGATACCGCCGCGCGGTCAACTTCCGCAGGCACACGCAGATAGCCGCTATGAATCGCGCTGTAGGCTGGCGCCAGAAAGCGAATGAGATACGCCAGAAGCAGGCCAGCGATGGTGCCTGTGAGCAGCAGCGGCGTGGCGGTGATATCTTTGACCAGCCCCTGCCATATCAGCAGCCCCACCGCAATCACCACCCCCGGCATCGCATAGCCAAGCGACGCCGCCATATTCGCCGCGCGTGACCAAGGGCCATGCTGGCGCTCGGCCAGTGCCAGCACCAGTGCCGCCGCTACCACCAGCATCGCCGCGCCAGCGGCAAGCGTGAGTGAATCAGCGAGCGCCGCCATCATCGCCGGGTAGGGCAGCTGTGACTGAAATGAGGCCATGCGCGCCAGCCACAAGCACGGCACCACAAAGCCAGCCATCACCGGCAGCGCACACCACAGGCTAACGCCCAGTCCTTTGATCGGTTTGAGCGCACGGCGCGCTCGCTGTGGCCGCCCGCGCAGGAGATGATAGGCCGCACCGCGGCGACTGAGCTGCTCCAGCCATAGTATCAGCGCCGCCAGTATCAGAAGCAGGCTTGCAATCCGCGCCGCTACATAAGGTTCGTTCATGAAAAACCAGGTGCGATAAATTGCGGTGGCAAGGGTGGGCACGCCAAGTATCTGCACCGTGCCAAGATCGGCAATCGTTTCCATCACCACCAGCGCAAGCCCGATCACGATAAATGGTCGCGCCGCCGGCAATGCCACCTGCCAGAACAGCTGACGACGGGTTTTTCCGAGGCTGAGCGCCACATCCGCCCATTCTGCGGGCTGCGAGGCAAAAGCCAGCCGCGCCAGCAGATACACATACGGGGTCGTCGCCAGCCCCAGCATCACCACGGCGCCGCCAAGGCTGCGAACCGCGGGAAACCAGTAATCGTCTCGCTGCCAGCCTGTCAGCTCACGCAGCATCGTTTGCAGCGGCCCGGCAAATTCAAACAATGAGCCATAGGTGATCGCCAGAATATAGGCTGGCATGGCCAGTGGCATGACCAGCAGCCAGCTGAGCAGCCGGCGTCCGGGAAACTCGCACCGCGTCACAAACCACGCCGTGCTGACCCCTACCACCGCCGCAAAACACGCCACCATCAGCGCCAGCAGTAAAGTGGTCGCAGCATCGCCCGGCAGCAACGCTGCGCGCACATGCTGCCAGCTTTCCTGGCTGGCTGCAGGCAGGGAGAGCCCCCACGCCGATAGCACCAGAACCACTGGCAGCAGGCACAGCGTTGCAATGCCAAAGGCGAGTAGCCGATCCATTACTTCCAGCCAGCGCGATCGGTGATGCGGATGGCTTCCTGCACGTGCGCCGCCATGGTTTTAACCGCCGCTTCATCCGCACGGTAAGCGCCAAACTGCTTTAAGGTTTCAGACGGCGCTACTTTTGGATTGACGGGGTATTCAAAGTTACTATCTGCATACAGGCGCTGGCCTTCCTCGCTGGCCAGATACTCAATAAACTGAACCGCCTGCGCCTGATGACGCGAGCCCGCCACCACGCCAGCGCCGCTTAAATTGAGGTGCGCACCTTGAAGCTGGCCTTCTGCTGCTTTCTGATTGGGAAAGAAAATGCCCACTTTCTGCGCCGCCGCTTTCATTTCCGGATGCGGCGAATTGAGCATTCGCGCGTAGTAATAGCTGTTGGCTATCGCCAGTTTTGCCTCACCGGCAGCCACCGCGCGAATCTGATCCACATCGCCGCCCTGCGGCGTGCGCGCAAGATTTGAGGTCACTCCTTTTGTCCAGCTTTCAGCTTTTTCTGCGCCGCTTGTCGCAATCATCGCTGCGATGAGCGAGAGATTGTAAGGATGCGACGAGCTGCGCACCAGAATCTGTCCTTTCCATTTAGGATCGGCGAGGTCTTCGTAGGTAGAAAGTTCGGAAGGTTTTACTTTTTCCTTATTATAAAACACCACACGCAGGCGCTGCCCAAGACCAAACCAGCGCCCTTTCTCATCGCGCAGCGCCGCCGGCACTGCCGCCGTCAAGGCGGAGGAATCCACCGCCGCAAGCAACCCTTTATCCGCCGCCAGCACCATGCTGGCCACGTCCGCCGGCATCAGCACATCGGCCGGGCTGTCCTTGCCTTCAGATTCGAGCCGTGCGATCAGCTTGGGCGCTTCGTCATAGAGCATGTTGACTTTGATACCGGTTTTCTTGGTGAACGCCTCCAGCTGCGGCTTGATCAGCTCTTCCTTGCGCGAGGTATAAATAGTCAATGTCTGCTCGGCGCTGAAGGCAGACGAGACAGGTAGCAGCGCGAGCACGCACGCCGCCAAGGTTAATCTGGAAAAACGCAGCATAGAAAATCCTTTTAAAGTGGGTCAGAGATCTGGCGTGAAGCGCCAGTGACCCAGTGCTATAGCAGCTTTGTCACGAATTGCAAATGATTCTCATCTGCAATTTATTCCGGCCTCTAGCTCACCATACTGAGCGCGACTGCCTCGGCCACCTTGATACCGTCAACCCCGGCAGAGAGAATGCCGCCAGCATAGCCCGCCCCCTCACCCGCCGGAAACAGCCCGCGCGTGTTGATGCTGTGAAAATCATCGCCGCGGCGGATACGAATAGGCGAAGAAGTGCGCGTTTCCACGCCGGTCAGCACTGCATCTTCCATGTCAAACCCGCGTATCTGCTTGCCGAATGCCGGTAGCGCCTCGCGAATTGCTGTAATTGCATAGTCCGGCAGGCAGGACGATAAATCCGTCGGTGTAACGGCGGGTTTGTACGATGGCACCACCTTCCCGAGCGAGACGCTCGGCCGCCCGGCAAGAAAATCAGCCACGCGCTGCGCGGGCGCCGCGTAAGTGCCGCCGCCTGCGACAAAAGCCGCTTCTTCCCAGCGCCGCTGAAAGGCCACACCCGCCAGCGCATCGCCGGGATAATCCACCTCCGGCGTGATGCCGACCACAATGCCGGCATTGGCATTGCGCTCGGCGCGTGAATACTGGCTCATGCCGTTGGTGACCACCCGCCCTTCTTCGGATGCCGCTGCCACCACCGTGCCCCCCGGACACATGCAGAAACTATAAACAGAACGGCCATTGCTGGCATGATAGACCAGCTTGTAATCCGCCGCGCCGAGCACGGGATTGCCGGCATAGGCACCGAAGCGCGCCGCATCAATCAAGGATTGTGGGTGCTCAATACGAAACCCAACGGAAAAAGGTTTAGCCTCGATGTAAACGCCGTGGTTTGCAAGCATCTGAAACGTATCGCGCGAGCTATGACCAATTGCCAGCACCACGTGATCGGCCGAAAGATGCTGCCCATCCGTCAGCATGACCCCGCGCACACGGCGCTGGCCGGCCGCATCTGTCTCAATATCCAGCCCAGTCACGCGGCTTTCAAAACGATATTCACCCCCGAGCGATTCGATCGTGCGGCGCATGTTCTCCACCATCTTCACCAAACGAAACGTGCCGATATGCGGGTGTGCTTCGGTAAGAATCTCCGGCGGGGCTTCTGCTTTGACAAATTCTGTCAGCACCTTGCGGCCAAGATGGCGAGGATCTTTAATCTGGCTGTAGAGTTTGCCGTCGGAAAAAGTACCCGCACCGCCTTCACCATATTGCACATTCGATTCCGTATGCAGCACGGATTTGCGCCAGAACCCCCAGGTATCTTTGGTACGCTCACGCACCACCTTGCCGCGCTCGAGAATAATCGGCCGAAAGCCCATCTGCGCCAGTATCAACCCCGCAAACAGCCCGCACGGGCCGGCACCAATCACCAGCGGTCTTTGCGTCAGCCCCTTGGGCGCGCGGGCGACATACTGGTAGGTAAGATCCGGTGTTTCGCGCACATGGCTGTCGCCAGCAAAACGTTTCAGCACGCCGGCTTCATCGCGCAGCTCGACATCCAGCGTGTAAATCAGAAAAATATTGGATTTCTTGCGGGCGTCGTGCGCGCGGCGAAAGACCGTGCAGGAAATCAGATCGCCCGGGGCAATCTTCAGCCGCGAAGTCACCGCCTCAGTAATGGCTTGCGGCGGATGATCCAGCGGTAGTTTGATTTCTGTCAGGCGTAGCATGGCGAATGAAGTCTGGCAGCATGACTGCTCGAGAAAAACAAGTTGGCTGGGGCGCCAGGGATCGAACCTGGGAATGGCGGAATCAAAATCCGCTGCCTTACCGCTTGGCTACGCCCCAACAAAGGGTTCAGGGGTTAGGGATTAGGGGCTAGGGGCGGGTGAAGTCAAGCGGTTTCACGCTTAATCCAGTCCAAATAAGGGGGATAACCGCCATCGTGCTGCGTGGCAATAATGCAGGGCACCTCATAAGAATGCAGCTGCTTGATGGTTTCCATGGCCTTCTGGAGCATTTTTTTGCTGGTTTTGGCAACCAGCGCCACTTCTGTTTCCTGCTGAACCTGCCCCTGCCAGCGATAGATGGAGGTCACGTTCTCGTGAAGATTCACGCAGGCGGCAAGCCGCGCCTCAATGAGTGTGCGGGCGACCAAAATCGCTTCGTCGCGGGTGGCAAATGTGCTATGAATACTCTAGATATCGCTCATGACCTGCCTATGAATCAACGCGTTGTATTGTTAGCCAGCCTGCTGTTGCTGCCACTGGTGCTGATAGTGTTTCTCGCACAAACACCCGAAACCAGCAATATGAAAGCCGCGCGGCAGGAAGAACCTGCGGTGCGCACTGGCTCGCTTTCTAAAGCGCCGGAGCGACTGCCGCCGCTGGCTGATCGCTCGCCGCAAGAGGCACGCCCAGCCGCGCCGCGAAGGCCGCCTACGCTGGACGAGGCCAAAGAGCGCCTGCGCAAAGAACTTGCACGCCTTGAAACACTCACCCCTGAGGCATGGGAAAAAGAACAAAAAGAGCGCGAAGAGCGCCGCCGCGCGCGAGCGCAGAAAGAACGTGAAGCAAAACAAACCGAGGAGAAAAAGTGATGAAATTCAAATTATATATGACGATGCTACTCACCGCCATGATGATGCCGATAACGACTGCACATGCCGATGATGAAAAACCCAAAGCCAACGCCGAGCAGACCGCCGAACAGGAAGAAGAGGAAGATAAAGAAGCGACTCAGGGCGAAGGCTCGGATGAAGATAACGAGAATGATGAACAGGACGACAAAGACGAGGAAGAAGGCGATAAAGAGAAAAATTAGGTCTTTCTTCTCAGCCAGCTGCGAAGACCAAGGGTATTGGATGCAATTGCGGCAGTGAAATAGGCCGCAGATCCTGCCAGCACGGTCAGTATCAGCGCGGCAGCCCGCTCTATCTCACCCTGATGAAGCTGACCTGAAAGCCACGGCATCAGTTGCCACAGCGCCGCCGCCATCAGCAGGCAGCCGAGGAGTATTTTACCGATTTCAATCCTAAGCTTTGGCGAGAGCCTTACCCACTCGCGCTTCTTCAACACCAGCAGCATCAAGATCACGTTCACCCATGCGGCGATGGAGGTGGCGAGTGCCATGCCCACATGCGCCAGAGGAATCATCAGAATAAGGTTAAGCACCAGATTAAGAACAACGCATAAGGTAGCAATTTTAAACGGTGTTTTGGTGTCCTCGTTAGCAAAAAAGCCGGGGCCCAGAATTTTAATCATGATAAAGGCTGGAAGACCCAGCGAGAACGCCACCAGTGCGCGGTAGGTTTGCAGCGTATCATGGGCGGAAAACGCGCCGCGCTCAAACATCACGGTGATGATTGGCTCGGCGATGACAGCAATCGCAGCTGCCGCCGGAAGGCTGAGAAACAGGCCAAGCTCCAGCGCGCGGTTCTGGCTGGCGAAGGCGTCTTCACGCCTTCCTTCGCGGAATTGCTTGGAGAGCATGGGCAGCAGCGCGGTGCCCAGCGCAATCCCGATAACGGCGAGTGGCAGCTCGTTAATGCGATCTGCAAAATAAAGATAGGAAACACCGTGGCCGAAATAGGACGCGAGAATCATGTCCACCACGAGATTAATCTGCGCCACCCCTGCCCCCAGCGCCACCGGCGCCATCAGCAGCATTAGCTTTTTCACATCAGGCGAAAGGCGCGGCTTTTGTAGCCTTGGCAGCACATTTTTTTTCGCGCAGAAATACACAAGCCACAGCCATTGCAGGACGCCGGAGACCATCACTGCGATGGCGAGCGCATGAGCGCCGCTGGGCGTGATGCCCTCAATGAAAAACGGAATGATGATGAGGCAGAGATTCATGATAATGGGCGTTGCCGCGACCGCCGCGAATTTGCCGCTGCTGTTTAAAATGCCGCCAAGCAGTGACACCAGCGAAATAAAAATAATATACGGCATGGTGATGCGGGTGAGCGCAATGGTGAGTTCAAACTTCTCAGGGTTTGCTGCAAAGCCGGGCGCCAGAACGTGCATGAACCACGGCATGATGGAGATCAGCACCCCGGAAACCACCAGCAACACCAGCAGCAGAAATGACATCGCCTCGGAGGCGAACTGCCTGGCTCTGGCCTCGCCTTCGGTTGCCATCATGCCCGCATATTGAGGAACAAAGGCGGAGTTAAACGCCCCTTCTGCAAACAAGCGGCGAAGGAAATTCGGCAACTTGAAAGCGACCAGAAACGCATCCGAAAGCATGCTGGCGCCAAGGCCTGAGGCAATGGTCACATCGCGCACATAGCCCAGCACGCGGGAAATCAGCGTGTAGCTTCCGATGGTGGCGGTGGATTTGAGAAGGTTCATAGTGGTGAGTGGTAAGTGGTGAGTGGTGAGTGATGCATGGCAACCTGATTACAGGATTTCTCACCACTCGTCACTCGCAACTAGCAACTACCCAAGCAGCACATCCCGCGCCTGATTAATTTTTGCCGCCAGATAATCACTACCGCCAGTATCAGGATGGTTTCGGGTGATCAGGCGGCGGTGCGCCTCTTTCACCTGCTCGGGCGTTGCACGCGCGGAAATGCCAAGAATCAGCGCCGCTTCCTCACGCGTCATCCCGCCACTGGCAGAGGTCTGCGCCTGAGCGCTTTCAGCTTGTTTCAGGTAGGGCAGAATAAAGGGGAGCGCGGTCAGGATAGTGGCTAGAGGTAGCTTAGCAAAACGCGCCAGCAGAATCGCCGCGCCGAGCACCCCGCCTGCTTTCATCCACTCACTGGAAGAATATCGCCTCATCTGCGCCCTGCCTTTTGAAAGACTATAGATAAGTAGAGCAACCAGAACAAGAAAGATAAGAAGAAGGTAGGGCATGGTACTTACTGTTATAGCGGTCATTCTCGGCGATGCAAAGCGTCGTCCGGGGATCCAGCTATCAAAAAAACAATCCCAAAAATGGATCCCGGATCCGCGCTCTGCGCGACCCGAGGATGACGATATTACGAAGCCAGCTCAACCATCGGTCGCGGCGACGCGACAATAACGGGTGCAGCCGGAGGCATCGTAACGACCTTGTGTTGATGATTATCCGTCTCGGCGGCGGGCTGGATAGCCGCGGCAGGTTCGGTGGCTACATGAGTTGTCGGCAGGTCGGCCTGCTGTTTTACTTCAGCCGGTTCATTCTTCGATTCCACGGCATTCATTTCCGCAGCAGACGGTGAAGCTGCTTCGTGTTTTTCTTCCTGTTCACCATCGTCCCTGCCAGATTTAGTGAGGCGTTCCTCGATGGCCGGAATTTTCAGCGTGCGCAGCAAGTCGCGGACTTCCTGACGTGCGGCAATATGCGACATGGAGATGGTTGCACCTTTGGTTTCCATAATATCAAGGACGGTGAGTCCCTGCAGGAACATTTCACGGAAAATCACGCGCTCAGAAAAGCCCGGCGCCACTCGAAAACCAATGCGGCGCGAAAGATCGCCGGTAACCTGTGTCATGAAACGTTTGTTTTTCGCGTCGATGTTGGAAAGGCGGTTGCGCATCACAATCCACTCGATAGAGCCGCCATCGCGCTTGGCGCGCTGCAGCTTCTGCTCCCACATCATTTCAGAATAGATGGATGGCTTGATGATTTTCATCGTCTGCCCATCGACATTGGCCAGCACATCAAGATCGACGAAGCTGTCATTAATGGGGGTAATCACCGTGTTAGCATAGGCATGCGCAACGCGCGCAAGGTAGGTGTCGGAGCCGGGGCTGTCGATCACGATAAAATCGTTGGCGGCCTGAATTCGGCCAAGCGCCTTGATAAAGCGCTCATGCTCGTCTGCTTCCGCTTCCTGAACAATGTTAAACGGGCTTTTCTGCACCACCACATGCTGCGGCGATGGCAGCGGCACATCTTCCTTCAGCGCGGTTTGCTTGCGGTTTTCAAGGTAGCGGGAGAGCGAGCGCTGCCGCGAATCGATATCAATAGAACCGACCGAAAAACCCATACGCAGCAACGCAACAATAAGATGCATGGCGGTGGTGGTTTTGCCGCAGCCACCCTTCTCGTTGCCGATTACGATGACATGAGCCTTTTTGGCTTGCTGCAAAACAGGAGTGGCTGGCGCGCCTGTTGCTGGTTCATTCATGGTTTCTTATCCCCGTCACCTGTTTTTCGCACTGCGTGCGCCGGAACGCTTCGCCCCATATTTCGCCGCTCGTGCGCCGCGCTTTGCGCGGTTTTTACCGAATTGTTATTGGTAAAAACAATTCAGTTCAACTCAGGTAAAATTTAGAGCACAAATCTAAACGCCATACAAGAAGAAATAGCCACTCATCGCAAAGCCAAGGAGGCTAATGACAAGACGCACTTTCTGCGGCGAAACGCGAAGCGAAAGGCGCGCGCCTGCATAGCCGCCAATGATGGCACCAATCATCATCGCCAGCGCCACATCCCATACCACCAGTGGTGAAAACACAAACACCAGAAATGCCACCGCATTGATCGTGCTGCCGAGCACAGTTTTCACCGCGTTCATCTCATGAATCTGGCGCATGCCAAGGATTTGCAGCATGGCCAGCATCAGAATGCCAATGCCAGCGCCGAAATAGCCGCCGTAAATGGCGATGGGAAATTGCAGCAGCGGCGCTGTTTTACTGCCATTGCCGCGAATGGTCAGCGAGCGGCCAAACGTAAAAATCAGCGTCGCAGCCAGCAGCAGGTATGGCACCAGCCCGGCAAACAGCGCTTCCGGCGTGGAAAGCAGCAGCCATGTGCCCAGTGCGCTGCCAGCCACACTCATCACAATCAGTGGTATAAGCCGCTTCATATCAAGGTGCGCGCGCTGGGATTTAAACGCGACCGAGCTGGCCACGCTGCCCGGCCACAAGGCAATGGTAGCCATAATATTGGCTGCAACCGCCCCGAGGCCATTTAAAATAAGCAGCGGAAAAACAAGGAAAGTTCCGCCGCCAGCCACCGCGTTGATCGCCGCCCCCAGCGCCGCCGCGCCCCCGAGAGCCACTAAATGTAGGTATTCCATTGCGTTTTAGCCCATAACATGGCAGAAATGCTGGATTATATAGTGGAATAAACATGACTACGCTACCAGTGATTGCGATGGCTTCTGACCATGCCGGCGTTTCTCTCAAGCAGTTGTTGCTTGCCGATGCAGCGCAGGCGGGGCATGAGGTGCTGGATCTTGGGCCACAGGAAACAGCCTCCGTTGACTACCCAGACTATGCGCACAAGCTTGCTGACTGGATGAAAGAGCATCCTGGCGCGCTTGGCGTGCTCATCTGCGGCTCGGGCATCGGCATGTCCATTGCGGCGAACCGCCACCCCCACATCCGCGCGGCACTGGTTTCGACCACTGAGCAAGCAGCACTTTCGCGGCAACATAATAATGCCAATGTGCTGTGCCTTGGTGCGCGCCAGATCAGCGAAGCGGCCGCACGCAACTGTCTACAGAGATTTTTAACCACCCGCTTTGAAGGCGGAAGACATGAAACCCGCATAAGGAAAATGAATCCATGACCCAAGCCGCAATGAAGAAAGAGACCATGATGAACCCGTTTTTTGCCACGCCGCTTTCCAAGTCTGACCCCGAACTGTTTGCCTCCATGCAGGAAGAGCTGCATCGCCAGCAGACGCAAATCGAGCTGATTGCCAGCGAGAATATCGTAAGCAAAGCGGTGCTTGATGCGCAAGGTTCCGTGCTAACGAACAAATATGCCGAGGGCTATCCCGGCAAGCGCTATTATGGCGGCTGCGAATTTGTGGATGTGGCTGAAAAACTCGCAATCGAGCGCGCCTGCAAGCTATTTAACTGCGCCTATGCCAACGTGCAGCCCAACTCCGGCTCACAGGCCAACCAAGGCGTGTTCACCGCGCTGCTGCAGCCGGGCGATACCATCCTCGGCATGTCGCTGGCGGCAGGCGGACACCTGACACATGGCGCGTCGGTCAACCAGTCAGGCAAGTGGTTCAAGGCGGTGGCGTATGGCGTGCGTGAGAGCGACCATCTGATTGATATGGACGAAGTGGAACGCCTTGCCAAAGAACACAAACCGAAAATGATTATTGCTGGTTTCTCGGCTTATCCGCGGGTGATTGACTGGGCGCATTTCCGCCGCATCGCCGATTCAGTGGGCGCCTACCTGCTGGTGGATATGGCGCATATCGCCGGGCTGGTGGCTTCAGGCATGTATCCTTCGCCCCTGCCCCACGCCCATGTCGTGACCACCACCACGCACAAAACACTTCGTGGCCCGCGCGGCGGGATGATTCTCTCCAACGACCTCGAGCTTGGCAAAAAATTCAACTCGGCGATTTTCCCGGGCATTCAGGGCGGCCCCCTGATGCACGTGATCGCCGGCAAGGCCGCAGCCTTCGGCGAAGCGCTCAGGCCAGAGTTCAAAGCGTATGGCAAACAGATTGTGGATAATGCCCGCATACTAGCGGAAACGCTGACAA
The DNA here is from genome assembly GCA_033763775.1 of Alphaproteobacteria bacterium. Lineage (GTDB taxonomy): Bacteria > Pseudomonadota > Alphaproteobacteria > Rickettsiales > SXRF01 > JAJTHB01. The sequence continues at coordinate 128,185 of JANRJW010000010.1, read as the reverse complement.
AACGGGGTGTTGCCATCACCACCGGCGGCACCGACAACCACCTGATGCTGGTGGATCTGCGCGCCAAAAAAGTCACCGGCAAAGCCGCCGAGGAATCGCTCGAGCGCGCTGGCCTTACCTGCAACAAAAACGCCATTCCGTTTGATCCGGAGAAACCATTCATCACCTCCGGCATTCGCCTCGGCACACCGGCGGGCACGACACGCGGCTTTGGCACAGCCGAGTTCAAACAGATCGGCGAGCTGATTGGCGATGTGCTGGATGGCTTATCGAAAGGTGGCGACAACAGCGCGGTGGAAAAAGCCGTGAAAACCAAAGTGGAAGAGCTGTGTAAACGGTTCCCGATTTACTAGAAATTCCCCGCGAAAGCGGGGATCCTGTAAGAGGTTCATGATGAGTATAGCAAACATTGTTCAAACTTCGGGGGGCACCTACAGGATCCCCGCCTATGCGGTCATGTTTTTTCGTCACCCCCGCCTTGCGCGGGGGTCTGGAGCCACAATTTCAAATGGAGCTATGGGCTCTAGATCCCCGCATAAAGCGGGGATGACACGTAAGGAGTAGATTATGAAATGCCCATTTTGCGGTCATGACGACACTCAGGTGAAAGATTCTCGCCCCAGCGATGATGGCACATCCATCCGCCGCCGGCGCTATTGCCCGGAATGTAACTCACGTTTCACCACCTTCGAGCGCGTGCAGCTGCGCGAACTTACCGTGGTCAAGAAAAATGGCGAGCGCAGGCTGTTTGACCGCGACAAGCTGATGCGCTCGCTCGGCATTGCGCTTCGCAAGCGCCCTGTCACCTCCGAGCAGACGGAACAGCTCGCCACCCGCATCACCCAGAAACTGGAATCCATCGGCGAAAACGAAATCCCCACCGCCATGATCGGCAAGATCGTGATGGAAGAGCTCAAGAAAATCGACACCGTGGCCTATATCCGCTTTGCTTCGGTGTACCGTGATTTCACGGAAGCCAAGGATTTTGAAGACATCGTCGGTGAATTAGGGGAAACAGGGGAGTAGCGTCATCCCGTGGACGCCGTCAGTAGACGGCGAAGCACGGGATCCAGAAAAGAAAAATGTCAGGAGACATTTTTCGTCTTATTAAAAGAACTGGATTCCCGCTTTCGCGGGAATGACAAATTTATATGCCAAACATCGATTCCACATATATGAAGGCTGCACTCACGCTCGCGCGCACCAATCTCGGCCAGACCTGGCCAAACCCGGCGGTGGGCGCGGTGGTGGTGAAAGATGATGCCATTATCGGCGAAGGTTTCACCGCTCGCAGTGGCAGGCCGCATGCCGAACCGCAAGCGCTTGCGAAAGCGGGCGAAGCAGCGCGTGGTGCAACACTCTATGTCTCGCTGGAGCCATGCGCGCACCAGGGCAAAACCCCTCCCTGTACGGATGCCATTATCGCTGCAGGCATCAGCCGGGTAGTCATTGCCTGTGGGGATCCGAACCCGCTGGTGGGCGGCAAAGGTATTGCGAAGCTGCGCGAGGCGGGCATTGAGGTGGTGCTTGGCGTGTGCGAGCAGGAAGCACGCGAGCTCAACCGCGGTTTTATTTCGGCTGTGGAACAGAAACGCCCCTATGTCATGATGAAAGTAGCCACCTCGGCGGATGAAAAAATCGCTGGCGGCAACGAGCGATGGATCACCGGCGAGGCCGCGCGCACCGAGGTGCACCGCCTGCGCAGCGAGTTTGATGCGATTCTCACCGGCATTGGCACCGTGCTGGCCGATGACCCGCTGCTGACCGTGCGCGCACCAGGGCTTGAACACAAATCGCCGGTGCGCGTGGTGCTGGATCGTAGCCACCGTTTGCCACGAGGCAGCAACCTTTCCAAAACGATAGATGTATCAGCGCTGTGGGTGCTGGGCAGCAAAACGATTCCCGAAGCCCTCGGCACCATGGCGGAAAAAGGCATCACCCGGGTGATGGTCGAGGCCGGGCAGAAGCTGAATACCGCCATGCTCGAATCCGGCATGGTGGATACGCTTTACTGGTTCAAAGCCCCGCATAATATTGGCGAGGATGGGCTTTCGGTTGTTGAAGGCTCACTGAAAGAGCGCCTCAGCGGTTGGAAGAAAGTGAGTGAAACGATGTTTGACAGGGATATGCTTGAAATTTATGAGAAGGATGGATCCCAGTCTTAGCCGGGATGACAGCATTATGTTCACAGGTATTATCACCTCCATTGGCACCGTTATTTCCTCTAAACAAGAGGGCGACCTGACGTTGGCCATTTCCTGTCCGTGGAACGATCTGCGTATCGGTGAATCCATCTCGGTTAGCGGCGCATGTTTGACGGTCACCACCTGGCAGCAAGGTTCTTTTACTGTTCAGCTCTCCGGAGAAACGCTCGCTCGCACCGCGCCACGCTGGAACAGTGGCGATAAGGTTAATCTTGAGCGTGCGATGAAGCTTGGGGATGCGCTGGATGGCCATCTGGTGACCGGCCATGTGGATGGTCTGGCGCGCATCACCGCCATCACGCCGCAAGGCGGCTCTCACCTTGTTCAGATCGAAGCCCCCCCTGCTCTTTCGCGCTACATCGCTGAAAAGGGCTCGGTCACGCTTGACGGCGTGTCGCTCACGGTGAATCAGGTGGAAGGGGCGCGTTTTTCGGTGAATATCATTCCCCATACCTGGCAGGCAACCACGCTGGGCGAGCGGAAGACGGGCGATGTGCTGAATCTGGAAATCGACCTCATTGCGCGCTATGTCGAGCGATTATTGTCATCCCGAGCGTAGTCGAGGGATCTTATGCTTTCAAAAGATCCTTCGACTCGCTATGCTCGCTCAGGATGACAAATAACGCCATGAAACAACTCTCCCCCATTGAAACCATCCTTGATGATGCCCGCGCCGGGCGCATGTTCATTTTAGTGGATGATGAAGACCGCGAGAATGAAGGCGATCTGGTGATTCCGGCGCAGTATGCCACGCCGGAAGCAGTGAATTTCATGGCCAAGCACGGGCGCGGGCTCATCTGCCTCGCGCTGGAGCGCGGACGCGTGGAAACGCTCGGGCTCGACCTGATGGCGCGCGACAATGCCACACGCCACCAGACGGCGTTCACCGTGTCGATCGAAGCGCGCGAAGGTGTCACCACCGGCATTTCCGCCCATGACCGCGCGCGCACCATTGCCGTTGCGATTGACCCGGCAAAGGGCAAACACGATATTGGCTCGCCCGGGCATGTGTTTCCGCTGGTGGCGCGCGATGGCGGTGTGCTGGTGCGCGCCGGCCATACGGAAGCTGCGGTGGATATCGCCCGGCTTAGCGGGCTTAATCCCTCTGGCGTCATCTGCGAAATCATGAATGATGATGGCACGATGGCACGTCTGCCGCAGCTGATGGAGTTTGCCGCCAAACACCAGCTGAATGTCGCGACCATCGCCGATCTGATCGCCTATCGCCGCCGCCGCGAGAAATTGGTTCGCCGCGAGATTGAAACCACGTTTAAAAGCCGCTATGGCGGCGAGTTTAAGATGTTCATCTACACCAACACCATGAACTATGCCGAGCATGTGGCGCTGGTGAAGGGCGATATTTCGCCGGATAAAGACGTGCTGGTGCGGGTGCATAAGCTGGATGTGCTGCGCGATGTGCTGGGCGACGCCGAAGCCGGCGGCAGCAAACAACGCTCGCTGGAAATCATTAGTAAGGAAGGCGGCGTGCTGCTGCTGATTCGTGAACCCAGCCCCACCAGCCTTTCCGACAGCGTGCGTGCGCGCATCAAGGCGCGCGAAACCGGCGAAAAACCCATCGTCAGCGACCTGCGCGATTATGGTATTGGCGCGCAAATCCTGCTCGACCTGGGGGTCAGACGCATGGTACTCATCACCTCGAGCCACCGCTCCATCGCAGGCCTTGAGGGTTACGGGCTGAAAGTGGTGGGCACAAGGAGCCTGACATGACGCATATCCTGATTATCAATTCGCGCTTTTACCCAGAGATCTCCGATGAACTCTCCAAAGGTGCGGCGGCAGCGCTGACCAAGGCGGGCGCGAGCTACGACGAAATTTTTGTGCCCGGCGCGTTTGAGGTACCAGCGGCGATTACCATGGCAGAGGCCAGCGGCAAGTATGACGGCTATGTGGCGCTGGGCTGCGTGATTCGCGGCGAGACCACGCATTATGACTATGTATGCGGTGAAAGCGCGCGCGGGCTGATGAACCTTGCCACCGACAAAAAGATCGCGATTGGCTATGGCATCCTCACCGTCGAAAATGAGGCGCAGGCAATGCTTCGTGCTGACCGGCGCGAAGGCAACAAGGGCGGCGCAGCGGCAGAAACCTGCCTTGCCATGCTGGCGCTTAAAAAGAAATTTGGTGCATAAATGACCACGATCAACCTTTCACTTCAGAAAAAATCCGCAGCCCGGCTAGTCGCGGTGCAGTGCCTGTATCAGATGGCGGTTGAAGGCAAAAAACGAAGCAGCGATGCGTGCGTGGCAGCCGTGAAGAAACAGCTTGCGAACAATAAGCCGGAGCAGAAACAGATACTCGGTAGCAGCATCGAGCCAAACTATCCGCTGCTTTTGGCGCTGCTTTCCGGTGTGGAGGAATGGGAAGAAAAAATCCGCGAGCGCGTGGATAGCGCCTTCGGCAAAGACTGGAAGCGCGAGCGCATGAGCCCGGTGTTGCTTGCGATTTTAGAGTGCGCAACCTTTGAATTATTCTTCCATAAAGACGGCAAGCCGAAGGTGATTATCGATGAATATACGCGCCTGACGCGCCGCTTTTTTGACGATGCTGAGGTCGATTTTGTGTATGGCGCGCTGAGCGCACTGCATCAACGCTACCATGCATGAATTTGAACTGATCCATCGCTATTTCGCGCCGCTTGCGGCTGGTTTTCCCGGCGGGCTGAATTTAACTGATGATGCGGCGATTCTGGATATCCCGGCCGGCCAGCAGCTCATCGTCACCAAGGATGCGATGAACTGGGGCATTCATTTCATAGGAAACGAAGAGCCAGCGCTGATTGCGCGCAAATTACTACGCACCAATCTTTCCGATCTCGCCGCCATGGGCGCTGAGCCGCTTTGCTATTTTTTGTCGCTGTCACTACCTCGCGCAGACGGTGACTGGCTTGCCTCTTTCGCCTTCGGCCTTGCCTCAGACCAGAAAGAATTTGGCCTTCATCTCGCGGGCGGGGATACCACCTCGTCAGAAAACGACCTTACCCTGTCTATCACCGCCATGGGGCTGGCGCCGCGCGGCGCGGCGCTCAGGCGAAGCGGCGCGAGGCCGGGCGATGGCATTTATGTCTCCGGCACACTGGGCGACAGCGCGCTGGGCTTACCCCTTATTTCCTCCCCCTCTCAGGGGGAGGATAAAGGTGGGGGTTATACATCTAACCCTTACAACCATTCTAACCCTCACCCTGTCCCTCTCCCTGAAAGGGAGAGGGAATTTCTCATTTCCCGCTACCTGCTCCCCCAGCCACGCCTGGAACTGGGCATGAAGCTGCGCGGCATCGCCACCAGCTGCATGGATATTTCCGATGGGCTGGTGCAGGATCTTGGGCATATCTGCAAAGCATCGGGCGTGGGCGCGGTGATTCATGCTGCAGCACTGCCGCTGTCAGACGCCGCAAGAAAACAGCCCGGACATCTGGAAGCGGCGCTTTCCGGCGGGGATGATTATGAACTGCTTTTTACCAGCCAGCATGAGGTGAGCGCGCTGGAGCTACCCTGCTCTGTGATGCGCATCGGCGAGATCACGGCCGCTGGCGGCGTGGTGGTGCTGGATAAAGATGGTAGCGAGATGGCTTTAGATAAAAAAGGGTTTTCGCATTTCTAAGCAGCTTCCAGCCTGGAAAGCTGCATATGGCGGTAGGAAAGCGCCTCGGCGATATGACGCTTTTCCACCTGCTCGCTAGCCTCCAGATCGGCAATGGTGCGCGCCACCCGCAAAACCCGGGTATAGCCGCGCATGGAAAGGCGCATTTGGCTGGTTGCCTGCTCCAGCAGCGCTTTGCCCGCGCTATCGGGCACCACGCTCTGGTGCAGCGCCTCGCCGGAGATTTCGGCATTGGTGCGCACCGGCAGGTTGTTTTTCTGGTAGCGCTCCTTCTGGCGTTGGCGGGCAGCCAGCACCCGCGCCGCCACGCGCTCGGACGGCTCGCCGGAGCTGGTGCTCAGCATTTCCAGCGTCGGCACTTCGGCGACCTCGATGGTCATATCAAAACGATCAAGCAGCGGGCCGGATATTTTCGCCTGATACTCATCGGCGCAGCGCGGCGCTTTGCCGCAGGCACGTAGAGGATCGGTGAGGTAGCCGCAGCGGCATGGATTCATTGCCGCCACCAGCTGAAACCGCGCCGGATAGCTGACATGAGCCGCCGCGCGCGCCACAGAAATGGTGCCGGATTCCAGCGGCTGGCGCAGCGATTCGAGCACGGCGCGCGGAAATTCCGGCAGTTCATCAAGAAAGAGCACCCCCAGATGCGCCAGCGAAATTTCGCCGGGCAGTGCGCGCTTGCCACCGCCGGTCATGGCCGCGGGCGAGGCGCTGTGGTGGGGCGCGCGAAATGGTCGCTGGCGGGAGAGCCTGCCACCTTCAATTTTTCCAGCAATCGAGGCAATCATGCTCGCTTCCAGCACTTCGCTGGCATCCATCGGCGGCAGAATGCCGGGCAGGCATGAGGCCAGCATCGATTTGCCCGCACCGGGCGGCCCTACCATCAGCAGGTTATGACCGCCCGCCGCCGCCACTTCCAGCGCACGGCGCGCGAGGCTCTGGCCACGAATTTCGCGCATATCGGCAGAGACCAGAGAGCTTTCTTCGGGAGCGCAGGCAGGCGGGCTTAGAAGCTGCGCACCTTTGATATGGTTGATGAGCGATAGCAGTGAGGGCGGCGCGAGCACCGGCTCTAAGCCCGACCATGCCGCCTCGGCGCCGCAGGCGCCAGGGCAGATCAGGCCTTTATTCTCGGTCGCGGCATGCATCGCCGCCGGCAGCACGCCCGATACCGGCAGCACCGCCCCGTCCAGCGACAGCTCGCCGAGCGCCACATAGCCATCCAGCTCTTCCTGCGGGAGCACGCCCATCGCAACCAGAATGGCAAGCGCAATCGGCAGATCGAAATGGCTGCCCTCTTTCTGGATATCAGCAGGTGATAAATTCACAATCACACGCTTCGCCGGTACCGACAAACCCAGCGCATGAATGGCGGAGCGCACCCGCTCCTTAGATTCCGCCACCGCCTTATCGGCGAGGCCGACAATGGTGACGGATGGCAGGCCGGTCACCATCTGCACCTGCACGTCGATGGGCACAGCCTTCAGGCCTTCAAAAGTCAGAGTTGAAATGTGTGAAACCACTCATCGTCCTTTCTTGATACTTCCTCTCTCCCGCCTGCGGGAAAGGGTTGCGAAGTCTTGGCGCTTCAGCGCCTAGACGAAGCCTAAGAAATATCTTCCTCCCCCGTAAGCGGGAGAGGAAAATACCGAATAAGCATAGCAGCGGTTTCGGCCAGCGGCAAGCCAACGACATTTGAGTAGCTGCCGGAAATCCAGGGGATAAATGCCTCCGCCTGCCCCTGAATGCCATAGCCACCCGCCTTGCCCTGCCACTCGCCAGTTTGGATATAGCGCTGAATCTCGGCTTCGCTCAGGCGGCGAAAGCGCACCTGCGTGGTCACTGTACGAAGTAGTAAGCCCCCCCTTACTTCCCCCCCGCTTGCGGGGGGGATATGGGGGGGTGAAAGTGCAACGGCTGTCAGCACGCGGTGACGGCGACCTGACAGCAACGTCAGGCAGTCATGCGCCTGCTTTTCTGTTTCGGCTTTTGGCAAAATGCGCCGGCCACATGCCACCACCGTATCGGCAGCCAGTACGACCGCTTCAGGATGAAGGCCTGCTACACGCATGGCTTTTTCGCGCGCCATGCGGCGAACATAATCAAGCGGGGTTTCCAGCTTATGCGGTGTTTCATCAATATCGGCAGGCACTACCAGCTGAGGTACGATGCCAATCTGCTTCAGCAACTGCAGCCGCCGCGGCGAGGCTGAGGCCAGGACTAACATTATTTTTCGCGGAATTTAATGCGACCTTTGGTGAGGTCGTAGGGCGTCATCTCGACAATCACCTTATCACCAGCGAGGACGCGGATGCGGTTTTTGCGCATCTTGCCGGAGGTGTGGGCGATCACCATGTGATCGTTCTCAAGCTTCACACGGAAGGTAGCGTTGGGCAGCAGCTCAGTGACGATGCCGGGGAATTCAAGAAGTTCTTCTTTTGCCATAATGATCTGAGGTTATAGGTGTTAGGAGACAGGTGCTAGGTTTTAGCAGGAAATCAGCCAGCGCCAAGCAGAATCTTACCTCCCTTTAGCATCTGGCTACTGAAACCTCGCGCCAACAGACAGCACGCAAATGAGGGTAAAAAGCCGCCGCGAGGTGCGATGATCAAGGCTGATCTTGCCTTCCAGCAGCTCGCTGAGCTTGTCTGAACCTTCGTTATGCACCCCGCGGCGCCCCATATCCACCGCTTCCAGCTTGGCGGGGGTCGCGTTTTTCAGCGCTTCGTAATAGCTTTCGCAGATCAGGAAATAGTCGCGGATAATGGAGCGCAGCGGCGCCACCGAAAGCGCCACACGCCCTTTGCTGCCGCCTGCTGCGGTAATATCAAAGACCAGCCTGCCATCGGTGATGCCAAGATGCACATCATACGGCCCCGGCTGCATACCCACTGGGGCAAACTGATTATCGCCCAGCAGATCGGCAATCGCCACAGCGCGCTCATGCTCCACTTCGCTGGAGCGATGTTTGATGCTGCTTTCATCCAGCGTGATGCGGCCAATACGCTCGCTCACCTTTCCTCCGAAATGGCTTCTTTGCGCGTGGCAATGGACAGCGCATGCGCTCCCAAGCCCTCACTCTCCGCCAGCGTGAGCACATAGGGCGCGAGCGAGGCAAACGAAGCCGGTGTGCACCCCGCAATGGAGGTGCGCTTGAGGAAATCATACACCGACAGGCCGGAAGAAAAACGCGCGGTGCCCGAGGTGGGCAGCACATGCGAGGGGCCGGCAATGTAATCACCGATCGCTTCCGGCGTGTAGCGGCCAAGGAAAATCGCACCCGCGTGGCGCAGCTGCGGCAGAATTTCTTCGGGCTGGTAAAGCGCCAGCTCCAGATGCTCCGGCGCAATACGGTTGGCCAGCTCACAGGCCTGATGCAGATTTTCAACCACGATCACCGCGCCATGACTGCGCCATGATGCGCGGGCAATCGCTTCACGCGGCAGGGTGGCGAGCAGCGCCTCCACAGCCGCAAGGACAACATCCGCATAAGCACTGTCATCGGTGATCAGGATGGACTGCGCCGCTTCATCGTGCTCGGCCTGCGACAAGAGGTCAGAGGCAATCCAGGCGGGATTGCTGCGATTGTCCGAAATCACCAGAATTTCAGATGGCCCGGCGATCATGTCGATGCCGACCTTGCCAAAGACCTGCCGCTTGGCTTCGGCCACATAGCTGTTGCCAGGGCCTACGATTTTATCAACGGCGGGAATGCTCGCGGTGCCATAAGCCAGCGCGGCGACTGCCTGCGCCCCGCCAATTTTAAAGATGCGATCCACGCCAGCGACATGCGCCGCCGCCAGCACCGCCGGGTTGGTTTTGCCATCCGGATGCGGCACCACCATGATCAGCTCTTTCACGCCTGCCACTTTCGCTGGCACGGCGTTCATCAGCACCGAGCTGGGATAGGCCGCAAGACCGCCAGGCACATACAGCCCCACGCGATCGATCGCGCTCCAGCGATGGCCGAGGCGCACCCCTGCCCCATCGACATAATCAAGATCCTGCGGCATTTGCTGCTTGCTATACTCACGAATGCGCGCGCAGGCTATTTTGAGCGAGCGCATCAATTCCGGTAAGCAGAGGCTAAGCGCATTCGCAATTTCCTGCGGCTGAACCTCCACCGTCTGGGCGCTCGGCTCAAAGCGGTCAAACCTGCGCGTATAGTCAAACAGGGCAATATCCCCTTCTGCGCGCACGCGCGACACAATGCTGCTCACAGTGGGCGCCACCGACTGCACTGCCTGCTGGCGCGAAGAGATCAGCGCGCCAAAGGCCTTTTCAAAATCAGGCTGCGTGATGAAGATTTTTTTAGCCACCGGCAACCTCACGGAAACGATCCACTACCGCGCTCAGCTCATGGCTGCGTGTTTTGAAAGCGGCGCGGTTAACAATCAGGCGCGAAGAGATATCAGCAATCACCGATGTTTCTTTCAGCCCATTCGCCTCCAGCGTTTTGCCGCTGGAGACCAGATCAACAATATGCTGTGCGAGTCCAAGGCTGGGGGCAAGCTCCATGGCGCCGGAAAGTTTCACGCATTCCGCCTGAATGCCAAGGCCTGCAAAATAGCGGCGCGTGGTGTTAGGATATTTGGTGGCGACACGGATATGGCTGAGGCGCGCCAAATCCAGCGCCTTGGCATCCTGCGGCTCGGCCACGCTGAGGCGGCACTTGCCAATGCCTAAATCCAGCGGCGCATAGAGATCCGGATAGTCAAATTCCATCAGCACATCGCTGCCGCAAATGCCCAGCTGCGCCGCGCCGAATGCGACAAACGTGGCCACATCAAACGAGCGCACACGAATGATGGAAAAACCGCCCTCGCATTCAAACTGCAGCTGGCGCTCGCGATCATCAAAAAAAGCTTTCTGCGGGCGAATGCCAACCTTTTCCAGTATCGGCACCACCTCTTCCTGAATGCGGCCCTTGGGCAGCGCGATGACGATGGGCTTCATCATGCGGCCTCGGACGCATCGGTCATGGCGCCTGTCTGGCGGCGCTCGCTGATGCGCTCAATCTGCGCGCCGCAGGCGCGGAGCTTTTCTTCCAGCTGTTCGTAGCCACGATCGAGATGATAGACACGGTGAATCATCGTCTCACCTTTGGCAGCCAGCGCCGCAATCACCAGCGAGACTGAGGCGCGCAGGTCGGTCGCCATCACTTCCGCGCCGCGCAGCTCGCCCACGCCGCGAATGAGTGCGGAAGAGCCATGCACCACAATATTCGCCCCCATACGCGAAAGCTCCGGCACATGCATGTAGCGGTTTTCGAAAATGGTTTCGGTCATCATCGAGGCACCGGTGGCGGTGGAAAGCAGCGCCATCATCTGTGCCTGCATATCGGTGGGAAATGCCGGGTATGGCTCGGTCATGATATCAACGCCACGAAGGCCGCCTGCCGCCCGCACGCGCAGGCCGCGCGGCGTTTCGGTGATCTCTACGCCAGCTTCCTGCATCTTGGCAATCACCGCACAAAGCAGATCCGCCCGCGCGTGGATAAGCTCGACATCCCCGCCGGTCATAGCGCTGGCCGCCATGTAGGTGCCGGTTTCAATGCGATCCGCAATCACGCTGTGCCTTGCGCCATGCAACTGTTCCACACCCGTAATGGTCAGCACATCGCTGCCCGCCCCATCAATCTGCGCACCCATGGCCTGCAGGCAGTGCACCAGATCGGTCACTTCCGGCTCGCGCGCGGCGTTGCGAAGGATGGTCACGCCTTCAGCAAGGCTGGCGGCCATCAGCAGGTTTTCGGTCGCGCCGACAGAAACTTTTTCGAAGGTGATGTCAGCGCCTTTCAGACGGCCAGCCACTTTGGCATGGATATAACCGCCCTGCAGATCGATTTCAGCGCCCATCTGGGTAAGTGCCTTGAGGTGCAGATCGATGGGGCGTGTGCCAATAGCGCAGCCGCCGGGCAGCGAAACCTTCGCCGCACCAAAGCGCGATAGCAGCGGCCCCAGCACCAGCACCGAAGCGCGCATGGTGCGCACCAGCTCATACGGCGCAGTCAGATTGTGGATATTGCCAGCAGCAAGCGACATGCTGCGGCCACCAGGCTGCGGCGAAAAGGACAGCGCCACCCCATGCTGCGCGAGCAGCTTGGCCATGGTTACAATGTCAGCGAGGTAAGGCATGTTCGCAAGCTCAAGCTTGCCATCGGTGAGCAGGCTGGCAGCCATGAGTGGCAACGCCGCGTTTTTCGCGCCGGAGATGGGAATGGTGCCACGCAGCGATGTGCCGCCAATGATGCGTATTTTATCCATGGGCATATCCGGTATTGTCGCCCCGGCGCAGGCCGGGGCCCATGCCATGCATAACGGATCTACGATGCAATCTGGTCATATAAATCTTTCCAGTCCGGGTTCATGTCCATGATTTGCCTTAGTTTCCAATTTCGCCGCCATTCTTTCATCTGCTTTTCACGTGCTATAGCACATTGGATATCATCACATATTTCGTAATAGACCAAACGATCCAATCCGTAATGTTTTGTAAAGCCGTCTACCAATTTTTGTTTGTGTTCCCAGATACGCCTGACAAGATTATTAGTAACACCAATGTAAAGCGTGCCAAAGGGCTTGTTGGTGACGATGTAAACGAATCCATTTCTCACACTTCCTCATACATGGATCCCGGCCTTCGCCGGGATGACAGTTACAGCACTCTCGCATACCAGCGGTCGCAGGCATGGTGGCCAGTATTACCCAGCGGCATTTCGATGGGTTCAAACCCGACCTTGCGGTAAAGGCTGTCGGCCGCTTGCATTTGCTCGACGGTTTCTAAATAGCAACGCTGAAATTTCTGCTCGCGGGCAAAGGCAAGGCAGGCTTCCAGCAGCGCACGGCCATAGCCGCGGCCGCGATGCTCAGGCAGCACATAAAATTTCTGCAGCTCGCAAATATTCTGATAAGTACCACGAAGCGGCGCGACACCGCCCCCACCAACCACCGCGCCGTCCACTTCCACGACGAAATAGCGGCTGCGCGCATGGTCATAGGCATCAAACAGATTCTCCAGCTCAGGGTCGTGAATCGCAAAGCCATCGGCAGTGCAGCCGAACTCGGTCATTACACGGCGCACGATATCGGCCATATGCTGGTTGTCAGCAGGCGTGATCCGGCGCATGGTAAAGTTTTCAGCTTGTGGCGCTTCGGCCTTCATTGCAGTCATTTAAGCAACATTCTCCACTCTGGGCAGCGTCACCCCGGTTTGTTTCTGATACTTTCCCTTGCGATCGCCATACGACGTTTCGCAGACGCTATCGCCTTTTAAAAATAAAAACTGACAGGCGCCTTCATTCGCATAAATCTTGGCGGGCAGCGGCGTCGTATTTGAAAATTCAAGCGTGACATGCCCTTCCCACTCCGGCTCCAGCGGAGTAACATTCACGATGATACCACAGCGCGCATAAGTGCTCTTGCCGACGCACACCACCAGCACATCCCGCGGAATACGGAAATATTCCACCGTACGCGCCAGCGCAAATGAGTTAGGTGGAATGATGCAGACCGGCCCTTTGCGGTCAACAAAACCTTTCGGGGAAAAATCTTTCGGATCAACGATGGCGGAATCGACATTAGTAAAAATTTTAAACTCATCTGCCACGCGCGCATCATAACCATAGCTGGACACGCCGTAGGAGATCACCCCCTCACGGCTTAAGTTTTCAACAAATGGCTCGATCATGCCTTTTTTGGCCTGCTCACGAATCCAGCTATCCGGCATGATGCCCATAGAATCCTCACACGCTGCGACTGGTTAAAAAACAAACTATTGTTTTATCGGCTGCCACGGGAAAAACCAAGGAGAAATTCTAGGCAGCCTTGCCTTTGCGCATAAAATCCGCTAGCGTAGCGGAAAATCACCTCCAAACTGGTTTTTATGAAGCTAAAACATTGTGTTATACTTCCTGCACTGCTTGTTTTCTGTGCCTGCTCGCCGCGCGTGGATACGCGGGGTCATGTCAGCACGGCCAGCTGGAAAGAATCGGTGATCACCGGCAGCACCACACGAGACGATATTTTAGCTAATTTCGGTTCACCCTCCGCCACCTCCAGCTTCGGCGATGAAACATGGTACTACATCAGCGCGCGCCGTGAAACAGTCGCATTTTTTGCGCCGGAAACAGTCGAGCAGCAGGTGGTGCGCGTGGTGTTTGAGCCCAGCGGCGTAGTAAAGCAAGTTGAGTATTTTGACCAATCCGCCAGCCGGGAATTTGACCTTGCCAAGCGCACCACGCCTACCGAAGGCCACACCATGAACGCGCTGGAGCAGATGCTGGGTAATATCGGCCGGTTTAATCGCGGCGGGGATACCGGCGCCGCGCCCGGTCGCCGAGGAGGCAACCCCGGCGGGTTCTAGCCTTTTCGTCATACCGGCGTAGGCCGGTATCCACGTGACATATCAAGGCAAGCTGCTAAGGGATTTTGTATTTGCTCAGGCTCCGGCCTACGCCGGAGCAGTTGATTTCCTAAGCAGCAAGCTGCTAAGGGATTTTGCATTTGCCTAGGCTCCGGCCTACGCCGGGGCAGTTGATTTCCTAAGCAGCAAGCTGCTAAGGAAATCTAACTGGCTCGCTCACATGCAGCACTTCGTATTCCATGACCGTATCGCTGCCGGATTTCGGGGCGCTGCTTTTGTCTTTCCACAGGCTGAAGCGTAGAATTTCCCAGCGTTCAGGGTCAAAGGCAAGCGTATGGGCATAGACATCTTCGTTCGCCGTCAATTCGCGCTGTGCTTCGAGCTCACGCGTCATAAAATCGTCGAGCTTTGCTTCCGCCGGAATCATATCCAGCTCGCGTCTGGCAAAACTCGTAAAAACCTCTCGATTCCCATAAATCATGCTGGCAACATACCAGCTGCGCACGCGGTGGCGGTTAAAGGTTTCAACCACGCCATGAAACAGGTCGTCGAGCAGAAAATCCCTCGCCTGCTCGACATCTTTCCACACATAAAACGGGGCATAAAGGCGCTCTTTAGCATTGTACAGGAAGGATTTATGCACCAGTCCGGCATGCGCATCAAACGATGCGCGGCGGCTTTCCACTCGGCTTCTCACCCCTTGCGGGTCGAAATTAGCAGGCAGCGGGATAGAATATTGCATGGCAATCATAGGAAAATCCTAGGCTTGTCGCGCCTAATTGCAAGCGCTAACCGGGCGGCCATCACAAAACTTATTTTTTTGTTGACTCCGCTTTCAGTTATGAAGATATTACGCACCCTTTCCGGGTTCAGGCAGAAGCAAAAATCAACTTCGTGATTTCTGTTTCTGGCACATAGCAGCTGAACTTTTATGACCCCTTCGTCTAGCGGTTAGGACACCTCCCTTTCACGGAGGTAACACGGGTTCGATTCCCGTAGGGGTCGCCACTTCCCTTCCTTCTTTTTTTGCGATACATGGTTATGGCAACTAGGAAGGTTTTTATGAACTGGCTCAAGCAATTATTTTCCAAACTATTTCGCCCCAAATCCCACTGGGACGCGCTGAACTACGGCAAGCCTTCCACGGCAGGCGATGACGACAAACGGATCCGCGATGCCTAGCGCCACGAATGTTTTATCGCTGATTGGCGGCACGCCGATGGTGCGCGTGAACCATCTGGATACTGGCCCCTGCGAGCTTTATCTCAAGCTGGAAAGTCACAACCCCGGCGGCTCGATCAAAGACCGTATCGCACTTTCGATGATCGAGGCGGCGGAAAAAGATGGCAGCTTGAAACCCGGCGGTACGCTGGTGGAGGCGACTGCCGGCAACACTGGCCTTGGCCTTGCGCTGGTTGCCAGCCAGAAGGGCTACAAGCTGGTACTCGTCATTCCCGATAAAATGAGCCAGGAGAAAATTTTTCACTTAAAGGCGCTCGGCGCTGAAGTGGTGATGACGCGCTCGGATGTCGGCATTGGCCACCCGGAATATTATCAGGATATGGCAAAGCGCATCGCCTCGGAGCGCGGCGGCTTTTATGTGAATCAATTTGAAAACCCCAATAATCCCGTCACGCATGAACGCTCCACCGGCCCGGAAATCTGGGAGCAGATGGAGCATGATGTGGATGCCGTGGTGTGCGGCGTTGGCAGCGGCGGCACGCTCACCGGCCTTGGGCGCTATTTCTCAAAAGTCGCGCCGCATCTGGAGATGGTGCTGGCGGATCCCAAGGGCTCGGTGCTGGCGCCGTATGTGAATGATGGTGTCATGATTGAAGCCGGCAGCTGGCTGGTGGAGGGCATCGGCGAGGATTTCATCCCCAAAAACTGCGAGCTTGCTTTCGTCAAACATGCCTACACGATTTCGGATGCGCAGTCGATCGCGACCGCGCGCGAGGTGCTAAAAAAGGAAGGCATCATCTGCGGTTCATCATCCGGCACGCTGATCGCCGCCGCGCTTGCCTATTGCCGCGCACAGAAAACCAAAAAGCGCGTGGTGAGCTTTGTGTGCGATTCGGGTAATAAATACCTCTCGAAAATCTATAACGAATACTGGCTGGATGACCACGGGCTGGTGATGAAAGACGAAGCGCACGACCTGCGCGACCTCATCACGCGCCCGCACACTGCCAAAAACGCCATCACCGTGCTGCCGTCCGATACGCTCGCGGCCGCCTACCGTAAAATGAAAATGTATGATGTATCGCAGCTGCCGGTGATGGGGGATGGCAAGCTGCTCGGCCTCATCTCGGAGATGGATATCCTGCTTGGCATCACCGGCAATCCCGGCGGGTTTGCGATGAAAGTGTCGGATGCGATGACGAAGCACCTCACCACCATCGATGTATCGCGCCCGTTTGAAGAGCTGCTACCGATTTTCGAGCGCGGGTTGGTTGCGATTGTGATGGACGGCGAGGCCTTCCTCGGCCTCATCACCCCGATTGATTTACTTCAATATTTGCGCAAACAGACAGGACATGGTTAATGTCATCCCGAGCGTAGCCGAGGGATCTTTTCAGTTTAAGATCCTTCGAATCGGCTAACGCCTCGCCCAGGATAACAGAAAGACAAATATGACCAAGCGCCATAACAAAGACTGGAAACCGGCCACTAACGCCATCCACGGCGGGCAGGAATTTGATCCGGCGACGAATGCGGTGATTACGCCGATTTATGCGACATCCACCTATGCGCAGATTTCGCCGGGCGAGCATCTCGGCTATGATTATGGCCGCAGCCACAACCCCACGCGCTTTGCCT
Source organism: Alphaproteobacteria bacterium (assembly GCA_033763775.1). Taxonomy (GTDB): domain Bacteria; phylum Pseudomonadota; class Alphaproteobacteria; order Rickettsiales; family SXRF01; genus JAJTHB01. The sequence goes on along the minus strand of JANRJW010000010.1, from coordinate 111,179 downwards.
ATGAGCGTGCGATTGCGGCGCTGGAAGGCGGCCATAGCGGTTTTGCATTTGCATCGGGCATGGCGGCGGCGTCTTGCATTTTAGACATGCTTCCCGCCGGTTCGCACATCGTGGCGATGGATGATTTATACGGCGGCACGTACCGTCTGTTTGAGCGCGTGCGCAAAATGTCCGCCAATTTAAATGTCACCTATGTCGATCTCACGGATAGCAGCAAGCTCGAGGCCGCCATCACCAAGGACACGAAGATGCTCTGGGTGGAAACGCCGACCAACCCGCTGCTTAAACTCGTCGATTTATCAGCGGCGGCGAAGATTGCGAAAAAGAACCATCTCATCTGTGTGGCCGATAACACCTTTGCCTCCCCTGCCCTGCAGCGCCCGATAGAGCATGGTTTTGATCTCGTGCTGCACTCCGCCACCAAATATATCGGCGGCCATTCGGATGTGATTGGCGGGGTGGTGGTCGCTGCGAATGGGGAGTTGGCTGAACGCATCGGCTTTTTGCAAAATGCGATTGGCGGGATTGCAAGCCCCTTTGACAGCTTCCTTGCACACCGCGGCCTGAAAACTCTGCCGCTACGCATGCAGCGCCACTCGGAAAATGCCATGGAGATTGCGCGTTTTCTGGAAAAACATCCTAAAATCCAGCGTGTGATTTATCCCGGTCTCGCGAGCCACCCGCAGCACAGCCTCGCGAAAAATCAGATGACCGGCGGCTTCGGCGGCATGATCTCGGCGGTGCTAAAAGGCGGCGAGCCGGCCTGCCGCGCTATGCTCACAAGCTGCAAGGTCTTCACATTGGCGGAAAGCCTGGGCGGCATTGAGAGCCTGATTGAGCATCCCGGCATCATGACCCATGCCTCGATTCCGGCGGACGTGCGCCGCAAAATTGGCATCGAGGACGGCCTTATCCGAATTTCCGTTGGAATTGAGGATATTAGCGACTTGCTTCATGACCTCGAATCAGCGCTTGAGCGCGCCTAGTCACAAAATCTTCATATTTCGCACTTTGACAAAGGGCTGCCATCCGCACATAGTGTGAATGTGCTGATTTAACCCAAATTGCGGGCACATTAAACAACCAGCTAAAGCGGCAAGAGATCCACCACCACGGTTCCAGCCGCTGGTGGTTTTTTGTTTGGTGCGCCGCGCATCTCAAAAAGTGCCATGGAAACGTTACATACACCACCCACCGAACCAGATAAGGAGCCGGCCAAGCGCACGCCGGGGCTTAAGCTGTTTGATGTGGTACTGTATCCGATTGTGACCAACCTCGCGGTGTTTGGCATTTCTGTGGGCGCGACCTACCTCACCTCGCGGGGCGGCGACCGCACGAAAGAAGGTAAGCTCATTTACGGCAAAGTGGGTGAATTTTTCCAGCAGCGCGGCGACTGGCTGATGGATAAATTTAAATCTATGGGTATGAATCATGAGTCTGCAAATGTCTCTAAGATGGTGTTCTCCTCTTTCCTCGACGGATCGCTGCTGGCACCTGTTGTCAAGCTGGTCGAAGACAGGCGTGAAAAAATCGGCAAGTGGTTTGATGATAAAATGGGCACCACACCAGAGAATGATGATGCCTACAAAGCCGAACCGAAACAGTCTTGGCTCAGCGTGCTGGGCGGCCGTTTTATCACGGCCGGCATTGTCGCACCCACGGCCTACTTGCTGGATAAAAAAATTGGTGGCGCAAGTCTGAATTACAAAATGTTTACTGAGCCCGGCGAGAAATTAGGCAGCTGGCTTCAGACTAAAAAACTTCCTCAATGGATCGCCAAGCATGACCTAAAAACACTCTCTGGCATCGGTATTTTTGAACTGTTTTACACCTCGGTCTGCACAGCGGGGCTTTATGTTTCCAGCCGCTTCATCGCGCGCAAGACAGAAAAGAAACCCACCGCATCCGAGCCCGCCGCGCCGGTAGAAACACCAGCGCCGCGCGAGGAAAAGCCCGCCAAATCCTATGTGGCGACAATTGATGCCCAGCGCCAGCAGGCAGCCTCACACGTCGCCGCGATTGTCTAACCGTCATAATTCTGGCATGGTAACGCCTTCATTCATGGAGGCTTTATGCTGGAACTTCGTGCAGCGGTAGCGCCGCATCATCAACCAATTCTAACCACTGAGGCACTGGCGTTTGTGGAAACGCTCGCCAGCCGCTTTGCGGCGCGGCGGGATGAATTGCTCGCCATGCGCGCCGCTCGCCAGAAGCGTTTTGATGCTGGCGAAAAACCGGATTTCATTTCGGATACGAAACATATTCGTGAGGGCGATTGGAAGATCGGCCCTATTCCCGCCGAGCTTCTTGACCGCCGCGTGGAGATCACCGGCCCGGTCGATCGCAAGATGGTGATCAATGCGCTGAACTCGGGCGCGCGTGTGTTCATGGCCGATTTTGAAGACGCCCACGCGCCGACATGGGAAGGCACGCTGGATGGCCAGCTCAATATGCGTGATGCTGTGCGCCGCACGATTGATTATGTCAGCCCCGAGGGCAAGCATTATAAACTCGTAGATAAACCGGCGATTTTGTTTGTGCGCCCGCGCGGCTGGCATCTGGATGAAAAACATGTGCTGCTTGCGCGTAAACCCATCCCCGGCGCGCTGTTTGATTTTGGGCTGTTTCTGTTTCACAATGCGCGTGAGCAGCTGGCGCTCGGCACCGCACCTTATTTCTATTTACCAAAACTCGAGAGCCATCTTGAAGCAAGGCTCTGGGCGGATATTTTCGGGTTCAGCGAAGAAGCGCTTGGCATACCCCATGGGAGTATCCGCGCCACGGTGCTGATTGAAACCATCACCGCCACTTTCGAGCTGCATGAAATTCTTTATGAGCTGCGGGACTGGATTGTGGCGCTCAATTGCGGCCGCTGGGACTATATTTTCAGCTATCTCAAAAAGCTGCGCGCTCACCCGGATATTCTGCTGCCTGACCGCGCGCAGGTGACCATGACGCAGCCGTTCTTGCGCGCCTATTCGCGGCTGGTGATTCAGACTTGTCATCAGCGCGGTGCCATGGCGATGGGCGGCATGGCGGCGCAGATTCCAATCAAGAACGATCCGGCGGCGAACGACGCTGCGCTTGCCAAAGTCCGAGCGGATAAAGAGCGTGAGGCAGGCGATGGCCATGATGGCACGTGGGTCGCGCATCCCGCGCTGGTGCCGATTGCGATGGAGATCTTCGACCGGCTGATGCCAACCCCCAACCAGCTTCACCGAACGCTTGATGACTTTTCTACCAGCCAGCAGGAGCTGCTTACGCCGCCTAGCGGCACCATCACCGAGGCTGGCCTTCGTAATAACATCAGCGTTTCGCTGCGCTATCTGGCTTCGTGGCTTTCCGGTCAGGGCTGCGTGCCGATTTTTAATTTGATGGAAGATGCCGCAACGGCAGAAATCTCACGCACGCAGCTGTGGCAATGGGTGCATCATCCAAAAGCCATGCTGGATGATGGCAGAAAGATTGATAGCGCGCTTTATCAGGCGATGCTTGCTGAAGAGATGGAAAAAATCAAACGGGAGCAAGGAGCTAACTACCCATCTGCGCAGTTTGAAGCCGCAAAAAGCCTTCTTTCGGACATTGTGCTGGCCAGCGAACTTCAGGATTTCTTAACGCTTCCGGCGTATGAAAGGCTGGTAAACACCGAAAGGAATGCCGCATGAAAACGCTGAAAACCGCCAAAGAATTGGAACAGGAATGGAAAAGCTCGCCGCGCTGGAAAGGCGTAACTCGCCCTTACTCAGCCGATGAAGTCGTGCGCCTGCGTGGCACGATTGCGATTGAGCATTCCATCGCCCGGCAAACGGCGGAAAAACTTTGGCGCTTCATGCATACCATGCCGTATGTAAACGCGCTGGGCGCGCTCACCGGCAATCAGGCGATGCAGCAAGTAAAAGCAGGTCTGAAGGCGATTTATCTCTCCGGTTGGCAGGTAGCGGCAGACGCAAACCTCGCCGGGCAGATGTATCCTGACCAGAGCCTTTACCCTGCGGATTCGGTTCCGGCGGTGGTCAAAAAAATCAATAACTGCCTGATGCGCGCTGACCAGCTGCACCACGCCGAAGGCAAAGATGATATCGATTGGCTGATGCCGATTGTGGCGGATGCTGAAGCCGGTTTTGGTGGATCGCTCAATGCGTTTGAGCTGATGAAAGGCATGATCGAAGCAGGCGCGGCTGGTGTGCATTTTGAAGATCAGCTGGCCTCGGCCAAGAAATGCGGCCATATGGGCGGCAAGGTTCTCGTTCCGGTAGCGGAACAGAATCAGAAGCTGATTGCAGCGCGCCTAGCTGCGGATATCATGGATGTGCCGACCGCAATTGTCGCGCGCACCGATGCCAACGGCGCCTATCTCATCACCAGCGATATCGACCCGCTCGATGCGCCGTTTATCGAGAAAGAGCGCACCTCAGAAGGCTTCTATAAATATAAAGGCGGCCTCGACGCGGCGATCATGCGCGGCATTGCCTACGCGCCTTACTCGGATCTCGTCTGGTGCGAAACCAGCAAGCCGGATATCGCCGAAGCACGCCGCTTTGCCGAAGCGCTGCACAAAGCCCACCCGGGCAAGCTGCTGGCTTATAACTGCTCGCCGTCCTTTAACTGGAAGAAAAACCTCGATGACGCGACGATTGCCAAATTCCAGACCGAACTCGGCGCGATGGGCTACAAGTTCCAGTTCATCACGCTCGCCGGTTTCCATTCACTGAACCATGGTATGTTCAGTTTAGCTAAAAGCTATAAAGAGCGCGGTATGAGCGGCTATGTGGAGCTGCAGCAGAAAGAATTCGCTGATGAAGCGCACGGCTTCACCGCGGTGAAACACCAGCGCGAAGTCGGCACCGGCTATTTTGACGAAGTGGCGAAAGTCATTGCGGGCGGCCAGTCTTCAACCACGGCGCTGACCGGCTCAACCGAGGCCGAGCAGTTCCACTGATAAGCGGGAATTTGCTGGGCAATTTTCGCGGCTGTGCTAAAAAATGTTTCACGTGAAACATTTTTTGTAGCTGCCTATGACGAACACCGAACTGATCTATGATGCCTGGTATGTCGCTGCACATGCGAAGGCGCTTGCGCGCGGGAAAACAAAGAAAGTACAGATGCTTGGCGTGAAGCTGCTGCTCGGCCGCAGTGAGGCTGGTGAGCCATTTGCCCTGCGGGATTTCTGCCCGCATCGCGGTATTCCACTTTCTTACGGCACGTTTGACGGCAAGGAAATTGAATGCTGCTACCATGGCTGGCGCTTTGATTGCAGCGGTCAGTGCACCGCCATTCCCTCGCTTTCCGAAAGCGAAACGGTTGATATTTCACGCATCCGCGCTCAATCCTTTCCCTGCCGAGAGCATTATGGGCTCATCTGGGTGTATGTCCCCGCCCCCAAAACGCGCGCGCCGGAAAATCTGCCCCCCCTGCCCGCCATCCCTGCCCACCCAGCGCTGGATTTTGACGTGGTGGACTCAGTGCACCTGCCCTGCCCTATCGACCATGCGGTGATCGGGCTGATGGATCCCTCGCATGGGCCGTTTGTGCATGCGTCGTGGTGGTGGCGCAGCACCCGCTCGATGCACGAAAAACAAAAGCATTTTGCGCCCACGACCCACGGCTTTAAAATGGCGCAGCACAAGCCATCTTCCAACTCACGTGCCTACAAAATCTTAGGCGGCGACCGCACCACCGAGATTGCTTTCGAGCTGCCCGGCTTTCGCACCGAGCATATCACCGTCGGTCACCATCACATTATACTGCTCACCGCGCTGACACCGGAAGATGAAAAAAACACACGGCTGCACCAGTTCGTCTTTACTACGATTCCGCTGCTGAAACTGCTGATGCCGCTGCTGAAACCGTTTGGCAGAAAATTTATTCAGCAGGACGTAAAGGTGGTGAAGATGCAGCAGGAAGGGCTGGTGGAAGGGCACCCCTCGCTGATGCTGCTGGGCGATGCCGACCAGCAGGCGCTGTGGTATTTCAAGATCAAGCGCGAATTCATCGCGGCGCAAGCGGCGCGCGAGCCGTTTGTGAATCCGATTAAAGAAAAGGTGCTGAGGTGGAAGAGTTGACTAGCATTGGTTAGCGCGCATCACGCGCTTAGCAATGCTGTCATCCCGGCAAATTTTTCAGCAGAAAAATTTATCCGGGATCCAGAACAGCAAAAAGTCAGAAGACTTTTTGCGTCTAAAAATGTCTGCTGACATTTTTAATGTGGATTCCCCTATAATTTCGCCTGCTGGCTAAATTCGGGGAATGACGGATGAAGTGACAACTAAGCGACAATCACCGTTTTGATGTTCACAAACTCGTGCAGGCCGAAAGGCCCCAGCTCGCGGCCATAGCCACTTTCCTTCACCCCGCCAAATGGCAGGCGCGGATCAGAACGCACCATCATGTTCACAAAGCACAGCCCGGAATCCACCCGCTCACGCGCAATCGCTTCAGCGCGCGCAAGATCGGTTGAAAACACCGCGCCGCCAAGACCAAAAGGCGTGTCGTTAGCAATCGCGATCGCCTCTTCTTCGCTTCTGGCCGGAATGATGATGGCCACCGGCCCGAAAAATTCTTCCTCATACGCGGCCATGCCTTTTTTAACATCCGAGAGAATGGTCGGCGGGTAAAACGCGCTGGCGCCGCCGGGGTTCTGGCCACCAAGTACGAGACGTGCGCCGGCTTTCACCGAGCGCATTACCTGCTCATGCAGCTCATCGCGAAGATCGGCGCGCGACATGGGCCCAAGGGTGGAAGCAGCCTGCATCGGATCACCCAGCGCAGCTTTTTCGAAGATGTCTTTGATTCCGGACTCGAAACGGGCAAGGTGCTTTTCCAGCACAATCATCCGCTTGGCCGATACGCAGGACTGGCCGCAATTATTCAGCCTGCTCGCTGCGCAGGTTTTAATCGCGTGCTCAATATCGCAATCCTCTAAAATGAGATAGGGATCGCTGCCGCCCAGCTCGAGGACGGTTTTTTTGAGATGCTTGCCCGCCGCGGCCGCCACCGCCTTGCCCGCCGGTGTGCTGCCGGTGAGTGTGACCGCGCGTATACGCGGATCCGCTATCACCCGCTCGACACGACTGCCGGGAATCAGCAGGCTGCGAAACAGATGTTCCGGAAGACCGGCTTCCTTAAAGATGGACTCGATGGCGAGCGCGCAGCCCGGCGTGTTGGAAGCATGTTTTAAAAGTGCGCCGTTACCTGCAACTAAGGTCGGAAACGCATAGCGCAGCACCTGCCAGAATGGAAAATTCCATGGCATGACACCCAGCACAATGCCGATCGGCTGGTAGGTGACATAGCTCCTCCGATATTCGGTGGGAACGGCTTTGTCCTGCAGAAATTCAGCGCCATGCTCGCCGTAATAGCGCGCTGCAGAGGCGCATTTTTCCACCTCGGCAATGGATTCCTTGAAGGGCTTACCCATTTCGCTGGCGATGATGGCAGCGTAGCGCTCTTTATTTTTTAAAATCACCTCAGACACGCGCGCGACCGCCGCTGCGCGCTGCACGACCGGTACGCTGCGCCACGAAAGAAATGCCTGATGCGTTTTTTGGATGATGTCATCCACCTCAGCATCGCTATGGACTTGGTAGCGTGCGATCTCAGCGCCGGTGGCAGGGTTAATAGCAATTTGATGGGGCATGATAATTCCTCAGGTCAAAGACTTATCATGCCAGAGAGCGGTAAACAGCGTGTTAAAACCCGCTGCCCATACCAATACTTTCCCAAGTGGAAGGCGCTTTGGATGAGGCGAGCGAGAAGCGGCAATAAGAAAAGCCTTCGTTCCAGCCCTGCTTGTATTGGTCATTGGCCGCGAGTTCCGGGCGCTTTTTAAAGCCGAACATGACTTTGTAATACCACGATCCCTCGGCAGAGAGGCCTGAATCGCAGCCATCTTCCCAGCCGAGCGAATATTCCGGCGTGCCCGCCGGATCAACCGTCAGCAGCCATGCCGGGCGGCAGGAAGCAAGTAGCGGAAGCACAATCAGCAAGTAGAGCGGGCGTTTCATCATCGTGTCACTATAGCTCATTTTTAACAAAAATAACACACTGAACTTATGAAATACCCGGCGCAGCACCGCCGCTGCGGCCACGCCGCCCAGCACCACGGATTGCATCGATTGGCGCAGCACCAGAGCGATTTAGAAGACTATCAATTGCACTACGATTTACTTTAATGTCCCTTGCCGCTGGCGCCGATTCGCTGAATGCTTGCTCCGGCTTGGCTTTGTCCAGCTCATTCTTAATTTTGAGCTCAATCTCTTTGAGTAGTTTCGCTGGATCGCGATCCTCAATGTTTTGTGGCTGCCGCTTCATATCGATCGCAAACGGCTTGGTTGAAAGATAGCCGGTTTTACCACTATTCGCTTTTTTGATTTGCTCTTGATCATAGCTGTAAATCTGAACCGGGGTTCTTTCATTCACGAGTTTCTTGACATCATCATCAACTATTTGCTGATCGCTTAATAAAAGCTTCTGAGTGCCTTCCCGCCCCACGTTAAACTCATCGATGATTTTTTGAATACGATCACGCATTTCTCTAGCTTGCGGAAGCTTGCTTTTTGGCGATGGTTTGTCAGCAAAAATTCTGAAATAACGCGGCGGTGCATCGCCTGGTTCACCCGCTGCAACACTCAGCATGCGCCAGGTCATGCCGCCCGCTTCAAACTGGTAATCGTGTTTCTCATTCTGTGGTTTGATGTTCCGAAGACTATTACGATATTCCTGCATATTTTTCTTTGACATGGCAGTCACATAGTAGTCCTGCAGGCAGGATTGATCGCGGTTGGGTTCGGATGATAAAAACCTAGTTCCATCCTGAGCAAGGCTGAGCAGGTCATCATAAAAGCTCTGTGCATCTTTTAGCTTATTGCCTGAGCTTTTACTGTGGTAGTCGGTTCGAAGGGCGGGATCCATGAAACTGCGGATCGAAGAAATATACATATCACCCACGACAAGATGAGATTTTTTCAGCCACTCGCGTAGATGGCCAAAACGATTTTCATCGCGCAGATCAAGCGTGAATAGTTTTATTTTTTCATTTTTAACCAGCTCTTTGATAAGCCTAAAATTATCAGGATGCAGCCAGCTGGATTCATTTTTCCCCAGGCTTTTCAAATATTCTTTCAGCTCTGGGCCACCCTGAGGTTGATATTCAGGCTTCGCCGCGCCCAGCACTTCATGATAGAGTTTCTTTTCTTCATCCCACGCATTTTTAAATTCCATGGATTCCGGACGCTCGGAGTTATGCTCAGGATCTTTTCGATATTTACTATTAATATGAATGTATTTTTTAATAAATTCATCTGCTGTATCGCATAGCTTCACCGCATCAAGCACCTCATTCATAGCACAAAGCTGCGATCGGTTGATATCGAATAAAGCTGCCTGCTGGTAGTGCTCTTTGTTTTTTGACTGCTTGCAGATGAGATCCAGCGAATTAAACCCAGCAACACCGAGATAGATATCGTTCGGTTTGATTGTTTCGCGCGGCTCAAAGCGATCAAAAAAAACTTTTTTGTTGATCAGAAATGGGCGACGGAAAATCTGCCGGTTGTTTTCCTCAGGTGATTGATTAACTTTGTAGGTATATGGCTGAACCAGCTCGCGCGCGTAAGCTTCGGCCATAGGCTGTTTTTTTGCTGAATTCTCTCCTGCAGGACGCAATGGCGACATAGATCTTCCAATTTTCTGGACTTGCGGAACTGTTACCCGACTTATTTAACATGATTATTGCAAAAAAACCTTAATTATTATTAAATCAGTCAGAATTGCTTCATCCGACTGTTTTTATTAAATATTTTAGATTTATTTTGTCTTGATGCATATCAAGGCATGACTCCGGCTAACGCGGTAGACAGCTAGCGTTAGGGAGAGTTTGTGGAAGCGTTGTTATCGCATTGCAGTGCGCAGTTTTCAAGTCAATCGGGTCTGATGGCGGTGTTTTTTCTGGGCGGCCTTGCTGGCAGCCTGACGCACTGCCTTGTCATGTGCGGGCCGATGGTGGCCTGCCAGGCGGCGTGCGGCGGGGCATGTGGTAAAAAGCTGAGCATCGCGTCGCAGTGGCACTACCATCTTGGCCGGCTTGTTGTTTATGGCGCGCTGGGTTTTGTCGCTGCGCTTCTTTCCAGGCAAATTGCAACCAGCCCGTTCTGGCCGGCGATCTCCAGCGGCATGATGGTTCTGGCGGCGCTACTTTTCATCGCCAGCAGCCTGATGCCTTCCCATAGCAATCTCACTTCACGATGGATGACTGGCGGCAATGGTTTTGTCCGCGGCATGGCGATGAGCTTCATGCCGTGCGGCCTGCTTTATGCGGCGCTGATGATGGCAGGGGCACTCGCAAACCCACTGCAGGCGATGGTGGCGATGTGGTTGTTTGTACTCGGCACCATGCCGGTGCTGCTGGCATCGAGCGGTTTCGCCGCCGCACTCGCTTTCAAATGGCAACGCCTCATGCACACCATCGGCCGCTTCGGCATGGCTACCAGTGGCCTCACATTACTCGTTTTAGCTGCAAGGAGTTTCAGGTAATGCACAAACCCGCCCCTATATATAACGACGATATCGTCAAAAAATTCACCATCGCAGCGCTTTTCTGGGGCGCGGTGGGCATGCTGGTCGGCCTCGTGATCGCCCTGCAGATGGCGTTTCCTTGGCTTAATTTCGAGCCGTATCTTTCCTTTGGACGCTTGCGCCCGGTGCACACCTCGGCAGTGATTTTTGCTTTCGGTGGTAGCGTGCTGTTTGCCACCTCCTATTTCGTGGTACAGCGAACCTGCCGCACGCGGCTATGGAATGACAAGCTCGCGAATTTCACCTTCTGGGGGTATCAGACATTTATTGTGATCGCAGCGCTTGGTTATGTGCTGGGCGTGACGCAGGGCAAGGAATATGCCGAGCCGGAATGGTATGCCGATCTGTGGCTGACCGTGGTGTGGGTGGCGTATCTCATCGTGTTTCTGATGACACTTAAACAGCGCGAGGAGCCGCATATTTATGTGGCGAACTGGTTTTTCCTTGCCTTCATCGCCACCGTGGCGGTGCTGCATCTGGTCAACGGTATCAGCATTCCGGTTTCCGGCCTTGGCGCGAAAAGCGTGCCGGTGTGGGGCGGGGTGCAGTCAGCGCTGATTCAATGGTGGTATGGCCATAATGCGGTGGGCTTCTTCCTCACAGCGGGCTTTCTTGGCATCATGTATTATTTCATTCCCAAGCGCGCGAACCGTCCGATTTATTCGTACCGCCTGTCCATCCTTCATTTCTGGTCGCTGATTTTTATTTATATCTGGGCGGGGCCACACCATCTGCACTACACCGCGCTTCCCGACTGGGCACAAACCTTAGGGATGACCTTTTCCATCATGCTGTGGATGCCAAGCTGGGGCGGTATGATCAATGGTGTGATGACGTTATCGGGCGCATGGAACAAACTGCGCGATGACCCGGTTTTGCGCTTCATGATCATCGCGCTCGCCTTTTATGGCATGAGCACCTTTGAAGGGCCGCTGATGTCGATCAAGGCGGTGAACTCGCTCTCCCATTACACCGACTGGACGATCGGCCATGTGCATTCCGGTGCGCTCGGCTGGGTGGCGTTTATCAGCTTCGGCGCGATTTACTATCTGGTGCCGGTGCTGTGGAAAAAGCAGGAGATCTATTCGCTGAAGCTGGTGAATACCCATCTGTGGGTCGCCACCATCGGCATCGTGCTCTATATCAGCGCCATGTGGGTGGCCGGCATCATGCAGGGGCTGATGTGGCGTGCTTATGACAGCCTTGGTTTTCTTGAATATTCCTTTGTGGAAACGGTGGAGGCGATGCACCCTTACTACCTCATCCGTGCGCTCGGCGGCGCGCTCTATCTCGCGGGCATGGTCATCATGCTTTATAATTGCTGGCGCACCGTGAACCCGCCGAAACAGCAGGCTATCAAGGGAGCGGTTTATGCTTGAGAATTTTACCTGTCATTCCCACGACAGTGGGAATCCAGCAGGCGAGCGTCTGCGAGCCTACCAATTACTTTCTCGCCGCTTGCCGCGGCGACTGGATCCCGTGTCGGTTCCTCGCGCAAGTGCGCTCAGGCACGGGATGACACCTATCAAGGGAGCGGTTTATGCTTGATCACCATAAGAAACTTGAAAAAAATTCCATCCTGCTACTGGTGTTTACACTCGTTGCTATCTCGGTGGGCGGGCTGGTGGAGATTGTGCCGCTGTTTCGCCTCGAGACCACGATCGAAAAAGTCAGCGGCATGCGCCCGCTCACACCGCTGGAGCTGGCGGGGCAGCAGATCTATATCCGCGAAAACTGCTCTTCGTGCCACAGCCAGCAGATTCGCCCGCTGCGCGATGAGGTGGAGCGCTACGGCCATTATTCGCTGGCGGCCGAGAGCATGTTTGACCACCCTTTCCTGTGGGGCAGCAAACGCACCGGGCCGGATCTTGCACGCGTTGGCGGCAAATATTCGGATGAATGGCACACCGCGCATCTCATGAGCCCACGTGATGTGGTGCCGGAATCGATCATGCCGACCTACCGCTTCATGATGAATCAGGCGGTGGATCTGCGTAGCATCCAGGCGTTGCTTGCCACCTATCGCATCGTGGGGGTGCCTTATACCGATGCCATGATTGAGAATGCCTATAACGATGCGATGGCGCAGGCACACCCCGAGGGCGATAGCGCAGGCCTCATCGCGCGCTATGGCAGCAAAGTGAATGTGCGCGATTTTGATGGCCAGCCAAAACATGTGAGCGAGATGGATGCGCTGGTTGCGTACCTGCAATCGCTCGGCACACTGGCCGACATCAAGGATTATCAGCTTCAGGCGGGGGCGCGTCCATGAACCTGATCTACGACCATGCCCCGGTGGCAGGGCTGCTTTTTTTCTTCACATTTTTTGTGTGGATGGCCTTTCGCACCTACCACCCCCGCGCCAAAGCCCGGATGCAGGAACATGCCCGCATCCCCCTGAAGGAGGAACATCATGACAGATCCCAATAAGCCCAAAGAAAAAGATGAACTGACCGGTGTGGAAACCACCGGCCATGAATGGGACGGGCTGAAAGAGCTGAATAATCCGGCGCCGCGCTGGTGGCTGTGGGTGTTTTTTATCACCGTCATCTGGGCGGTGGGCTACTGGGTGGTGTATCCGGCATGGCCGACCCTTTCCGGCCACACGCCCGGCATCAAAGGCTGGACACAATATGAAAAGCTCCGCGAAGAACAGGCGGAGATTTTACAGCGCCGCGGCGAGCAAGGCAAAGCACTGCAGGGCAAAAGCCTGCAGGCGATTGAAAGCGACCCCTCGCTTTATGCTTTTGCGGTGGCGGGTGGCAAAACGCTCTTTAAAGAAAATTGCGCCGCATGCCATGGCACCGGCGCTGAAGGCCGCAGGGGCTACCCCAACCTTAATGATGATGACTGGCTGTGGGGCGGCACGCTGGAGCAGATTTACACCACCATCAAATACGGCATTCGCACCAAGCACGATAAAACGCATCTTTCCCAGATGCCGGCCTTTGGCCGCGACGGTATTCTAAAACGCGATGAGGTGCAGGCGGTGGCGGATTATGTGCTCACGCTTTCCGGCAGCAAGCCAGCCGAGACTCACGAAAAGGGTAAAGCGCTCTTTGCCACCAACTGCGCCTCGTGCCACGGTGACGGCGGCAAAGGAAACCGGGATTTTGGCGCGCCGAACCTGACCGATGGCATCTGGCTTTACGGCGGCAGCCGCGCGGCGGTGATCGATATGATTACCAATGCATATGGCGGTGTGATGCCGAACTGGGATGAGCGCCTGAGCGATGATGCCATCAAGGAACTGGCGATTTATGTGCACTCACTGGGAGGCGGCGAAAAGGAAACGCCGAAGCCATAGGCCATGAGCGATGCTGTCCAACTCTTCGCCAAGCAGAAACGTATCTACCCGCGCCGTGTCTGGGGGCGGTATCGCAAGCTGAAATGGGCGGCGATGATCACGCTGCTGGGCATTTATTACAGCGCGCCGTGGCTGCGCTGGCATCGCGGCGAACATGCGCCGGATCAGGCGATTTTGATCGATATGCCCTCGCGAAAGGCCTATTTTTTCGGCATCGAGATCTGGCCGCAGGAAGTGTATTATTTAACCGGCCTTCTGATTTTAGGTGCGGTGGGGCTATTTGCTGTCACCTCGCTGTTTGGCCGTGTGTGGTGCGGCTATGCTTGTCCGCAGACGGTGTGGACGGATTTGTTTGTTTGGGTGGAGCGCATTGTGCAGGGTGATCGCAATGCCCGAAAAAAGCTGGATGAATCGCCGCTTGGTTTTGAAAAAATCCGTAAAAAAGCCATCACCCATCTGATCTGGCTCATCATCGCAATGTGCACCGGCGGGGCGTGGGTGTTTTATTTCAACGACGCGCCGACCCTGCTTGACCAGATCATTCATCTGGATGTGCCGCTCAGCGTTGGCGGCTGGATTCTCGCGCTCACCTTTTCTACCTACCTGATGGCGGGCTATGCGCGCGAGCAGGTCTGCACCTATATGTGCCCGTATGCGCGCTTTCAATCTGCGATGTTTGATAAAAACACATTGATCATCGCTTATGACGAAAAGCGCGGCGAACCACGGGGCAAATGGAAAGAACTTCAGGCTCTGATGGCGCGGTCAGCAGACCACGCCAGTCATGAACCAGCGAATGCTGCGCTCCATGGCGAAGGCAGCAGCCTGAGCCGGGAGCAACTGAAAACACGCGGTCACTGTATTGATTGCGATAGCTGCGTGGTGGTTTGTCCGATGGGTATCGATATTCGCAATGGCCTGCAGATGGAGTGTATCGCGTGTGGGTTGTGCGTTGATGCCTGCAATAATGTCATGGATAAAATTGGCCTGCCGCGCGGCCTGATTCGCTACGAAACCGAAAGCAAGGAGCCCTTCACGCTGTTTCGCGCGCGCAGCTTCTGGTATGCGGGGATTTTGTCTGCCGTGGGCGGGCTGATGCTTTACGGCCTGATGACACGCGCTGAGCTTGACCTCAATGTGATTCACGACCGAAACCCGCTCCTCGTTAAGCTTTCAGACGGCGCGGTGCGCAATGGTTACACGGTGCATATCATCAACAAAACCCATGAAGATCATCGCTACCGGCTCTTAGTGCATGGGCTTGATTACCGCGAGCTGCATGTCGAGGGTGCGGGCAACTTATCGGCAGATTCCCTGCCGGTTTTTGCCGATAGTGTCGGCCAGTTCAGGATTTATATCACAGCGGCCAAACAATCTGATCCACGTCAAGGCATCACCTTCGAAGTGCGTGATAGTATGAGCGGCGAAATCAGCAGTTCGGAGAGTATTTTTGTGAGTGAGCGGCCATGAGCGAAGCAGTATTAACAGGCAGGCGCGTTGCTTTTTATTTTGTAGCGTTTTTTGGCGTGGTGGCGGCGATGGATGCCTTCATGGTCACTTCGGCCATCCGCACCCATTCTGGCCTCATCACCTCTGAGCCTTATGAAAAAGGTCTGGCCTATAACGAGGTAGTGAAAGCAAGCAACGTACAGGAAAAACTCGGCTGGCAGGGTAGCATCACACTTGAGTCAGGCCTGCTTCGCTTTGTGCTGATGGATGCCCAGAAAAAGCCGCTGCACAGCCCCCGCGCCACTGCCTATCTCAGCCGCCCCACCAGCACCGCCAGCGACATGGTGCTTGCGCTGCACGATCAGCAGGCGGTGCTTGATCTGCCGGAAAAAGGCGTGTGGGATATTCGGATCGAGGCGATGGTGGGCGATCAGCCCTACCAGCTGCACCGGCGCGTCGTGGTGCCATGAGCGCGCGCAGCTTTGCCCATCAGGAAGCAAATGGCCATCTCAGCGTGAACCTGCTGGTGGATGGCATGCATTGCCCGTCCTGTGTTGCGATCATCGAAAATGCGCTGAAAAAAGTGCCGGAGGTTGTGAAAGCACGTCTCAACCTTTCAACCAGACGACTGCTGGTGGAATGGGATGGCACAGCAGAACTCGCTGATCGCTGGGTGGCGATGATCGATGCGATGGGCTATAAGGCGGCGCCGTTTGACCCGGCAACCAGCGACACGGCCGAAAAGAAAGAAGCGCGCTTCCTGCTGCGCTGCATGGCCGCGGCTGGATTTGCCAGCGGCAATCTGATGCTTTTTTCGGTTCCATTATGGAGCAGCGACCCGTTGCAAATGGGCGAGGCCACGCGCACCTTCTTCCACTGGGTGCAGGCGGCGATTGCCTTTCCCGCCATCGCCTATAGCGGCATGCCGTTTTACATCTCCGCCTTCAAAGCACTAAGGCAGGGGCACACGAACATGGATGTGCCGATTTCCGTGGCGGTGATTTTAGCTGCGCTGATGAGCCTGTTTGAAACCCTCACCTTTGGCCAGCATTCTTATTTTGATTCGGCGGTGATGCTGCTGTTTTTCCTGCTTGTGGGGCGCTATCTGGAAGCGCGCGCACGCGGCCATGCGCGCTCGGCGGCGCACGACCTGCTGCAGATGATGAGCGGCTCAGCAACCATATTACTGTCCGATGGCACAAAGGAAACCATCCCGCTTTCCGAGATTAAAGAAGGCATGACACTGCTGGTAGCAGCGGGTGAGAAAATTGGCGCAGATGGGCTGATCATCAGCGGTGATTCAGAAATCAACACCAGCCTGATCACGGGTGAAAGCCTGCCGAGGGGCGCTGGCGCTGGCGATACGGTGTTTGCCGGCACCATCAATCTCAGCGCGCCGCTGGTGATGAAGGTCAGCCGCGCTGGCCAGCGCTCGCTGCTTTCCGACATTATCCGCCTGATGGAAACTGCCGAGCAGTCGCAGGCGCGCTATGTCACGCTCGCTGACCGCATTTCCAGCTGGTATACCCCGGCGGTGCATGCGCTGGCAGCCGCCACGTTCATTGGCTGGTTGTTTCTGGGGCACATCGAGTGGCAGCTCGCCTTGCTTTATGCCGCAACCGTGCTGATCATCACCTGCCCGTGCGCACTCGGCCTTGCGGTGCCGGTGGTGCAGGTGCTGGCCAGCGGCATGCTGATGAAGCGCGGCATCCTGCTGAAATCCGCAAGCGCGCTGGAGCGCCTCGCCGCCATCACCCATGTGGTGTTTGATAAAACCGGCACGCTGACGATGGGAAAACCAGTGCTGCTCTCGATTGCCGGATCAGCAGATCCGGCTAGCCATGAGCCAGCGAATGCTGCGTTCCATGGCGAAGGCAGCAGCCTGAGCCGGGAGCAACTTAAAAAGTTACAACTAGCCTCATCCCTCGCTGCGCATAGCAAACATCCTCTTTCGCAGGCCATCAGCAGCGCCTGTAGCGGCTCGCTGCTGCCGCTTACGGTTGCGGAAGTGCCGGGCTGCGGGCTGGAGGCGAAAGGTGTGAGGCTGGGTAAGCGAAGCTGGGCAGCGCCGCAGGCGGCGGCAAGTGGGCGCAGCGAGGCAACCGAACTCTGGCTTGCTGAAGATGGAAAAGAACCCGTTCGCTTCACCTTTGCTGATCAGCTGCGCGCCGATGCACAGGCCGTGGTGCAGGCGCTGCACGAGGAGCATATGGGCACGACGCTGCTGTCCGGCGACCTGCCGGAGGTCACGCAGGCAATAGCAAAGAAGCTGGGGATTGCATCGTTTGAAGCGGGTCTTTCGCCCGTGGAAAAAACAAACCGCATCGCGGCGCTGAAAACATCTGGCGATCAGGTGCTGGTGGTGGGCGATGGGCTGAATGATGCACCGTCGCTGGCGGTGGCGAGTGTTTCCATGTCGCCAGCAAGCGGTATGGATATCACCCAGAATGCGGCGGATATGGTGTTTCAAGGTGACAAGCTGCAGCCGGTCATCACCGCGTGGCGCACGGCAAAATTTTCGCAAACACTGGTGCGGCAGAATTTCTGGCTCGCTATTTTGTATAACGTGATCGCAATACCGCTGGCGGTTGCGGGCATGGTCACGCCGCTGGTGGCTGCTATTGCCATGTCCAGCTCGTCACTGCTGGTGATTGCTAACGCCATGCGGCTAAGGCGCGAGGGTCTATGAGCATTCTTGTGTACCTGATCCCGATTGCACTCAGCCTTGGGCTGGTGGGGCTTTTTGCTTTTTTCTGGGCGATGAACAACGGCCAGTTTGACGATCTGGACGGCGCGCCGCATCGCATGCTGCGCGATGATGAAAAAAACTCCGGTGCTTGACGAACATCAAGGCCATAAAACGGCAGTGACTTATGGTCGTTTCATCACAATAACCAAGGAGACTAACAGTGAGAAAGATTCTACTAAGCACCGCCGCAGCGATGGCATTTTCTGGTTCAGCACAGGCCGCCAGCGATTTTGCTGCCGGGGACTTCATGGTGCGCGCGCGTGCGCTGGGGGTGATTGCGGATGAAAGCGGCCGGGTATCAAACGGCGACAGCGTGAGCATTGACGACAGCTATGTGCCAGAGCTTGATTTCACCTATTTCTTCACGCCGAATATCGCGGCCGAGCTGATTGCTGCCGTGACGCCGCATAACGTGAAAACCAGCAGCGGTATCAATGCCGGGGATGTGTGGCTGCTGCCACCGACGCTGACGCTGCAATATCACGTCACCCAGTTTGATGGCTTTAAGCCCTATCTCGGCGCGGGCGTGAACTACACCCATTTCTTCAACGAAGATGCAGGATCGCTGAACTCTGTGAAGTATGATGACAGCTTTGGTTTTGCCCTGCAGGCCGGGATTGATATTCCCATTCAGGATAACTGGTATTTCAACGTGGATGTGAAAAAAGTTTATATCGATACCACCGCTAAATTCAGCCCCAGCGGCGTGCGCGCCGATGTGGATATCGACCCATGGCTGGTGGGCGTGGGCATTGGTTATAAGTTTTAGTTTATGTGCAGCGGCAGCGTTACATCACTGGCTGAATTCAAAGCCTGCTCCGGCAAGTGCAAGGGCGGCGGCGGGTGTGGTGCGCTGCCACGCATCTGGGTGGTGGCGGCATGCGCCGGCATGATCGCGCTGTTTGAAAAGCAGCAAAACGGCCAGCTTGCCCTGCATCCGCAGGAGGGGAAAGCGGTCGCCGCCTCGCCGGATGATTTTGCCCATCATCTGACCCGAGCCGCCAGCAGCAAGCAGTTTGACCAGCTGCTGCTGGTGGGCAGTGCGAACGATATTTCCTGGATGCGCCACACCCTGCCGCCAGAGGCGGCACATAGCGTTACGGCGGAGATTGAATATCCGCTGGTGGCGGGCTGGTTTGCGCAGGCCGAGGCTGGGCAGCTGAGCCACGCGCTGGAGCAGGTGCTGGCGGGTTAGGGCGTGTGGACATTCATTTTATCTCTTTTCGCAGCAAGCCATGTCTTGTCCTGCTAGGCGAAAGGTGATGCGCGTAGCTGGGACTACGCGCGAGACTTTTAACAACGCAGGGCAAGACATGGGTGCTGCCCTACGGGTTTGGCAAAATAGCCGGATGAATGTGTCGAAATGCTTGTCCGTAGTCCCTGCTACGGCCTACGCATTTCTCCTGTTCCTCCGGCTATTTTCCACCAAACGAAAAGGAGCAAAATGAATGTCCACACGCCCTAATTTTCTTCCGTTTCGCAGCTTCCGAATTCTGAGCAGCTGCCGCACACAAAATCGCGCAGTTTTTCAATATGTGCGATATCAATTTTATGCCCGGAGACCTGCACGCCCACGGCTTTGAGCTGCTGCTGGCTGCGCGAGAGCGTTTCCGGCTTCATGCCGAGATAGGCGGCGAGGATGTGTTTTTCCACCGGAATCTGCAGCGTTTTTGCGCCGCCCACCTGCGTATGACACAGCCTGAGCAGGAAACAGCCAAGGCGCTGCGCCGCCGTCATGGTGGTCATGTGCTCAAGTTTGAGCTGCGCCTGTGAGGTGCGATCATTGAGCAGCGCCATGATGCGTGACGAGAGCTGTGGTTCTTTCGCTACCAAGCTGCGGATGGTGGCAGCAGGAACGGCGATCAGCTCTGCATCTGCCCCCACGACCTCAGCGGTGTAAGGATAGTTGGCATGGGCAAACAGCGCCGCCTCGCCAAATACATCGCCGCTAGTGCATAGCCCAACCACGCTTTCCTTGCCGTCTGGTGTCTGGCGGGTGAGCTTAATCCAGCCGGAGGTCACCAGCCAGAGGTTCGACGCCTCATCGCCATGCGACACAATATGATCATGGTTTGCCGCGTGGCGGCTGCGCAGCGACGAGGCTACCGGCGTCCATAGCGCGGGATTCGTATCAAGCAATGGGTGAGAAAATGCCCCGGATGGGCTGATTTTGGTAACAGTGGACATGGATTTATCTTAAGAAATCTTGGCACAAATGCAAGCCCACTCTGCCCCAGCGGCAGAAAGTTAAGTGGCACTGAATTTGCTTGCACCAAGCCTTATCATCCCTACTACTTGTTGAATTGTCACCAAAATCGAGGAATCGCGATGCCCCACGCCACCCCTGACCTTTCCGCATCGCCGCTGATGAGCGAAGCGCGCTCGGTTGAGCGCATGAATGAGGGTATTGCGTGTTTTAACCGCAAACAGTTTGACCGCGCGATGGCACTGATGGATGAAGCCATTGCGCTCAGCCCGCGCTCAGCCCTTGCCTATTTCAACCGCGGCACGCTTTATTTCCGCCTGTCGGATATCCCGCGCATGGCGCAGGATTTCAGCGTGGCATTTCAGCTCGACCCCAATAACGGCGAAATGCTCAAAAACATGAGTTTCCTGTGGCTGCTTGCCGATGCACCACACCCTGCCATTCAGGTGGCACAGCGATGCCTGGAACTGCTGCCAGAGTCTGAGGATGCCTGGCTGACGCTGCTTGGCGCACATTATGCCATTGGCAATATCGATACCGCGCTGCGCCTGTGTGAGCATCTTGCAAACAAATTTCCAAGGAGCACGCGCGTGCGCATGGCCGATGCGCTGTTTGTTCCGCAGGTGGCAATATCCAATGAACAGATTGACACTATGCGCACACGCATACTGGCCAAGCTGGATAGCTTCCTGAAAGACGGCCTGCAATTTGCCGATCCAATCCCGCATATGCGCAGTTCGCTTTTTTTCCTGCCCTATCAAGGGCGAGCTAATAAGCCCATGGCGGAAGCAATCGCTCAGTTCTATCTTAAGGCCTGCCCTGCCCTGACTTACACCGCCGGCCACTGCGAAAAGCCGCGCAAAGCTCTGGGAGAAAAGCTGCGCGTGGGATTTGTGTCGCCGTCGATGCATCATGTCACGCTGAACCAGTTCTTTCTTGCGCTGATTGAAGCGCTGGAAAAAACCGGCGAGTTCGAGACATGGATTTTCTCCTCTGCGCCAGCGGCGCATCCCGAGGTGGTGGCAATTAAGCAGCGGATGGCGCGCTATGTCGATCTGCCGCCGGAATATGATGTCAGCATGCAGCTGATTGCCAAACAAAAGCCGGATGTGCTCGTGTATCTGGAAGTGGGCGCTCATGCGCTGATGTATGCCCTGCCCTTTGCTAGGCTCGCGCCGGTACAGTGCGTGATGGGCGGTCTGCCGGTCACTACCGGCATTCCCAACATGGATTATTTCATTTCCTCGCGAGGCAGCGAACCGGAAAGCGCGCAGGCAGCTTACAGCGAAACACTGGTTCTCACTGACCATGATGCAGCGGTTGTAAGCAGCATGAAAGCGCCGGCGCCAACTTCTGCCACACGCACCGAGCTGGGGCTGCCGGATGGCGATGTGCGGCTTTATGCCTGCCCGGTGCAGCTCTTCAAGCTGCATCCGGATATGGATCCGGTCTTTGAGGCGATCCTGCGCCGTGACCCCAAAGCGCACATCGTGTTGTATGATAATGGCAAAACCATTCTGCAAAGCGCCCTGCGCAAACGCTTTGCCGCACGCATGCCGCAGGATCTTTGCGAGCGCATTGTTTTTCTGCCCTATGTGGCGCGGGTGGATTTCATGCAGCATATGCGCGCGGTGGATGCGGTGCTGGATTCATTTCACTTCTCATTCGGCACGGTTGCTTATCTCAATATTGCGGCGGGGGTGCCGTTTGTCACCTGGCCTGGGCCATACTTTTCAGGCCGCTGCTCGCATCGCCTCTTTACGCGCCTTGGCCTGCCGGAGCTGATGGCGGCAAACCATGAAGAGTTTGTCGATATCGCACTGAAACTGGCGCAGGATAAAGATTTCTACCAGAAGGCCGCCGCAAAAATTGCGGCCAGATCCCATGAGCTGTTTGACGACTACCGAAGCGTGGATGAGTTTGCCTCCATCCTGAGGTACCTTTATTTTTCTCAGCCGCGGAAGGATAGCGCAGCATGACGGCCAAGCGCCCAAGAATCTCGCTGATGCGCCCGCTATTACTAGGGCATGAAACCGCGATTCATTACCTCGCGCAGATTGATAAAAATCGCTGGTATTCCAATTTTGGCCCGCTGGTGCAGAAGCTGGAGAGCCGCCTGAGTGAATTATTCAGAACCGGTGAAGGCTCGGTAGTGACCGTAGGCAACGGCACGGCGGGGCTGGTGAATGTGCTGCGCGCGATGAACCTACCGCGCGGTAGCCTGTGCCTGATGCCTTCATGGACGTTCATTGCCACGCCCGCTTCGGTGATTGCGGCGGGACTCACGCCCTATTTCATGGATGTGGATGAAGCCAGCTGGGCGCTGGATATTCGTTCGGTGGAGCACGTGGCGGCGGAGCTGAAAGGCAAGGTCAGCGCGGTGATGGTGGTGGCACCGTTTGGCGCACCGCTGGATGTCGCCGCGTGGGATGCATTCAGCGAGCGCAGCGGCCTTCCCGTGATTATTGATGCGGCGGCGGGCTTTGACGCTTTCTCTTCAACCCAAGGCTCAAGACCCGGGCGCAGCCCGGTGATGGTGAGCATGCACGCCACCAAAACCTTTGGCGTGGGTGAAGGTGGCGCAGTGATTTCCACCAACACCGCACTGATCGAGCGCGTGCGGCAGATGTCGAATTTCGGCTTTTCCGACACACGCGAGATTATCGTGCCCGGCACCAACGGCAAAATGAGCGAATACACCGCCGCTTTCGCCCATGCCGCGCTGGATCTATGGCCGCAGACACGCGAATTCTGGCTTTGCCGCAAATGGTTTTATGCCGAAGCTTTCAAACAGCTCGGCGCGGAAATTGCCACCCATCCGTGGATTGACGGCCAGTGGGCAAGCTCCACCTTCAGCGTGCGTCTGGCAAGGCATGAGGCAGGAGAGGTGATTGCCGGACTGGTGGATGCTGGCATTGAAAGCCGCCAGTGGTGGGGCAAAGGGTGCCATGTGCAGCCCGCCTACCGCATTTACCCGCGCGACCCCCTGCCCGTCACGGAAGCACTCGGGCGTAGTGTGCTGGCACTGCCCTTCACGCTCGATATCAGCCGTAGTGATGTGACCGACATCATGGCGACGCTTGAGCGCCTGTGCGCGCCGGAGCGCGCCGCCAGGCGATCCGCGTGATACACCCCTACGCCAGCGAGCTTTATGCCCGGGCGTTTGGCCATGGCTATGAGCCAGTATTTCTGCCGCAGGCAGGCTGCTGGGTACTGAAACGTCAGATCCCCGGCAGCGGCGCTGCGGATGCGATGGGGTGCTACCCACTCACCCCGATTGCAGCTGGCGCCAGGCTGGAAGATGATTTTGACCTGCTGCGTGCACAGGGCGTTGTCTCGCTGGTGCTGGTGGCGGATCCGTTCTGCGCACCGGGGCGCGAGCAGCTGGCGCAGCAATTCGACCTCGCGACACCCTATAAAGAACATTACCTCAACGATTTCAGCCACCCCGATCTTTATGACAGCAAAAACCACCGCTACAAAGTGCGCCGTGCGCTGCGTGATTGCGAGGTGCGGCGCATCCGCCTTGCAGAGTTTCTGACCGAGTGGTGCGCGCTGTATGATGCGCTGATTGCCAAACACCAGATGCTCGGTATTCAGGCTTTTTCGCATGATTATTTCAAGGCGCTGTGCGAGCTTGAGCCAATTGCTTTTGGCGCATTCTCCGGCGGCGAGCTTGTGTCGTGCCAGCTGTGGCTTGAGCATGGCGGCTATGGCTACAGCCACCTTGTGGTCTCAAGCGAACGCGGCTATGCGCTGCGCGCGGCTTATGCGCTGTATGATGCCAGCCTGCGCTATTTCAAGGAGCGCGGCGTGCGCGCAGTGGATTTGGGCGGCGGTGCTGGTGCGACCGAAGCCTCGGGCGGACTTGCCATGCTCAAAAAAGGGTTCAGCACCACAAGCACGATGTGTGTGCTGTGCGGCAAAATTTTACTTCCTGATATTTATGAAAAACTGAGTGTCGGCAAAGACAGACCGTTTTTTCCGAAATATCGTGGCTAATTATTTCTTCAATCATCCATAAACCTCTCGTCATTCCCCGAATTTTTTTAAAAATTCTAGGGAAATCCAGCATGCGACATGATGGATCGCCCTAGAATCGCAAGAGCGATTCGGGCGATGACGGGCGCTACTTCAGTGTATTCATTTTTAGAAATTGCTCACTGGTCAGGCGAAAGCGCGGCGTTTCGGCTTCGATATAAACACTGTGATCCGGCGCATCTCTGGCAATCAGCGCGCCAGCACCAATGAGGCAGTGGCTACCGATATTCACCTCATGGCCGATGACCGCGCCAAGACCCAGGAAACAATACTCGCCAATCTGGCTGTTGCCACCGATGACGACGCCGGAAGTGACCCAGCCATGATTTGCTACCTGCGCATGGTGGCCGATGAGCGCACCTGTCCAGACAAAGCAGTTATCGCCCACCTGTGCATGGGGCTGAAGCGGCTCACCAGACATGATAAAACAATTCTCGCCCACCTGATCGCGCGAGCAATGTCGATTCTGCGAGCTGATGTAGGTGGCAAGACGGTAGCCTTTACGGCGCGCTTCATCATAGCGCATAGCGCGCAGACGATTAAGCTGCTGGTAGCCGATGGCAATGAACATATCGTGGTCAGATGGGGAAAAGTGGTGCTCCACCTCATCAAAACCCACCACCGGCAGGCCGCCGAACTGGCCGTCCGCGGGCACAAAAGCGGGATCCACCGCATAGGCAGCGAGCTGATAATCGCTGTCGGTGGAAAAATGGTGGCTGACCACCTGCCCTATTTTACCGATTCCAAACTGCACCAGTTTACGCATTGGCTGCTTCCTTTCTCATGGCGGCAAGCGCTTTGCGATCCACCTTGCCGTTCGCATTTTTTGGCAGCTCAGCCATGAGCAGCGTCTCATGCGGGATCATGTAAGAAGGCAGCATTGCGCGAAGTCGGCGCTGGATGGCGTCTGGCTCAAACCCACCCGGCGAGGTGACAAACGCGATAATCTGCCCGCCATGGCCTGCGTGCTTATGGTAAATCACTGCGGCTTGCGCCACCTCGGCAAAGCTGCATAGCGCCGACTCGATCTCCTCCAGCTCAATGCGGTAGCCCATATGTTTGATCTGGTTATCTTTGCGTCCGGCGAAATGATAGTTGCCGGTGAGCGCATTGCGGACCACAAGATCGCCGGTGCGATAATATAGCTGGCGCACAGCCTGATGCAGCGGGTCTGGCACAAATGAGGCGTGGGTTCGTTCAGGGTCGTTATAATAGCCCAGCGCGAGCTGAGGGCCGCCGAGATAAAGCTCGCCGACCTCACCATCCGCCACAGGCGTTGTGCCATCATCGTTCATCACCAGCGCACTGAAATTTGGCGCCATCTGCCCAAGCGGTGCTAGCTGCGCCATGTCGGTGAAATCTTCCTTGCTGATGGCGTAGGCGGAGCAAATGCAGGTGCACTCGGTGGGGCCGTAGACATTCCATAGCGTCGCCTGCCTGCTGAACATCTGGTAGAGTTTTTTCAGCTCTGCCTTAGCATAACCTTCACCACCAAAAATGATAGCGCGCATGTTTGGCCAGTGTGCTGCCTCCAGCGCCCGCATGGTGGTGAGGTAGATGAGCAGCGAGGGCACCGAAAACCACACGCTGCATAGCGCCGCCTGCTGCACAAGCTGGCGCGGGTTTTGCAGCGCCTCGCGGGTCATGGGTGCAAGGCAGGCGCCGTTAAACAGCGAGGCCGCGGTATCAAACACCGAATTATCAAAATACAGCGCATTAGCGCCGCTTACACAGTCCTGCGGGGTGATATCAAACGTATCACGCGCCCAATCACAAAAATTAAGCAAGCTGGCATGGCTGATGATCACGCCCTTAGGAAAGCCCGTAGAACCCGACGTGTACATCAGATAGGCCGGGCTGGTGCCGCACACCGCGCTGATGATCTTTGGATTCAGCGGCTCTGCCGGTGCTGCCAGATCATCAAAGCTGAGGCTGGTTGCCTGCGGCCAGCTGGCGTCTTTCGTTTGCGAGACGAACACTGCCGGGCGGCATTGCTGCAATATTTTTTCTCGCCGCGCCTCAGGGCCTGCCGTATCCAGCACCACATAAGCCGCGCCGATTTTCAGACAAGCCAGCATGGTGGCGTAGGTCACCGGATGCTTATCAGCAAAAATAGCAACCACGCGGTTTGCGCCAGCACCGGCGCGGATAAGATGGGTGGCAATTTCGTCGCTTCGCGCATCCAGCGCCTCGTAGCTCATGGCCTGCCCATCTGCAAAACGCAGCGCGATATGGTGCGGGCTGCGAGCAGCAACCTGCTTGAAGCGAAGCCCCATATTATAGATATACGTTGTCATGTGGTGGGATTGTGAAATAAATAGCCTATGGAAACAATCACTAAATTAATCGCCCGCGTGCTGCGCCTGCCGGAAGGCAAGGTGGTGGATTCACTGCACATGCGCGAAACCGAAACATGGGACTCGCTGAAACATATGGAACTGATTGTGGCGATTGAGCAGGCCTGCCAGATTGAGCTGACCGGCGATGAGATCGCTGATATGGTTTCGGTAGGTGCCATTCGCGAAGCGCTCGCCAAACGGGGCATTGCATGGAGCTAGCGGGCAAGACGGCGCTGGTAACTGGCGGCGCGGGAGATCTCGGGCAGGCGCTGGTGCAGGCGCTGCTGGCCGCAGGCTGCGCCCATGTCATCGCGCTGGATGTGGATGAGCATAAGCTCAAGAAACTGGCCTCTGGCAAGGTTAGTACGTTCTGCTGTGACCTCAGCCGCTTTGATACCGCCCAGCAAGCGCTCAAGCAGGTTTATGATAAACATCCGGCCATTGATATTCTGATAAACGGTGCGGGCATGCTGCATAGCGCGCCGCTGGTGAATCTGCTGGAGAAAGATGAAAGCACGCTCGCCGCCGCCGCGATGAACTGGCAGCGCTGCGTTGAGGTGAATCTTTCTTCGGTGTTCTATGTGACGCAGCTGGTAGCGCGGCGCATGGCGAGGGCACGCACCAAAGGGGTAGTGGTGAATATCAGCTCGGTGAGTGCCGGCGGCAATGCTGGCCAAAGCGCTTACTCCGCAAGCAAGGCAGGCGTCAATGCGCTCACCCGCGTCTGGGCAAAGGAACTGGCGCCACTGGGCATCCGCGTGGTGGCGGTCGCGCCCGGCTATATCGATACGGCCTCCACCCGCAGCGCGGTGAGCCCCGCGCAGCTTGAGGAGATTACCAGCCGCATCCCCCTTCGCGCCATGGGGCAACCCAAAGACGTAGTGGAAGCGGTGCTGTTTGCGATTCAGAACGGCTATGTCAGCGGCACCGTGCTTGAAGTCGATGGTGGGCTGAGCCTATGAGCGCGACGCTGGTTTTTCCTGCACTCGGGCAGGCGGCACGTGATTATCATGCGGCCGCACAGGCGCGTGGTGAGCGGCTGGTTGCCGCTTCCTCCGTGCGTGACAGCACCATGGAGGCGATTTTTTCTACCATGCATCTGCTGCCTTATGTGCATGAAGATGATTTTTCTGAAAAGTTCCTGAAGCTGATCGAACGCGAAGGCATCGCACGGGTATTTGCGCCGGTAGCCAGCGTGCATGCTTTTCTTGAGCAGTTTATTCGTCAGCATCAACTTGAGACAACACTGGTGGGGGCGTCCCCCATTCGCGCGCAGGTAGAGGTATACCGGGATCTGCTCATGCGGGCAGAAGCGGCGAGCGAATGGATGCGGCATCTATGCGATGATGCTGCCCTGCTGCCGGCACGTACCGTTATCGCCGCTGCCATTCGCCACTACAGCTTGATTTACGGCGAATCAAACGATGATAAGCTGGCCGCGATGATGGCGATTTTCACCAGCGCACCGAAGGGCGACGTGGTGGAAATTGGTTCGCTGATGGGTAAGTCACTCAGCGTGCTGCTTTTCATGGCGCAGCGTTTTGCGACCGGCGCGGTGCTGTCGGTGGATCCGCTGGCGCCTTCGCACTCGAAGCATCAGGATCCTCAGGCAGCGCTCATGTCGTCCATGGATGCACATTGGGACTATGATATTCTGCGTGAAGCACTGGCGATGAATCTGCTGCCTGCCGCCAGCGGCGATTTTAATTATCTGCGCCTGCCTTCGAAGCAAGGTTATGAGCATTACTGCAGCAGCCCGATGGTCAGCAGCGAGGAATTCGGCGCCGTGAACTACTGCGGGCGTATTGCGGTGCTGCATATTGATGGCAACCACGATATGGAGCAGGTTTCGCTGGATGCCAGCTTGTGGCCTCAGCGCCTTGCGCCGGGCGGATGGCTGATTCTTGACGATTATCTGTGGGCGCATGGCGATGGGCCAATGCGCGTGGGTGACCAGCTTCTTTCAGCGCACAGTGATCAGATTGCGCGGTCGTTTGTGTGTGGCAAAGCACTGTTTGTGCAGTGGACAGGTTAGCCCAGAACAAAAATACCCGTGCGGTAATTGGCGTGCCAGCCTGAGGTTTCGAGCTGTTTTCTAAAGCCAAATGGCGCAGGGTCATAGACCGGGTTATTGTAAATCAGCACACATTCACGGCAGGCAGCTTTCAGATGACCAAGCACAGCGCTAAATGTTTCCTCCCCAAACGGATCGCACAAATAAACCAGTGCTTTTGGCGCATAGGCAGAAAACTCGCGGGCATTGGCTTCCACCACCTCGGCCTGAATGCCAGTTTTCCTGATGTTGCTTCGGCAAATGGCCGCAAGCTGCGGGCTTAGCTCAATGCCGGTGATGGACTCTATCCCCAGCAGTTCAGCAGCAAGAATCAGGATTTTTCCTTTGCCGCAGCCAACATCATAAAAATGCCAGCCAGCAAGGTCGCGCTCACCAGCCGCCAGTTTCAACGCACGCACCACCTCGCTGGTGAACGAGGCCTGATAGTGTTTCATGTCGCTATCTTTGGTGCTGTAGGCGGAAAGCGGCAGCCATGTTTCTGTATCGGTGCCACGCCGCCAGTCAAAGAAGGTGTTTTCTTTCAGGTGCGTCCATACACGCTTGAAGCCATGGGCACGGTAGAGATTTCTGTAGCTGCTCCAGCTGGTCATGGCTGCCGTGCTTTCATTTTCGTGATCCTGCTATGATCCATAATTTCTGGTGAATACCCCAGTAATTATCATCACAATGTCCGATGCTCAGGTTTTCATAGAAGGGTGAAAATTCCTTCCTGATCTCATCTTCATCGTGAAACGCACGTAATATGACACCGCTGCGCAGCCCGAATGGATCATGGGTGATTCGGTAATGGCCATCGTCCACCGCTACTGAATCTTTAAGGATATAAGTATCTGGTTTTGGCAGCGATGCAATCAGCATTGCGCCACTACGGCTTACGCGGCTTATTTCCTTTAAATTATCTGTAAAGCGGCTGCCTTCCTCAACGTAGTAGCAGGCATGGCAGGCCAGCACGTAGTCAAAGAAATCGTCTTCAAAGGGGATGTGACGATTGGTGCCGTGGCGGAGGTCTGCCCTGATACCCATTTGATGCAAACGCTTGATCACCAGCTCGTTAAGCTGCTCGCTGATTTCTATCCCGCTTATCTTAAAACCGAGATTATGCATCAGCGGCATATTTCTGCCGTCTCCATACCCCAGATCAAGAATGCGGCTATTTTTGTAGCTGGCCTTGTCCAATTTCAGATTGGGATAGGCTCCAAGAAATGCACGAATGACAAATTCTGTTGGGTAAAGATGAACAGGATCCTTGCCTGCATAAAAATTCAGAAACTCTGCTTCAGATTTAGTCATTTTTTTTCTCCTTTTGGCATTGTGGCATAGCCAAAGCCACCGCTGCCAAAATCATTGCCGTTATAAAACAGATAGCGCCCGTAAGGCGTGTCGACGATGTTTGGGTAGGCGACCATCTCAGCATCCCAGCCTTCTGTGCTGACATCGATGCCCGCATTGCTGTCGTCGCGCTGCCAGCTTTGCCCATCGGTTGAGCTGGCATAGCCTATCCGGTAGCTACCGCGGCCACCGCGAAAATCTGCGCAGCCCCGATAGCTGAACCACATGTGGTAGCGCCCCTTTTCCCACAGCACGCAGGGGCGCGTGGTGGCCTCCTGCCCGCTTGCACCGGGAATGCAGCAGATACCCGGGCGCTCCCACACCACACCATCACGCGAATGGGCGTAGTAGATGTAGTAAAGCGGCTCATATTTATCGCCTGCCTTCATCCAATCCACTCCCGATCCATACCACATCTGCCACACGCCTTCGCGCTTGATGATGCTGGGCGACATGGTGGAAAAAGGCTCCAGATGCGTGGTCGAAAGCACCGGCCCGGCAAATGGTCTGGAAAATGTGACGCCGCCATCCCTGCTCACCGCCAGGCCAATGGCATTCAGATACGGCACAGTCTGGCCGCGCTGCCAGCCGGTGGTGTAGAGCCATACCTCGCCGCCATGACGTACGACTGCCGCAGGCATGATGCCAAATTCGTCGAACGTGCCCGGCGCGCCAAGTGGCAAGATCGGCTCTTTATGCACATACAGCACACGTGATGGATCATCGAGCGCGACATCAATGAACGTGACAAGGCTGGTGCGCTGCTCTGGCCGCACGGTGATGTAAATACGGATGCGATCCTCGCACACCAGCGCGGTGGGTACCTGCGCGTGGCTTTTCATCCATGGCGGCTCGCCATGCGCTTTGGCACCGGGGCCATAAATGAAGGATTGCTTGACCCAGTTCATCGCTTTGCCTCTGGCTGCGCCCGGCTGTGCAATTGGTTGCCAGCGGGTCATTTCGTGATATGCTGCTGACCATAATTAATCACATGCGCCAGCGCGCTACAACGCTAAATTGCCGCCATGAAAATTGAACTTATCGCCCAGTATCGCTGCCCCGCCACACACGCGCCGCTGACACTCGTAAACAGCAAGCAAAATGGCGATGAGGTCATCTCCGGTGTGCTGAAAGCGGATGATGCGCACCACTACCCGATCCACGATGGGGTTCCGGATTTCACCTACCCGAAGCAGCTGGCGGCGAGCGATGCAGAGGCAAAAGCCTACTACGATGTGAAGGCCGATGAATATGACGCTTACCTGCCCCTGACCTTCGAGACGTTCGGCGTCGATGAAACCGCCGAGCGGAATCGCATGATCGATGATCTGTGCCTGAAACCGGATTCCGTGGTGCTGGAAACTGGCGCAGGCAGTGGCCGCGATTCGGAGCTGATTTTAAAGCGCCTCGGCGCCGGCGGTAAGCTGTTTGTGCAGGATATTTCGCCAAAGCTTTTTGAGAAAGCTCGCCAGCGCCTGTCGCAGCACTCACCTGCGCCAGCGTTTTTTCTTTCCAACGCCTGCTACCTGCCCTTTCCCGATAAGATGTTTGATGCGGTGTATCATTTTGGCGGGCTGAATACGTTTTCGGATATTTCGCGCGCGTTCAAAGAAGCGGTGCGCGTGACCAAGCCCGGCGGCAAGGTGGTGATGGGCGATGAAAGCATGCCGCCATGGCTGCGCGACAGCGAGTTTGGCAAAGTGCTGATGAACTCAAACCCACACTATGTCTATCCGCTGCCGCTGGCTCATCTGCCGGTGGAGGCGCGTGAAACCCGGCTGCGCTGGATTATTGGCGAGGTGTTTTATGTGATCGATTTTGTGGTCGGTGTGGGTACCCCGCCCGCCAACCTCGATTTTCCGATTCCCGGCCCGCGCGGCGGCACGCACCGCACCCGCTATTATGGCAGGCTGGAAGGGGTGAGCGAGGAAGCGAGGCGCGCCGCGCATGACGCCGCTGCACGCAGCGGCAAAAGCATGCATGACTGGCTCTCAGAACTGGTGCTGCGCGAAGCTGGAAAGAAAGATTAGATTGACTCCCTGCCTGCATCCCGTCCGCCGCTGTTTATAATTTTAAGCGGCTCTCTGCAAAATAATCTAGCGAGGCCTTGCCGGCGCCGCAAATAGCAAGCCAGGTGAAGATAGCAAGGAACAGTGTTTCTTCAAAGCCGAGCAGTGTGTGCAGCGAATCCACCTCTGCCCATTTTGCTGTAACGAGAGCGACAATCATGGTGACGGCAAGGCCGCCTGCGCTGATGCGGGTGAGCACACCGAGAATCAGAAACAGGCCGCCGAAGCATTCCAAGCCTGAAACAAATGGCGTAAGAATATGCGGTGCTGGGATACCGAGACTTTCGAAATAGCTGGTGACCTGCTCGATATGCTGCAGCTTACCCCAACCGGTGAGCATGAAAACATAACCGACCGTGATGCGCGCAACCAGCGGCCCCGCCCAGAGGAAATAGCTAGCAATGCGCTGTGGCCAGAGAATAAGTAATTTAAGCAGCTTCATGAATAGTCCTTCTGTTTGGTTCGGTATTATATTCGCATTTACTCAGCAAACCGTTACGCATCCAGCGGGAAAAATATTGGGAAATATTTGCGGCAGCAGATTCATCCACTGCACTTAGCGCCTCGCCAACGGTGCTGCCGGCGCACAATGCTGATAAGAGCTTGTATTCTTGTTGCTCGAGATCCATACGCCATACCACATCCTCATGGCGGAAGACGGCAAGAAAGCTGGGCTGCTTCGTGATGGCAGGTAGCTGAGTTTCTTCTCTCACCGCCTTGTAATAGTCATTCACCGGATGGTTGAAGGCAAATAGCTGCATGGCCTTACGCACACATAGCTGCGATTGCATCAAAGCTTCCGGTGTCATGCCTGTGAGATCCTCGGGTGTAAGCACCTCGGTTTCAGGAGCGTCCGCCAGCTGGGCAATGGCGGTTTCCAGCGCGCATAATTCACTCGAAAATATATCACTGCCTGTGTGCGTTTGCTGAAAGGCAGGCAGTCGTGTTGCATAGCGCGCAACCGAGAAAAAAATGGAAGGCACTACCGTGATAAAATCGTTGATGAGCGATTCAAAACGCTCGCTGCCGAGATAGACTTTCAGCACCGGATAATCTTCCGCGACCACATCAAACAGCCGCCAGCGATAGGCATTCACATACACACCAAGCTGTGCTTCGGCAGAAAAATCATCCTTCTGGCGAATCCACGAGGCGGGTTTGCCATCTGGCTGCATGATGGCGGCTTGCAGCGTGTGCTGCTCATCGGCAAGGCGTGGCCTTTCATCCATGACATACGGCACACTTAGCTTCGCAAGGTCTGGCAATGTGTAATCATGCGCTTTTTTAGCTGCCGCGCGCGCCTTTTCCAGCTCCGCGAAAAGCACGGGAAATTCAGGAATGTTATCATCCCACTCAATCATGGTGTTTGGCGTGCGGCCTGCTCGATGCACCACATATTTGTATAAATTCCACACCTCATCAATGACATGATCGTCATGGGTGTCGATGATATGCGTGCCTTTGTTGGTGTGGCCGGAAAGATGGATCTGGATCACGCGATCGAGCGGCAGGCTATCGAGATACCTCTTCGCATCCAGCCGGTGGTTGTAGCAGGTGACATAAACATTATTCACATCCAGCAGCAGCTGGCAGCCAGACTCAGCGGCCATACGCGCAATAAATTCCGCTTCCGGCATCGAGGAACTTTTGAATTCAAGATAGGTCGAGGGATTTTCAAACGCGATCGGCCGCTCTAAATAGTCCTGCACCATGCGGATGCGTTTGATGATATGTTTCAGCGCTTCCTCAGTGTAGGGCACGGGCAGCAAGTCATGGGTGTTTTTGTGTGCCACACCTGTCCAGCATAAATGATCACTCACCCATGCAGGGTTTACTTCATCGATCAGGCGCTTCAGTTTTTGTAGATACTCAGAATTCAGCGGATCCACGGTGCCAATCGAAAGCGATACGCCGTGCATCACAATCGGATAATGCTCGGCGATACGCGCGAGATTGCGGCGCGGTTTGCCGCCAGTATCCATGTAGTTTTCGGAAATAATCTCAAACCAGTCCACCGCCGGCTGGTGCTCAAAAATATATGGCAGGTGCCTCGCACGAAGGCCGAGGCCAAAACCAAGCAAAGAATATGGCGAGTTCAGAGACATATTAAGGATAGTTGGGGTGGCAAAGCCACCCCAAACTGCCAGAGAATTATTTCTTCTCTTCGGCTTTCTTGCCTTCGTCTTTACCGCCGCAACCGTCTTTTCCGCTGCAGCTGTGGCCTTCTTTTTTATCTTTGCCTTCGCAGCCTGATTTCTCGCCAGCATGGCCTTTGCACTCAGATTTCTCAGCAGCGGCTTTGCCTTTGCAGCCGTCTTTACCTGAGCAAGAACCTTTGTCGTGCTCGCCGGCAAATGCAGGAGTTACTGCAAGCAGACCAGCGGTGAGCAATCCAGCGAGGGCAGCAGAAGCAAGTTTCGTGGTGGTAGTCATAATTTTCTCCATAATTTTAAGTGATGTAACGTTCGTATCGAAATGAGCATTACTGACCACGGATTCGAAGGGGGCGCTGAAATGGTTACACATCCCCCAAAAAAAATTTTACCAGCGCAGCAGGTAGCGCCCTGCGAGCGCGCCAAGGCTCGCAAAAAAGAGGCTGGGCAGGTAATGCCAGGTGAGAAGATGGAGTATCTCGTCATTGGCCTCCGCGAGCCTGAGTGTAATTGCGCCCAGCGATACCGCCGCAATGACAGCAAGCAGCCCGGCCTGCATCGGCATCACACTGGCGCCCCTACGCAGCAGCCCGAAGATCAGCGCGGCAGGTAGCAGGGCAGAAAATGCAATATACTGAGTGCATTCATGCGTATGCGAATCAGGCTCAGACATCACCATGCGCGCGTCATGGGGCAGCAATAGCTGGAGAACAATCAGCGCCAGCATGCCGCATGAAAATACATAAGGCAGGCGCATGAGTGTTTTGCGCGCCGCGCCATCGGGCAGCATCGCATACACGGATGCGACCGCCGCACTTGCCAGCATCGCTGCGAGCAGCAGCAACTCGAGCACAAATAATGGCCGCGCAAGTTGCAGTAATAAATCCGGCCTAAACCCCTCCAGCCAGCACTGGGCGCAAATGGCATAGAACGATAGTAGCGCGATCAGAAAAGCCGCATAGCGACGTGGCCGCACCGGCGCAACCGGCGATGCCGCGGCACTTAACTCGCTAATCAACTGTTTTGTATCAACCATGGCCGAATGTTTCCCGTATTTTTTTCATCGCGCGGTGTGCGGCAACTTTGACGGCGGATTCCTTCATGCCCATCTGCACGCCCACCTGCTTTGCCGTGTAACCTTCCACATGCATCAGCGAGAGAATCTTTTTCTCGCGCTGCGGCACATGCTTGAGCATTACTTCTATGGATTCGCGATCATCACTGGTTTCAGTTACAGCCGTAAGCACATTGTCATAATCCGCAATATCCACGTGCTGGCGCTGCATCTGGCTGTAGCTTTTACGCAAATGATCGGTCATGCGGAAGCTGGCAATCGCGAGCACCCAGGGCATGAGCGGCCGCTCGCCATCATAGGTGTGGCGGGCTTTGTGGATGGAAATAAGCACCTCCTGAAGCACATCCTCAACATCCTTCATCGGGATCTTGCGGCCAATCACACGGCGCAGGATGGGTGATAGCTGGTTTAAAAACTGGCCATATGCCGCACCATCACCCGCCAGCCCTGCCAGCAGATCCTGCCTGAGATTTGCGATGATTTCATTTTGCGCCATGACGTATTTTTCGGCTAAGTATCCGAGGGGTGATTTTAATCATTCATTGCTCACGCACAAGTAGTGAACTTGCCGCGTAAGCGATTGTTCTGAAAGCTATGCAAGGCTCCGCGGGAAAGATCTGCCATCCTCCATGCCAAACTTTCGCGATATCATTCTGCCTTAAATGGAAGTTTTGAACGGGATATTTCTATGCCATAAACCTCTTTTTGAAGGCTCGTTTCCAACGAAGCAAGCAATCCTTCAATTTCAATCAATAAGGATGGAACATCTACAGTCATTATTACCCTGTATTGCCACTTGTTATTTTGAACTGTCCCAGAATTGTTCCATGGGCGTTTTTTGGCATTCTACTTAAGTGGTGGCATAAGAGGTGAGATTCGAACTCACGGTACCCTTGCGAGTACGGCAGTTTTCAAGTACGAAAAAAGCACATTTTTACCATAAATTACAATAGCTTACAACTGATTACAATAAAACATGTCAAATGGTTACCGTGGTTCGAATGTTGTCATGATTCGAACCGTGTTGCAATTATTTGTGGTGAAGTGGAGCACCAGTGGAGCAAAACCACTTTTGAAAAACACGCTGTTTGAATCCCGCTCGAATCTTTGATTTCTAAAAACAATACGCCGAAAAATGAGTGCGAAAATGCCGAAGTTCGAATCCCCTTCTGTTTGAATCTCTGATTTATAAGCACTATCTGGCAGAAAAAGTTCGAATCTACTTGATAGTGCTCTGCTTCGATGGATTCATCAGCATCATGAAAAAGCACGAGCGCTTTACATTACACCGAGAAAAACTCTACCAGGAAGTCTGGCAGACACCGATCAGTCAGCTGGCCAGTCGATACGGTCTTTCGGATGTGGGATTGGCCAAGGTATGCAAGCGGATGGACATACCGCTGCCGCCACGGGGTTACTGGCAGAAGCGGCGATATGGCCATCAGGTAGATAAATCTTCGCTGCCATCCATCAGAAAGCAGCAGGCGCAGACAGAAACGCAGATCAATAAATCCGAGGAAGAGCTTCTCCACATTGCCAGAAACAAGCAGTCAAAGAGCAAGCTGGCGCATGTGGAGCGGCAGCGCGTGTTCAGGCTTCAGGCAACACTGAAGAATTGGGAGAGCAGTAACCGCATCCGTGCCTTCATCGCCGCCATGCGAGCCTCACCTGCGGCAGTAAAGGAGGATTTTGCATCCTTCCTCGCCTGGGCAGACAGCTACGCCAATCACCTCGACCCCACCAATGAATTCAGGATTGAGGTGCTGGATGATATGTAACTGATTGTTGCTTACTAAAATCCCACTTTTCTCTGCAATACTCATTATTTATTCCATATAATCATCTGTAATTTAAATGATAATAAATTTTTTCCAGGAACTCTTCTTTGCAATATTCCAGTTTTCTCTGCACGTATGATTATCGTAGTGAACCTAAACATGTTTATTATGCCGTCACATTGCGAACGCCTTAAACTGTCCTGAAATTCCGGACAGTTCAGTTATTCGGAAATTCCTAACCACTCAGTAGTCAAGGATTCCTTGACTACTCGCAACTGTCAAAAAACCTTTGACGGTTCGCAGTTTGTCGGCAATTCCGACGAGCTGCCTCCATCCTTACGGTTTCTATCGAGGTTTATTTTTAATGAAACTAAGGTACTAATAGTACCATACTAACAATAAAAATAAACCTTAGCCTTGACTTAGTTTATAATTTCCTATATATTGGTACTATGAGTACCTTAAACCAGACAAAAATAAACCAGCTTTTGAATGCCACCCCTCAGGGGGCGGTGCTTCTTTCCGCATGGCTTGCGCGGCAGGGTTATAGCCCTGACCTGCAGAAGAGATACCGCAAAAGCAACTGGCTGGAATCGATAGGTACGGGTGCAATGGTGCGTGCTGGTGATTCACCCGACATATATGGCGCGCTGTACGGGTTGCAGAAACATGCCGCTCTCTCTGTGCATCCAGGAGGACGAACAGCGTTATCGCTGCTGGGGAAAGCGCATTATTTAGAGATGTCTTCTGCAAAAGCGGTGCTGTTTGGCGGTGATAAAGAAACGCTGCCTTCATGGTTTAAGGGACATGACTGGGGGGTAGGCGCAGAATACCATACGACATCGTTTCTCCCGAATGATCTTGGACTTGAAGATTTTGAGGTGAAGAACTTCTCCATAAAGGTTTCATCGCCAGCGCGTGCAATGCTGGAGTGCCTTTATCTAGCCCCTGAGAAGCAGGATTTGCTCGAGTGCTTTGAACTGATGGAGGGGCTGAATAATCTGCGCCCCAAAGTGGTTCAGGAACTTCTTGAGAAATGCACATCCGTCAAGGTGAAGCGGCTTTTTCTGTATCTTGCAGATAAAGCTGGCCATGAATGGTTGAAGTATCTGGATTTACAAAAAATAGATTTAGGCAGCGGTAAACGTAGCCTGGTAAAAAATGGCGTGTATGTTGCTAAGTACCAGATAACCGTCCCGAAAGAACTGGCAGAGCATGACCAATAAAACCTACCAGAAACAAGTCAGGCTGCTGCTAAGCGTTTTGCCAGAAGTAGCAAAAGAGGCATGTTTTGCGCTTCATGGTGGCACTGCGATCAACCTGTTTGTGCGCGATATGCCACGCCTGTCAGTGGATATTGACCTGACCTATGTGCCAGTGGAAGACCGCGCATCATCCTTACAGCATATTGATGAAGCCCTAGAGCGCACTAAGAAACGGATCGAAAGCGTGGTCACGGGTTCTCGTGTGC
The DNA here is from genome assembly GCA_033763775.1 of Alphaproteobacteria bacterium. Lineage (GTDB taxonomy): Bacteria > Pseudomonadota > Alphaproteobacteria > Rickettsiales > SXRF01 > JAJTHB01. The sequence goes on along the minus strand of JANRJW010000010.1, from coordinate 72,570 downwards.
AGCACAAAAAAGACATCGGCAAACTGATTATTTCTGGGGGCAGCGCGGAGATAAAACTGGAAGTGAATCTGGTAGGACGCGGCACAATCGCCGAGCCAGTTAAGATGCCACTATGCGATAAAGCACAGTTAGAGTTTGATGCGTTTGTGGCAGTGCCTGTGGTGCCGATTGGTCAGCTGTATGGCGGAAAAATCTGCGCGGCATTGGATCGGCAGCACCCACGTGATTTATTCGACGTAAAATATCTTCTGGAAAATGAGGGGTTTTCCGATCAGGTGAAAGCTGGGTTTATGCTATGCCTGCTGGCAAGCGACCGCCCACTGCACGAGATGATCTCCCCTAACTTTCAGGATCAGCGCACTACACTTAGCAATCAGTTCGCAGGCATGACTGCCGAAAATTTTACCTACGAGCAGTTTGAGCAGATGCGTGATACACTGGTGAAAACTATGCGCGCGGCGATAACATCGAAAGACAAAGATTTTCTGCTAAGCGTACATAATGTAACCCCTGATTGGTCAATATACGATTACGAGCGATTCCCCGCCGTGCAATGGAAGTTGCAAAACCTGCAGAAGCTCAAAACCGACAACCCAGACAAGCACCGCGAACAATACGAAGCGTTGAAAGATGTGCTGGAAAATTAGGGTGATCGCGTTATGCAACAACTGCCATTGCAATCATCGCTGTTTGAAACGCCCCAACCGACAATATCAGGTCTAAACTACATTCCTGACTTCATCGACTCTGCCACCGAATCTGCCCTTATCAAAACGATTGATCCCCTACCTTGGATCACAGAACTGAAGCGGCGTGTGCAGCATTATGGCTGGCGGTACGATTATAAGGCGAGAAGCGTAACAAACGACCTGCGGATAGGTGCACTACCTGACTGGCTGCAACATTACGCAGTGCGCCTACAGCAAGCAGGGTATTTTTCCGAAACACCCGATCAGGTCATCATCAACGAATATCAGCCTGGGCAGGGTATTTCTGCACATATCGATTGCGTACCCTGTTTTACCGATACCATCGCCAGCCTGAGCTTGGGATCGCCATGCGTGATGGATTTTACCCGCAGCAAGACAGGTAAGAAATCATCATTGCTACTGGAGGCGCGCAGCTTACTCGTGCTTACTGGTGATGCGCGATATGTCTGGCAGCATGCCATCGCAGGACGCAAAACGGATCGCTACAACGGCCAGATTATAAAGCGCACCCGCCGCATTTCGCTCACGTTTCGGAAGGTGATTGTTTAATCAGAGGCCATCTTCCTCAGCCACTCCTCCAGCTTGCGTGTAGCCATCACATCATCGAAATTATAGGTAAGGATGTCCTTTTTCATCTGCTCGCGGCGATCTTTGAGCGGTTCAATCAGATAATTAACATATTGCACCACCGACCATTGCGAGCCAGATTCGTCGTCGCTCCACTGGAAATTCACCAGTCCTTCGTTTTTACAGATGGGCTTTAAACCGTAGCCCATCACAGGCAGCACCAATGCTTCCATGATTGGTTTCTTAATATCAAACAGTGGTGTGTTCTCTCCCAGCAGCCAAGCAACGATAGGGTGTTCTTCCATCGCATATCGTTTTGCATAGCGTTTGATTTTGCTCACCTCGTGGTGAGAGAAATAGCAGATGACCAAATCTGGGTATTGTTCCTTCAGTTCAGCAACGATGCCTAGAAATTCCATCCATCCCGTCTGATCTCGCTCATGCCCATCTGTCCAGGCATATTGAAAGCCTGACCAGTTATAGGGCGGCTTCAGCAACCCCCAGAGATACACATGATCTTCGCCAGAATCGTTGAGAGGGTTGTCCTCTAGATCAAAATGCACCCAGGTGCCGCCAGGAATCTGAATATCCCCGATACGATGCGTCTCGTGGGTGAAATACGACTTCGCCTGCAGCACCGCCCGTAACTTTTTATCCGCGCCTTTGAGGTATGGCACATCGGCAATTGCCTCGGGGTCACTATCTGCCAACTGGCGGATGGTGGTAATGCCCTGTGCCTCCAGATGTGGCGCATTGCGCGAGTCAATACCATAGATCAGCGTCAGCTCCTGTTTTGCTTCAAACTCAGGCTTACAGATGCCTATCCACCACATCATATTTTACTTTGTCCGCTTCAATACGCTGATTGATTTTATCAAAGAACTTCCGGGCGCATTCGATCTTAGTTTTTTCGATTTCCCGTAAATCCATCGACGACATGCTGCCTTTGGTTTCTGCGACAAAATAAATGTGCTTCACGGTTCCTTCTTTGAAGGAAATAGCCCAATCTGGATTGTAGTCGCCCACGGGGGTTGGAATCAGGAAGCCGCGAGGCAGTTTGGCATAAACAACCACCTCCGCACTGGTATCCAGTTCTGTCACGAATGCTCGCTCATTTTTTGAATCCGTAATCACATAATCGTAAATGTGGTTTTTCAGCTTCTCGCTGGCCTTAGTGAAGTCCTGCTTGCTTTGCCCAGCCGTGAAGATATTTGTGTCATAGCTACCAGCCACTTCGTCATAGCTGAGGTGCTCAATAATGATGGTCGCTTTTTGCTCATTGATAAGCCTTGATGCCTCGGAAATGAAATGTTCCGGGTTCTGCTTAAACTGGGCAAAGATGGCTGGTTCCATTGCCTTGAAGATGGCAGCTACTGTGCTGCGCGTAAGGTGGGCGTTCTCGGCAATTTTACCTAACAGGTCATACTTAACCATCGAATGAAGAGAAGCATTATGAGCTTCAGTACTGGTGGCTTGCAGCTGGAAGCCATCACCTTGTTTCAGCTGGGCATCGGTTATCTGATCGCCCTGTATGCCGGTTTGGATAGTGTATTGCAGGGGAGAAACACGCAGTTCCTTATTGAGCGTCTTAATACAGTTAGCAGTCAGTTCCTCTGAATCAAACTCTACGCGATAAACTGCTCGACGATTGATGCGTCCCCATAACTCCTGAAATTCCTTTTTCTTAAAGTTTGCATTAAGAGGGTTGGTTTTTGGTTTGCGATCATCGCCCACGTCAGGAAGCTGGGCCGCGCTGAACACGCTATCCACCAACGCCAGAATCTGCTCCGCATGGGGCGCCAATTCCTCTGGCAATGGCGCAAGCGCGCCTTCGGCCTTGGCCTTATGGTATGCTTCAGCAATTTGATCGGCATCATCCGTGTAGTCATTTTTCAGCAGGTATTTATATATCTGCTTCGCCATAGCAGGCGTGACCAGCAATGTGCCTGTATCCGTTTTAATGGTTTTGCCCGTGAAATAGGCTTCATCAGCCTTCCTGGGACGTGAGGATAGCGAATCACTGATTTCCCTCTGAAGGTTGCCTACGAAATCCTTGTAACTTTCGCTGGCAACCACGGTCAGAACGTTAATTTCATGCACGGTGGCTGGATGATCCATGCGGTCGCCGCTTTGGTTCACGCATAACCTTAGGCCGCGCCCGACTTCTTGGCGGCGGGATATGGTGTTATCGCTATGTTTCAACATGCACATAACGAAGACGTTGGGGTTAATGCCTTGGGCAAACAGTTTTTGCTCCTTCTCCAGATGCGCCTTGATGGTTTCTCGAATCTGGATGCGCCTGATCGTGGCTTCGGTTACATCGCCCGTCGCTTCACCTGCCGTGAGTTTATGACCATTGGTAAATTCCACCGTGTCATGGTTGTAGTCAATCTGTGAGATAACAAAGCCCTGATACTGATCGAGCTTATTAGAGAGGTCATATAGGTTAGCGCTTTTTTCCAGCCGTATCACTTTCCGCCTAATTTCGCCCGATGCTTGCTTAATTTCCATTTCTACCCGGGCAACTGGCGCTTTCTTAGAAATCTCGATGGACTCCAGATACAGATAGGCGGTGGAGCCAGCCAAGCCTTTCATGGAAATGCCGCGTACGGCGATTTTCTTCACCAGTTTCTGGTTATAGGCATCCAGCGCATCCAGCCGGTGGATTTTGTTGTGCGTGGTTTTATGGGTGGCGGAATAACGAAGGATAGCCAGCGGCTTGAACTTTGGCAGTGCTTCAAGCGTTGCCTTTCCTTCCATCTTCTGCGGCTCATCCAGAATGAGGATGGGGCGGTTGCTGCTGATGACATCAATCGGGCGGCGCGATTGGAAATCATCCAATTCATCGTAAATACGGCGGTTATCTGCCCCCTTGGCCGCAAACGCCTGAATGTTAATCACCATCACGTTAATGCCTGCATCGGAGGCAAAGCTCTCCAGATGGTACAGCTGCTTGGAATTATAGATGAAGAACCGCGCCTTCTTCCCATAGCTTTCGGTGAAGTGGTCGGCGGTAATTTCAAGTGATTTGTAGACGCCCTCACGGATGGCGATGCTCGGCACCATGATGATGAACTTATTCCAGCCGTAGCGTTTATTGAGTTCAAAAATGGATTTGATATAGCAGTAGGTTTTGCCGGTGCCGGTTTCCATCTCAATATCGAGATTGATTTTAGCGCCTGTGCTGGAAATTAGCTTTTCTGAGATTGGCAGGCTCTGGCGGCGTTGCACCGTATGGATGTTGGCCAGCAGCTGGGCATCTGTCAGCATGAGGTCGGCGTTCTTGAAGCCGGTTTCCTCGGCACGCACCTGCTTACTCACGCCAGGGTCGATGCGGTAGGTGATGCCGGAGTGATGCGGCTGGCCTGCAAAGCAATCCACCACCGATTCTACGGCGTTAGTTTGATAGGGCTGAACTTTGAATTTTAGTTTCATTTAGCTACAATCTTTCTGCATTCTTTCTGCACCATAAGCCAATCAAGCCTTTGATATATAGGCATTACTATAATGTTTCTTTCTGCAGAACGGTCATTTTTCATAGATTTCTTTCTGCAAGTTTCCACACGGGTTTAGCGCGAACCCCGGCATTATAAATTGCACCAGCGCGGCGCATCTTGGTTAAAAGATTCCCGATCTTTCTGCTCTTTTGGTAGTCACTAAGTGCATCACTTAGTTTGTCTGCTAAGAAATCATCAATATCCGATCTGGATGCATGACCGAATTTTTTGAGATAATCGGTAATCAGTTTCTTATAATGTTCATCATCCAATGCCCTGGTTCGGATGTAATCTGCGCGATTGCCTGTCGCATCCGCAATAGCAGCAGAAACATGGAAATTAGGTTTTCTTCCCTCAATCAGATTTGAGCGACGCAAACGGGTGATCGCCTCATCTGGAATGGAAAGTTTTTTCTGCACCCTATCTAATGCCAATACATCTATGAACGGCAGATCGGTATTCTTCATGAGCATCTGGCTGTAAGCGGGATCAACCACACTGCCATAAATAGTCATTCGCACTACATTCGCTTCGGATAGATCATAATCAGGCAGCGGGAAGTAACGTTTTGCCTGCCCCAGATGCATGCGGTAAATGCCATACCCCATCGTATCAATCATCCCCAACTCCACCATGGCCTGCGCTAAGAACGAATTGCGGTAACGGCGCGGGGTTCTTTCGCCTAACACATAGTCCTCTGGTTTGCCTTCAAAGAAACCCCCTTCATTCTCAAAGACAAGCCGGTCTGGCTTTTCGATAACATTGATGCGACCATTGCGCGTGTAATCCTGATGCGCGATGCAGTTATGAAGTGCCTCAAGTACAATCTTCTGGTCATACTTAGAGACCTCATGCGGCAACAATTCATTATTGGGCAGCAGCCGTACCTGAATGTTTCTGATTTTCTGGTAAAGCTGCGTGGTAGTGAGCAGGAACGGCGTGCCAAAATGCTCATACGCACGCTCTGGCCCTTCCAGCTTCCATGTCATCTGCGCGGGGTGCGGAGAAAGTTTATGCGCGGATTCGGGCTTGCCTAGCAGCAGCAATGTTGTGCGCGTGACTTGCCCATTTTGGGTTACTTTGGCGCGATCCAGAAACGTGGCTGTGCTCCAGCCCGCCATCTCCTCGGCGGTAAAACGGTTGGCATGCTTGCGCGCGAATGAATCCCGCGCACGCTGCACCGCTGCTTCGTCCAGATCAGCAAGGGTTGCGCCTGGAACAATCTGTGCCGTCCAGTCGGTTGCAAGCGTCTGCTGGCGGATTTCGTCCAGCTTATCCATGCCAAGCGCAACACAACTACTGCCAGCGCGCGCAAAATAATGACCTTTCCAGGCAATCGGCATGCCGCGCGGTGCTGCGGGAATTTCAAATAAAACCACGCGCCCATTATCGGTTTGCAATTCATGGATGTTACGGAATGTAACGCTGGGTTCAGTGTTTTCAGCCATTTGCATTTTTGTGCTTTGCAAACGATCTGCCTGAGGGCGATAATCGGTGCCAACAATGGTGCGTGTTTTATCGTGGACTCCGAACACAAGCCAAGCCTTCTCAGCCCCACGCAAATTGGCCTCGTTCGACAACGCAGAAAAATATTCTCCAATTTTATCGGTAGAATAATCATTCCCGGCCTGCTTAAATTCCACCACCTCGTTTTCCCAGGTGGCGATCAGGTGTTCTAACGTGGTGCGTAATTCGTTCTGTTGCATATGCCCCCTATATTGCCTTCACATCTGTGCCGGGGGACATCTGCTTGAAGATTTGCTCGGCATTGATTTTCACCGAGTCGGAAAAAAAGCCATTATCACGGAATACCACGCGCAGCGGATTGCCAGCAGCGAGCTCTTTTACCAGTTCCTCGGTGATGCCATTATCAAAGCAGGCAACTAGCGCATTGCCATCCACGAAGAACACTGTTTTGCCCTGAATGGTCTGTTTGGTGATCGGCAGCGATAAATCCACGCCCCAATCCAGCAGCACTTGGAACAGCAAGTCTTCCGGCGTGCGGTCAGGCTTGATATTATCCACGGCAGCCAGCAGGTCTTCTTGCTTCACACCATCCGGCGTGTAATACACCTCTGACATGTTGGAAGTGTCGATTTTCAGAACACGGAAGCCTACATCCTTATTCCAATTTTCGTGACACCTGTCTTCCAGAACCTTCCTACCAGCATCACTAATTCGTTTCTTAGTGATTTGAGAAATTGTTGTGTAGCCAGCCTTCTTTGCTTCTGATTTTTCCGAGCACAATTCATCGATTTGAACTAAGATAAATTTTCTCTTTCCGCCATCTGTCGCATTAAGGCGGAATACAGAATCAGCTGTTGTCCCTGATCCAGCAAAGAAGTCTAATACAGTGGATTCTTGATCGTTGGCACAAATCCATCCGATGATCCTATTTAAAAGGTCTAGACTTTTCTCAGTATCAAAAATTGTTTCGTTTCCGCTAAGGGTAATATCCATCCAGTTATCGCTTAATAGCTTACCTCCGCTTGGCGGAACATAATACTGAATGACTCCTTCTTCGTTCTTTCTAACAAAATTCAGCTTCTCATTCGTAGCTGTGAGGGTATCGATGTACCATTCATCAAGCGTCAAATTTTTCGAATGGATATTAAGGTAGTCTTGATAGTTATTGACGGCTTGCTTGGCTCTATCTTCTTCCCACCGCCATTGTCCTTTCTCTGGAGTCACCCCTAACAAATCGTAGCGCATTGTAGGCCTATAGGCCACACCTTCATCAGCATTCTGAACGCAGACAAATTGCTGCATCTGGGCCTTGGATTTATTTGATTTGAATGTGGCTTTATTTCGCACCCATTGAGCGCATTCACGGGCAATTGCACGCTGCGTTAGCTTGTTGCGAAGCTGAATCTCGAATTCAGACCCGTAAAGCGCATTCTCACGGCTGGCTTTCGGAATAAAGAATTCCCTGCGGTGCTTTTTTAACTTATCCGTGACCTCATCGGGAACGAATGTCGGAGTAGTAAATATGAACTCTAATGAATTTACTTTCTCTAGCTCCGTTTTCAGCGACTCATAGGCATAGATTGAAAAGCATGAAGCAGCTATTTTTAGGCGCGCATTTGGCTTGATAGAAGACTTTAAGTCCTCACCTAATAAGCTGTTAATGTTGTCAATAATTTTCATGCTTTGCTCTAATCAGTTTTTTACTAATTTTTCTGTTCCTGCCGTTTAATCCACTTTTCAATTTCGCTTCGACGAAACCGCCATGATCCACCAACCTTAAAACCGGGGATGTCACCCTTTGCCGCGAGGTGATAGGCGGTTTTTAGTTTCAGCTTGAGGTAGCCTGCCACCTCGTCAATCGTCATTATGTCGCTATTCATAGCCCCAACCTGTGAGATTTTGTTCTCAGAAAATAAAGGAAATTACAGAACAAGCAACACGAATAGTCCGATGTAAGTCAATAAGTTTGATTGTCGGTTTCGCCACCGTTTCGCTTCCAACTCCGCACACAATCCAGCCATTCCGCGCTGTTGCGACTTGGTTTAGCGAAACGAAATGCAAATATGTTTTCTGTCGCTGGCGAAATGCTGCGCCTTGCGCCCCCGCATAGGACTTCGCGCGGAAGTACCTAAGCCGTGGGGGGGGGTATGGGGTCGCCAGCGCACACGGGCTGGAACGCAACCGACATAACTGACGCTACTTCCATCTGTCAGTTATGTCAGTTCGTGTCCTAGCCTCATGTATCAGCCATTCGTAGAACAACTTCTGCGCTGCATCATCAAAGCGGAAGTATGGCGGCTTTTTATCGTCGCTTGTTCGTGCGCCGTGCTGCACATAATCCATCACTGACAGCGTAGCAAAAATCAGGTCAGCACGCTCCTTGGCGAACATGTTGCCCGTTCTATCCACCAGCTGCCATTCCTTCACATCATCGGGCATGACCATCAGCTGGAAGCGTTGGATCAACCCGTCATTGCCGATGTCGCGCAAGCCTTGTCGTAGATACTGTGCAAGGCGGCTGGGCTGCGTGCTGCCAAGTAATGACAGGCATACATTCTCGGTGTAGATCGTACCACGCCCGATGCGGTCAGTGATGTGGCTGCCAAAGCCATTCCACGCCTCAAGGAAAAACGCACGGTCGCCCGCATGACCTTCCTTCTCCCAGCTTTTGAGCAGTCCGATCAGCTCATCGCGGAACACCAGCATCCCCTGCGGATTGGCAGAGAGCAGTTCGCTGAGTTTTTCCACCGTGGCATCGTTGGTGTGGTAACGCTTCCACTCTGGCTGTTTCGGAAATTCAATGGCATTGCACTCCACCTGTAGTTGCTCGGCGGTTTTGGTGCCTTTGTACTTGCCCTGTGCCAACTCCGCCAGCTCACGCATGATCTTTTCCTCCTGCGCTTTGGCCATGTGCGCTTTCATCTTGAACTCCTGCATGGCTTTGCTGTGTTCATCGCGGCTGTCCATTTCCAGTCGGCGGATCGGGCGAAGCACTTCTGCAAGTGCAGGCGATTTGAGCGTGCTTGGCTTGCCGATGATCGCACCCCATAGATTCGGGACGATGAACCAGTTGCCATCCTGCCGTTTGGGGTGGATGGAGCAACGTGCGCCAATCAGCGAACCTAGGGCTACAATGCTGCTGGCAGCAACATAATCCATCGGGCATTGCATGCGGTCGGAAATATCCACCACCCATGCACGCAGCGGCTCAGGGATAATGGCAGGGTCAAGTGCTGCTACGGGCAACCATTCCTCCACAACGGGCTTCGGATCAGGCCACTCGCCAGCAGATACGGGCTGGTTATCAACTGACGTTACTGACGAAACGGGGGTTGTGTCGGTTTTGTCAGTGCGTGGCGTAGCCATTCCCGCCGCCATGCCGCTGTCGATAGTGCGTGTGATCTCCTCACGCTCCAACCCGATAGCAAGTGCCACCGCCTCGAGCTTGCTCCGCACTTCCGCTTCATTCAACCCGTCGCTGACCAGTTGCCCCCGCGCAAAGGAAGAGCGGTTGAGTTGATGGTTGCGCGTGCCATTTGCGGCTTGGGCGAGTGTCGCCAGCTCACCGCGCAGTGCAGCTTCGAGGTAGGCATGGTTGCTCTCTGGCGCATCGTTAAAATCCAGTGGCGCAGTGGGTTGCGCCACCAGCTTCAGCAGCCATGATGGTGCTTCGGCAATCGCCACATCCGCAGGATCATTGACCCAGTAATAGGGCTTGCCACTTGGGTGAATGGACGGCGGAGCAACGACATAACCGCCATTGCCGCGCACATCCACACCCACGAGCGTACTGCCATCCACCGCCTGACCACTCAGGTTGCGGATTTCATAGCCCGTTGGCAGACGGTAGTAATGATGCCAGCCATTGCCCGTTCTGGCGATGACACTCTGCGGCAGCGGGCCATGCACGTGCTCAAGTGCGCCAAGTGTCATTGCACCCTGCGGCCCGTCAATATCGAGCACGAAGATGCCCGATATATCGCCCGTGACGATGCCGACATTACTGTCGCCACCGTTCCAGGTAAGGCATTGCTCAAGTGTGGGACGCTTGCGCTGAAAACCCTTCCAGCTGGCAAGCGGCACCTTGTCACGCGGTTTGAGCGGCATCGGACACCAGCCAAGCGCGTGATAGGTGGAGAAGCGTGCGGCGTTATTCATGGCTCAACCTCATCTCTTCGATGATGCGGAGCGCTGCTTTGTTCGGTGCAAGGTTGAACAGATACGCCACCAGCGACAGGATATCATGGCCAGAATCACCACAGATGCGGTCAATCCAGTAGCCTGTGTTAGTGTTGACCACCAGATTCAGCGGCTCGATATTGCAGGGGTTATGAGGATTCTTCAGCGCAAGCCAGGGGCGGTGAATCAACCGCCCGTCAAATGATTTGCACAGATAGGGGATCAGCTCGCCCATACCGTGATAGGCAATGACTTTTTTGAGCTGCTCCAGATCGAGGACGTTAAAATCGTTATCCATTTTGCGCCTCCATCCATGCGAAGAAAGCGGCTTCGTCGATCAACACTCGGCGACCGCAGCGGCGGATGACTTTGTGGAAGCCGTTAGTCTTCTCGTGAAAGATCAGGTGGCGCAGGCCGCCCAGCGGCGGCCATTGGTGATGCTCGTTCCATTTGGTCACTGGAATCAAGCGGGTCTGCTTTGCAGCAGGTTCAGTTGAGGAATCAGTCATAGTGTACTCCTGAGATGGTTGCTGCACAGTGCGGTATTGCACGATGCTGCACTCAGAAAAGCACACGCGATTCCCAGCTGAGTTCCCGTCGGGAATCAGGGAACTCAGGCGGGAATTTTTCTTTTAGCCTTTTGTGTTTTATGGGTTTCTTTAAGGATGCTGATGCGGTTCTGCAAAGTCTTCAGCTCCATCTTCAGCTCATCGCCGCCATCGCTATGCCAGTAAATGGTGGTTCCTCTGATTTCCTGAATAATACCTTCGGGATCATATTTGCTGGAGCGGTCAGGGTGGTCTTCTTCCTGCTCCAACGCCTGCAGCACTTCCTTGGCCTGTGGCCAGCGTTTATATTGGGCGAACAGATCAATACAGACACGCTCAAGCAATCCGTGCATTCTGTTCTCGCGGGGTGGCAGCGGCTTGGGCTCTTCCTTATCCTCTGGCACTGCTTCAGGTTTTTCAGACACCGACACACGCATCTCAGGGAATAGAAACTTCGGCTTCTGCCCGCGCGCCTCTGCCCAGCGTTTCAAATCCTCTGCCCAGATTTCTGCTTTTGACCAGTCAGTGCGGTCGGAATAATCGCTTTCCCAGTTGATCCAGTTCTTGCGTATGTCGCGCTTAATGCGGTGGGGCAGCTGGTTACTTTTCACATCACTCAACAGCTCGGCATAAATCGCCTGATATGCCCTCTGCACATTCTCAGGCTCATGTTCTGTTTCTGCCCAGGCAAGTGCCGCCTCATGAACAGTGAAACTTCTCCTCAAATCATAGATGCTGAAGTCGATGGCCATGCATTACCCGAAAATCTGTTCGTTCATGCGGCTGACGACTTTGGCCGTGTGTGCCTCGGAGAGGTGGGCGTAGCGTTTCACCATCGCGAGCGTTTTATGCCCCAGCACCTCCGCGATTTCGGCAAGCGATGCGCCGTTCATGGCAAGGTACGATGCTGCGCTGTGGCGCAAATCATGGAAACGGAAATCCTCCAGACCAGCTTTTTCGATAGCGGTTTTCCATGCCGCCTGGCTTTGCCATGTGCGCTTCGGGTCATAAGGCGATGGGAATATGAGGTCAGTGACTGCGTCACGCGACTGGTGACGTTCGCGGATCAGCTCCAGCGCATGGTGCGCCAGTGGCAGTACGCGCCGCTCTTTGTTTTTGGTATCGTGAAGCACAATCACGTTACGCTTGAAGTCCACATCCTTCCAGCGCAGGTTGATGAGCTCGCCATGCCGCGCACCCGTCGAGAGGGCAAGCACGACGAGGAAATAGAGGTGTTCGCTGTTAATCTGCTGGCATGCCGCAAGCAGCCGTTTGCGCTCATCATCATCGAGGAAGCGCACCCGCCCACGTGGTTCAGAGAGTTTAGCGATGCGCTGCATCGGATGATCCTGAATCCACTCCCACTCGTTCACCGCCATGCTGAATGCGGTGGAAAGTGCCACCATGTAACGGTTGGCAGTGGATGGGGTGCGCTGTTTCGAGTGTGTCGAGCGTTTCAGCTTCTTGTTGATGACATTGCCCTGCACAAGGATTTCGCGTTTCTCAACCAGTAGCGCGCGGGTGACATCGGAGAGCAGATAACTGCCGATTTCACCGCGCCACCATTCCAGCATGGCTTTCACGCTGGTGTAGCGTTTGGGTTTTCGCTGCTCTATGGTTTTCAGGTAGCGGTCGATCAGTTCCGCCACTGTGTGTTTCTTTGCCTCCGCGGTTTTGAAATAGCGTCCCTCACGGATAGCGGCTTCGGTCTGCTTGCCCCATTCACGTGCATCGGTGAGGCGGGAAAAGGTGCTGGTCTGTATCGGATAGCCGCGCAGGCGCACGCGCACATGGAAGCTCGCTTCACCCTTGGAATTCAACCGTTTCTGTATACTTGCCATCGCCCGTAACCCTTTGCCGCAACAGGCAAAAATTTACCGTACATGGCAAATACCAGCAACAACTAAAGTGTTGCAACACCAGACTATTTTGTTCAAACACTTTTAGTGCGGATTATCAAAATGATGTGGCGGAAGATGGGGCTTATTTTTTGCTCCACCAGCGTTTTTTCTTCGGAAACCATGCATAATCATCCTCCCAACTTTTAATAGGAGGAGCTTTTAGTGCCGTATATTTCTCATCCGTCAGCGTGAAGGACTTGATTTTCATTTTTCGGCCATATTCAAGCTGGCCGAATTTAACCAAAAGCCCATTGGCTTTTTCTGTCAGATACATTGTACTGTTTAGCTGTTCATGCAGCAGTAGGTTGTTTTGTAGTATTAACTGCGTTCGCATTAGGTTCAACGATGCGCTTTCAGATGAATATTTCTCGATCTCGTGATTAATGTTGCTTGCAATATGGTTTAAGGATTTTACTGAATCTACCAATGTACCCAACAATATGATTAGATTGGGCTCGCGTTTAGCAAGAAAAGCCAGCTTTTCCAGCTCTATTGCCAACTGAAATTCTGCGCCATACATGAAATTTGCAGTTTCCCGCATTTCTAGCTTCACGTTCTCTTGACGCACAAGAGCTGCTTGTAAATTTTGCAGTTGTTGCACTGCCTCATTGTAGCGGCTCTGCGCTATCTGCTCCTTGAATGAATATAGGTGAGAAGTTAGTTGGCAAAGCACAGAAACTGTGTATTGCAGATACGACATGCTTTCTTGGGATTTTTGCTTTTGGTAAAGAACAAGGCCAAAGAGGAAAGCTAATACCGCACCGAGTAAAGTCGAAAATCCCTGAGATGCGAAATCAGCCCACATTGACAATCCCTGTTCGGCATGTGTGCTACTAGTGCAGAGAAATGTCGTTGTTTCGTCCATTATTGCCATCGTTTGTTTCCAAGTGGAGCACCAGTGGAGCAAATCGCATTTTTGGGGGTCAAAAGAGGGGGTGGCGGAAGCTGTGAGATTCGAACTCACGGAGGAGTTGCCCCCTCGGCAGTTTTCAAGACTGCTGCCTTAAACCACTCGGCCAAGCTTCCGTACAAATTTGCCTTTCGGCGACCTTAAAACCTTCCAACCTTCACCCGTTTTCAAGGCAGGTTTCGTGGGTTGAGCCATGACTTGCTAGCAGCCTTTGAAAATATTGTAAACGGGCTTGCGATATTATCAGCGCGCGGGGGCTGGAAAATAAGCAAGGCTGCACTATATCGTTTTTCATATTTAACCACAGGAGAATCTATGATCGACCCCAAAGCGCTTTTAGGCAATGTCAACAGCAACGGCCTTGTTGGCAAAATGCTCTCTGGCATGGCCACCAAAAACTTCGCAGCCGGCTTGCTCGCCGGCGGTGTGGGCGGCGCGATGATGCGAAAAGGCGGCAAGGATATGATTGAAGATGCCGCCAAGCTGGGCGGCCTCGCCCTGCTTGGCACGCTGGCCTACAAAGCCTACAACAACTACCAGCAGGATAAGGCGGCGGGGCGGGATCCGAATGTCATGGGCAGCGTGAAACAATCCGCCAGCGACCTGATTGCGCAGGCGAAACAGCTGGCAGGCGGCATTGCCGCGCCCGCTGCTTCCGCCCAGCTGGCCGCGTCGCAGCACAGCCCGGAGCTGACACTGGCCATCATGCGCGCGATGATCGCCGCGGCTAAGGCCGACGGCAAGATGGATGATGCAGAAATGCAGAAAATCCTGAGCCACACGGAGCAAGGCGGCCTCTCGCAGGATGAAAAAATGCTATTGATGCGCGAAATGGCTTCCACCGCCGATACGGCAACCATTGCCAGCGGTGCGAAAACGCCGGAAGAAGCGGCTGAGGTGTATCTTGCCGCCCTGCTCGTCTGCGATAGCCAGTGTGCGGCGGAACAGCAGTTCCTGAGCGCGCTTGCCGGCGCATTGAAGCTCGATAGCGGCTTTACCAGCGCACTGCAGCAGCAATTGCTGGCGATGGGCGCGCAGCAGGCGGCCTAAAGCACTTTTATCTTGAAAAACGCACCCCCAGCCACTAACCACTAGCCACCAGCCACTTTTAGGGAGGCATAGCTCAGCGGCCAGCCATACGGCGCTTGAGTCTTGTGCTCTAACCGCATATTAAATAGCGGATTATTTTCTGGGGGCATAGCTCAGCGGTTAGAGCAGGGCGCTCATAACGCCTTGGCCGGGGGTTCAAATCCCTCTGCCCCCACCAACCGCTTGTTTCCTTAGCCCCGATTCTGCTTTTCGCTGACCGGATTTCAATCTTTCCTGCATTCTCGTGGTGGCACCGGTTTGAATGACGTCAGCTATTGTTTCTGACGATCCATCGCCGGCTTGTGATATAAGTGGCAACCTCCATTCTGCATTCGCATTTCGTATCTCCTCGGCCACCTCATGCGCATTATAAGGCTTGCCTTCTCCGTGCTTGGCAAGCTTTGTACTAATAATCTGCGCGCGATCACCCTGTGCTGCGTTAAACTCAGCGGCCACATAGGCAAGAGTAGTGGCAAAACCAACGGATAATCCGGCGCCGTTCTTTCTTTTCATGCGTTGATAGGCGTGGGTCAGATCATCGGTAATCACGTGCATCGGTACGGCCAGCTTAGAATTAGCGATGAGTCTGTCAATCGCATGATCGCCCAGATCATTATGGGTGATGAGATGTGCCCGCAGCGCATTATGAAAATTGTGGTCGTTGTGGTGAAGTTCGCGTAATTCAGCAATATGCTTAAAGGTGGCCTGCGTTTGATCATCTTCTACGATCACGATATGGGTATCGTCGCGTCCGGCGTCCAGGGTGGTGATACCCCCCTGCTCATCCAGACGGATGCGGGCAGCGCTGCCAAGCAATTCATCGAAAAGATTACGCTTGGAACGTGTACACACTTCTTTCCAACCATCCTTGCTGCGTATCCGCCCACGCAGCTCAAAGTCTGCAATCTCGGAAGGAATGGCCACGATGATATTAGGCAGACGCGAAGTGCATCGCACAAGATCCAGCCATGCGCCCTGCTTGTCTGAACGATCATACGCAAGATTAAAAAGGGATGAACTATCAAAAATCAGAATGGTTTGATTATTATCAATCTGCCATGGTCGGCGCTCGGCTGAGGCTGTTCTGTCCTGTGCAAGAGTAGTAATGCCGGTGCTCATGGGCACGGATTCAATATGCTGCTCGATGTGCCCTCTGATGAGGTCAAACATGCTCTTCGACCAGTAGCGCTCGCCGCAAGTGATGGCGCTGATGTCGATCCCCATGCTTTGGATTGAATCCTGCAGCATCCGCTGTTGTTCAGCACAGATTTCAAATTCGCATTTCAGCCGTTCGAGATATTGGGCATTCGCACCTTCATCATCGCCAAGCTGCACGCCCAGTTGATAAGCTGCATGCCGCAAACTCAGGCCTTCTGGCGTGGATATCAGCACAAAACCATTATCACGCTGCATGGTCTGGATCGTTTGAAGGTTAGTATCGCGTAGGAGGATTTTTT
Organism: Alphaproteobacteria bacterium; assembly: GCA_033763775.1. Taxonomy (GTDB): domain Bacteria; phylum Pseudomonadota; class Alphaproteobacteria; order Rickettsiales; family SXRF01; genus JAJTHB01. The sequence goes on along the minus strand of JANRJW010000010.1, from coordinate 56,245 downwards.
GTTGCAGTTTAGTGAGCTCTTTTTGCAGCTCGCCCGAGTTAAGGTTAGGTTTAAGCGTGACCGACAGATCGGGATGATCGCGATCAAAAATTGTAAATTCACCCCTTCGCCCCCCTCCACTCACTGCAACCCATCGATCCGGCAAATGGGGTTTCCAGTGTTCCGGAACATCCGATGCCAGCTGTTGCGGTATATGAATCTGGCTTTCATCAATGGATAATGGCTGCCGATGACGGATGAGATTCATCACGGCATCCTTGATAATCTTATGGTTAGCTTGAATCGCGTTTTCAGCGGAGATTAGGATATCCACATGTTTTCTGATATTTTCATCAACCACGACAAGTTGCGCGCGCTCTGTTTCATTAAATGAGAAATATCCTGTTTGATGCAGATACAATTTTTCTTTATTGATTGTCGAAATGGCCTTGATGAATGCCTCGCCGAAGCGCTTGCAAATCGCGCTACTGTTGCAATGTTCGGCGATAAGCAGCGCGCCAATCGGTGACTCCAGAATCTGGTCAATCTGGCCGGTGATGTACTCGCCGCTACCGTAAAGCCCGCGCAGCACACTCAGCCCGTTATTCATCTGAACAAGATGAGGATTATTTTCTAATTTGACCTGCAGGTGCTCCGCGCATTGCGCCAATGTGGATGGCGCAAAGAGTAGATTTGCGAGTGTCTCTGCTTGCGGATCCCGGCGATCAAATCCCTCGATGATAGAATCGATCTGCTGAAGCGCCTGCGCACAACCCTCCGCATGCTGGGCAGTTGAGTCTGCCGCCGACCTTATTTGCAGATGGTACCGCTTTGCATCGGGGCTTAGAAGATAGGGCTGTTTTGTTGATAGGAATTCTTGCCTTTCGCGCGCCTCTCGTTCGACGGCACTCCTTGCTTTTTCAAGTAGCTCTTGCGTGCGCGATAAAGTTCGTTCACCTCTTCTTTGGATTTTTCCGATTCTGCGTGTGTCTACCACCATTTGCTTGTAGGCTTCCTGCGCTTGCGCCATTTCTTTCAGCGCGTCGTTGACAAGCTGGCGGGTCTCATCACCCATGTAGGATGGCTGATCCGGCGCATAAAAAATTCGTGCTGATTCAAGGCTGAAAATCAATGCATCGGCAATTCGGTCTCGGCTGGCATGGGTTGACACGCCAACCTTCATGCGCGGCGCATTGATGAATCTGCTATTGATGTTGGAATCGATTGCATCAAGATAACGATTAACCTCAAAAAAATCCGTATATGTGAGGATCATATCGTTGATAGTTTGGTCAATCTCGGCAGCAGAAACGTTTCGATTACTTTTGCCGGGGAAAGGAATAGGTTTTTTTTCCGATCGAATTTGTTTTGCAGTTTTGTCGTCAATCGTGAATTTGGCGTCGATTGACCTGTGTTTGGAGGCCTGATTAGTTACAAGAAATGATTGTATCTGTGCTGATGCTTCGTCACGCAGCTGCTCTATGCCAAGTGGGTTTTTGTAGAAGTTGTGTATGGCTTCGAAGTTATCTTTGAGATATGGCTTAATGTTCTGGCCTAGAAAATGCTCAGAAACCTTTGCCACGGCTAAATTTACTTTAGCAAGTTCTATGGCTTTGTTTTCAAGCAGTTCAAAGTAGATTGGGTAGTTACCCTCCGCGAATGTAGGGATCGCCACTTTAACTTCACTGGCAATCTGTTTTATGTAGTCTTCTTGACATCTGGCGAATGTCTGAAAAAGATTAGTCAGCCTGGCCATGGCTGTATTTTCTTCAAACACAATCCAGCGCTGCCCGTTATCATCGCTTTTTGATAATTTTGCGACACCTTCGATCAGCGCCATCTCGCTGTCGCTTGATAGCGGATAATTGGGGCGTATTCTCTGGGCTATGCTCATCTTACTATTAATGGCACAACAACTTACCCTCTAGAAAGTTAAGCTTTTATGACAATTTGCGCCGCCCCTCGATAGAGGGTGAACATTATCGCTCTGTAATCACTGAATAATCACTTTATTTTGGCCGGCATCATGGATTCTTCGCCGTCACTGCGTCAAAGCGCTTGATTTACAATGCAGGCTCGACTAGAAGATTACCCCCTAATCAATGAGGAAAGCATATGGCAAAGCAAGGCATTCACCCGGATTACCACAAAATCACCATCCAGATGACGGATGGCACGAAATACGACACCTACTCCACCTACGGCAAGGAAGGCGATGTGCTGCAGCTGGATGTGGATCCCAAAACCCACCCGGCGTGGGTTGGCGGTGTCAGCCTGCGTAAAACCGGCCAGATGGAGAAATTCCAGAACAAATTCGGCGCGTTTGCAGCGGCTTCCAGCGGTAAAGCAGCCAGCCCAAAGGCGGATGCTAAGACCGAAAAGAAAAAAGAAGATAAATAATAAGCAGCTGACTGCTTTTTTAAAGAAAAGGGCGGGCTACATGCCTGCCTTTTTTATTGTCCGCACTCAAATCGCTTAATGATTTGAGTGACCCGCCCTAGGGGCGGCGCGCCAGCGGCGGGGTTTGGGGCGAAGGGCCCCAACATAGTCAATTATTGCGCAAGGTCGTTGTCGCAAAGCTGCTGGATGGTGGCCTTGCGGCGAATAAAGGTAAAAAGTGCTTTTTCCAGCTGCGGCCAGGAAAGCCCCGCCTCGCCATCAAACTGATCGCCCGCAATGGCAAACACCTCCATCGCCTCCTCGTCGGTGAGTTCCGGCAGATGATACTGCTCACAGATGAACCGCACATCCTGCACATGCCAGAGCTTATCAACATAATAGCCATTCGCCTTAAGCAGGCCGCGCGCGGCTTCCACGATTTTTATTGTCACGATATTCTGCTTCATGGTTCCCCTCGTTGGTAGTTAGAGCGCGCGTTAATAAAGATTAATGTTTAAATAATAGTTAATTTTTTAATCTTTTTATTCGTTTATGTTAACTTTTAATTTCTATGGTTTTTTTTTGCTCGTCCCTTGTCATCGCCAAAAACTCACTTATATCACCTTCATCAATCAACATTGCATCCTTAAAAGCCGGATGTTTCCGGCAGCAGGATGGCTGACACTAAAAGGAGAATGATTATGAGTAAAATTATTGGTATCGACCTTGGCACCACCAACTCGTGCGTGGCCATTATGGAAGGTTCGCAGGTGAAGGTCATCCACTCGCCGGAAGGGCGCAACGTGGTGCCGTCCATCGTGGCGATGACCGAGTCCGGCGAGCGGCTGGTGGGCGATTCGGCGAAGCGTCAGGCCGTGACCAACCCGGAAAACACCCTCTTTGCGATCAAGCGCCTCATCGGCCGCAATTTCTCAGATCCGATGGTGAAAAAAGATATGGGCTTGGTTCCATACAAAATCGTGCAGGCTGATAATAAAGACGCATGGGTGGAAGTGCGCGGCGAGAAATATTCGCCATCACAAATTTCGGCGTTCATCCTTACCAAGATGAAAGAAGTCGCCGAAGCCTATCTCGGTGAAAAAGTCTCGCAGGCGGTGATCACCGTGCCTGCCTATTTCAACGACGCGCAGCGTCAGGCCACCAAAGATGCCGGCCGCATTGCCGGGCTGGAAGTGCTTCGCATCATCAACGAGCCGACCGCTGCCGCACTGGCTTACGGTCTCGATAAGGATAAGAAAAAAGGCTCGACGGTGGCTGTCTATGACCTTGGCGGCGGCACGTTCGACGTGTCGATTCTGGAAATTGACGACGGCGTGTTTGAAGTGAAAGCCACCAACGGCGATACGTTCCTTGGCGGTGAAGATTTCGATATGCGCATCATTGATTTCCTTGCGGATGAATTCAAACGCGACCAGGGCATTGATCTGCGCAGCGATAAGCTCGCGCTGCAGCGCCTGAAAGAAGCTGCTGAAAAAGCAAAAATCGAGCTATCGAGCAGCCTGCAGACCGACGTGAACCTGCCATTTATCACGGCGGACGCTTCCGGCCCTAAACACATGAACATCAAGCTCACCCGCGCCAAGCTGGAATCGCTGGTGGATGACCTGATTGCCAAAACCATCGCGCCTTGTGCTGCTGCGCTCAAAGACGCCGGCCTCAAAGCGTCGGATATCGATGAAGTGATTCTGGTGGGCGGTATGACGCGCATGCCGAAAGTGATCGAGAAGGTGAAAGAATTCTTCGGCAAAGAGCCGCATAAAGGCGTGAACCCTGATGAGGTGGTGGCGATGGGCGCGGCCATTCAGGGCGCGGTCCTCAAGGGTGATGTAAAGGATGTGCTGCTGCTTGACGTCACTCCGCTGTCGCTCGGTATTGAGACACTCGGCGGCGTATTCACCCGCCTGATCGATCGCAACACCACGATTCCTACCAAAAAATCGCAGGTGTTCTCCACCGCTGATGATAACCAGACGGCAGTGACCATCCGTGTGTTCCAAGGTGAGCGTGAAATGGCAGCGGACAACAAGCTGCTTGGCCAGTTTGACCTCGTGGGCATCCCCCCTGCCCCACGCGGTATGCCGCAGATTGAGGTGACGTTCGATATCGACGCGAACGGCATTGTGAATGTCTCGGCCAAAGATAAAGCAACCGGCAAAGAGCAACAGATCCGTATTCAAGCTTCGGGCGGGCTCTCGGATGCCGATATTGAAAAAATGGTGAAGGAAGCTGAGGCTAATGCCGAGGCGGATAAAAAACGCCGCGCGCAGGTGGAAGCGAAAAACCAGGCCGAAAGCCTGATTCATTCCGCTGAGAAAAACCTGAAGGAGCATGGCGATAAAATTCCGGCCGCGGATAAAGAAGCGATCGAAAAAGACATTGCCAGCCTGAAAGAAGTGCTTGGCTCCGACGATACCGCGAAAATCGAGGAACGCACGCAGGCGCTCACCCAGTCCTCGATGAAAATGGGCGAAGCGATCTACAAAGCCGAGCAGGCCAAAGCGCAAAGCTCGGGCGGCTCGCCTGATGCAGGCGCAGGCAGCACCAATGACAATGTCGTGGATGCGTCTTACGAAGAGGTGGATGAGAACAAGAAGAAGCAGGGATAATGATAGTCATCCCGAGCGCAGTCGAGGGATCTTACGAAAAAGATCCTTCGGCTCGCGATGCTCGCTCAGGATGACAGGGAACCTATGGCCAAAGATTTTTACGAGATACTCGGTGTTTCCAAGACTGCCTCAGCGGATGAGCTGAAGAAGGCGTATCGCAAGCTCGCCATGCAGCATCATCCGGATAAAAATCCGGGCGATAAAAAAGCCGAGGAAAAATTCAAAGAGATTTCGCACGCCTACGACATTCTCTCCGACGAACAGAAACGTGCTGCTTATGATCGCTATGGCCATGATGCCTTCACGCAAGGGGGCATGGGCGGCGCTGGCGGCGGTGCGGGTGGGTTTGATTTTTCTGCTTCCGGTTTTGCCGATATTTTTGAAGATTTATTTGGCATGGGCGGTGGGGCAAGGCAGCGCCAGCCTTCCGGCCCGGCGCGCGGCGCCGATCTGCGCTATAATCTTTCCATTTCGCTCGAAGATGCGTTCAAGGGAAAACAGGAAACCATCAAGGTTGCCACAGCGGTGGCCTGCGAATCCTGCAGCGGTAGCGGCGGCGAAAAAGGCAGCGCGCCGGTGAGCTGCGGCACGTGCAGCGGCTCCGGCCGCATCCGCATGAGCCAGGGCTTTTTCACCATGGAGCGCACCTGCACCAGCTGCCAGGGCATGGGCAAGGTCATCAAAAATCCATGCAAAAGCTGTGCTGGCAGTGGCCGCGTGCGCAAAGAAAAAACGCTTTCGGTGAATATTCCCGCCGGCGTGGAAGAAGGCACGCGCATCCGCCTTTCAAACGAAGGCGAGGTTGGCGCTCGCGGCGGGCCGGCGGGCGATCTTTATATTTTTGTTTCGGTGGCCGAACACCCCATTTTCAAACGCGACGGGGCGGATATCCATTGCCAGATTCCCATCCCCATGACCACCGCGGCACTCGGCGGCTCCATCGAAGCGCCGACCATTGACGGCACGCGGGTGAAGGTGAGCATTCCCGAGGGCACGCAGTCTGGCCATCAGATGCGTCTGCGCGGTAAAGGCATGAGCGTGCTACGCAGCGGCCATCGCGGCGATATGTATATCCATACGCAGGTGGAAACGCCGGTGAAGCTCAGCAAAAAGCAGAAAGACCTGCTGAAGGAATTTGAAAAATCCGGCGGCCACACCAGCCCGGAATCCGAGGGTTTCTTTGCCAAAGTCAAAGAATTCTGGGATGATTTGAAGGAATGAGCACTGCGTGGCTTTATCTTGTGCTGGCAGGCCTGCTCGAAATCGTCTGGGCGATTGGCATTAAATATACCGAAGGTTTTACCAAACTCTGGCCGAGCCTTGCAACCGGCGCGACGATGGTGGCGAGCTTTTACCTGCTCGCGCAGGCGATCAAGGTGATTCCGGTAGGCACCGCCTACGCCGTATGGGTGGGCATTGGCGCGTCCGGCGTGGCGCTGGTGAGCATGGTGCTGTTTAAAGAACCCGCCACGATGCTGCGCCTTGTTTGCATTGCGCTGATTGTCGCCGGTGTGGTAGGACTGAAGCTCATTGAGATAAAACAATAAGCTATGCTGACACTTGCCATAAGCGGCGCCGCCGGGCGCATGGGACAGACGCTGATCGCCGCGGCGCTGGCTGATGCGCGTTTTAAACTCGTGGCCGTAAGCGAGCGCCCCGAAGCGGCCTCTTCATTGAAAATCGATGCCTCCGTTGCTGTGGTGATAACGCCGCAGGCGCTGCTGGAAAAAGCGGACGCGGTGATTGATTTTACCGCGCCCGCCTCTTCCCTTGCTCTTGCCGAGGCAGCGGCGGCGAAAGGCGCGGTTCATATCATCGGCACCACCGGCTTTTCAGATAGCGAGCAGAAAAAAATTGCTGAGCTTTCTGCGCGCGCCCGCATCGTGCAATCGGGGAATTTTTCACTCGGGGTGAATCTGCTTGCCGCACTGGTGGAGCAGGCCGCGAAAGCGCTGGATGATCGTTACGATATCGAGCTGTTTGAAATGCACCATAAGCACAAAAAAGACGCGCCCAGCGGCACAGCGCTGATGCTTGGCCGCGCGGCAGCAACAGGCCGCGGCGTTGATTTTGAGAGCAAGAAAAAGCTGGATCGCGATGGTGAGCGCAGGCGCGGTGATATTGGTTTTTCGGTGGCTCGCGGCGGCGATGTGGTGGGCATTCACGATGTGATGCTGGCCGGCCCGGGCGAGACCATCACGCTTAGCCATCAGGGCTTTGACCGCACCATCTATGCCAGCGGAGCGCTGGCGGCCGGGCTCTGGGCAAAAGACCAAAAGCCCGGACTTTATTCCATGCGCGACGTGCTGGGATTTTAGGCTTTCGCAAGCAGCACACGCTCTTTCGGGAACATGACCTTCACCATTGTCCCCTCGCCCAGCTTGCTGGAAAGCTGCAGGGTGCCATCATGCAGCTCGGCATACATTTTACATAGCGGCAAGCCAAGGCCGGTGCCTTCGTGGCTCTTGCTGCGATGCACCTGACCAAAGACTGATAGTGCCTTGGCAATATCCGCCTCGGCGATGCCGATGCCGGTATCTGCCACTGTCAGGATCATGTTGTGCTGCGCGTCCTGCTTAGCCGACACGGTAATAGTGCCACCCTCGGGTGTGAATTTCACGGCATTGGACAGCAGGTTGATCAGAATCTGGCGGATTTTTCGCTTATCGGCCATCAGGTGCGGCAGGCCAGGCTCGGTCGCGGCCACCAGGCTGATATTTTTACCTTTAATTTTACCGCCGACAATGCGCACACTTTCCTGAATAATATCCGCCATATCCATGCGCTCTTCTGCCAGCTCCAGCTTTCCTGCTTCGCCTTTGGAAAATTCCAGAATGTCGGTAATCAGCTGCAGCAGGTGGCTGCCGCACAGGTTGATGTCGTGGATGCGCTCTTTCTGTTTGGCATTCAGTGGGCCGAAATAGCCGGAATTGATCATCTCGGAAAAGCCGATGATGGCATTGAGCGGCGTGCGCAGCTCGTGCGACATATTCGCCAGAAACTCTGATTTTGCCTGGCTGGCAAGAATCGCCGCCGCTTCGGATTCTTCCACGCGCGAAATCTGCCGCGCCATCGCCATCGCAAATAATGATAAAATCGATCCAAACACCGTAAACAGCAACAGAAAGCCTACATCCTTGACGCGCGACTGGCGCCAGCTTTCCAAAAAACTTTCCTCAGAAATCACCACAGAAGCCGATACAGGCATATTTTTCACCTTGGTTGCCGCGACAATTTTCAGATCATCACCCTCCACGCGCGCATAGCCGCCACCGGCAGAAACCTGTTGCTGGGTAAGTTTCTCATAGTCGGGATTATCGGTTGGGCCGGAGGCAAGAATAGAGCCGTCCTCCAGCATGAGTGCCATGAATTTGCGCTCGCCCGAGGATACAGAATGATAAAAATCCACGAAATAATCAGGATTAATTGCCGCCACCACAATGCCGCCAAATTCGCCGTTGAGCTTATTATAGCGACGGCTCATAATAATCAGCGAACCGCCGCCCTCGGTTACGTGTTTGCCGATAAACACATAGGTGTCATCCGCCTCGCGCATGTGATCAAACAAGCGCTGCCCTACCATGGTTTTATGGTAATCTAGCCAGTGATCATAATTTTTCTTATGCGCCGCCACCTCCACCACACCGGCATCATCAATCAGAGCAAGCGCCACAATCTGTGGTGTTTCACCGAGCCATACTTTGAAATTCTGCTCGGTATATTGCGGCAGGTTGTTGCCAAATAGCGTATTGAAGTATTGCCGCTCAATGGCGCGGCGCAGCGATAAATCTACGCCAAGTAGTGTCAGCTCAACATGATCCGCCAGAATGTGCGTCAGGCGCAACGCCTTATCCTCGCCTTCCTGAATAGCCTGCTTGTAGGCAGCAAGGCTTTGATACATCACCACGAAAAAAAACAGCACAATGCCAAGCGCCGCAATCAGGATCAGCTTCCCGATACGCGGTACTTTGGAATAAGCTATGTACGAGCTGGTCATGCGTCTTTATTGCTTAAACTGATGAAAATAAGTTCAGTGTGCTGGATTAATATTAATATTCAGTGATAAATAAGGTAATTTCCAGTTAATTCTTATCAGGCATGAGTTAAAGACACCTCCGGCCAAGAATCTGTATATTCACAATATTTACCATAAGTCGCTTGAAAAGTCGCCTAAATCAACGAATTTGAGCGCCATGAGTAGCGAAAGCTTGTATTTCTCTACCATTGGTGTATAAACCTGCCTCCTGCTGAGTTGTCTGGACTGTTCTCCAGATTGGCAGTCAAAAACAGATTGATTCTGTTTTTTACTTGGTGACGCGGGGTGGAGCAGCCCGGTAGCTCGTTAGGCTCATAACCTAAAGGTCGTCGGTTCAAATCCGGCCCCCGCAACCAACCTAAGCATGTGCCCCGCTAACTGCGCCGCCAGCGCAGAAAACTCCACAGCCCGCTCAGACTGAACAATACAATAATGCACCGATAAGCAAGAAATACCGTCGCGTACTCGGCATTTTCACTGGACAAGGCATGACCAAAATAAGCAAAAGCACCCTCACCCACGCCAATGCCGCCCGGCGTGATGGGTACCGCATTGGCCAGCATGGCAAAGCACACGCTCACCGCATAGGCGGCAGCGCTCAAATTGCCGATATCCATGGAGTGCGCCAGCATGGCAAAACCTAACAGTGTTAGCCCATGCACCGGTAGCGACACGGCCATACAAAGCAGAATACGCCAGTAAGACGCACGCACCATGCGCAGCACGCCAAATAATTGCAGCAGGCGCCGCCAGAAAGCAGTCCGGCGGCGGCGATAGAAACGGCGCACGACTCGCTGAAGCGGTAAAATCATGATCATACCCGCCACAAAAGCCATCATACCTGCGATAAATAACCACACCACCATCTGCGAAAAGAGTGCGAGCCGCGCGGGCATCTGCCCATGCATCATCAGCCAGAAAAGCGCCACCACCGCCAGAAACACCAGTGCCAGCAGCCCCACCAGCCGATCAAGAATGAGCGACAGCAGAATTTTAGTCAGCGATTTTGGAATATGCCGCGAGAGGTAGTACGCCCTCAGCGCATCGCCGCCTGCGCCGCCGGGCAGAAATATATTACCAAACAGGCCTATGAGATTGATATGAAAAAGCAGTCCGGGCGCGCCTTGTAGATGAAACATTGAAAGAAGTAGGCGCCAGCGCCATGTTACCAGCAGTACATTGAGCAGCATGAAACCCATGATCGCCGCCACAACGCCCGGGCGCTCATAAAAAATCTCGAGCGCCTGCATGCTCAGCAGGTCGCTTTTTACCAGCCACAACAGCAGCCCACAGGCCAGTATCACTTTCACGGCAAGCACGAAACGGGGGGGCATGCAAACTTTGCCTTCACATCTACGGTTGTTGGTTTATGATTCAGCTGATTTTATAGGATAATACGGTATGCAAGCGCCAGCTAGTTTTGCAGTCATTCTGCCAGTTTATAACGAAGAAGATATTATCGAAAGCTGTATCCGGCGCATCGCGACTTTTCTTGATTCGCAGCAGATTGCCGCGCCGATTATTGCCGTTAATGACGGCAGCCGGGATCAAACAGCCACTATCCTTGAGCAGCTTAAATCTGCATGCCCGAGACTGGTTATCGTCACGCATCCAGCCAACGCGGGCTATGGGCAGGCCTGCCGCAGCGGCATTACCGAAGCCGCCAGAATCGGGGTTGATTATGCGCTGGTAATGGATGGCGATGGCACGCAAGATCCTGTTTATATTGCATCATTCTTCCCTGCCATGCGGGACGGCTTTGACTTCATTAAGGCCACACGCTATGCGCTGGGCGGCAAAACCGTGGGTGTGCCGTGGGGGCGTTATCTCCCCTCCTATTTTGGTAATGTGCTGGCACGTATCATTCTGCGTCTTCCAATCACCGACTATACGAATGGATTTCGTGCCATCCGCACCAGCTATGCTGATCGCATTACCACCAGTGAGCGTGGCTTTTCCATGTTGATTGAGGAAGTGGTAAGTGCTAAGCGCGCTGGCTGCCGGTTTACAGAAGTGCCTTACACGCTCACTGTCAGAACGGGTGACTCGCGATCAAAATTTGTCTATTCGTGGAAAGTCTATTACAGCTATCTGAAGCATTTATTTGGAAAATCATGATGTCCTACCCTACTTCCCATTCTGCACGGGCACTGCCTGCCAGCTACCATAAACGCAGCCACTGCGCTTTCTGCGAAAGCCGGGATCTCGTATCCATCATGGATTTTGGTGATGTGGCACTGGCCGGCGGTTTTCTCAAAGAGCCGCAATTTGCGTCGGAAGAAAAATTTCCGATGGAGCTTTATTTCTGCCAGCAATGCAGCATGGTGCAACTGCTGGATATCGTTGATCCAGCAGTGCTTTTTAAAAACTATTTTTATTTCTCCTCTGCAATTTCGAGCCTGCGCGAACATTTTGGCGATTATGCGACAGAATGTGTGTCACGCTTCCTTGACCCCGAGCATGCCACCGTTGTGGAAATCGGCTGCAATGATGGCATTCTGCTGAAGCCACTGGCTAATCAGGGGGTGCATACCGTCATCGGTGTGGATCCCGCCACCAACATTCTGGAAACAATCAATGATGATCGTATTACGCTGGTAAACGACTTTTTCGGCAGCCGCGTGGCCGCCCAGATTCGCGATAGCCATGGCAAAGCAGACATGATTGTCGCGAATAATGTGTATGCACATATTCCTGATATTCGTGATGTGACGCAGGGCGTGAAAGACCTGCTCAAAGATGATGGCGTGTTTGTGTTTGAAGTTCATTATCTGGGCAAGATTCTTGGCGGCCTTCAATATGATATGATTTATCATGAGCATCTCTACTACTATTCGTTGATTGCGCTGATCAACCACTTCAAGCGCTTTGACATGGTGGTGTTTGATGTTAAGCCCATCCCCATTCACGCCGGCTCGATGCGTTACCATGTCTGCCATGCCAAAAGCCGCCATGCGAAACAGATTTCATCGCGCGTCAGCTCCCTGCTCGAGCAGGAGCGAAAAGCGGGCTATGATAAGGTGGAAACGTATGTTGGATTTGCGCAAACCATCAACCAGCGCCGCGATGAGCTGATGTCGCTGCTTTCATCGCTGCGCCGTCAGGGCAAGCGCGTGGTGGGCTATGGCGCTTCCGGCCGCGCTAATACAATTATTCAATATTGTGGCATCACCCATGATCACATGGAGTATATGATTGACGACGCCCCCGCCAAATGGGGTTATTACACACCCGGCTCACATTTCCTGATTCAGCCCAATGACAAGCTGGTAAGTGACCAGCCGGACTACATGCTGGTATTTGCCTGGGGTTATTTCAATGAAATCGCCGCTAAGTGCCATGGCTTCTTAAAAGCAGGCGGCCAGATGATCACCCCGCTGCCGGATATCCGCGTAACGTACAGACCCGCGGTCTAGCTCGTGGGAATAACCAGCAGACTACTGATAACGGCAAAAGGTTTGACGTAACAGGCAATTAAAGTCATAAAAAATTTTCTCATACGCGCAGCGATTGCCAAAAGCTGGCGCAACACCGTTACAGGCCATGGCAACACCTCAACTTATCTCCATCCTCACCCCAACCTACAACCGCGCTTCGCTTCTTAAAGAAACGATTGAATCGGTGTTGGCGCAGGATGATGGCGGGATTGAGTATGTGATACTTGATGACGGCTCAACCGATGAGACACGCATAGCCATAGAACCTTATCGCTCACGGCTGACTTATCATTTTCACGAGAATGTCGGCGAGACCATCACGGTTAATCGTGGCATCAAGCTGGCCAGGGGGGAGTGGATTGCGATTGTTAATTCTGACGATCCATTGCTTCCTGGCTGGCTTTCGGCCATGCGCGCAGCCATCCAGAATCATCCCGATGCGAAGCTCTTTTATCCCGATTGGCTGAGGATTGATGCCAAAGGGTGCATTGTTGAGGTGGTCAAGCAACCTGATTATGATATTTTCAGCATGCTGCCGCATCATGGCTGTAACAACTTCAGCTGCACAATCGGCCCGGGCATGCTGGTGCATCGAGCCCTGTATGAGCAGCTGGGCTACAGAAATGAGGCAATATACTGCGGCGCCGACATTGATTTGATTTATCGCACGGCACTCACCACCCGCCTTCAACGAATACCGCAGGTGCTAGCCACCCATCGTGAACACCCAGATTCCCTATCGTGCAAGGCGCAAGGCATGCCGATGGCGGGAAGTCTTTCTGATATGGTGCGCCGCATCACAAGCAGCCATGCCTACCCGGACGAATTGAAACGTGGCCGGTCTTACACACTTTTTATTACCCATGTTTTGATTCTGATGGCTTATACTGGCCGGTCGCGCCGCGCACGCGCGTTGTTTGCCGCACGCGCGCTTTATTATGGTCTCATCTGTTTACCCGTGATGATCAAGAATGCCATTATTTCAAGCTTCAAACAACTGGCCAGACTGCTGCCAATCAATCGGCTGCTGGCCGCAGCAGCGCGGCGCGCCTTGGTCAGGCAGCTTGGCTGTCATCTGGTCATTGCTGCGTTAAGATGGCGTTATTTTCGTGGCAAGGACAGGGAATCATCTTCGGCGGTGCTCTTTACAGGCCCCTCTTTCCCGCCGGATTTTTCTGGGCAGGCAGTGGTGCTCGGGCGATTGTTTGAGCATATGAAGGACGTGCCTATTCGCATTGCCTCAACTCAGCGCGCCGCAGGCTCACCTGCAGAAAGCCACTATCTATTTCTGCCGCAGGTTGCTCAGGCGCAGGGAAGCTGGGCGCGCCTCAAAGCATCGCTCTTTCAGCTATCACAGCTGGCACGCTATGTGGCACGCCAGCGGCCAGAGGTGGTGATCGCCTGCTCGGCCGATGTGACATTACCGCTTGTTTCATGGCTGGTTGCACGTGCTGCTAGGGCGCGTTTTTACTTCTATCAGTTTGACGATTATGTGCATCAATGGTGGGCATCGCCTCAGGTGATGCGCCTTGCCGCCTTCAACGAGCGGCTGATGGCAACGCGCATGACGGGCTTTATTGTGCCCTGCGCGGAGCTGGGAAAGGTTTTACGCGGCCGTTTTCCTTCCGCGAGCATTTACATTGTTCCTAACCCGAGCGATGGCAAGCCACCCGTGCATCCGGCGCCATCTGCTGGCCGCGCTCCAGTACTTGCCTTTACTGGCTCCATCTATCATCTCAACGAGCGGCTGATGCGAAGCCTTGCCCGCGCGCTGGAGCTGCTTGTCGATCATCGCCCACAGCTGCATATTTATAGCGGCATTGCCAAAGAACGTCTCACGGAGATGGGGTTTGGCGGATCGCAGGTGCGGCTCTGCGGCTATGCACAGCCAGCGCTGGTGCCCTCCATTCTCGCGGGCGTTGATATTGCGGTGATCTGCCTGTCGCTGGATATCGATAGCCGCACGCTGGTCAATAGCTCTGCCACGGCGAAACTGGCTGATTATCTTGCTGCAGGAAAGCCGGTGCTGGTGCTGGCGCCCAGAGAATCCTACGCAGCGCGCTATGTGATCGAGCATGGCTGCGGTATCGTTTGTGATAGCCATGATCCTGAAGCCATCGCTGCGGCACTCGCACCCTATCTTGCGGACCCCGCATGGCTTACACAAGCGGCCAGCAATGCGCTGGCCTGCGCCGCGCGTGATTTTGATCCGCGCACTGCCGTGGCCATGCTTAAAGACGCGCTGGACACCGATCGCGCTATTCGCCAGATGCAAGGCATGATTGCTGTCAGCAAGCAGAAAGTGGCGGTGCGGCGGCCACTGAGAATCGTCCAGATTACCAGCGTGGATCAACCCGGCGCACAAGCCAATGGCATGCTCCTGCACCAATATTATCGGGCACGCGGGCTTGATTCCACGCTGATGGTTCATCGCCAGCGCGCCGATGCGCCCGGCACCCACGAGCTGGGTGGCGGGCTTCACGGCATTGCCAATGAGTTCGCGGTCAGGCTGGAGCGGCGATTATCGCTGCATCACCAGTTCGGGCTGCTGTCTGGCAGGCTGGCTCAGCATCCCGCATTTGAGCAGGCGGATATTATCCACATGCAGCTGACGCATGCTTCCTCATTTGCCTCGTGGTCATCACTTGCCCGCCTGCTTGCTGGCAGACGGGTGGTATGGACGATCCACGATATGTACATGTTCACCGGCCACTGCGTCTACTCACTGGGCTGCTCGCGCTGGCAGTCTGGCTGCGGCGAGTGTCCGGATTTTGATATTCCGTTTTCCATCAGCCGCGATACGACAGCGGCGCTCTATCGCAGTAAGGAAAAACTCTTCCGCCAGATCAGGCCGCAGCTTGTTGTGGCCTCCAGCTGGATGGACGAGGCCGTAAGCCAAAGCCCGATACTGAAAGAATTACCACGCACGCGCATTCCTTTTGGCACCATGCGCACCATCTTTTCTCCGCGTGACAAAAAAGCAGCACGGGCATCGTTTGGCATTGCTGAAGATGCACATGTTATCAGTTTCCGCTCTGTCCCGTTTGCTAAAAACTTCAAGGGCATGGAAATGATTGAAGAGGCACTCAGGCGCCTATCGCTACAAAAGCCGACGTACCTGTTGACATTTCAGGAAAAGAGCGGTCTGGATTCGCTCAGAAATAAATACCAATTCATCGAGCTGGGCTGGACAGAAGATCAGGAACTTATGGCACTTGCACACAGCGCAACCGACGTATTTCTCATGCCATCGAGTGCGGAAGCATTCGGCATCATGGCGATTGAAGCGCAGGCCTGCGCGGCGTCGGTGATTGTGGCACAAGGCACCGCGCTACCGGAAACCGCCGGCGCGCCGGGTGCCTGTCTGGTGGTGCCGCAAAACGATGCGCAGGCGCTTGCCGATGCGATTGCGCGTCTGCTGGGCGATTCTGCGTTGCGCGCTTCGCTCGGCAAAGCAGCGCTAGAGCATATTGACGCAAATCACGATTTTATAACGCATGCCGAAGCGCACCTCGATCTGTACGAATCCATGATGGCAAAATCATGACACATTTCGCCGTCTATAAAACCCATTATCGCAGGCAGCCATTTACCTACCATCCCCAGCTGGGCTGGTGGCATTTGCCGGATTTTTATGCGAGGCTGGCGCTTGGCCAGACCTATCATGTGTTTGAGACAAACCGCCATGGGATGCGTGACGGCGTTTCCCATACTCATTCAAAAGAGCAGGTGGGGTCGCGGCTGACCTTTCTTGGTGATTCCTACACAGCGGGCGACGGCGTGAACAACCATGAGCGCTTCAGCGATATCATGGCGGGGCATATGCCCAGCCGGCCGGCGGTGATGAATTTTGGCCTCAACAGCTCAGGCACCGATCAGCAGCTGCTGATTGCCGAACATCTGGCCTTAGCATTTGAAACGGATGCGATCATCTGGGGCATCTGCGTTGAAAATATCGCGCGCAACCTGTGCAATTGCCGGCCAAGCTGGGATTTTTCGCAGCATCGCACCGTCTACCGTCCCAAGCCGCGTTTTGTTCTTGAAAACGGCGAGCTGGTAGCGGATGGATCCGTGCTGACCAACCATTCGCTGCTGAAAGACGATATTACCTCTGGCAGATGGATAGACCACCCCCACCACTATCTGCCGGATGGTATGGGGGTCTATGATCTTTACCGGGCTGACGCGGCAGAGCCGTGGCAATTGATGAAAGCAATCATTCAGCGCCTGATCAAGCGCGCAGCGGGCATTCCGGTGATGCTGGTGCCGCTGCCAATGGTGGATCACTATGAAGGCCGTGCTGAACCCTATTACATGGATCGCTTCAGTGAGCTACATGCGCCGGAAAACAAAGTGTTTGTGGTGGATGTGCTACCTGCCCTGCGCGCCGCACCAGCCAGCCAGAAAGCCGCGTTTCGATTCCCGGATGATCCACACTACACACCCGCAGCGCACCGCCTTGTCGGGCAGGTGCTGGCGCATGAGTGCCAGCGGCTGCTTCCTGAACTCTATTTCGGGCGCCGCCAATGACCATCACACTGGGTATTTCTGCTTTTTATCATGACGCTGCCGCGGCCATCGTGCGCGATGGCAAGGTGGTTGCCGCTGCTCAGGAAGAACGTTTTACACGCATCAAGGGCGATGCCAGCTTCCCGATGAATGCCATCACCTACTGCCTTGAAGAGGCGCGCATCAGCCCTGGCGAACTCAGCGCGATTGCGTATTACGACAAACCAGCGCGCACCTTCGATCGGCTACTTGCCTCCATCACGGCTAGTGCTCCTTCCAGCTTGCCACTGCTTAAAGCGCTGATGAACGAATGGCCGCGCAGCAAAAGCAGTGTCGCTTCAGTGATTACGCAAAGCCTGCGCTGTGATGTGCCGCTGTATTTTCTTCCGCATCATCTTTCCCATGCTGCGGCAGCCTACTACCCTTCGCGCTTTCAGGATGCGGCCATTCTCACGGTCGATGGCGTGGGCGAGTGGGCAACGGCCAGTATCGGCCACGGCAAGTACAAGAAGATTGAGCTGCTGCGCGAGATGCATTTTCCTGATTCGCTTGGGCTGCTTTATTCTGCTTTCACGTGGTTTTGCGGGTTTAAAATCAACTCCGGCGAATATAAGCTGATGGGACTCGCACCTTACGGCAAGCCGGTCTATCTTGACACCATTCATCGTCACCTGGCTGAGCTGAGGGATGATGGAAGCCTGAAGCTGAACATGCAGCATTTCGCCTATCTGGGCGAAGCGGCCATCGTGCGGGATTCCTTTGGCGCGCTCTTTGGCGGGCCACGACGCCAGCCTGAATCCATGATTACGAGGCGGGAGATGGATCTTGCCGCCTCCATTCAAGCCTTCACGGAAGAAGCCGTGCTGCGCATGGCGCGCCATAGCCAGCAGCTGACAGGTTGCCGCAATCTCTGCCTTGCTGGCGGTGTGGCGCTGAATTGTGTGGCCAATGGCAAATTGCTGCGTCAGGGCTGGTTTGATGAGCTGTTTATTCAGCCGGCCGCTGGCGACGCCGGATCAGCGCTGGGCGCTGCGCTGGCCGTGGAATACAACCTTCATGATCAGCCGCGCCAGCTCGCCCCAGAAGCGCGCGATGCCATGCAGGGCTCGTACCTTGGCCCCCGCTGGCGAACCGATGAGGTGACGACCTATCTGGAAAGCCGCACGCTGCCTTACCGGCTGCTCAAGGAAAGTGAGCGTGCCGCAACTATTGCTGAGGCACTCGCGGCGCAGAAAGTGGTTGGCTTCTTCAATGGCCGCATGGAATTTGGGCCGCGCTCACTCGGGGCGCGTTCGATTCTGGGGGATCCGCGCCATCCAGACACACAGAAAACTCTTAACCTGCGCATTAAATTCCGCGAGTCATTCCGGCCCTTTGCCCCCGCCGTGCTGGCGGAGGATGCACAGCAGTATTTTGATCTCAGCGCCGACAGCCCCTACATGTTGCTGGTAGCGCCTGTGGCTGAGCATCGCCGCAAACCGCGAAGCATAGAAACGCCTGATACGGAAGATCTCCTCGCGGCGGTGTCGCAGCAGCGCAGCGACCTGCCCGCCATCACGCACTGGGATTATTCTGCGCGCGTACAAACCGTGCATGATGATACCAATCCGCTTTTTGCTGAGGTGCTCAGGTCATTCAAAGCGCTGACCGGCACCAGTGTGCTCGTGAATACTTCGTTTAATGTTCGCGGCGAGCCGATTGTCTGCACACCGCACGATGCCTATCAATGCTTCATGCGCACGGATATGGACTATCTCTATCTCGAAGGCTGCTGGCTGGAAAAAACAGCGCAGCCCAACCACGATCACTATGTCAAAGGAGAAATGGCGCTTGATTAATCCCCGAATCATTGCCCGCAAGCTCGGGCTGCGCCAGCTCATGGCAGGGCTTATCTCCCGCCATGCAGGGTTCTGGCAGCGGCTATATCCTCTGGTTGCCGCAGCCGCGTCGCTACTGGTGTTTTTGCTGCTGGTGCTGCCCGCAGCGCTGCTTGGCCGCAAGTCAGTGGCGCGGCGGTTTGGTGCCTCGCGCAGCGCCGGCTGGAAACCATGCCAGATTGCGTCGTGGGAAAGGCCCGTCTATGCCGATGCCTACCGTGTATCCAGCCAGCCGAACGATACCATGAACACCACCAGCCGCAGCGGCTGGCGTGTGCTGCGCTGCCTCTGTCTCCTCGTCCGGACAACCGGCAAACAGGACCCCCATCAACCCCCAACCGATACTTATGCGATGTTCTAGGGATAATTTTCTTACCTGATCACGGCAAAACACAGGAAGTTAACCATGCTATCACGACTAAAAAACACATCCATGCTCGAGCGTTATCTTCTGCTCTGCTTTGCTGCTGTCATCATTGCCTATTTCACCAGGGCGTTTATCCCCGAATTTGTTGCAAACGCTATACGAGAATCTCAATCCGCGAGTGTCACCCGATATTTTTATCATCATGGTCTGAGTGATTTTTTTCGCCCAATTTTTGACGTCATGTATCCAGGCCCCGGCTACCTGCTGATAGAAATACCACATGTGCAGGCACTCTGGAGCATAGCCTACCATATTTTTGGCTTTGATGTGTTGTGGCCAAAGTTAATGTCTGCGAGCGCATTTATTTTATGCTTACTTTGCTATGCACTAACACTGAAGCGACTTGATTTTCCTAGTCAGATCATCTGGCTGAGCACTTTTTTTCTTGCGATAGCTCCGCTGAACCTGAACTATCAAGTAGCGTTGATGATTGATCCTTATGCCCTCAGCGCTGCAATGGCGGCATTGTATTTCTGTGTTCGCTTCAGCCAGTCGCGGCGATGGCGAGATCTGCTAATGCTCTGCGCGTGTATTATGCTGGCTGCAAGCATTAAAATTTTCACCGCCATCCCGATATTCGCCGCGCTGATGACCTATATCATTTATGATTACTGGGTAGGTGGCAATCAAACTCGCAATCGCCATCTTGGTTTGTTTGCGACCATTCTTACTTTTGGTATTGCTGCAGCTATGCTTGTCGCTTGGTTTTTCTGGTCGGAGCATGTCCATCTGGAAAGCACCAGCTTCATGAATGCAGAGACAACCTCCGGTGTCATGCAGCGTAATTTTCTTGGCTCGTGGCAGGCGCGTTTCCAGCCCTATTTCTGGGAAACCTGGGCGCGGACTCTTTTCTTTTTCTGGCCTGTAGACCTTGCGATTGTTCAGCATAAAGTGACCCGCATTGCCTTGCTCGGCATGCAGGCGGTCATCCTGCTGGCGGGGGTCTTTTATCTGGCGCTCAGCCTTCGCCTCCGCCAGAGTGTGGTGCTGATCGGCTGGACGCTGGGCTATCTTGCCAGCGCCATGATTTTCTTTAACGCCTTTACCACCCATAACTATTACAACCTCTCGATACAGCCTATCTTTGCCCTGCTGTTTGGCTGTGGTCTTTATGCTATTTTTCTAGGGGTTAATCGTTTCATCGTACCGCGGCTGCGCTGGTCGTTTCAGCATCTGGTGCTGGTGTTGGCGGCGCTGTTGTTTGCGGCTGTTTTTCTGCGCTGGCTGTGGCCGCAATATGCGCCGTGGGGTCAGGATTTTGCGTGGTATGGCAACCAGTTTACCATCACCGGCGTGGTGCTTGGCGTAGCGATGCTCGCGCTGCTTCGCAGTCCCATGCTGCGACCTGTGGATCGTATGGTGGCGCTGGCGGCTTTTATCATTCTGGCGGGTGGCCTGAGTGGCTTTGACCGGCGCAGTGTGGAGCGCTTTTGGGAAATTCAGGGGCCTTCCGCCTGGATTATCACGCCGGGCTTCATCCAGCAGATGGCTTTTATCGAAGCGCAGACATCGCCGGAAACTCCGGTGGTGATTGTCAGTCACCGTGGTTTTATTATTCCTGAATCGCTCTATAAAGCGAATCGCAAAGGGCAGATGGTTGGTTTCCCAAGCAGCCAGCCGATGTATGGTATTCCCATGACTGCAAGCCCGAAAGACTGCCTGCTTGCAGACAAGCTGCCCATGCGCCTTGATCCAATCTGCCTCAACTGGCTGCGCGGCAAAGGCTTCAAGGATTATTTTGTGATTTATGTCAGCCCGAATGACGACATGCCCGAGCCACTGCTGAAAGAAAAAATGAAGGCGCTGGGGCTATCGCTGGTGACACGCTATACCGCTCCGGTGGACGAAAAGGCCGTGGTGCTGCACTACCGCGATAAATATAATCATTTAAATCAATAATGTTACACATTATTGATTCGTCACGCTCGCTACGCGGCGCAAAACCATCGCTTTCGGCGATGGTTTCGATACTCACTTGTGTGACGAATGAAACAAGTGAGTATAGCGGTTATAGAATGCGTTCTTCAGCTTGTACCAGCGGCGCTCCAGCTCGCTTGGCTGATGCGGAGGGATCGGATAGGTAAACATCTCGCGCAGCGGTTTGAAGCCCGGGCGGCTCATAGCGCACAGAATCATGTTCGGCCACGGCTCATGCACCGGTGCATAATAAATCTCGCCTGACATTTCTTCAAACAGCAGCTCACAGCCAACAAAGCGCTCAAAGTCTTTTTCCGTAATTTCCGAAAGAATATGGTGCGGATTCACGCCGGCTGGTTCGCGGTAGGGTACATCGATCATCATGCGCGCATGATATTTGGCGTTAATACAGGCGGCAATGCCATCGGGCACATGCTCGATCACCCCGCGCGAAATCACATAATCAACCGGCTCCATTTCCTTCAAATACTCCGCGATATCAGCAACACGGTAATCAATATTATGCGCGCCATAATGCTTCGATGCATAACGCTGGCACTCCTCGGCATTATCAATGCCGATCACGCGCGCGCCGGGAATTCGGGAAAGCAGCTGGCAGCCATGGCCGGTGCCGTAGCCGAGATCAACAATCACCACCGGCTTTGCGCCTTGCGTATCGCGCTCGATCACCGCTTTGAAAAACTCGTAGCTGCTGCGATGACGCACCAGCTCTTCCTCGGAATGAGTCACCCATGGAATGAGTCGTTCACCATCGTTATAGACGAGATTTTCTGCCGCATTCATGCGTTTCATATCGTATCCTTATGCTATTTTATCGCAGTGCCATGGCAGGCGTGGCTGGATGTAGCCCTCCCAGCCGCCAAAATAATCACCGCGCAGTTTACCAGAATCTACTATCTCGAAATCAAGCAGCAAATCAAGCTGCGCGACAGGCATAAATCCAGACGACCAGACAATCACTGTCAGGGCATACACCCCCTCTTTCATCAGATCGCCAGGCACGGTGCAGCGACTGATATAGCGACCTGGCTCGCGCGCTTTGCCGTGCCAGTTCGGTTCATGGTTGCTGATGGAACCAAATAAGCAGGTGCCGCTGGTGTCATGAACGGCGATGGTGGTGCCGATCGGGCTGAATGCACGCAGCACCTCATACTCGATCTCGACATGAAATGGCTGATCATTCATATGGCGGGCAGAAACAGTGCCGTTATTTGCCACCATCCTGACCGCGCGCAGACTGACCGCATCATTGCCCGGTGCGGTTTTGTCGGCTGGCCAGCTGACATCCGATTTGAGCGTTACCAGGCGGGCAAGGTACTGATCCACCACCTCGAGCGGCGGGCCATCGGCAATCACACGGCCATGATCCAGCCAGATGGCACGCGTGCACAGCCCTAAGATGGCGGCAGTGTTGTGGCTCACAAACAGCACCGTGCGGCCACTCGTGGTCTGGCCATGAATATGCCCCATGCATTTGCGCTGAAACTCCGCATCGCCCACGGCAAGCACTTCATCAATCAGCAGAATATCATGGTTCAGATGCGCGGCCACGGCATAGCCAAGGCGGGTATACATGCCAGACGAGTAATGCTTAACCGGCATGTGAATAAATTCTTCCACACCCGAAAAGGCGACAATCTGATCATAAATCGCATCAATCTCTGGCCTGGTCAGCCCATGAATCACGCCGCTGAGATAGATATTCTCGTGGCCACTGAGATCGGGGTTAAACCCCGTGCCCACTTCAAGCAATGAGCCGATACGGCCATGGATGCGCACCTCGCCGGTTGTGGGTAGCGTAATGCGGGAGAGTATTTTAAGCAGCGTGCTTTTGCCAGCGCCATTGCGCCCAAGAATCCCGACCACCTCACCTTCCCTGATCGTCAGGTTCACATCACTCAGCGCCCAGAACGGATTACCCGGTATGCCGCGCACGCGCTGCCACCAGCTGGGCTTCATGCTCCATGCGCTTGGCCGATCATAACATTTGCCAAGGCCGTTCATGGTGATGGCAGTGGGTTTACTCATGCGAGATCCACCACAGCGCGTTCAATGCGGCTGAAGAGGTACAGTGCTACCAGCGCCGAAACAGCCGCCACACCAACAGCCAGCAGTTGGTTCAGCAGCGAAACTGCACTTTGCAAACCAAATGCTGACCGTACGGATTCAATCAGCGTTGCAACCGGGTTGAGGTAATACCAAAACACATAGGCTTCAGGCACCATGGTCACCGCATACACCACCGGCGAGAGAAAAAACACCATCTGCAGCAGCATGGGCAGCGCCACAGAAAGATCGCGGTAATACACACTCAGCGCCGCTACCGCCATACCGGTGGCCATGGCAAGCAGCCCCAGCACCAGCGACCATAAAACAATCACCGCGAGTGTCGTCATATCCACCATGCCATGGGCGGCGGCAACGATCAGCAGAATCAATACCATCCACAGATAATCAAAACTGGCCGAGGCCACAGCGCTGATCACCAGCACGAGCCGCGGGAAATAAACCTTCGTAATCAAATGCATGTTGTGTTGCAGCGCCGATGAGGTCGCCAGCACAATCGACTGGAAAAAGAGCCACGGCACCAGCCCGGTCAGCAGATACAGCGCATAAGGCACTCCGCTGGGCGCGGGCAGCCGGGCAAAATAGCCCAGCGACAGCAGATAGACGCAAAACATTGTAGCCGGTTGCAGCACCACCCACAGCAGACCAAACCGCGTCTGACGGTAGCGCAGCAGCACATCCCGGCGCGTCAGCCAATAGACCAGATGGCGTGATTGCCACAGCGACCGCAGATGACCCTTCATCCCCTCTGGCGACGGAGTGATCAGCATATCAGCCTTGTGCGCCCTGCTTTCCATTGTCACCTCAGGCCGCAACCAGTGACGCCAACGCCTGCTGATAGTGCTCAGGCGTCCAGTTTTCTTCTGCCCGTACGATGGTCAGGTAGGGGTGAGGTTCGGGCGGCGTCGCTGGATCCACATAGACACACACGCCAGCACGCTGGTGCTTCAGGCAGAATTCGGCAAGGGCGGTTGCCAGCTTGGGCTGTTCTGCGGTAAAAAACAGCACAGCATCACTGGAGGTGATAACCGCATTGAGCTGCTTAGCGAGGCTGTCAGATGATTGCTCATAAAGCTGTTTCACCCCGTAATATCGATGCGCCAGAAGATGACGGCAGAATTTAGGCAGATCAGCAATGTGATCATGCAAGGCATGGGGCGTAAGCTCATGGTCGGTGATGATGGTAAGGCCGCCCTGCTCTGCGCCATCCAGCCATGTAAAAAAAGCACTGTAGGGGTTGGCGTTGTGCGGCGGCACCAGCGCCGAAATAAGATACCCATGCGCCTTGAAGCGCAGCCCCGCAGGAGCAATCTGGCGAAAAGCATAAAGCAGCCCATAGCTCGCCTGATGCTGCTGGTGCTGGGCGAAATTATCGCACAGAAGAAGCTCCCAGCCGTGGCTGAAATCTTTCTCCGTCCAGCCGGATCGGTGTGTTTGTAGTTGATTGTGGGCAAAGCTCCAGCCATCAAGCTCGCCTTCTTCGTAGTCCTGCTCCACAAAGCCATAAGGTGTGCCAATAACAATCTGGCGGCGGGCAATGCGTTCGCAGTGGCGCAGCACCTTGCGTGCTCTGGCTTTCGGCAGGTGTTCAATCACATCTATCATCATGATGCTGTCGACCGAGCGGTCAGGAAATAGCGGCAGGGCTTTTTCAGCCAGCCCATGGATGAACACATGCCCCGGCTCGCGACCGTAGCGCTGCTGAAGCAGCGCCAGATAGGGAGCAAATCCTTCAAGAAAAATATGGGTTTGCGGCACAAAAAATTGCATCGGCCGTAGGCCCGGGCCGATATCAAGCACACAGGAGGTTTTTTGCACTTTGGCGGCGACTTCCGCCATCATCTGCTCAGCGGGAAGCCGGCGCAGCGTCGATGGCGGCAGGTCAGCCGACTGCGGATGGCGGCGCAGAAATGGAATCAATGAAACAACCACGTTATAACCCTGATAATACTGGCGGGAATCTAGCTGCATTTTTTGGCAATGGAAAGCACAACAAGCGTTTCATCCTGCCGAGGATTTTATTGTAATCCACCAGCAAGGTTGTATGGTCGGCGTATGCGTGTTTTAGTGATTGGTGGCACAGGATTTATTGGTCAGGCAACGGTTCGCGAGCTGCAGCGCGCGGGCGCGCAGGTCGTGGTGCTCGCGCGCAGACCACCAGCCATGCCGCTACCCGATGTGACCTATGTTCAAGGTAGCTATGGCCAGCGCGATCCGCTGATGCGCGCGGCTCAGGACGTCTCCTGCATCATCCATGCCGCACTGCGCGTGCCGGCGCGTATTGTCGATCTCAGCCGCGATGTCGCAGAAACAGCCATCCATGACTTTGAGCATATGATCTCCTGGCTGAGTGGACTACCGGCCGTGCCCCGGCTTGTGTATGTTTCCAGCGCGGTGGTGTATGGCAGCCTCGCTGGCGTTGCCAATGAATCCGAGCCTCTTTCCGCCCCACAAAATAATTACGCGCTCACGGTGCGCGGCATTGAACAGGCGCTGGCACGCGCCATAGACGGCGGATTTTCCGCCATTTCGCTGCGCTGTTTCAATGCCTATGGGCTGCAGGAACCTCGCCCCGGCGGCTTTCTGAATTTTCCACAGCGCGCGCTCACCGCGGCACTCACCGGCATACCGCTGACTGTTTATGGTGATGGTTCTACCGAGCGTGATTTTATCTATATCTCAGATATCGCACGCGCCAACGTGATGGCAGCACAGAATGCGGCATGCGGTGTCATTAATATCTGCAGCGGCGAGGCCACCAGCCTGAATCACATCCTTAAACGGATTGAGATATTTTGTGGGCGGCCTGTGCCAGTTCGTTTTGATGAGCCGGTGTTTGCCGGAGCGCCCCATTCTCAGGGGGCAACGCAGAAAGCCCAAACTCTGCTAGGGTTTTCGTGTGCCACTTCCCTTGACGAAGGTCTTGCACAGCTGTGCGAAGAGGCAGCGGCGCAGCATGGGCAGCTAGCAGCCAGTCTATCGCTCTGATGCTGCTGTGATAATGCAGAAATGACAGAGCGGTGATGAGTAGCACCGCACCATCGCTTAGAATATTACCATGGCGGGTATACCACACCCCCAGCGCCGTTTTCAGCGGCCGCATACGTACCAGATAATCCGCCTCGGTGTCGTGGCTATCGCCAAAGATGGATGCCTGCTGAAAAAATGCCACCGACGAAAGATCCGTCAGACCGGGCTTGACCTTCAATAATTCACGCTCATCTTCATCAAGCATATCAACATGGCGGGGGGTGTTCGGCCTTGGGCCAACCATGCTCATCTGACCGAATATGACATTCAGAAGCTGCGGCAGTTCATCCAGCTTGTAGCGGCGGATACGCCAACCCAGCGGTGTCACACGGAGGTCACCCGCGCCAACAATATCGCACTCCACGCTATCAGCGCCCTGAATCATGCTGCGAATTTTATACATTCTGAATGGCCGGCCATAACGCCCGACGCGCGTCGCCACATAAAATGGCCAGTGGCGATCCTGCGCATAGACGGCAAATGCCACCGCAAGAATCAGCGGAAATGTCAGCAGCAGCAGGAGGGTAGCGGCCAGCACGTCAAAGCAGCGTTTGGCGATAGCGGAGATCATTACGCCAGAAGCTCAGTTTCAGACGACATCAGTCGAGATTGCTGATCGCCATGATCCGCCAGCATCAATCCGTTCGCAGCAAGCAACTGCCTGACTTTTTCAAGCGAGATCGTATCCTGCGACGAATCATACTGATGTTTGATAGGCGCGCCTTCGGGTTTTGATTCAATCTCGGGAAGCATGGAAGGAAGCACATAATAATCACCGCGGCGGAAAGCTCTGGCCGCCTCTTCTTCAGAGATCAGTGCTTCGTGCAACTTTTCGCCCGGGCGGATACCGGTAATCTGCGTTTCAACCTTACGATTGCCAATCAGCACCTTGGCGACATCCACAATCTTGGCTGCTGGCGCAATCGGCACATAAATCTCGCCTCGCCGCGCCGAGCGCAGCCCTTCAAAAATAATATCCACCGCCTGATTCAGGCTGATTAGAAAACGGGTCATATCCGGGCTGGTGATCGTAACCGGCCCGCCAGAGAGAATCTGCTCATGAAAGAGTGGGATCACCGAACCACGCGATGCCAGCACGTTGCCATAACGCACGGCAAAAAAGAGCGTGTCCGGGCAGTCGATATTCGCACGCAGAAAAATTCTCTCCTGCAGTGCTTTAGTCATGCCCATGACATTCACCGGCATACAGGCTTTATCGGTCGATACACCGACCACCGTTTCAATATGACGATGATGGTCGCGCACGGCGCGCACGATGTTTTCAGCACCAATAATGTTGGTCTGCACGGCCTCAAATGGGAAATACTCACAGGTCGGCACCTGCTTGAGCGCTGCGGCGTTCACCACGATATCAGCGCGCGCCATCGCGGCGCTCAGGCTGTGATAATCGCAGACACTGCCAATACGGAACTCAATCAGGCGATTGAAATTATTAAAAATCACCTCATCGGTGGTTTGCGTACGGTTAAGATACGCAACGCGGATAGCGTGCTGCTTGCCCTCATCGCGTGAGAAAATAATCACTTTACGCGGGGTGCCCATCTCGCCGCTAAGCACACGGCGCAGCAGGGTTTTTCCGAGCGAGCCGGTGCCGCCAGTAATAAGTAAGCTTTTGCCTTCGAGAGGCTTAAGGGATGGGGTCGATGATTTCATGGGACGGGTTTAAACGTAGGCCGTAGAAATGTCAACGCCGGCCTGCGCATCAGCTGCTGGCAGCGAGCTCGCTGAGCATCTGATGCCATGAAGGGGCGCGGTAGCCGGTCGCCTCAGCGAAGCGGGATCCGTCCAGACGGCGGTCACAGACAAAGCGATCCTGCGGGGTAACGGCAAGACCAAGATTATACACCTTGCTGATTTCCAATAACAAATCATGCTTGGTGATGGCAGGACCGGCAACGTGCCAGACGCCGCTTAAACGCTCCGTGCGCGCCATCAGCTGAGCGAGCAGCTTTGAAAGCTCAAGCGTGGTCAGGCCGGTGTATAATCCGCGCCTGTAGCCTTCGACCGCTTTGCCCTTGTTTGAAAGCGCCCACTCCAGCAGGCTGAGTTTGGGTTCAAACAGCTCGCGGCCAATGATTGACATGCGCAGAGTCAGCGCGTGCGGCTGGTCAATTTCTCCCAGCCATTTACTGCGGCCGTAAAGGTCATCCGGCGAGGGGCTGTCGGATTCACGGTAAGGACCTGTGCCCTTGCAGCTGAATACGCAGTCCGTGCTGAGGGTCACAAGGTAGGCGCCGATATCCTCGCAGATTGCCGACAGCATATGAGGCAGCAGCGCGTTAATCTGAATCGAGGCCACCGCTTCTTTCGCTTCATTGCGTTGTTTAATAATGCCGGCAGCATTGATAATCACATCCGGGCGCACCTCATGGCAGAGTTTTCTTAGGTTTTCCTGATGGCTGATATCCTGGCCATCGATCAGCCTGACGCCTTTAAAAACTTCGGCCTGCGGGGCAGTAAACTGGTCAGCGCGGCGGCGCACCACGGCCACCAGTTCGGCCTGATGCCGCAAGGTTTTCACGCATTGGTGGCCAAGCATGCCGCTTGCACCCAGAATCAGAATACGCGTCATAGAACTCATCGAGATGTCGCAAAACGCCCACGATGTACACGATTCAGCACATAACTTCCAGCAAGAATCATCGCCCACGGGCCGTGGCAGTAGAGCGCGCCCCAAAGCCAGCAGGCGGCATGCTTCCAATCCCGGCACTTAAGCGCCAGCAAGCCCGCATGCAGCAGCGCGCGGCTGCGAAGTTTGCGGCCATGGCGGCGCACCAGCGGGTGATCGGCGTAATCAGAGATAAAGGCCTCGCTGAGCGCAATCATTTCCAGCGATTTAGCAGGATGACTGGCCGCCACGGTTATGGAATGACCATGCTCACGCCAACAGGCCAGCGGCTCGGGGATGCGCGCCATGGGGCCGCGCAGCGCCAGCGTCATCCACATCAGATAGTCCGGCGCATAGCGATAGCGTGTGGATCTCAGCTCCTCGCCGGGGCGGACAGCACTGGCGCGAAAAACCACGCCTGCGCCCGGCGCGCTGCGGTGTGAAGCAAAGAGAGCCGGGAAATTATATTCAGCCATACGCACGGTGCGCAGCACATGCCCGGCCGCATCGATAACATGCCAGTCAGGATACGCGGCCACCAGCTGCGGATGGCGCTGCATGAAAGGCACGACCACATCAAACCATTCGGGCATCAGCTTATCATCATCACTCAGCGTGGCAATCAGCTCGCCCTTCGCCTCTGCCAGTGCGCGATTAATAGCAGCAGATTCTCCGGCATTGGTCTGCTGGCGCAGATAGCAGATGGTTCCCGGGTAGCGCTCGGAAAAACGCTTAACCACGTCCGGCGTTGCATCACTCGAGGCATCATCCACAATAATATATTGCAGGCGCACGTAGCCACTTGAAAGCACCGATTCCATCGCCTGCTCAAGCAGATGCGCGCGGTTATGCGTCGGGGTGATGATGGTCACCAGCGGTGTGCTCGCCAGCGATGCGTAGCAATCCCTCGCCATGGCCATGAAGCGCTGCCTGTCCGCGCGGTCATGAATCATGGCCTGGTTGATCACCGCTGCGCCATCCACCAGCTCATCGCTTGTCAGCGCGCGGGAAATGGCGTCTGCGATAGCGCTTTCGTCTTGTGGTGGCACTGATAGTCCACTTTTTCCATGCTCAAACCATTCGTCGCAGCAGGCGCTGGTTGATTGAATGGGAAAACAGCCCATGGCCATCGCCTCCAGCGATGAGGTGCTGATACCATCCGACAGGCTGATGCCCAGATAGATTCTTGCAGAAGCAAACAGCTCAAGCATACCCATCTGTGTCAGCCCTGACACAAAGGAAACCTGAAGCCCATAGCGGCTGGCCAGCTGCTCGCCTTCGCGGCGCACCGAGCGCGATGGTGAAAATACCACCAGCTCATAGCCCTTAAGCAGCTCGGCGCAGGAGGCAAGCGCAGCGAGTGCCGTAAGCGCCCGCCCGACAAAATGCTGGTAGCCCTTCACCACGATACGGCGGCGCTGGCTGGGTGGGCGCGCGCCACGCCCGGCCTGCTGAATGAGTGCCAGATCCAGCCCCCCGCCGCTGGGCATCACCGGCCATTCTTTGCCGGAAAATCCCAGAGCGCGGGCGAGCGGATAGTCCCGCGCGCATTCTGCCATGTAAATCTGGCTTGTCGCCAGCAGCTGCGACAGCAGCCGCAGGTGGCCGCGCCTGTGCTGATACCAGAAAATATCGCTGCCCCAGTTGCTCAGCGCCAGCTGAGGGCGCGCCGAAGCTGGCAGCAGATGGAGCGCCTGCATGGCCAGATAGCCCGCATGCTGCAGCTCGAGCGCGTGGATGAGATCCGGCCTGAAGCGCCGTATTAAACGCGACAGCGCTCTGGGCGAGACAAACTGGCTGCCGCGCGGGTACCCTCTGATGCGTGCCAGCATGAGGTCCAGCACGCGCCTTGGCCAGTACCAGCGCGTGTGGTCGCAGGTGGCCGAACCAAACCATGCGGGATACACTACTTTAATCTGCGGATGAAGGTCGGGGTGCCTCGGCATGTAAAGCGAGGGGTAGACAATGAATTCGCACGCGCCAGACTCGTGCACCATATTCAGCCAGCGCGCCGCATGCACGCTATGCACCATAGCTACAAAAATGACGCTGGTTTTGCGCGGGTTTTTAGCGTTGTCAAAGGGTTCGTTCATGGTATAGAAGCTTGCGACGTTAATTCTCTTGTAGGACGATTTATATGAAAGTCATGTCTATTTTTGGCACGCGGCCTGAAATGATCAAGCTGTGGTCGACCCTGAAAAAACTCGATGAGCTCAACTTTGAGCACATCATGGTGCATACGGGGCAGAACTTCACGCCAGAACTGAAAGACTTTTTCTTCCGCGATCTTGAGCTGAGAAAGCCGGATTATGAGCTTGGCATCACCACCGCCAGCTATGCAGCAGAAGTTGCCGATGTGATTGTGAAATCCGATGAGCTGTTTCGTAAAGTAAAGCCTGATGCGCTTCTCATCCTCGGCGATACTTACAGCGGCCTTTCCATCATGCCGGCCACGCATCACGGCATTAAAACCTTTCACATGGAAGCCGGGCTTCGCGCCTGGGACAAGCGCATGCCGGAGCAGCGCAACCGCATTCTGATTGATCACATGAGCAGCGTTCTGCTGCCCTTCAACCAGTATCACCGTGAAAACCTGCTGCGTGAAAATATCCACCCCTCCAAAATCTTTGTCACCGGCAACCCCACCTACGAGGTGATGTGGCACTTCATGCCAAAGATTGAAGCGAGCAACATCCTTTCCACACTCGGGCTTGAGCCGGGCGGCTATATTCTTGCCACCGCGCATCGCAGCGAAAATGTGGACGTGGATATGTACCGCAATAACATTGTCGCGGCGCTTGGCGAAATTGCTGATGTGTATAAGAAAAAAGTGATTTTCTCCTGCCATCCGCGCACCATGAACAAGCTGGCGGGCGCAACCATGCCCAAAGGGGTTGAGATCATGAAACCGCTTGGTTTTTATGATTTCAATAAGCTGGTCAAGCACGCTTATTGTTTCCTGTCTGATTCCGGCACCGCGCCGGAAGAAGCCCTGCTCTACAGCTTGCCTTGTGTCACGCTGCGCCAGACCACCGAACGTCCGGAAACCGTGGAGGCGGGCGGTACCATCGTCGCTGGCATGCGCCTTGATAATATCGTGGCTGCGGTAGAAACCGCGGTGAAGCAGGAGCGCCGCACGCGCTACGAGCTGGAGCGCGAGTTCAGCCCGTCTTCAGTGGTGATTAACGCGATACGCAGCGATATCACCAACTATTTCTGAAGCCGCTGGATACGGCTGATTGCCCATCCGGCGACCAGCCAGAAAAGCAGCGCGCTGATCGCGCGGGTGTGGCTGGTCACAAACATCAGCGGCCATAGCCGCACCAGCACCGCGACCACCAGTCCGGTGGTCAGCGCATCATGGCGCCAGAGATGCCGGGTGCGCCAGAACCATCGCAGCAGCGCCCCCACCATACCCAGATAGAGCAGCAGACCAACGGTGCCGGTGCTGCCCCATATTTCGAGATAGACATTATGAGGATGCACCGCGCAACCTTCCGGAAAGTAGCGCTGCATGCCCATCTCGCACCAATACACGCGAATATTTCGCTCGCCCACCCCAAGCACAGGATGCTCGGCAATCATCTGCCAGGCATCCTGCCAGAGCAGACCATAAATACTCTCTGAGAATCGGCTCACGACATCCCATGTTTCGCTGGTATGGCGCTGCGCCACATAGTCGCTACGCATACTGGAATATTCGGAAAGCACCCCCAGCTGAATGGCCAGCAGCAATCCCGCGCCAGCAAGCACCGCCACCCCGCACCAGCGGCTTTTTGCGCCGCGCATCAACACGAGCAGCAGCGCAATACCGAGGCCCATGAGTAGCGCTGCCGCACGCTCGCCGCTTAAGATAATCACCGCCACACAGCACGCCATAAGCAGCGCCAGGGCCAGATCGCGCCGGGTTTGAAACCGCGCCGCCATCGCGAGCGCCAGTAGCGGCAGGAAAAGATGCAAAATGGCAGAACCAACTATGGGCTGGCCGCGAAATGGGCCGGTCAGTCGTTCGCCCACCTTCTCGCGCCCAAACAAGCTGGTGCCGGTATAGTATTGAACCATCGTATCAATGCACAGAAATGCCAACACGGCTGCGATAACTGCCACCAGACGCCATTCATAGGCCTCATCCGTTATCAACCAGTAGGCAGCGGCAACAGCAAACAGCAAAAACCTCCCCCAGATCAGACCGGCGATCAAGGCCTCTTTCGCATCATACGCCCAGAGTGAAGAGGCAATCTGCCACCCCCACCACGCAAGGCCGAAATAAATCCACGGCTTTGCCAGCATGGTAAAATCACGGCTCACGATCAGATGCACCAGCAAAAGTCCGGCAATCGTGCTGCCGACAATATCCAGCGGGGCGCGGGCGCCGAGCAGCATCGTCACCGGCAATAGCAACAAGAGCATACGGGCAATATGAAACGGCGCGCTGCGCCAGCCTGATATCATGCGGGGCACCCTACATGCTCAAGCCACAGCTGCGTCATCAGCATCGTGCGCAGATGCTTGGTGTGGTTGGCTTTGCCTTCTTTGTGCTCAGCGAGCATGGCAAGTGCTGCTTTGGTGTTCATGATGCTACCGTCATGGCGCGCAAGCAGCTCATGCGCCCAGTCATAAAGCGGCGCTTTGATCCATTCGCCGATCGGCATGGTCGGCATGGTTTTTTCGCGGAAGATAAACTCGCGCGGGAATTTGGTTGCTGCATAATTTTTGAAATAAAACTTGCTGTAGCCATCTGCAAATTTCTGGCTACTCGGCAAGCATACAAACAGCTCGCTGATGCGATGATCCATCAGCGGCGAGCGCACTTCGGTTGACCATGCGGCGCCCATACGCTCACCTTTCAGCAGGTTATTGCCGGGCAGCAGGCTGGTAGTTTCAAAGGCAACAATCTGGTCAATCAGGCTCATATGGCCAAACGGCGCAAGTTTTTCCTGAAAGCGTGCCCAGGGGTCGGGCGTTTCATGTTCAAAATCAGGATTCAGCACGCACGCGCGATGGTGGCTGTCCATGTAATTAATGGTGGCAAAATAATCCTTCAGCGAAAAATCCGGCCTTGGCGCGCGGCGGAAATGCTGGCCGCCAAGCGCTTCATCCGGCCCATCGCCGGAAAAAAGCACCACCTTGCCATCACGGTGGGCGCGCTCGGCCAGCAGATAAAATAGGAAAAAAGAAAAATCGCCGTGCGGCTGCTCGGCATGCCGGATAACTTTGCTGGCAATCTCCGGCAGCAGCTTCGGCTCAATACGCACCTCATGAAGATGAATATCAAGCTGATCCGCCGCTTGCTCAGAAAAACCAAACTCGCTGTAAGCTTCATTCACCGTGTTCAGCCCGTAGGCATCAAGGTTTTTTTCGCGCCACGCGCGGCGCACATGGTAGCCCACCACCGATGAATCCACGCCGCCTGAAAGATAAAGCCCGCCCGCAACATCAAAGCGCATCTGGAGCCTAACCGCATCTTCAAGCAGCGCCTCGAATTCCTCAAAGCTCGGCGTTCGTTTTTCTTCCTCCAATGGCCACTGCCAGTAGCGTTTTTTCTGCGGCTCTTTTTTCCCTTCAAACAGCCAGTAACAGCCCGGCTCAACATGCTCAATGCCGGTAAAACAGGTATGGGGCGAGAGGCAGTAATTAAACGCGAAGACTTCTTTGAGCGCCGATGCATTCAGCTCGCGCTTCATACCTGGCAGCGCCAGAATCGATTTCATCTCGCTGGCAAAGGCATAGCCGCCTTGGTAGCGGGCGACAAAGCAGGGCTTGATGCCCTGGCGATCACGCACCAGCATGCCGCGCTGCTGCTTGGTGTCCCAGATGAAGAAAGCAAACATGCCGATCATCCGGCGCATCATGTTTTCGCCCTCGGCGCGCCAGAGATGCACCAGTACTTCCGTGTCGCAGCGTGTTTTGAAGTGATAGCCTTTCGCCTCCAGTTCAGCGCGCAGCTCAACATAATTATAGATGCAGCCGTTGAAGGTGACGCAAACGCTGCCATCCTCATTATAAAGTGGCTGACGGCCGGTTGCCGGATCGACGATCGCAAGCCTTGCATGCCCCATCACCGCGGCGCCATGTTGCACGACACCCGCATCATCCGGCCCGCGGTGACGCACGACACTCACCATCGCCTGCACATCGGCAATGGTGGCTCCCTCGACATTGATCAGCCCGGCAATTCCACACATGCGGGCACTACAGACCAATCACGAAAGCATGTCAACGATTTCGGGCAGATTTTTCGGCCGCGCCCATGGGCATGAGGTCGATGATGGTTTCCACGCAGCTAGTGCCGATATCCTTGCTGCCACGGTGTTTTTCCTCACCATCCTTGCCAAGCAGAATGACAGCAAAGCTGCCCTTTTCTACCTTGAAATAGTCATAAAATGGCTTGGTGGGCAGCTGCGGTTTCAGCTCTCCATTGATGGAAATCTGCGTATCTTCAATAATACGCCAGATCACCACATCACGCTCTTTCAGGCTTTCCGGCAGTCCGGGCAGGCGCTGGTTCATCGCCTGATAACGGGGGTGGTCGGCGCTTGGCGTAAACACCAGCAGCACGCGCTTTTGCCAGAGATAGGCCTCCATCAGCCGCCCGACATCCAGCGAGCTGCAGGCCGCGACAAGCAGGCTGAGCGCCAAGGCTATTTTTTTCATGGCCGCGCCTCTAAAATCTGCAGTGCATAAGGCAGCACCCCTTCCACCATGCGCGCAACGCCAAGCTGGTTAGGATGAATACCGTCGCGCTGGTTCATCGCCGGGTTAAGCGCCACGCCCTCTAAAAAAAACGGATACAGCGATACGCGATATTCCTCGGCCAGCGCGGGATAGATCGCATCAAACTGCTGGCGATATTCGGCGCCCATATTAGGCCCGGTGCGCATGCCAAGCAGCAGCACGGGGATTTGTTTTTCATTCAGCTTGGCCAGAATACCGGCAAGGTTCGCCTTGGTATGCGCCGGGTCAATCCCGCGCAGCATGTCGTTGCCACCAAGGCCAACAATCACCAGCGCCGGTTTCAGCTCGCCGCCCACCGACCAGTCAACGCGTGCGAGGCCGCCCGCTGACGTATCCCCCGCCACGCCAGCATTTTCCATCGCCACCTTAAGCCCCCTGCCCGCCAGCGCCTTCGCCAGCTGCGAAGGAAAATCCTGCCCTGCTTCGAGGCCATAACCGGAAGTCAGGCTATCACCCAGCGCGACCACGCGAAGCGCCGCCGCCTGCACAGCACCCACCTGAAATATAAGCAAAAGACTCAGTAGTATGGCACGCATTGTTTTTTTTCGCTCCCGCACTATGTTACCGCATCAGTATATTCTAAAGTATGTCATATTCCAGCTTTCTCGTCATACCGGCGAAGGCCGGTATCCATGTCAAACTCTTTATGCTTCGGCAAGGGATGGCGTGGACCCCGGCCTGCGCCGGGGTGACAAAACAATAAGGATGCCCCCATGCTGCTTTCCATGAACGATGTCACTTTGTCACTACCAGGATCAGCGGGAATGGTTGACATCCTGCGCGGGGTTTCGCTCTCGCTGCCAAAGGGCAAGTCGGTGGCGGTGGTGGGGCCTTCGGGCTCCGGCAAAACTTCGCTGATGATGATCTGCGCCGGGCTGCTGAAGGCCACCAGCGGCACGCTGATCTTTGACGGGGCAGACATCACCCACCACAGCGAAGGCGAGATGGCGGGGCTCCGGCGCGACCGCATGGGCATTGTGTTTCAGAACTTCCATTTGATTCCCACCATGACCGCGCTGGAAAATGTCGCCATTCCCCTCGAGCTGGCGGGAGTGCCAGCAGCGAGCGAGCGTGCGAAAGAGGCGCTTGTCAGCGTGCAGCTTGGCCACCGGCTGACGCATTATCCTTCGCAGCTTTCCGGCGGCGAGCAGCAGCGCGTGGCGATTGCGCGGGCGCTCGCCATGAAACCCGCGCTGATTCTGGCGGATGAGCCCACCGGCAACCTCGATCAGGACACGGGAAGCAGCATCATGACCCTGCTGTTTGAACGGGTGAAAGACCACAGCGCCACACTGATGCTGATCACCCATGATCCGGCGCTTGCCGCGATGTGCGACCACACCATTCACATCAAAGACGGAAAGGTGCTGGCATGAGCCTTGCCCTCACCTATGCGATCAAAGATCTTCGCGGCGCGCTGCGCAGCCTGAAAATTGTGCTGCTATGCCTGGTTCTTGGCGTTGCCACCATCTCGGCGGTGCAGCTGGTCAGCCGCAGCGTGCTCACCGCGATTGAGGAGAATGGCCGCACCATCCTCGGCGCGGATCTGATTGTGCGAAATCTCTATCAACCGGTGCCGAAATCGATGCAGGACTGGCTGGCGGCGCGCGGGGCGACTTTAAGTGAAACGATCGAGATGCGCGTCATGCTCGCAAGCGCTGCTAGCGGCGATAACACGCTCGTGGAGCTGAAAGCGGTGGATTCCATCTATCCGCTTTATGGCGCTCTTGAGACAACAAGCGGCACCGATATTCAAACACTCCTCGCAGATCGCGGGGTGCT
Source organism: Alphaproteobacteria bacterium (assembly GCA_033763775.1). Classification (GTDB taxonomy): domain Bacteria; phylum Pseudomonadota; class Alphaproteobacteria; order Rickettsiales; family SXRF01; genus JAJTHB01. Next base: position 18,793 of record JANRJW010000010.1, on the reverse strand, counting down.
GCTTGATCCGGCGCTTGAAACCAGACTGAATCTGAAGGTCGGCGAGCAGGTAAGGCTCGGCGAGATGCTGCTTACCATCCGCGGCTTTATCACCCATGAGCCGGATCGCGCGGGCAGCGAGCGTTTTGGCATTGCGCCGAGGGTGATCATTTCCGGCGATACCATGCGCCAAACCGGCCTGCTTGCCACCGGCAGCATGTCGTATTTTGACCTGCGCGCCCGCCTGCCGGAAAATGCGAATCTCAAACAAACGGTTGCCGCACTCAAGGCGGAATTTCCCGAAGGCAATCTGCGCATCACCGATGCGGATAACGCCTCGCCGCAGATCACGCGGTTTGTGAATCGGTTCATGCTGTTTCTCACGCTGGTGGGCTTATCGGCGCTGCTGATCGGCGGCATCGGCATCGGCAATGGCATGCGCGCCCATTTTGAAACGCGCATGAAAACCATTGCCATTTTCAAATCACTCGGCGCCACGCTGGGGCTGATTCATCGCATCTATCTCTGGCAGGTGCTGGTCATTACGCTGCTTGGCACCGCTGCTGGCCTTGCCATCGGCGCGGCGCTGCCATTTGTCGCGGCGCCGGCGCTCTCTGAGCTGCTGCCCTTCACCATCACCCCTACCCTCACCGCTGCCGGCCTCATGATTCCTGCGCTGTTTGGGCTGATCATCGCGTTTTTATTCACACTCTGGCCGCTGGGTCAGGCGGTCGCCACACCGGCGCTCGAGCTGTTTCGCAGCAGCATCTCGCCGATGCGCGCCGCACCGCCCACAGCGTTCAAGCTGGCAACCGTGGTGCTGGCGCTGCTGCTGGCGCTGCTCACCATCGCCAGTGCGCGCGACGGGCGTTTTGCCATGTGGTTTGCCGTGGGGGCGATGTTTTCGCTGCTCATTTTCTGGGTGATGGGCTGGGTCATTTCCAAACTGGCCGCCAAGCTTCACATTCAGGGAAAACCAGCGCTGAAACTCGCCGTACGCAACCTGCACCGGCCGGGCAATGCCACTGCCGGCACGCTGGTGTCGCTGGGGCTTGGGCTGACCGTGCTGGTCACCGTCACACTCATTGAATTCAACCTGCGCGACGGCATCACGCGCAATCTTCCCAGCGATGCGCCGGCCTTTTTCTTCCTTGATATTCAAGGCAGCCAGAAGGAAGCCTTTGGCGCACTGCTGGAGCAGCAGCCCAGCGCACGCGAGGTCAAATTCGCTGCCAATATTCGCGGGCGCATCGTCTCAGTAAATGGCGTGCCGGCCGCGCAGGCCTTGGTCGATGAATCTGAACGCTGGCTGCTGCAGAACGACCGCGGCTTCACCTACACCAGCGAACTTCCCGCCCATTCCACCATCACCTCCGGCAGCTGGTGGCCGGCGGATTATCAGGGGCCCCCGCTGGTGTCGGTGGTGAATGATGTGGAAAAAGGTTTCGGGGTGAAGCCGGGCGATCAGATCACCTTTAACATTCTCGGCCGCGACATCACCGCCACCATCGCCAATGTGCGCGAAGTGAACTGGACGAATTTCACGATCAATTTTGCCTTCACCTTCGCACCCGGCACGCTCGAGGCCGCGCCGCATAGCTGGCTCGCCACGGTGGTGGCGGATCCCCGTGAGGAGGGCCGTATTCAGAAAGTCATGGGCGCGGCGTTTCCCAACGTGTCGATGATCCGCCTCACCGATGCGATTGAAGCCGCCACCGGCATTCTCACCAGCATCGCCGATGCCGTGCGTGTCACCGCGCTGGTCGCGGTGGCGACCGGCGTGCTGGTGCTGGCCAGTAGCCTCGCTGCCACACGCACACAGCGGCTTTACGATACAGTGATCCTGAAAGTGCTCGGCACACCAAGCCGCACGCTGGTCAAGGCCTTCCTGCTGGAGTTCAGCCTGCTGGGTGCGATTGCCGCCGTTATTTCGCTGGCGCTTGGCGCGTTCATCTCGTGGGCGATTCTGGTTCGGATGATGGAACTCACCTGGATGTTCTACACCCTGCCTGCGCTACTCACCGGCCTTGCCTGCGTGCTGCTCACACTTTCCATCGGCTGGGCGGTTACCGGGCGCACACTCGCCCAGCCCGCCGCACCCTATTTGAGGAATGAATGAAAAACATCCTCTCCCCGCCGGGGAGAGGAAATAAATCGTTACGCCGCTTTGGCCTTCACCTGATCAAACGCCGCCCACACACCGCCATCGCCGTGCCATTCGCCTTTGGTAGCGGCTTTGGAATATTCGGTGGCGCGCGCCTCGAAGAAGTTGGCATGCTCGACGCCGTTCAGCATCGCTGATAACCACGGCAGCGGATGTTCTTTGGTCTGGCTGTATTCGCCGGCCTCACCGGTGAAGTAGCCGTATACGGGTCTGAGCCTGAGCTGCGTCAGGCGCCAGTCGCAGATATAGCGAACATAGTTCTGAATATCTTCAGCTTTCATGCCCTGCACTTCGCCATGCTCAAAGGCGAGCTCCACGAATTTATCCTCGAGGCTCACCATGGTTTTGCCCACCTCGGTGATGTCATCGGCAACGCTCTGCGTCACCGCGCCGGTTTCCTTATTCCACTCATGATACAGGCGGATGATCGATTCGCAGTGCAGCGATTCATCGCGCACCGACCAGCTCACAATCTGCCCCATGCCTTTCATCTTGTTGAAGCGCGGGAAATTCATCAGCATCGCGAAGCTGGCAAACAGCGCCATGCCTTCGGTGAATGCGCCGAACATGGCGAGCGTGCGCGCCACATCCGAGCAGCTGTTCGTGCCGAAGCTGTGCATGTAGTCCGCTTTCGCGCGCAGCGCCGCGTAGTCCTTGAACGCTTCAAATTCCGTCTGCGGCATGCCGAGTGTTTTGAGCAGCAGCGCATAAGCGTCGATATGCACCGTTTCCATGTTGGTGAAGGCCGCCATCATCATCTGCACTTCGAGCGGCTGGAAAATGGGGATGTAGCGCTTGAAATAATTCTCAGATACCTCAACATCCGACTGGGTGAAGAAGCGGAAAATCTGCGTGAGCAAATTGCGCTCGCCCTCGGAAAGGCGTTTGCCCGCCCAATCTTTTACGTCTTCACCAAGCGGCACTTCCTCGCCCATCCAGTGAATCTGCTGCTGGCGTTTCCACGCCTGATACGCCCACGGATAGCGATCGATATTATAGGTGCCGGTGGTCTCGAGCAGGCCGATCAGGCCTTTGTTCTGGAGCTCAAACGGACTTGTTTTTTCGTAGCTGGTCATTATTCTTTCCTTTCGTCATCCCCGCTTTATGCGGGGATCTCGGGTCACAACAGAGATATTTCTATTTGGCTCTAGATCCCCGGACAAGCCGGGGATGACAAGCGCCTATTGACACGCCAAACATTCCTCATAATCCGTGCGTTTGGTTTCGATCTGCTTGCTGACTTTGGCTTCACTACCAACCGTTTCTGCGCGCTGAATGGATTTCGAGCGGCAGTAATAAAGACTTTTAACGCCCAGCTCCCACGCCTTCCAATGCAGCATCAGCAGATCCCACTTATCAATATCGGCAGGCAGGAACACGTTGATCGACTGGCCCTGGCAGATATACGGCGCGCGGTCGCCCGCCAGCTCCACCACCCAACGCTGGTCAATCTCAAAAGCGGTTTTGAAGGTGTCTTTTTCATCCTGCGTGAGGCCGTCCAGATGCAAAACCGAACCTTCATTTTCCACAATCGATTGCCACACCGCGTCGTTGTTCATGCCTTTGCTTTCAAGCAGCGCCTCGAGATGGCGATTTTTCACCGAGAAATTACCTGAGAGTGTTTTATGCGTGTACACATTCGCGGGAATCGGCTCGATGCAGGCCGAGGTGCCGCCGCAGATGATCGAGATGGAGGCGGTCGGCGCAATCGCGATTTTGTGCGAAAAGCGCGCCTTGATGCCACGCTCGGCAGCGTCCGGGCAGGCGCCGCGTTCTTCGGCAAGCTTCACCGATGCTGCATCCGACGCGCGGCGCATATGGCGGAACATTTTCATGTTCCAGCTTTTCGCCATTGCTGACTCAAACGGCACGCCCTTACTTTGCAGGAAGGAATGAAAGCCCATCAGCCCAAGACCGACCGAACGCTCGCGCGCGGCAGAATATTTGGCGCGCGCCATGCCATCCGGCGCGTTGTCGATAAAATCCTGCAGCACATTATCAAGGAAGCGCAGCACATCTTCGATGATGCGCGGGTGGTCGTGCCACTCGTCCCACGTCTCGGCATTGAGCGAAGAAAGGCAGCACACGGCCGTGCGATCCTTGCCGAGATGGTCGGGGCCGGTCGCCAGCAGAATCTCGCTGCACAGATTGCTCATACGCACTTTCAGGCCAAGCTCGCGCTGGTGCTTGGGCATGGATTTATTAGCAGTATCGATATAAATAATGTACGGCTCACCGGTCTGGATGCGCATTTCCAGAATTTTCTGGAAGAGCTTCCTCGCATTCACGGTTTTAATCACCTGATCGGTCTTGGGCGATCGCAGGCCGAACTCGCTATCGCTCTTCACCGCTTCCATGAATTCATCGGTGATGTTGATGCCGTGATGCAGGTTCAGCGATTTACGATTGAAATCACCGGAAGGTTTGCGGATTTCAAGAAACTCTTCGATTTCCGGATGGTGAATATCGAGATACACCGCCGCCGAGCCACGCCGCAGTGAACCTTGCGAAATAGCGAGCGTCAGCGAATCCATCACGCGAACAAACGGAATAATGCCCGAGGTTTTGCCTGCGCGACCAACAGGCTCGCCCACCCCGCGCACAAAGCCCCAGTAAGTCCCGATACCGCCGCCATTGCTCGCAAGCAGCACGTTTTCGTTCCAGGTCGAAACAATTCCATCAAGCGAATCGGCCACCGTGTTCAGGAAGCAGGAAATAGGAAGCCCCCTGCCCGCGCCGCCATTGGAAAGAATCGGAGTCGACGGCATGAACCATAAGCGCGAGATGTAATCATAAAGGCGCTGGGCATGATCCAGATCATCCGCAAACGCGCTCGCCACGCGGGCAAACATCTGCTGGTAATTTTCGTTCGGCAGCAAATAGCGATCATCAAGCGTTGCCTTGCCGAAATCAGTGAGCAGTGCGTCGCGTGAATAATCCAGCGCGATTTTGCTGGCATCAATTTTGGGTTTTTTGGGAGGAACAGCCTGCTTCTGGTGCAGCTTTTTTTCTTCTTTGGTTGTTGGGAAGGCCACCACAGTGCGGGTGGGATCATAGTGAATCAAATTGCCATTGCGGTCGAAATCATAGGCATTGGTGGTGAGCATAGTTGGTATTCCCCCTGTTTTTTATACTTGACTGCTTTTATCGGACTTTCAGTGTCTCTACTACATATAGTGTTAGTTGCTGGGTGTCGGTCAATAGATATTGTGTTAAAGAACGGTAAAGACTGATACCCCCCAACGGTAAATCAAGAGCATACGCTGTGGCGAAAAAACCACGCAAGATGTTTTTGCATTTATCATTCTTTTTTCAAAACTCGCTGCTGTGAGAAAAGCGCGCAGCGATGGAGTCCGAGGGCATGAGTGTACACTCGCAAATCCACAAGTGGGATTTGCGGACTTAAAGTCACAAAATCCCGGATGCGGATTTTGTAGGTACATGACATGCCCGAGGGAGGCTTCATCGCAAGAAGATTTTCCGCGGCAGTAGAGTTTTTCACTCAAAAAACTCCTCCACATCCGGAATGCGCGTAAACGCCACTTTCGTGCCGGAGAAGCTGCGCCCCTGCGATGGCAGCATGCCCACCAGCACGCTATCGCGCCCGAAGCGGTGGTTGATTTTATCCAGCGCTCGCGAGACGCGCTCGTGTTTGCCCCGCGCTACGCTATCAAAATCCGGAAAATCCAGCGGCAGCAGCGGTGCGTTTTCAGCAATCGGCGAGAGATGAAACAGCACCACCGAAAGTTTCTTGATGCGGCCGCCGCGCGCCTGCTGCATCAGCTCCTGCCATGCTTCGTCCAGCAGCGCGAGAAATGTCATCGTATCCTGCGCGCGGTAGCAGCGGCGCTCAGTTGAAAGGCGCCCTCCATTTTCGATCCGCATGGAAAGGCTGAAGGCGGAAGCCAAGTAGCCAAGGCGGCGCAGGCGGCTGGCGGCTTTCATGGTCAGGCGTTTTGCCACATAGCGTGCTTTCAGCGGGTCGCGCAGCTGCGGCGCCATCACATGGCTATGGCCGATGGTGCTGCGGCTGGTATCTTCCGCCGGCAGATCGGCGCCGCGCAGCAGGTACCACATTTTCTCGCCCCAGATACTACCCCAGATGGCGCGCATCTGCCTCGGCGAAAGTTCCAGCAGTGAAGCCATGTCATAAATGCCGGCCATATGCAGGCGCTTTTCCATATTATGGCCAATGCCCGGCAGATCGCGTAGTTTCAGGGTCAGTAGCTGCTGGGTGCGGGTCGCCTCCGCCATGATGGTAAAACCGTCCGGTTTTTGCAGGTCGGTGGCGACTTTGGCGAGATATTGGTTGGCGGCCACGCCAATCGAGCAGCGCACATATTCTCCCACTTCCTGAGCAAGACCACGCTTGATACCATCAGCAATGGTGCGGATACGCGCCGGATCGGTTTCATTATCCATCAGCCGGCAGGCCATTTCATCAATGGAGCACACGGCGGAAACCGGCAGGTGTTTATCCAGCTCGGCAAGGATCATCTGGTGGAAGCGCACATAATGCTCGTGGCGCGCTGGCACGCAGATCAGCCCGGGGCATTTCTGCTTGGCTTCATAGATGGGCGTGCCGGTTTTAATGCCGTAGGCCTTGGCCTCGTAGCTGGCGGCGATCGCGCAGGTGGCATCGGTTTCCACCGGCACCACCGCAATCGGCCGGCCGCGAAGCGCAGGGTTCAGCTGCTGCTCGACACTCGCAAAATAGCTATTAAAATCAATATAAAGCCAGCGCAGCGTATGCGCTTTTTCAAACACAGAATCAAGGTTTGAAACTGTCGATGTCATGGCCGGATCATACCCCCCGCCCGCCTTGCTGGCAAAATGTTTCACGTGAAACATTTTTCAGGCGCGGCTCATCGCCATCAGCTGCTTAAGCTTCCAGTCCTTCACCAGCTGCATGGCTGAAAGCCACACCTCCTCGATGCGCGAGGTGGCCGACCAGTCGCCGACCGCCGCCAGTTTCTTATCGACATCCAGATAAGCGCCGGGCTGGCTGGTATCTTCCACAATCGCGTAGCGCCAGCGGTGCAGCGCGGTGAAATCCGCTGCCCTCGCATCGATACCAGTTACTTTAGTGAATTCATCCACCAGGAGCATTTCTGCTTCCTTCATGTCCATGTTCATATGTTCATCCGCCCAGTTGCCGCGGCTGTGGGCGACAAAGCAGGTGACGTCGGGATTTCGGCCGGGTTTGGTGGAATTGACCGAAATCCATTTCAGCGGGCTGCTGCGCACTTTTGCAGCAATCCATGCCTGATCCCACGGGCGATTAAACCCCAGCATCAGCGCATAGCAGCCGGAAAGTGTGCTGCTTGCCATGGGCGTGGTTTTAGAAAGCGCATTACCAAACAACGCAGCCGTCTGCGCCGGCGGCGCCGTGGAAATCACCCAGTCAAACACCCCGAGCGGCTCTCCTTCTTTATCCATCAGGTGCCAGCCATCTTTCTGTCTTGCCCCAAGCGGCGCGACCTCGGTGGAAAGGCGAATATCCACGCCGTCGCTTAGATGTTTGCACAGGCTGTTCATGTTGGGGCTCGCCACCCAGTGCACCTCAAACCACAGGCGCTTGGTAGTTTTCTTGCCCGCTTCGAGATTGATAACTTTGCCCTTCCATTCAGCGATCACACCTTCTTCGATGAGCGGCCGCACGAACCCCTGAAAGGCCTTGGTGCGCGCGGTGAAGCACTGCGCGCCGTGATCAAAGAAAAATGGATCAGCATAGCGCGTGGCCATCCGCCCCGCCACGCCGCGTGCTTTTTCAAACACCACCACCTCGGCATCATGCGCCAACTCGCGCGCCAGCGTCAGCCCGCCGATACCCGCACCAATGATGGCGATCGTTGGTTTCATGTTGCTACCACCCCCACCATGAACACCACCACCAGCGCCGTGGCGATAAGGCGCAGACGGTAGAACCATGTTGGCCAGATGCCGGCCAGATGCAATTTTAAATCCAGCACCAGCAGATACAGAAAGCAGAACACCTGCAGCAGCAGCGCCACCTTGATATTCGTAAGCATAAGTGAAGCGAAGATGAGCAGCGCCGTGATATTGCTGGTGATGAGCAGGTTGCGCGGGCAGCGCTCCTCATGAAACATAAACACCGCCCAGTGTATGCCAGCGAGAAAAGCCCCAATCACCGCGCCATAGCTGAGGGCAAGGCGCTGCGAGAGCGCGTTTTCACCGGAAAAACCAAGCATCATCGCCGCCGCAAATGGCAGCACACCAGCATAGGTGAGCAGCTTGCTGAGACGAATATTTTGCGGTGTCATCGTGGTTTCATCCTGCAGCGATCCGAGCAATATTTCACATCCTGCCACACTTTCTCCCATTTTTTGCGCCAGGTAAAGGGGCGGCCGCAGCTTACGCAGATTTTTTGTGGTAGATTTGATTTTTTAAGCATTCTGGGCATCGGTCAGCCTCATGAAACGGTGAATCATGGCGAGCGAAGCAATCAGCAGCCCTGCGCCAAAACCCAGCCATATGCCACTGGCCTGCCAGTTCAGCATAAAGCCAAGCACATAAGCAAAAGGCAGCGCAATCAGCCAATAGGAAATCAAGCTGACAACGGTCGGCCAGTCATTATCCATCAGCCCGCGCAGCGCGCCCACCGAAACGGACTGCATGCCATCAAAAACCTGCATCAGCGCCACCACCACAAAGAGCGTCGCCGCAATCATCTGCACTTCGCTATCGGCTGTAAAGAAGGCGGCCAGCGGCTTAGCGGCGATGACGAGCGCTGCGGTGGTCACCAGCATCCACAGCGTTGTAAGACCAAGGCCGGTAAAGCCAATCAGCCGGAAATCACCCCGGCGCTTTTCGCCCACCGCCTGTGCCATGCGGATGGTGACGGCACTCGCCATCCCCAGCGGCAGCATGTACAGAAAACTCATGGTGCTGAGCACAATCTGGTTTGCCGCCAGCGCCGCCGCGCCCAGCCAGCCAATCAGCACGCCCGCCACTGCCACTGCACCACCCTCAAGCAGATATTGCAGCGCAATGGGCACACCTTCACGCAGCTGCTTTTTGAAATGTGCCCATGCATAAGGTTGATGGGTGCGGTAAGGCTGCATCGCTGGAGCAAAACGAAAATAGGCCTGCAGCCCCCACAGCCCGATAAGCGAGCCGAGAAAAGAAGCAACCCCGGCGCCGGTCAGCCCCATTTGCGGCAGACCGAAGGCACCATAAATCAGGCCGTATGCAAGCAGGCCATTGGCAATAGGCGTAATCAGCATCAGGCCGGTGGCCGTCCAGGCGCGATTGGTGCTGTCGAGAATGGATTTATAAACCAGTTTCATGCAAAACGGCACCAGCATCGCACACATCCATAGCCAGTAATGTTTCATCTGCGAAACGACTTCTTGCGGCTGATTAAGGTATGGCAGCAGCGGATAAAACGCCGCCATAAGAGCCGCGCCGAAAAGCCCCGCCGCCAGCGCCAGCGGCACACCATGATGCAGCACTTGGCCAATCGCTTGCGGTTCACTCGCGCCATAGGCCTGTCCGGCCAATACGCCCACGGGCGACACCATGCCATACAGGCACGAATAAAAGATAATGAGCGTGGTGGTGGTGATCGATGCCGCAGCCAGCGCTACCGTGCCAAGCGGTGCAAGCAGCACCGTGTCAACGATGCCTGGCAGCACGGCAATCAGCAGACCAGTGACCAGTGGCAAGGCCAGCTGCCACTGTCTGCGCGCCTCATGCGTGATCGCTGTTTTATTGACGAGCATAACGCCGCAAAATCTCAAGCGGAATGAATTCCAGCGCGTTTTCATGCGTGGCGGCCAGATCCACTGGCGGCGCAGCGCCTGCCTCTTCGGCCTCCTTCCAGCGCAGCGCACACAGGCACCATCTGTCGCCCGGCTTTAAGCCCGGAAAATCATACTCCGGCCGCGGCGTCATCAGATCATTGCCGCGCGATTTGGTGAAGGTGAGAAATTCCTCCGTCACCATCGCCGCAACGACATGACGTCCGGTATCATGCGCACCGGTGCGGCAATAGCCATCGCGGTAAAAGCCGGTCATCGGGCTTGTGCCACATGGCATCAGCTCGCCGCCCAGTACATTTTTCTGTTTTTCTTCACTCATGATTTTTCTCCGGTAGTTCGCAGCGATCATAGCCGAGGCGGCTAAAACGCCAACGCGCAAAATGACGATAGAGCCAGCCTGCCAAGCTTAAAACCAGCGGCAGTTTAGCAAGGCGTGCGAGCAGATGCCAGTGCGGGAGTCGCTGCCAGATGATGATAAAGGCCGCTACTCCGATATGCATCTTTCCCGCATCATCTTCCGCATGCAGCGCCATCAGCCCATCGCTTACGGCGTAGCCCTTGGCGGTGAATGGCTCCGGTGTTTTGGTGATGTCGACCCAGCTAAACACACCCGCCGGCGCGAGGCGCTGATAATGCGCGATTTCACGCGCACAAAGCCCGCAGGCGCCATCGTAAAACACCGTAATCATAGGCTGCCCTTTTCCATACTGACTAATATCTGCGCTGCTTTAGCACGAATGGCACGCTTTTTTTCCGGCGAAAATTTATCCCATGTGGCAAAGACATAGGGCATGCGCTGGTTGCCGCGGAACCTGTCCTCGTGGCGCACCAGAAAATCCCAGTAGAGCGCATTAAACGGGCAGGCTTTCTCGCCGGTCATCTCCTCCGGATCATAGCGGCAATGCTGGCAGTAATTACTCATGCGATGGATGTATTTGCCGCTGGCGGCGTATGGCTTGCTGGCCACCACCCCATCATCGCCAAACAGTGCCATGCCAAGCGTATTGGGCATCTCCACCCACTCATAGGCATCCGCATACACCGCAAGGTACCATGCCTGCACCTGCACGACATCCAGCCCGGCGAGGAGCGCAAAATTGCCGGTGATCATCAGCCGCTGGATATGGTGCGAATAGGCATGATCGCGCGTATGGCGCACGCTCTCTGCCATGCAGAACATGTGGGTGTCTGCACCCCAGTAAAATTCCGGCAGCGGCCGCGTCGCCGCGAGCGTATTTCGTTTGCCGTAGTCCGGCATGAAATGCCAGTACACACCGCGGATATATTCGCGCCAGCCAAGAATCTGGCGGATGAAACCTTCGGCGGCATTCAGCGGTGCCTTACCATCTCGAAAGGCGCGCTCTGCCATTTCGCATAGCTCGAGCGGCAGCAGCAGCCCCGCATTTAAATAGGCGGAAAGCAGCGAATGATAGAGATAGGCCTCGCCCGCCACCATCGCATCCTGATAATCGCCAAAAAGCGGCAGCAGCTCGCGTATGAAATGCTCCGCTTCCTTAAGCGCCTCTTGTCGTGTGAGAGCAAAATGAAACGGCTCGAGTGTTCCGAAATGATGGCCGAAACGCTCTCCCACGAGCGCCAGTACTTCTCTGGTGATAGCAGATTTCTGATGCATCAGGCGCGGCGGCGAGGTCAAGCCCGCTTTCGGCGGCTTTCTGTTTTCCTTGTCATAGTTCCACTGGCCGCCGGTGGGCGCGCCGTCTTTTTCTATCAGGATGCCATATTTTTTTCGCATCTCGCGGTAGAAAAACTCCATGCGAAGCTGCTTTTTGCCTTTTGCCCAGGCGGCAAACTCGCTATGCGTTGCCAGAAAGCGTGTATCCGGCAGAATCTCAACAGGAATGCCTAGTTGCTTTTGCCACGAGCGCATCATTTCCAGCACGCGATATTCACCCGGCTCCGCAAGGATGATACGCGCAGGCTTAAGCGCCGCCGCTGCGCGCGCTACCTCGCCGGTGAGGCTTCCAGTATTTTCGGCATCATCCAGCTTAGTGTAGCGCACATTGAATCCCGCCTCCTCAAGCTCGCGCGCGAAATGACGCATGGCGGCAAAAAGAAAGGCGATTTTCTTGGGGTGATGCGGCACGTAGCTCGCCTCCTGAATCACCTCCGCCATCAGGATGGTATCGCGCGCCTTGTCCGCCCCTTTCAGGCAGGCAATGCTGTGCGATAATTGATCTCCAAGAATAAGACGTAGTGTGGTCATAGCGGTAGCTCCATCTGCGGCGCCGATCTTTGCGGCTTTCGTCTGGAAGGCGGCCGCGCGCGGCTGCCAAGGCGCTGGTAAATTGCGCGTGCCTGCTCCTGAAACTCTGGTGAGTTCCATGCACGGCCAAGTTTCGCCCGCGCCTCTTTCACCGCCGCCTCATGTGGCACGATGGGAGCCGGATAGCCCGCTGGCGGCGTTTCCATACGCCACGGTTCATGAATGAAACTCTGCGCCGCAGCTTCAAGCTCCGGCACATAGCGGCGGATGAATTTACCCTGCGGATCCTGCTCCAGCGATTGCTTGATGGGGTTGTAAATGCGCACGGTATTGATACCCGTGACGCCGGATTGCATCTGAAACTGCGAGTAATGAATGCCCGGTTCGTAATCCGTGAAAAGTCTGGCAAGCAGCGGTGCGGTTTGCCGCCAGTCGAGCCAGAGATGATAGCTGGCAAAACTCACCAGCATGGCGCGCATGCGAAAGGTGATCCAGCCATTGTCATGCAGGCTGCGCATGCAGGCATCGACCAGCGGGTAGCCGGTGCGCCCATGAATCCATGCCTCAAGCCACGCCTCATTGCCATGTAGCTCCCGCAACCCCTCAAAGGCGGGATGCATGCAGTGTGTCTCAAGCGCGGGTTGCTGCTCGAGTTTCTGCACAAAATGGCAGCGCCACGCGAGTCGAGAAAGAAAAGCGCGAAGGCCGCGCGCCATATAGGCAGCCTCCGGATCGCTCAGGCCACGAAGGCTTGCAAGTTTGCTTTTCGTCTGCTGCTCAATCTCGCGCACGGATAAGGTGCCATAGGCAATGTGGGCGGAAAGACGCGAGCAATGGCGCGCAGAAACGCCGGGCTTTGAGATGGTGGCCGTGTAGCGGCGCGCTCGCTCTTTCAGAAACGAGGCCAGCAACTGCTGCCCCTGCCCGCGCCCGCCCTGCTGCACATGGCCAATATCAAGCCGGCCAAACATCGCATCCTGTTTATCTGGCAGCATGCCTGCCTCGAGGGTGGTCGGCGTAAGTGAGGTCGGCAACGCCACCAGCGGCTGCTGCATACGCGCATCGCGCTGCGCCTGCCAGCTATCGCGCGTGGCGAGCTTTCGCACCACCCCATGCGAAGGAAATTCCAGCCAGCAAATGTCATGGCTGCGGCACCACATGCGAACGCGTTTATCGCGCGCATAGGTCCAGCCATTTCCTGTTTCTTCATGGGAATAAAGTGTGAACTTACCTTCGCTTGATCGAATGGATTCCAGCACCGAAACTATCTCGCCCACCCGCACCACCAGCGGCGCGCCCAGCGCCGCCAGCTCCGCGCGTAGTAGCGCCAGCGAATCGTGAATGAAATGCCAGTGACGGCGCGAGACATCCGCCAGCTGCCAGTACTCCGGCTCCACCACATAGAGCGGCAGAACGTGGCCGCCAACCTTGGCCGCGGCGGCAAGCGGTGCGTGGTCACCTGCGCGCAGGTCGCGCTTGAACCACACCACCGCCAGTGTCATATCAGGCTTTCATTTTTGGCCGCACGCGTGATAAGCCGCCATCCACTGCCAGCACCTGCCCGGTGATCCAGCTATTTACAGGATCAAGTAGAAACACAATCGCGCGCGCCACATCCTCCGGCGTGCCGAGGCGGCCAAGCGCATGCATGGCTTCCGAGAATTTGCGCGAGGCATCATTCGCGGTGAGCTGCGCGGTGAGCGGGGTTTGCGTGAGCCCGGGCGCGACAGCGTTAAAGCGCAGGTTGGAAGGCGCATAGGTGGCGGCGGCAGAAAGCACCAGACCGATAATGCCCGCCTTGGCGGCAGCAATCGCTTCGTGATTCGCGAGCCCCTCCATCGCAGCGGCAGACGATACCAGCACCACTGAGCCGCCTTTTGTCATATGCTTGCCAGCGGCTCGCGCGGTCGCAAACGCCGTGGTAAGCGAGGCATCGATGGTCGCCTGATATTGCTCTTTGGTGGTGAGGTGCGCCGAGCGCAGCAGCAGCGAGCCAGAGCAATTCACCACCCCATCCATCTCGCCGACCTGTTTGAACGCGGCGTCTACCGCGTCAAAATCCGTGGCGTCTAGAATCAAATCCGGTTTGATTTTGCTATCGCCGCGCGCAGTGGTGAAAACCTCATGCCCCGCCTCTTTCAGCTGGCTGACCACCGCCTGACCGATGCCGCTCGACGCAGCAATCACTAGAAATTTTGCCATTATTTTTTCTCCTTCAGTGCGGCAATCACCAGCTCCGCCACTTTTTGGGAAGAAGCCGGGTTCTGGCCAGTAATCAAATTGCCATCTGCGACCGCAAAAGGCTGGAAATTGGGCGCTTCTTCATGTTTTGCGCCGAGTTCTTTCAGGCGCGTTTCCAGCAGGAAAGGCATCACTTCCGTGAGCTTCACTGCCTCTTCTTCTTCGTTGGTGAAGGCAGCCACGCGCTTTCCTTTCACCACCGGCGTGCCGTCTTTAAACTTTGCACCAACCAGCCCCGCCGGCCCATGACAAATGGCGGCAACAATACGGTTATCCTCGAGCGTATCCGCCACCAGCCTCGCCAAATGCGCGCTTTCCGGCAGATCAAACATCGTGCCGTGCCCGCCCGGCAGCACGATGGCCGCATAACGCTTACCATCCACCTCGCTGAGTGGTTTGGATTTTTCAATTTTCTGCTGCGCCCTGTCATCCTTCATGTAGCGGGCGACCGAGCCTTCCGCCTCGCTGCCAGCTTCCGGTTTACTTTTAGGATCAATCGGCACAGCGCCGCCTTGGATAGAAGCAACATCCACCTCATAACCGGCATCCACCAACGCATAGTAAGGGGTGGTGAACTCTTCAAGCCACAGGCCGGTGGGCTGGCCGGTGGAGGGAATCTGCGCGTGGGAGGTGAGAATAAACAAGACAGCAAGCGACTTCATAACAACTCCTGTGTTTTAAACGCAGCCGATATTAGACCAGCCAGTATGATTTTTCCAGCAGAAATCTGCCCGCTCAGCTCACCGCGCCGCCATAACGCTGGAAGATGAAATCAGCAATGCGGCGCGGATGCCCCAGAAGTGCGGCCAGCAGCACCTCGGAAGGGTAACGCCAGCATTTGCGCAGCAGCCGAAGGAGTGGTTTTTTGCGCTTATAGGCTGCCGCTGCGTGCTCTTCTGTCAGCAGCGTTTTCAGGCGCTGGTAATTGGCTGGCATAGCGATATACCTCGCCGGATCCGGCGCGCCGACTTTGCGCGCGCACAGCACCGTGCCGCGATAGTCCGGATGGTCGATCACCTCAAAGCCAGCCTTGCTGAGCAGGGCTCTCAGCGTATCGTGGTTGAAGTTGTAAATATGAGCATAGTGATAGCGATTGATGGGAGAGTGGTGGGTGGTTTCAATATCCGGCACATCCACCATGATCAGCCCACCCGGCTTCAGCCAGCGATTGAGAAACGAGAGCGACGTGAGCGGTGCCTGCAGATGTTCAAGCACATGGTGCAGCGTAATGACATCGATGGTTTCAGCGCCAATCTCCGCCTGCTCCAGCACCGCAGTGGTGATAGGCACACCAAAGGTGCTGCGTGTGTAGTCAGAATAGCCGATATGAGGCTCGAGCCCCTCTGCCTTGAAACCGGCGCGGCCTGCGAGATAGACAAACTCGCCGCTGCCACTACCGACATCAAGCAATTTCAGCCCCTTAGGCGCGAACTGGCCAAGACGCTTAAGGCGCTCAAGCGCGGCGCGTGAGTAGCGCAGAATATGTTTGCGCTGCGGCGTGAACACACCCTTATAGTCGCTGCGATAGTGCTGACTGTAATAGCTATCCAGCTCCTCTTTGGTGGGAATCGGGTGGCTATGCACCAGACCGCAACCAGTGCAGATGCCGGTGGTCAGGTGCTGGCCGCCGCGGCCGCGCGTGGCGACGATTTCCAGTTCGCTCTGACCGCAGATGTCGCAGGGCTGGCCACTTTGTACTTTTTCACCCACATGGTAGCTCATCACACCCCTCCTGCGAAAGCGGCCAGTTGAATCAGACCGAACATAACAAAAACCACGGCCGCTACATAGCGAAAAATCGGTTGCATCAGCCACGCGCCGGCGCGCTTTCCTGCCAGCACCACCGGCACGTTTGCCACTAGCAGCCCCAGCGTGCTACCCAGCGCCACCCACAGCACCGATTCATGGCTCGCCGCGAGCGCGAGCGTCGCCAGCTGGGTTTTATCACCCATTTCCAGCAGAAAAAAAAGCACCAGACTTGCGGTGAATGCCCCTGCGGTGAGCCAGCGGCCTGGCAGTTTCGGCGCGCTGTCCGGCTTCAGGAGCCACAGCCCCATCACCACAAATGCTGCCGCAAACACCATCGAAAAAACTGGCGATGCCAGCTCGCTGCCAAGCGCATAGCCCAGCCAGGAGGCCAGTGCGTGGTTGAGCAGTGTGGCCAGGGTCATACCGGCGATAATCGCCAGCGAACGGGCATAATGCGCGGCCAGCATCAGCGCCAGCAGCTGGGTTTTATCACCCAGTTCAGCCACTGCGACCAGCGGCATGGAAACAATAAAAGGATGCATCGATTTAAACAGGGGATCAGGCAGCGGTTACACCATACGACAGCAAAGCCCGCCCAATCCCGGCGACAGCTAAACTGCCGTAGGTCTCACCACGTACACCGGGCTGACTGACAAAATACTGCCGTATTTTGACGCTGCCTTCGGCGCGGCCAGCTTGGCTTTCGGCCTAAGCTGGCGTAGCCAATAAAAATTATTGGCTACTGCGGGACGCACCATAACCACCCGGACGAACCAGTCAGCGGTCAAGTATGTTGACGCGTCCATTTCCCAAAAAGGAAATCAGGTTACTCCCCTAAGACGCATTAGTTTTAGCAGAATCGAATGGTAGAGCAAGAAAAATGGTGCACCCGCGCGGAAAAACTTTGAACCGCTTGGTGCAATTTATTGAGAGTTTACAAGGAATGGGGAAATTGCTCAAGTGTTCTAATTTGCATAGTGAAAAGTGCTACTCGTAAGGTGATATGTTCGCCTACTACACATCAACACCCAAATCTTTTCTCATTGCATTCTTCAGGTCTCTGAATGCCTGTGGCCTGTCCGGATGAACGGTATTGTTTATAGGATTTGTTTCTTTAAATCGGGTGCAAAGGCGAATTACATCGGGTGAACCAACCAACTCTATGCGGTTAAACCAATGAGCCAGATAAGAAGCCGTTTCTTCGTTTTGCTCGACATCGGTTTTATAAATACCGTCTAGAAATCCTATGTAGCATTCCTTCTTTTCTTGGAAATTACGCTTCTTAGTATCAGCACGCTGCGATAGCCACGCCTGAATCAACGCGGTAACAATCGCACCGAGTCCAAAGGCTGAAATAAATTGAATAATCGTCATCTGTTAGAACCGCTCATCTATTTGATTTGCCTAATTTCTATCGAAAACCCGCAAATTGGGTATCGGAAATTTAGAACCGGAGCCAACTCTTTGTCCCACGCGGAATTTGGCTGTGCTGCTCCAGTCCAGCCTTCGCTCGCAAGGGCGAGCTACGGCGGACACTTGATTTTCTAAGCGGCAAAGCCGCTAATAAAATCTAAGTGGTGCCTCGAGCCGGAATCGAACCAGCGACACAGGGATTTTCAGTCTAGCACTTGGCAATCCCCGCCGAACACCACAAGTTACTATAACACCATTTATATCAACGGTTTCCGACAATACAAGCAACTTTTTTAACCCTCCAAATTACTCCAAAATACCATCGTTTTTTATCCCTTTTGCTGTACCGGTGCTGTACCGAAAACTCGGTACAGCAGAATACAGAATCTAGGAAATCTGCGGGTTTCTGTAGAAACCAGTAGTTTTTAGCTGGACTGCTTTTGCTGTACCGGGAAATCGATGATTTGCCCTTCGTGATTATCCAGATCGGGCAGATCGAGGAAGCCGTGTGACACGATTGGCTGCAATCGGAGCTGGCTTTTTCGATATGGGCGAATAGCGCGTTAGCTGTGTGTGAACATCCTTTACATCCTCCTCAGTAATTGCGCTGACCTTCTTTCCCCCAAGCTCGCGTATCAAGTGCCGCACCAATAACCGCTTTGCGCTGGATGATCATCTGAACGTCATCGTGCGCGATGAGTCCGGCAATCCTATTCCTGATCTGACCATCGACAGCTTCTTCTCCGATCAGTTCAAGAAGCAAAAACCGAAATTCTATCAGGGCAGCAATGCTTCAGGCAGCGGATCACCTGCGGGCAATACTAAAACCACCAATGCGGGATCTAAGGCCGAGCTGAACTCAGTCGATAAAATTGCCCAAGGGCTTGCGCAACGTAAATAGCCTGCACCAGCCATACCACCAGTTTTAAGGCGTTCACCGTGAGGGTGACCGCCTTTTTTGTTGTCACGCACTTTCACTTTCGGGGGAGCCGGTTGCGGAAGTTGGCAAGCAAAACCCACGTTTGAACAGCGGGGGATCCAACGTTCGAGCGTCATTGAACCCTTTTAACCTCAATGATGGAGAACCATTATGCCTTCTGTAACACTCGCGGAGAGTGCCAAGCTCTCCCAAGACTTGCTGGTTTCGGGGGTGATTGAAAACGTCATCACCGTCAACCAGTTCTACCAAGTGCTTCCTTTCCAGCCGATTGAAGGAAACGCGCTCGCTTATAACCGTGA
>JANRJW010000009.1:0-9894 GCA_033763775.1 Alphaproteobacteria bacterium | reverse complement strand
GAATCTCTTCGCCCGCTCCATTATTTATCATGGAATGCCGCTGTTTTTCTGGTTTCAGCCACTTTAGGGCTGAAAAATCGCCTGGATGCTGCTTTTCGTTAGGCGCTATATAGCGCGTAACGAATCGTTGGAGATTCCCTCATCCCGGCTTGCGCCGCCCTTCTCCCGGTGGGAGAAGGCGCTCATTCCCTCTCCCTTCGGGGCGGAACGCCAACGGCGTTCGCGGGAGGGTGAGGGGCTTGCGATTCATCGCCGTTCATTTCCTATCTATTCGTTAGGCGCTATAGTGAACATTCACACTGCCTGATGAATGCTTACGAAATAAGCGGCTCCAGCGCCTGAAGCACGCGGTGCAGGTTCGCGCAGCGCTTGGCGGGTGCATTTAGGTGATCCGTTTCGTTCAGCCACACAAGCTTTTGGTCGGGTCGTGCTTTCCACTCACGCGGACGAGCGAGCACGTGGCGCATCAAACCGTCCGGGTTGGGGAAGCGGTTTTCCTTGAAACCGATCACGGCACCCTTCGGCCCCAGGTCGATTTTCTCGATGTGAAGCGCGCGGCAGAGGCGTTTGAGTTTCATCACGAACAACAGATGTTCCACCTCCTCCGGCAGCGGGCCGAAGCGGTCGATCAACTCGGCGGCGAACGCGTCGATTTCCGCATCATCGTTCAATTCTCCCACGCGGCGATAAAGCCCCATACGTAGTTCCAGGTCGGGCACGTAGCTTTCGGGAATCAGCACCGAAAGCCCGAGATTGAGCGTTACGGAGTGAGGTGGTGAAACAGCCGCCATGGGGGATAATGGGGCCTGATCGCTCGTTTGCGCGCGTTGCCTGATCGCCTCCACCGCTTCCTGTAACATTTGTTGATAAAGCTCGATGCCGACTTCGCAAATATGCCCCGATTGTTCTTCGCCCACCAGATTGCCGAACCCGCGTATGTCCATGTCATGGCTGGCCAGCGTAAAACCCGCACCGAGATGATCGAGCGACTGCATGACCTCCAGCCGGCGCGTGGCGTGCGAGGTGAGTAGATGGCCGTTCGGCAAGGTGAAATAGGCGTAAGCGCGCGTTTTGCCGCGGCCCACGCGCCCGCGCAGCTGATAGAGTTGCGACAGCCCGAAACGGTGCGCCTGATGGATGATGAGCGTATTCGCCGTCGGTACGTCGAGGCCCGATTCGACGATGCTGGTGGAAATCAGTGCATCGTATTTCCCGTCGTAAAATTCGTTCATGATTTTATCGAGCGCAGTAGCCCCCATCTGCCCGTGGGCGACGGCGAAACTCAGTTCCGGCGCGAGCGTTCGCAGCTCCGCTTCCAGTTCCGCGAGATTCGCGATGCGCGGGGTGACGATGAAGCTTTTGCCGCCGCGGTGATGCTCGCGCATCAAGGCTTCGCGCAAGGTGACTGGGTCCCAGGGGAGCACGAAAGTACGCACCGCGATGCGGTCCACCGGCGGGGTAGTGATCAGGCTTAAATCCCGCACGCCGGTAAGCGCCAGTTGCAACGTGCGCGGAATAGGCGTGGCCGAAAGTGTCAGCACATGCACGTCCGCTTTCAGCGTTTTCAGTTTTTCCTTCTGCGCCACGCCGAAATGCTGCTCTTCGTCGATGATAAGCAACCCCAGTCGCGCGAAGGAAACCGCTTCGGCCAGCAGCGCATGCGTGCCGATTACAACATCGACGGACCCATCTTTCAGCCCTTTTTTGACCGCTTCCGCTTCCTTCGCGCCGCTTAAGCGGGATAGTCCGCGCACCGTGACGGGAAAACCTTCGAACCTGGCCTCGAAGTTTTTCAGATGCTGGCGGGCAAGCAGTGTGGTCGGGCAAATAACGGCAACCTGTTTTTTTGGCTCCGCCATGACGGCCGCATAGGCAGCGCGCAGCGCCACTTCGGTTTTGCCGAACCCGACATCGCCGCAGATCAGCCTATCCATGGGCTTGCCGGAGGAGAGGTCATGCGTGACGTCTTCAATCGCCCGGGCCTGATCGTCCGTTTCCACGTAAGGAAAGCGGGCGGCGAATGCGTCCGCCAGCGCTTCGGGTGCGCTTAAGCGCTCGGCGGGTTTCAGCAGACGTTCGGCGGCGGTTTTCATGAGCGCCTCGGCGGCCAGTGTGATGCGCTCTTTCAGTTTCGCCGCGCGCGCCTGCCAGGCGACGCCGCCCAGCCGGTCCAGCTCGATGCCTTCTGTCTCCGTGCCGTAACGGGTGATGACGTCCAGATTTTCCACGGGCAAAAATAACCGTGCATTCTCGGCATAGGTCAGTTTTAGGCAATCATGTTGCACCGCCTCGACGGTAAGCGTGACCAACCCTTCGAACCGGCCGATGCCGTGCTCGCGGTGCACCACCAGCTCGCCGGCGTTGAAGCTGGCGGCTTCGGCCATAAACACATCAGAGTTTTTCTTTTTTCTGGTGCTGCGGGTGATGCGCTCGCCCAGCACATCCTGCTCGGAAAGCAGGAGGTAATCGTCGGTTTCAAAACCCTGCTCAAGCGGCAGTACCAGCAGCCCGATGGTTTTGCCTTTAATTTGCTTGCGATCCTGCCAGCTGGCGAGGTTCAGGCAGAAAAAATCATGCCCGCTGAGCAGCCCAAACAGGCGCTCGCGCGAGCCTTCGCTGAAACAGGCGATGAGGGTTGGTTTTCGCTGCATCTCGCGCAGCTGAGTCAATGGCGTGCGATCGGCCTGTCCCTGCACCAGTGGCAGCACGGATTTCAGACCCGCGAGCGCGGGGGGATGATAGGGCGAAAGCTCCATGACGTATGGCCGCGCCAGCATCGAT
Source organism: Alphaproteobacteria bacterium (assembly GCA_033763775.1). Lineage (GTDB taxonomy): Bacteria > Pseudomonadota > Alphaproteobacteria > Rickettsiales > SXRF01 > JAJTHB01. Next base: position 7,113 of record JANRJW010000009.1, on the reverse strand, counting down.
TGCCATTGTTGCTTGGTAAGAAACGCACTTTCTGGCGGCAGTGGGTAGTAAGGCGCGCCGCCCGCTGCTGCGCGTGATTTGCTGCTCATGGCGAGCGCATCAAGGCGTGCCTGATAATAATCCATGATTGTTTCACGCCGCTCGTCTATCAGGGCGGGCAGGTCGTGGCCGTAGCATATGGCGCAGTCCGGCAGATAATCAGCCATCGTACTGGGCAGTTCATAAAATAGTGGCAGCCAGTGCTCCATGCCGGGATAGTGCTGGCCAGCGGAAATGGCTTCATACAGCGCATCACCTGTGCGTGCGGCGCCAAAAAGTTCGCGGTAGCGCGTGCGGAAATTCGCGATAGTCGCATCATTCAGCCACACTTCGCTGGCAGGCAGCAGGCTGAAATTGCTGAGTGTTCCGCAGGTGAGCTGTGTCATCAGGTCATAGCGGCGCAGGCTTTCCACCTCATTGCCAAACCAGTCCAGCCGAATACCCTCGCTCATACCGGCCGGCACAATATCCATGATACCGCCGCGCTGGGCAAATTCGCCCGGCTCCATCGCGCGTGAGGCGCGCCGGTAGCCCTGCGCGCTTAAGGCCGCGGCAAGCTTGTCAGGGCTAATGGTCTGGCCGGTGCTGACCTGCACCATCATACGGGTAATCGCCTCTTTCGGCGGGCAGAGCTGGAGCAGCGCATTGGCGCTGGTCAGTACGAGGCGGCGGCCATTCGCCGGGCGGGTGAGGGCAGCCAGTGTGTTCAGCCGCTCGGCCATCAGCGAGGCTTGCGGCGAGCTTCGATCATAGGGCAGACAGTCCCATGCGGGCAGGCGCAGTATTTCGGTATCGGGCGCCATACAGGCCAGCGCGCTTTGAATGCGTGCCATGTCGCGGTCGCTGGTGGCGATAAAAAGAAGCGATTGGTGCCGCTCAAGCAGCGACGCCAGAACCAGCGGCTCTGCGCTGGCGGGGGTGCCCAGCTGCGCTATCATGCCCGCATGCGCTCGATAAAGGGCAAGTATTGCTCGGGGCAGGGTTTGCCAGTGACCCAGTCCCAGATATCGACGTCATTTTCCTCGAGCAGCGCCTCGTAAATATCTAGCTCAGCAGCGCTGAGAGCGGGCAGATGCGCCTCGATAAACTGGCTGAAAACCAGATCCATCTCTTTGTTTCCGCGGTGGGTGCTGCGGAAAATCAGGCGTTTACGGCGTGTGTGGTCTTCCATTGGTAAAACAATATCTTAATATTTTTTTCATCTTATCAGGGTAGCGTAATTACTTTCAGTTGAACCAGAATTGGAATATCCCCATGTTACTTGGCTACCGCAGCAATGACGCCGTCATCACCATCTGCCAGAACAACGCCCAGAAGTCGATAGAAATCCGTGATGTGAACCGGATGGCGGAAGACATGCTGGGCGCAGGCAATGCCGAGCTGGCGGGGCAGGCGCTTTCACGCATTCTGCCGCCAAGAATCGCCGAGCTGCTGAAGGAATATGTCGAGTATGGCGGCGAGATTAATGATGTGGGCAGTGTGCTTGGCAAAGTGCAGAGTTTTGCCGTCATCGGGCGTGATGGCAAGGAAAACGGCTTCAGGCTGAAAGTGGTTCGCGCCGAGTCCACCGGCAGTCAGATTATTTTTAAGCTGGTGCTGCAGGACAAAATGGGACTACGCAAGAATGAGGCGCTGCGCACAGCCATTCAGGAGAATCTCAAAGGGCACGAGGTGGTGGATCCGGAAACCGGCCTTCCTGACCGCGCTTCGCTTGGCAAAGACATTGAGCTGATGGGCTATTATAACAGCAAGAGCGACCTTAGAACCTGTTTTTCCATTCTGCAGATCGATCATTACGACGATTTATTTTCACAATATGGCCGGCCGGTCTGCCAGTCGATTATCAAGCATGTCGCATTTATCTGTCGCCAGAACCTGCGCCCTGATGATGTGGTGGGCAGCGTGAATTACAAGCGTCTTGGGGTGCTGCTGCTGGATACCACGCCGGAATCAGCGCGCATGGTGTTTAACCGGCTGCGCTGGCAGATTGCGGCGAATCCCTACACCATGCCCGAGCGCACTACGATTGGTCTTTCGGTCAGCATCAGCTTTACGCGCATTACCGGCCGTGTCGATGATAAGAAGATTGTTGATGAATGCGACCGCGCGCTTGATCAGATGTCAGCCAACACCGCCAACGCATTGATAGAAATTGCTGATTTAGCATCGTGACTAGGCGATAGATTTTAGCCTGTCTGTTCGCTAGTCTGGCGTCATGACAATGCAGTCACTTGAGTATCTTTTTCAGCCGGTCACACGCATCAAGGGGGTGGGGGCAGCTTCAGCCCGCACGTTGTCGCAGCTGTTACCGATGCAGATCCAGCGACGCGGCGACGGTGTGCCAATCATTCGGGATTTACTCTTTCACCTGCCGACTGGTCTGGTGGATCGTCGCATGGTTGCGACACTAGAAAAAGCGCCGCTGGGTCAGCTTGCCACCTACATGCTCACCGTAGAATCCTATCTGCCGCCTTCCTCACGCCGATTTGGCAGGCAGCCTTTCAAGGTCATCTGCCGCGACGGCACCACTGATATCATACTCGTTTTTTTCCATGCCCGTGAAGAATGGATAAAGCGCATGCTGCCAATTGGTTCCCGGCGTGCCGTCAGCGGCGTGGCAGAACAGTTCGATTTTTCCCTGCAGATGACTCATCCGGATTTAATTGTGCCGCCGGATAAATTAAGTGAGGTGCTGCGCGTCGAGCCTGTTTATCCACTCACTGCTGGCCTTCATGGGCGTCAGCTGGAAAAGCTTATCCAGCAGGCATTGCATGCCCTGCCTGAAATACCCGAGTGGCAGCCCCAACCTCCGGCTTTGTCATTTACTGAAGCACTCAGGAAAGCGCATTTGCCACAGGGGGAAGACGACCTGCTTGCTACTAGTCCCGCTCGCCAGCGTTTGATTTATGATGAGATTCTGGCGCAGCAATATGATCTTTCAACTAAGCGCTATCGGATGAAGCAGCAACCCAGCAGCATGGTGGTGGCCGGGGACGCATGGATAAAGCAGCTGGAGCAAAGCCTGCCTTTCAGCCTGACTGATGACCAGCAACAAGCACTCGCGGAAATACGCCGCGATATGGCCTCCGGCCGGCGCATGCTTCGATTACTGCAGGGCGATGTGGGAAGCGGTAAAACATTAGTGGCGCTTGCTGCGATGCTTGCCGTGGCAGCGCAAGGCATGCAGGCCGCGCTGATGGTGCCCAGCGAAATTCTTGCGCGGCAACACGAGTGCACCATCCGCAACTATCTTCAGGAAGCTGGTATTGCAACAGAAGTTGCGTTGCTGACAGGATCAGTACACGGACAAAAACGCACACAGATATTTGAAGCACTGGCAGAAGGAACACTGAAACTGGTGGTGGGCACACAGGCGCTGATTCAATCGCAGGTGAGTTTTGCCTCACTGGCGCTGATTGTGATTGATGAGCAGCATCGTTTTGGTGTGAACCAGCGCATGGCGCTGCGCTTTAAAGCACATGCTCCGCATGTGTTGCAGATGAGCGCCACACCAATTCCGCGCTCGCTCGCCATGACACTTTATGGTGATATGGAGTGCAGTTTTCTTCGAACAAAACCGCTTGGTCGCAAGCCAGTTGTTACCCGTGTGCTCCCACAATCGCGCAGTAAAGAGGTTGTTGATCGTCTTGCTGCTGCGCTGGCACGCGGCCAGAAAGCCTATTGGATCTGCCCATGGGTGGAGCAGGCGCCGCAGGATGATGCAGCGCCTGCGCCTGCCGCTGTTGCCAGCTCCCAGGCTGATCACGATACCGCTACTGCAACAACGCGCTTCCACGAGTTTAAAGCGCGCTTTCATGATAAGGTGGGGTTGGTGCATGGCCGTATGCCCTCACAGAAGCGCGAGGAGGTCATGCAGCGCTTTCAAAGCGGCGAAATTCAGCTTCTGGTGGCAACTACGGTGGTGGAAGTGGGGGTGGATGTGCCGGATGCCACCATCATGGTGATTGAGCAGGCGCAGCGCTTTGGCCTCAGCACACTGCACCAGCTGCGCGGCAGGGTGGGGCGCTCAAGCTATGAGTCGTCCTGCGTGCTGCTTTATGATGAAAAACCATCGCTTGCTTCCTCGGCAGGCATGGTGGATTCAGCCATGGCGCGTCTTTCGATTCTGCGCGATAGCAACGATGGCTTTATCATCGCCGATGCTGATCTCAGGCAGCGCGGCGGCGGTGAAATTATTGGCACACGCCAAAGCGGCCAGCAACCATATGTTTTTGCTTCTTTTCCCCCGGATCCTGATCTGGTGATTAAGGCGCGGGATCATGCCGAGGCACGGGTAACAGCCAGCAGCGGCAACCTTTCTGAGACATCAGAAACGCTGCTGATGCGTCTTTTTCTGCCATAGCAAAGCTTATGCATGCCGCACTGCTTTGCAGCATTCATTAATTAATTATTAAGCATGATTGCCGCATAATACAGCATGAAAAAAAACCATCAGAAACATGCGGGCATAACGCTCATTGAGTTGTCTATTGTCCTTGTTGTGATGGGTTTTCTCGCTGCTTCCATTATCATCGGCAAGGATCTGATTCTTTCAGCGCAAATTCGCGGGCAGATCAGCCAGTTTCATGAGATGGATGCCGCGGTGCTGGCATTTCGCGACAAGTATAACTGTCTTCCCGGCGATTGCAGCAATACTGTTGCGCGCGGCATTGCTCCCAGAACCGGCTCGCAGTGGGACGGCAACGACAACGGGCAGATTGAAAAAGAATATTTCGCCATGACTGATTTAACCCCCGGTTTTAGGGAAACTGATAATTTCTGGACGCATTTGCTCCATGCCGGTTTTGTGACGGGCTTTCAGCAGCGTGAGTCGGGAGATAGAGACTTTGTGATAGGCGAACAATCGCCCAAAGCGGTGATGCCGGCGCTAAGAACACTCCCCTTCAACCCTGTTAATGAAGATACTGGCATGATTACGGGGACGCCGGGTTTAAATTTAAATTTTTTCGATTTTAAACTTAACGGCTTTGATCCTAGTGTGGTTTATACCTCGTTGCCGGCGAATAGCTTTACCATTGGTATAGAAGACGACGGATTTAACCTTGGAATCGTCAGGCCAGATATTGCTTACATGCTGGACGAAAAAATGGATGATGGCCTGCCATCGTCAGGCAAGTTACGTGGAAAATTTTACCACATCTACACCATCCCGCAGGATAATGTAGAAATGAGAGTGCGTTCTGTAGCCGCGCGCGTTGGTCACACAGAAGATCCTAATAATCCTCCCATTTTTTGCGTTGATACCACCGTAACGCCCAATCAATATCGCATTGGTCTGACCGAGTCTTACAGCCACTGCGCCATCATTTATCAAGGGTCATGGGATTGATAATGAACCAATCAAAAAGCGGATTTACACTGATTGAACTATCGATTGTGCTGGTGATTATCGGGTTGGTGGTGGGCTCGATTCTTTTTGGCCGCGACCTCATTCGCACTGCTGAGCTTCGCCGCGATATCACCCAGATTGAAAAAATCAATGTTTCGGTCAACACCTTTAAATCAAAATATAACTGTCTGCCCGGCGACTGCCCCAATGCCTCTGATTTTTTTGCGAATCAGGACAATGGCAACGGCGATGGCCATATACGCTGGGGGGATTTTGATGCAGGCAATACAGGCAGCGGCTATTTGCTTGGTTTCAGCACTCCTGATCAGCTGGAAACGGGCAATTTTTTTGATCAGCTGGGGCTTGCCGGCATGATTGATGTCACGCCCTTCAACTATGCAGCTGTGAACGCATCACCGAGTAATACAGGCCTGCTGCCGCTCGCATCGTCGCCCGGTTTTTATATTTTTGTAGCCTGCCCTTATTACATGACCGCCGAAGGGTGCAATGTGGCGCGCCTGGGGGTTTTTCCCGATGCTGGCGCCGTTGGCGAGCGTAATTATCAAACGCAAACGAATGCAACAGGCCTGCCTGCGCTTGGTGTTTACACACCCAGCGATGCCTTCTACATCGATTCCAAGATCGATGACGGCGCGCCGCAGACAGGTGTGGTGTTGGCGGTAACAAACGGGCGCATGTTTGATGGCAGCCACTGGGGCGAAGTGACTCCCGCCGCCGCCAATAGCTGTGTCAGCGATGCAGCCGGCAATCCTTACCTCATGACCGATAGAAGAAAATTATGCGGCCTGTCCGTGCAGCTTGCTTTTTGATGCGCCCCAATCAGGCGGTAAGCGACAGAAATTCAGCTTTTTTCATCGGGTGAAATAAAAAAGAAAAAAAATGTTTTTTTCCTGTTGACAGGGGCGGGTCACTTTGCCATAAAGGCGTTCCCTTACGGGCGGCACACCTTGTGGTGCTGAATCGATAAAGAGTTCAAAGTCAAAAGCTTGCTCCTTATCTGTGGATTGATAGCGTGAAGAGCATTTAAGCGCAGGTGGTGGATGTGTTGCAGCGTCTAGCCCTTTTCGGATGGCTAGGTGTTGTTGAAATTAACAGCACAACATCATTTGCGTACACTACAAACGAATAGAAATATTCGTTTGCTATGCACAAAATAACTATTTTGTATAAGTCCAAGGCGCATCAAAATAGGTGATGTTGTGCGTGTTTCCGAAAATTTGAGTCCTAGCCGTTTGGCTGGGAATATAATGACGCAAATGTTTGCCATGCAAATGTTTGGTTAGAATCAAAACTTGAGAGTTTGATTCTGGCTCAGAACGAACGCTGGCGGCAGGCTTAACACATGCAAGTCGAACGATGTAGCAATACATAGTGGCGCACGGGTGAGTAACGCGTGGGAACGTGCCTTTTGGTTCGGAATAACGTCGGGAAACTGACGCTAATACCGGATATTCTCTACGGAGGAAAGATTTATCGCCAAAAGATCGGCCCGCGTTAGATTAGGTAGTTGGTGGGGTAAAGGCCTACCAAGCCTACGATCTATAGCTGGTCTGAGAGGATGATCAGCCACACTGGAACTGAGACACGGTCCAGACTCCTACGGGAGGCAGCAGTGGGGAATATTGGACAATGGGCGAAAGCCTGATCCAGCCATGCCGCGTGAGTGATGAAGGCCTTAGGGTTGTAAAGCTCTTTTGTCAGGG
>JANRJW010000008.1:0-165675 GCA_033763775.1 Alphaproteobacteria bacterium | reverse complement strand
CACCGAGATGGTGATGCCTGGCGACAACATCACGATTGAAGCGACGCTGATCAGCCCGATCGCGATGGAAGAAGGTCTGCGCTTCGCGATCCGCGAAGGTGGCCGTACCGTCGGCGCAGGCGTTGTTGCGAAGATTGTGGAATAAATAAACATCAGAAGCCGGAACTCAGAGGCCAGAAGTCTGGTTGTTCTGACTTCCGGCCTCTGTTACTGTGCTTTCTGTGTAGGGGTGTAGCTCAATTGGTAGAGCACCGGTCTCCAAAACCGGGGGCTGCAGGTTCGAGTCCTGTCGCCCCTGCCACCCTACGCCTCCGGCTTCGGGTGGCGCAGCCAATCGAATGCCGGTACTTGGCGTAGGAGTGTCCGACGAAGCTCGCAAGCGAGCGAAGGCGGACTAGTTCAGTAAAAACCGCCGTAATTCTTGTTATCGCATACGACGACAAAAGCCTTGCATTACCCGTTTTTTCATCTATACAGCTTGCCTTCCCCCGTATTTTAAAAAAGAGAAAGCAGCCCCATGGCAGAATTCAACCCCGCCAAATTCATCCGCGAAGTGCGCCTTGAAGCCAATAAAGTGACGTGGCCAACGCGTCGTGAAACCACTATTTCCACGCTGATGGTGCTGGCACTGGCAACCGTGGCGGCCATTTTCTTTGTGCTTGCCGATATGCTGATCAGCGCATCGGTGCGCTTCATTATTGGGATTTAAGGAAAGCGGCATGAACAGCCTGATCCTGCCATTCCTGCGAAAACAGGAATCTTATAAAAACCACACAATAGAAATGTCAGGATCCCTGCTTTCGCAGGGATGACAAAGGAGAAACAAATGACCGCCCGTTGGTATATCGTTCACGCCCATTCCGGTTTTGAGAAAAAAGTTGCGCAAGCCATTAAAGAGCAGGCTGTGCAGAAAAACCTCGCCGATAAAATCGAGGATGTGGTGGTGCCCATCGAAGAAGTCACCGAGGTTCGCCGCGGCAAGAAAGTACAAAGCGAGCGCAAGTTTTTTCCCGGCTATGTGCTGGTGAAAATGGAGCTGACTGAGCCCACCTGGCATATGGTGAAAAACACCCCGAAAGTGACCGGATTCCTTGGTGGCGGAAAGGGCGGTAAGCCTGTGCCGATCACCGAAAGAGAGGCCGAAGCGCTCTTTGCGCAGGTGCGCGATGGCGTGGCTCCTTCGCGTTCGGGCATTGTCTTTGAAGTCGGCGAGAATGTGAAAATCACCGATGGGCCGTTTGATACTTTCACCGGCGTGATTGAGTCGGTGGATGAGGAAAAGCAGCGCGTGAAGGTCTCGGTGTCGATCTTTGGACGCCCCACCCCCGTTGATCTGGAGTACAGTCAGGTCGAAAAAGTGGTTGGTTAACTATTTTTTTGCTTTTTCTGCTTGCATTGGCAGAAAAAGCCTCCTATAAGTCCGCCTCCCTGATTCGTCAGGGCGTTAGTTTATGGGAGTCTGTGCGGCAGGAAATCTGCCAGTTTGCAGACGCTAGAACCACTTGCGAGAGAGAATATGGCAAAAAAAGTTGTTGGCTACATTAAGCTACAAATTCCTGCCGGCAAGGCGAATCCGTCGCCGCCAGTAGGTCCGGCGCTCGGTCAGCGTGGCCTGAATATCATGGAATTCTGTAAGGCGTTCAACGCGGCAACCCAGAAAATGGAGCCCGGCGCTCCGATTCCTGTGGTGATTACCGCGTATCAGGATCGCAGCTTCACCTTCACCACCCGTAAGTCCCCCGTGTCCTACTTCCTGAAAAAAGCAGCGAAGATCCAGAGCGGTTCGGGCGCCACCGGCAAAGATAAGCCCGTAGGCAAGGTGACGATGACGCAGATCCGCGAAATCGCGAAAGAAAAAATGTCTGATTTAAATGCCAACGATATTGAGGCGGCCGCCAGCATGATTCGCGGCTCTGCTCTGTCGATGGGTCTTGAAGTGGTGGAGGCTGCGTAATATGCCAAGGATCGCAAAACGTCGTAAAGCCTTGCTCGCTGCGACTGATCGTAACAAGCGCTACCCACTTGCTGAGGCCATCAAGCTGGTGAAATCGAACGCCAAGTGCAAATTCGATGAAACCATTGATGTCGTCATCAACACCGGGATTGACGCCACCCAGACCGACCAGCTCATCCGCGGCATGGTCTCCATGCCACACGGCACCGGCAAGACGGTGCGTGTTGCCGTATTTGCTCGCGGTGACAAAGCGGCGGAAGCTCAAAAAGCTGGCGCTGATTTTGTTGGCGCGGAAGATCTCGGCGATAAAATCGCTGGTGGATTTACAGATTTTGACCGCGTGATTGCCAGCCCGGATATGATGGGTGTGGTGGGTAAGCTTGGTAAGGTGCTTGGTCCCAAGGGTCTGATGCCGAACCCCAAGCTCGGTACGGTGACCCCGAACGTGGCGGATGCCGTGAAGGCAGCTAAATCCGGTCAGGTTGAGTTCCGTCTTGATAAAGCGGCCATCATCCATGCTGGCGTTGGCAAGGCAAGCTTCAGTGAGCAGCAGCTCGCAGACAACATCAAGGCGTTTCTTGATGCGGTGATGAAAGCCAAGCCACAAGGCGTAAAGGGTAATTACATTAAAAAAGTGGGTGTTTCATCCACCATGGGACTCGGCGTGAAAGTGGATCTCGCCGACCTGCAGGCCGCATAAGGAGACACATCCATGCCCATGACCAGAAAACAGAAGCAAGACCAGATTCAGCAAGCCGCCGCTAAGTTTAAGGATGCGGGCATTGCGCTGGTAGTGCATAACAAAGGCCTCACCGTCGCGGAAATGAACGTGCTGCGCGCGAAAATGCGTGAAGCAGGGGCGGAGTTCAAAGTCACCAAAAACCGCCTTGCGAAACTCGGCGCAAAAGACACGTCTTACGAGGCTATCAGCGATCTGCTGAAGGGCCCCACCGCAATTGCTACCGCTAAAGATCCGGTGGCTGTGGCTAAAGGCATTGTTGATTTTGCAAAAAATAACGAAAAGCTGGTGATCGTAGGCGGTGCTTACGGTACTCAAAAACTCGATGTGAACGCCATCGAGCAGCTTTCCAAACTGCCATCGCTCGACGAGCTCCGCGCGAAGATCGTTGGCATGATCAAGACTCCTGCAACACGTATCGCATGCGTGCTGCAGGCTCCGGGAGGTCAGGTCGCCCGTGTCATCGCTGCCCATTCTAAGCAAGGATAAGCGCGAAGAAAGACTGAACGGATCAGAATTGATAGTTACTAACGTTTTTTATTTGGGAGTATAACATGTCTGCTAACCTTGCACAAATCGTCGATCAGCTCTCGGCACTCACCGTGCTGGAAGCTGCTGAGCTGTCCAAAATGCTCGAAGAGAAATGGGGCGTTTCTGCTGCCGCTCCGGTGGCTGTTGCGGCCGCTGGTGCTGCTGCCGCTGCGGCTCCGGCTGAAGAAAAAACCGAATTCTCGGTGGTTCTGAAAGCCGCTCCGGCCGATAAGAAAATCGGCGTGATCAAAGTCGTTCGCGAAGCGACCGGCCTTGGTCTGAAAGAAGCCAAAGACCTCGTTGAAGGCGCGCCGAAAGAAGTTAAAGGCGGCGTGAACAAAGACGAAGCTGAGAAAATCAAAAAAGCTCTCGTCGAAGCCGGCGCAGAAGTTGAAGTGAAGTAACGTGAGCGCCTTAGCGGCTCTGCCGCTGAGGCGTCCGTTGTTCTGGAAGCCGATTTTTCCTGTGCCGCATCAGGCATAGCAGAAAAATCGAGCTATCCGGGATTTCGCGACACAATGAGTACAGATACGATCAGACTTTAACCGTATGGATAGACCCGGCTTGTATGTCGGGATTTGTCATTATTAAAGCACAGGATTCCCGCATGCGCGGGAATGACAAGGGGAACCATGGCACACGCAGCACACCGTCTTTCTTTCACCGCACGCAAACGCATTCGCAAAAGCTTCGGCCGCATCGAAACGGCAACCATGATGCCCAACCTCATCGAGGTTCAGAAAAATTCTTACGATCAGTTCCTGCAGATCAATATTCCTGCGGAAAAACGCACCAGCACCGGGCTGCATGCTGTGTTCAAATCGGTATTTCCGATCAAGGATTTTGCCGAAACATCAACGCTTGAATATGTGCGCTTCCATTTCGATGCTCCTAAATATGATGTGGATGAGTGCCGCTCACGTGGAATCAACTTTTCCGCGCCGCTGCGCGTGACGCTGCGCCTCATTGTGTGGATCGTCGATGAAGATACCGGCGCCCGCGAAATCAAAGACATCAAGGAGCAGGATGTTTACATGGGCGATATCCCGCTCATGACCGACAACGGCACCTTCATCATCAACGGTACCGAGCGTGTGATTGTCTCTCAGATGCACCGCAGCCCCGGTGTGTTCTTTGATCATGATAAAGGCAAAACCCACAGCTCCGGTAAGTTTCTTTATTCTGCCCGCATCATTCCTTATCGTGGTTCATGGCTTGATTTTGAATTCGATGCTAAAGATCTGGTGAACGCGCGCATAGACCGTCGCCGCAAAATCCACGCCACCACTTTCCTGCGTGCGATGGGCATGGATAACATGGATATCCTCAACACGTTCTACAGCAAGACCGCTTACAAAAAAGTGAAAGATGGCTGGGCAGCGAAATTCAATCCCGAAAACTGGAAGGGCATCAAACTCGCGCATGACCTCATTGATGCGAAAACCGGCAAAGTAGTTGCCGAGGCCGGCGAAAAGCTTAACCTGCGCAAAGCCAAGAAGCTCGCAGATGATGGCCTGAAAGAATATCTCGTGACGAACGATCAGTTCGTAGGCAAATTCATCGCCACCGACATCATCAACGAAAAAACCGGCGAGATTTACGTGGAAGCGGGTGATGAAATCACCAAGGCGTCGCTGGCGCAGATGGAAGAGGCGGGCTGTAAGGAAGTGCCGGTGCTCGATATCGATTATGTCAATGTTGGTGCTTATATCCGCAATACGCTGGTTGCAGATAAGAACCTGACGCGCGAAGATGCGCTCATCGATATCTACCGCGTGATGCGTCCGGGCGAGCCGACCACGGTCGAAGCTGCCGATGCGCTGTTCAAATCACTGTTTTTTGATGCGGAGCGCTACGATCTCTCTGCCGTTGGCCGCGTAAAAATGAACGCACGCTTGAATGTCGATAGTAAGGAAGAGGTGGGCATTCTCACCCATGACGATATTCTCGGCACCATCAAGATCCTCGTTGGCCTGAAAGATGGCGTTGGCGAAATCGACGACATCGATCACCTCGGCAACCGCCGCGTTCGTTCGGTGGGTGAGCTGATGGAAAACCAGTTCCGCATCGGCCTGCTGCGCATGGAGCGCTCGATTGTGGAGCGCATGTCCAGCGTGGATATCGACACCGTTATGCCGCACGACCTCGTGAACGCCAAGCCGGTGGCTGCCAGCATCCGTGAGTTTTTCGGCTCCAGCCAGCTGTCGCAGTTCATGGATCAAACCAACCCGCTTTCTGAAATCACCCACAAGCGCCGCTTATCAGCGCTTGGGCCGGGCGGTCTCACCCGTGAGCGTGCCGGTTTTGAAGTGCGCGACGTGCACCCGACCCATTACGGCCGCATCTGCCCGATTGAAACGCCGGAAGGCCCGAACATCGGTCTGATCAACTCGATGGCAACCTATGCCCGCGTGAACAAATATGGCTTTATCGAAAGCCCATACCGCAAAGTTGTGAACGGCAAAGTGACCGGTGAGGTGATCTATCTTTCTGCGATTGAAGAAGGTAAATATGCCATCGCTCAGGCTAATTCCAATCTCGATGACAAAGGCAAATTTGCTGATGACCTCGTCTCCTGCCGCAGAAATGGCGATTTCGTGCTTGTCTCGCCGGAGCAGATTGACTTTATCGACGTGGCGCCGAAACAGCTCGTGTCGGTGGCGGCGGCGCTGATCCCATTCCTCGAAAACGATGACGCGAACCGCGCTCTCATGGGCTCGAACATGCAGCGTCAGGCCGTGCCACTGCTGCGCTCGGAAGCGCCGCTGGTAGGCACCGGCATGGAAGAAGTCGTGGCGAAAGATTCTGGTGTGACCACGGTTGCCCGCCGCGCCGGCGTGGTCGATCAGGTGGACGCCACCCGTATCGTCGTGCGCTCGACCGAAGCAGCCGAAGATGGCTCGCCCGGCGTAGATATCTACAATCTGGTGAAATTCACCCGTTCCAACCAGTCAACCTGCCTTAACCAGCGCCCGATTATCAAAGTGGGCGATGTGGTGAATGCCGGTGATATTCTGGCGGATGGCCCATCGACCGACCTCGGCGAACTCGCCCTGGGTCGCAACGTGCTTGTCGCCTTCATGCCATGGAACGGCTACAACTTCGAAGATTCGATCCTCATTTCTGAGCGCATCGTCTCTGAAGATGTGTTCACCTCCATCCACATCGAAGAATTCGAAGTGATGGCGCGTGATACCAAGCTCGGCGCGGAAGAAATCACCCGCGATATCCCGAACGTGGGCGAAGAAGCGCTGCGCAACCTCGACGAAATCGGCGTGGTACATATCGGTGCGGAAGTGAAGCCCGGCGATATTCTCGTAGGGAAAGTAACACCGAAATCCGAAAGCCCGATGACACCAGAAGAAAAACTTCTGCGTGCGATTTTCGGCGAAAAAGCCTCCGATGTGCGCGACAGCTCGCTGCGCCTGCCGCCGGGTGTTTCCGGCACCATTGTTGGCGTGCGTATTTTCAGCCGTCGTGGCATTGAGAAAGATGAGCGTGCGCTCTCCATCGAAAAAGCGGAAATTGAGCGCCTCGCCAAAGATCGCGATGACGAACGCGCCATCATTGAGCGTTTTGTCTATAACCGCGCGCACGAGCTGCTGCTTGGCCGTAAGCCAAGCGCAGGACCGAAAGGTTTCAAGCCCGGCACGCAGGTGACCGAGGAAACCCTGTCGCAGACCAGCAGAGGTCAGTGGTGGCAGTTTGTGGTGAAAGACGACAAGGTGATGGCCGAGCTCGAGGGCTTAAAGAAGCAGCTCGATGCCGCTGTTTCCCGCATCAACCATAAATTCGAAGAAAAAGTAGGCAAGGTGCAGGCCGGTGACGACCTGATGCCGGGCGTGCTCAAAATGGTGAAAGTGTTCGTGGCGGTGAAGCGCAAGCTGCAGCCCGGCGACAAGATGGCCGGCCGCCATGGTAACAAAGGGGTGGTGTCGAAAATCGTACCGATTGAAGACATGCCTTACCTCGAAGATGGCACCCAGGTGGATATTGTTTTAAACCCGCTTGGTGTACCGTCGCGTATGAATGTGGGGCAGATTCTGGAAACCCACCTTGGCTGGGCGTCGGCTGGTATTGGTCGCCAGATCCGCGAGATGCTCGAAGGCGTGCAGGATCGCAATGCGAAAACGGCCGCGGTGAAAGATCTGCGTCAGTTCCTCGAAGGCGTGTATGACGACAAGGACAACAGAAAAGAAATCCACGCGATGAACGAGGGCGAAGTGCTCGAGCTGGCTGGCAACCTGAAAAAAGGTGTGCCGTTTGCCACGCCGGTCTTTGATGGCGCGAAAGAAGCGGACATTGAAAGCTGGCTTAAAAAAGCTGGCCACGATGCATCCGGTCAGGTGCAGCTCTTTGATGGTCGCACTGGCGAGCCATTCGAGCGCAAAACCACCGTTGGCTACATCTACATGCTGAAGCTTCATCACCTTGTGGATGATAAGATCCACGCGCGCTCCATCGGGCCGTACTCGCTGGTGACCCAGCAGCCACTGGGCGGTAAATCGCAGTTCGGTGGTCAGCGCTTCGGGGAGATGGAGTGCTGGGCGCTTCAGGCCTACGGCGCGGCTTACAGCTTGCAGGAAATTCTCACCGTGAAGTCGGACGACGTGGCGGGTCGCAGCAAGATTTACGAGTCCATCGTGCGTGGCGATAGCAGCTTTGAATCCGGTATTCCTGAATCATTCCACGTGATGGTGAAAGAGCTTCGTTCGCTCGGCCTCAATGTGGAGCTGATTGAGAAAGAGGCTTAAAACCAGTCCCCGCGAAAGCGGGGATCCTGAACTTGAAACGAACTACGGGATTCCCGTTTTCTCGGGAATACTAAAAAAGGGCAAGATTATGGCAAATGAAGTGATGAGTTTCTTTGGGGCAACGCAGGTTGCAGCAACCAAACAATTTGATGAGATTAAAATCTCCATCGCCTCGCCGGAGAAAATCCGCAGCTGGTCGTTTGGCGAAGTGAAAAAGCCGGAAACCATCAACTACCGCACCTTCAAGCCCGAGCGCGATGGCCTGTTCTGCGCGCGCATCTTTGGCCCGATCAAAGATTATGAGTGTCTGTGCGGCAAATATAAGCGCATGAAATATCGCGGTATCGTCTGCGAAAAATGCGGTGTGGAAGTGACCACCTCGAAAGTGCGCCGCGAGCGCATGGGGCATATTGAGCTGGCATCGCCGGTGGCGCATATCTGGTTCATGAAGAGCCTGCCAAGCCGCATCGGCACGCTGCTCGACATGCCGCTTAAAGACCTCGAAAAAATTCTCTACTTCGAAAGCTACGTGATTGTTGAGCCGGGGCTGACGCCGTTTAGCCTGGGTGAGCTGATTTCCGAAGAGCAATATTACGATGCTCAGGATAAATATGGCGAGTCCGCCTTCACCGCGCAAATCGGCGCGGAAGCGATCAAAACCATGTTGATCGCACTCGACCTGCCGAAAGAAAAAGAGTCCTTACGCGCAGAGCTGGCCGAGACCACCTCGGAAGCCAAGCGCAAGAAAATCGTGAAGCGCCTCAAGCTCGTCGAAGCGTTTGTGGAGTCTGAAAACAAGCCGGAATGGATGGTGCTGGATGTCGTGCCGGTGATTCCGCCAGAGCTGCGCCCGCTGGTGCCGCTGGATGGTGGCCGTTTTGCGACCTCGGATCTGAACGATCTCTATCGCCGTGTTATTAACCGTAACAACCGCTTAAAGCGCCTACTTGAGCTGCGCGCGCCGGATATCATCGTGCGCAACGAAAAGCGCATGCTGCAGGAAGCGGTCGATGCATTGTTTGACAATGGTCGCCGCGGCCGTGTGATCACCGGCGCGAACAAGCGTCCGCTGAAATCACTCTCCGATATGCTCAAGGGCAAGCAAGGCCGTTTCCGCCAGAACCTGCTCGGTAAGCGCGTGGATTATTCTGGCCGCAGCGTGATCGTAGTTGGCCCGGAGCTGAAACTGCATCAGTGCGGTCTACCGAAGAAAATGGCGCTCGAACTGTTCAAGCCGTTCATTTATGCCAAGCTCGAATTGTACGGTATTGCTACCACCATCAAGGCTGCCAAGCGCATGGTGGAAAGCGAACGTCCGGAAGTGTGGGATATTCTCGAGGAAGTGATCCGCGAGCATCCGGTGATGCTCAACCGCGCACCGACGCTGCACCGCCTCGGCATTCAGGCGTTTGAGCCGGTGTTGATCGAAGGCAAAGCCATCCAGCTGCATCCGCTGGTGTGCACCGCCTTTAACGCTGACTTTGACGGCGACCAGATGGCTGTGCATGTGCCGCTTTCGATTGAAGCGCAGCTGGAATCACGCGTGCTGATGATGTCGACTAACAACATTCTCTCGCCCGCTAACGGCAAGCCGATCATCGTGCCTTCGCAGGATATCGTGCTCGGCTTGTACTACATCTCGCTGGAATCAGATGGCGAGGCAGGCGAAGGCATGGTCTTTACCGGGCTGCCAGAAATCCAGCAGGCGCTGGATGCGAAGCAGGTCACGCTGCACAGCAAAATCAAATGCCGCTTCAAAACGGTCGATGAAAACGGTCAGGAAATCACCCAGCTGGTGCAGACCACGCCGGGTCGCATGATGGTTGCTGAGATCCTGCCGCGCAGCACCAAGCTGCCCTTTACGGTGGTCAACAAGCTCATGACCAAAAAAGAAGTCTCGAACCTGATTTATGAAGTGTACCGCCACTGCGGCCAGAAAGAGACGGTGATTTTCGCTGACCGTCTGATGGCGCTGGGCTTTAAAAACGCAGCAAAAGCAGGTATTTCTTTCGGCAAGGACGACATGATCGTGCCCGACACCAAGGAAAAGCACCTCGCCAACACCTTCAAGGAAGTTAAGCAGTTCGAGCAGCAATATGCCGAAGGCCTGATCACCACCGGTGAAAAATACAACAAAGTGATCGACGCCTGGTCGAAATGCTCGGAAGTGATCGCTGACGACATGATGAAACAGATCTCCTCGGTCGGCAAAGATAAAGACGGCAAAATGAAGGCGAGCAAGATCAATTCGATCTACATGATGGCGCACTCCGGCGCGCGTGGTTCGGCAGCGCAGATCAAGCAGCTTGCCGGCATGCGCGGCCTGATGGCTAAGCCCTCGGGCGAGATTATCGAAACGCCGATTATCTCGAACTTCAAAGAGGGGCTGTCCGTACTCGAATACTTCAACAGCTCGCACGGTGCGCGTAAGGGTCTTGCAGACACCGCGCTGAAAACCGCAAACTCTGGTTATCTCACCCGCCGTTTGGTGGACGTGGCGCAGGACTGCATCATCACCGAGCGTGATTGCGGCACTACCCGCGGCATCGTGATGAAGGCGGTGATCGAAGGCGGCGATATTATTGTTCCGTTGGCGGATCAGGTCTTGGGTCGTTTTGCTGCCCGTAATGTCAACCATCCGGTGAATGATACGCTGATCGTGGCCGCTGGCCAGATGATCGACGAGCTGGTGGTGGATAAAATCGACGAGGCCGGTATCGAAGCCGTGATGGTGCGTTCGGTGCTGACCTGCGAAGCTGAAAAAGGCGTCTGCGCGCATTGCTATGGCCGTGACCTTGCTCGTGGCACGGAAGTGAACGTGGGCGAAGCGGTGGGCGTGATTGCCGCGCAGTCGATCGGTGAACCCGGCACGCAGCTGACCATGCGTACCTTCCATATCGGTGGTGCGGCGCAGCGCGGCGCAGAGAACTCCAGCGTGGAATCATCGCATGACGCAACCTTTACCCTGTCCAACAAAAACATTGTGACTGATTCCAAAGGTCGCTCTGTAGTGATGAGCCGCACCTGCGAAATCGTGCTGCGCGATGAGATGGGTCGTGAGCGTGCACGCTTCAAAGTGCCTTACGGCGCTCGCCTGCTTGCCAAGGAAAACGATAAGGTGAAAAAAGGCGCCAAGCTCGCTGAATGGGATCCATACACCCTTCCCATCATCACCGAGCGTAACGGTATCGCCCATTATCGCGATCTCGTGGAAGGCGTATCGCTTCGCGAAGTGCTCGATGAGGCAACCGGTATTTCGAACAAAACCGTTTCTGACTGGCGTCAGCAGACCCGTGGCGCGGACCTGAAACCCCGCATTGCGCTGCGTGACAAAAAAGGCGAGATCATTACACTCGCCAACGGCCTTGAGGCTCGCTACTTCCTGCCGGTTGGCGCGATCCTTTCGGTGCAGGATGGCCAGGAAGTCCATGCCGGCGACGTGCTCGCGCGTATCCCGCGTGAATCGACCAAAACGCACGACATCACCGGCGGTCTGCCGCGTGTGGCCGAGCTGTTCGAAGCACGCAAACCGAAAGATCATGCCATTATTTCCGAAGCGGAAGGTGTGGTTGAGTTCGGCAAGGATTATAAAAACAAGCGCCGCGTCATCGTGCGTCCGAAAGATGCCGATAGCGAAGGTATTGAATACATGATCCCCAAAGGCAAACACATCACCGTACAGGAAGGCGACTTCGTGCAGAAGGGTGACCTGCTGATGGACGGTAACCCCGTGCCGCACGACATCCTGAAAGTGATGGGCGTGGAAGCGCTCGCCAAATACATGGTGAAAGAAGTGCAGCAGGTGTACCGCCTGCAGGGCGTAGTGATTAACGATAAGCACATCGAGGTGGTGGTGCGTCAGATGCTCCAGAAAGTCGAGATCGACAATCCGGGCGAGACGACCTTCCTTGCTGGCGAACAGGTGGATCGCGAAGAGTTTGACGCGGTGAACGCGAAGACCCTTGCGGAAGGCTACAAAGCCGCGACTGCCTCGCCGGTGCTGCAGGGTATCACCAAAGCATCGCTGCAGACCCACTCGTTCATTTCGGCAGCATCGTTCCAGGAAACCACGCGCGTGCTCACTGAAGCGGCCGTGTCTGGCAAGGTGGATAACCTTGGCGGCCTGAAAGAAAACGTCATCGTTGGCCGCCTGATTCCGGCTGGTACCGGCGCGGCAGTGAACCGCCTGCGCAAAGTGGCCGCCGAGCGCGAGAAGGAATTCATTGCAGAGCAGGAAGCCAGCAATGATAATCCCGAAGCGCTGCCATCGACGGGTACGGGTAATTAATTTCTACTAGGCTGGCCGACTCGCTTGGTTTGCTGTGCTTCCGGTGCTCACGTACTTTCACGTACGCTGCGCGCCGGTTCTCACAAACCTTCGCATTCGGCTCAGCCTAGCGAAATTGGGGATCCTGACTGAATGAAAAACACTCCACTTTACCTCTACGGTAAACACGCGGCGCTGGCGAACCCGATGCGCAAAATCAAGCGCGTGATGGTGACAAAAAATACTGCGGCTGAGTGCGCACGCGAGCTGGCATCTGTCAAAAATATCTCTGTGGTGGATGGCGGCAAGATTGATCATCTGTTACC
Organism: Alphaproteobacteria bacterium; assembly: GCA_033763775.1. Lineage (GTDB taxonomy): Bacteria > Pseudomonadota > Alphaproteobacteria > Rickettsiales > SXRF01 > JAJTHB01. The sequence continues at coordinate 153,104 of JANRJW010000008.1, read as the reverse complement.
CAAAGACGCCGTGCATCAGGGCATTGCGCTGGAATGCGAATCGCTTCCGCAGCCTTCATTGCAAGACTGGCTTGCCGGATCCCCTTCTTCGCAGGGAATGATCATGCTTGATCAAGTCTCTGACCCTCATAATGTCGGCGCGATACTGCGGAGCGCGGCCGCATTTGGCATTGGTGCGGTGGTGACGCTGGAGCGCGGCGCCGCCCAGGAATCCGGCACGCTTGCCAAATCGGCGAGCGGCGCGCTGGAGATCGTGCCGCTGATTTCGGTGTCTAATCTGGCGCAGGCCATCGAGCTGCTCAAAAAAGACGGCTACTGGGTCTACGGGCTCGACGGCGAAGCCAAACAAACCATCGGCCAGGTGACATTCGATGCCAAAACCGCGCTTATTCTTGGCGCAGAAGGGCGCGGCCTGCGCCGCCTCACCGCCGAGCGCTGCGATATGCTGGTGAAAATCCCCATGAGCGGCCAGATGGAAAGTCTCAATGTCTCCAACGCCGCGGCGGTCGCGATGTATGAACTATCATCCCGGAAAAAGTTGCAGTAGCAACTTTTATCCGGGATCCAGAAAGCTAAAAGTCAGCAGACTTTTAGCGTCAAAAAGATTATAGAACTTGTGCAACTTAAAATGGATCCCGGCCTTCGCCGGGATGACGATTATGTATAATTCCCTTCGCGACTTTATCGACTATCTTGAAAAACACGGCAAGCTGGTGCGCGTGAAGGAGCCTGTTTCCACCGAGCTTGAGATGACGGAAATCGGCACGCGGCTCATAAAAGAGCAGGGGCCGGCGGTGCTTTTCGAGAATGTGATTAGTGATTTGGGCTTTGGGCTTAGTGAAGAAAAAAGACAAAGAACAAGGCACAAAGTACAAAGCACTATCCCCGTCCTCATCAACCTCTTCGGCACGGTCGAGCGTGTGGCGCTGGCGCTGGGAAAGAAGCCGCATGAGCTGCGCGAGCTGGGCAAGCAGCTGGCGTTTTTAAAACAGCCGGAACCGCCCGGCGGCTGGCGCGAGGCGGTAGAGCTTTTCCCGCTGCTTAAAACCGCGATGAACATGAAACCAAAGACGGTGAAAAACGCGCCGTGTCAGGAGGTGGTGCTCACCGGCGATGAGATTGACCTTGCGAAACTCCCCATTCAAACCTGCTGGCCGGACGAACCCGCGCCGCTGATTACCTGGCCGCTGATCGTGACCAAAGGCCCAAGTGATGCCAAGGAAGATAGCTTCAATCTCGGCATTTACCGCATGCAGGTGACTGGCCGCAATACGACGCTGATGCGCTGGCTGAAGCATCGCGGCGGCGCGCAGCATCATGCGCGCTGGAAAAAACAGAAGCGTGATCCGCTACCGGCGGCAGCGGTGATTGGCTGCGATCCGGCGACGATTCTCGCGGCGGTGACGCCGGTGCCCGATACGCTCTCTGAATATCAATATGCTGGCTTACTACGCGGCGCAAAGACGGAGCTGGTGGATTGCAAAACTGTGCCGCTCAAAGTGCCCGCAAGCGCAGAGATTGTACTGGAAGGCTATGTGTCGCTCGATGAGTATGGCGATGAAGGCCCTTACGGCGATCATACCGGCTATTATAATTCGGTGGAGAAATTTCCGGTCTTTACCATCACCGCCATCACCATGCGGAAAAATCCGATTTATCTTTCCACCTACACTGGCCATCCGCCCGATGAGCCGAGCGTGCTGGGCGAGGCGATGAACGAGGTGTTTATCCCGCTCCTCCAGCAGCAATTCCCGGAGATTGTGGATTTTTATTTGCCGCCGGAAGGCTGCTCGTACCGCATCGCGGTGGTGTCCATCAAAAAAGCTTACGCCGGCCATGCCAAGCGCATCATGATGGGCATCTGGTCGTTCCTTCGCCAGTTCATTTACACGAAATGGATCATCGTGGTGGATGACGATATTAATGCTAGAGACTGGAAAGAGGTGATGTGGGCGGTCTCCACCCGCATGGACCCGGTGCGCGACACCACCATGATTGACTGCACGCCGATTGATTACCTTGATTTTGCCTCGCCTGTTTCCGGCCTGGGCGGCAAAATTGGTCTGGATGCCACCAATAAAATGGACGGCGAGACCGCCCGCGAATGGGGTAGGCAAATCTATATGAAACAAGAGGTTGTTGATAGGGTCAGCGAGCTGTGGAAAAAAATGGGGCTGCCAGGCGAGGGAAAGCCCATCTGGTAAGGCAGCGTTAACTAATCGCCTCTAGACTCGGTGTCTGTGATGAACTCGCCCGATGAACAAGAGCGCCTGCTGGCTCAGCAGGCCTTCGCACTGATGGAAAAGCACCGCGTTGCGCCAAGCCCGGAGCATTACGCGCTGTGGTATCATTATGCGCTTGGTAAAAACGGCGAGCTGGTGCGCGAGCTGGATCAGATTCTGGCTGGCGGCGTTGCTTTTTCAGCGGATATTGGTGCCTACCTGCATAATAAATATATTCTGGCATCGCCCGCGCACAAAACTGTCGACGAGGCCGCAGGCGAAACCAGCAAATTACTGCAAAGCGTGATGCAGATGGTCAGCGAGTTTTCTGGCCAGACCAGCAGCTACAATAAAGATGTGAATCAATCGCTCGGCAAGCTCACCGCGAGCATGGAAGAAACCAATGTCAAAGCGATTGTCAAAAATCTCATCGAGGCAACCACGACGCTCAAAGCCAGCGGAGAGCAGATGGCAAGAAAGCTCGAAGAATCCAAGCAGGAAATTAATAGCCTGCGCAAGAACCTCGAGGAAGTGACCGCCGAATCTCAGCGTGACTTTTTAACCGGCGCTTATAACCGCAAAACATTTGAAAAATATTATGATGATTACGCCGCGCAGGCCACGCAGGAAAATCTTCCGCTTTGCCTGATTGCGATAGATATTGACTACTTTAAACAGTTCAATGACAGGTACGGCCACTTAATCGGCGACGAGGTGCTTAAAATCGTGGCGCGGGTACTGATGGACAGCCTCAAAGGGCGCGATATTGTGGCACGTTTTGGCGGTGAGGAATTCATGGTGCTGTTGCCGGACACGCCGCTTGATATTGCCATGAAAGTGGCCGATAGTGTGCGTAAAACCATTGCCAGCAAAGAGCTTAAGCGAAAAGATACCGGCGAGGTGTATGGTACGATCACCGTATCAATGGGGGTATCGCAGCTGCGCCCGGAGACTGACACGCTGCCGACCATGCTTAAGCGCGCTGATGATGCGCTTTACCAATCCAAGCATGATGGCCGCAACCGCGTGACGCGTGAGAAGGCCTAGTAAATTTAGCTGCCCGCCCTATGTAACCATCTAGCCGCTGCCTGCGAATATCATGCAGACAGGAGGACACAATGATCTTTTTCATAGGAGATGCCATGGCCGCAGAGCTCACCCCGATGCAGCATTATGTGACGCAGGAAAACGGCACCGAGCGGCCGTTTGACAATGAATACTGGAACCACAAGGCCGAAGGCATTTATGTCGATGTGGTTTCTGGCGAGCCGCTATTTTCGTCAAAAGATAAGTTCGATTCCGGCACTGGCTGGCCGAGCTTCACAAAACCCATCGATGGCACTGATCTGGTGGAAAAAACCGATAGCAGCCACGGCATGAAACGCGTGGAGGTGCGCTCGAAAAAGGGTGATTCGCATCTCGGTCATGTGTTTGAAGATGGGCCGAAAGATAAGGGGGGCTTACGCTTTTGCATTAATTCCGCCGCACTGCGCTTCATTCCCAAAGACAAGCTGAAAGAAGAGGGCTATTCGCAGTATGAAAAGCTCTTCTGGGCGGAGATTAAATGATTGGCTTACCAATCCCCGCGAAGGCGGGGATCCTGAACATCCAAAAAGTCTCATCCTTAGCCGGGGCTATGGTATGCATGGGAGTGTTATTTATGTCATCGATATCACACGCTAAAACTGCCACCGCCATTTTTGCTGGCGGGTGTTTCTGGTGCATGGAATCAGAATTTCAGGAAAAGCCGGGTATCGGCGCGGTGGTTTCCGGCTATACGGGCGGCGACGAAAAAACCGCGCGCTACGAGCTGGTGAGCAGCAAAAAAACTGACCATGTCGAGGCAGTGGAAGTGACCTACGATCCTGCAACAGTGAGCTACGAGCAGCTGCTCGAGATTTATTGGGGCAATATCGACCCCACCGACGCCGGCGGCCAGTTTTATGATCGCGGCAAGCACTACACCACCGCGATTTTTTACGGCAGCGAGGAAGAAAGAAAGCTCGCTGAAGCCTCCAAAGCCAAGGTGGAGGCAAAGCTTGGTAAAGCGGTGGCCACGCGTATTGAGCCGCGAAAGCCATTTTTTGCTGCCGAGGCCGAGCATCAGGATTTTTACCAGACCAACCCCGGCCATTATAGCCGCTACGTTGAAGGCAGCGGCCGCAAGGAAAAGCTCAAAGAAATCTGGAATAAGTGACAAAAAAAGTGGCGGCTCGAAAGCCGCCACCAGTGGGAAACAACGCCTGCTTTAAGCTGCTGCTTTGTACGTGACTTCTTCGGCCTGCATCGCCGCCTGATAGGCCGGGCGGGCGATGATACGGCTAAACAGCGCCTTGGTTTTGGGGCCGTAGGCGATGGGTTTGGGGAAATATTGCGACCAGTTGGCAATCACCGTCACCAGAATATCGGCGATGGTCGGCTCACTCCCGCAGAGATACTGCGTTTTAGAAAGCTGGCCTTCCACATCGTCCCATAATTTCTGCACGGATTGAATCGCCGCGTCAAAAATCGCATCGCTCGCCGCTTTTTCGCCAAGCTGCCCCATCAGGAAAAACAGGCGGCCATAAGCCGGGTGCAGCGTGGAATTGGCAAAGGCCAGCCACTCCAGCGCCCGCGCGCGTTCAAGTCCGGAAGCCGGCAGCAGCGGGCTTTTGTGGGTATCGAGCAGGTGGGTGAGAATCGCCGCGCCCTCGCGCAGCACAAATTCATCGATTTTCAGCACCGGCACACAGCCGCGCGGGTTAATCGCAAGGAACGAGGCGGGTTTCGGCTGGCCTTTCGGGCTGGCCACATTCTCCAGCTTGAACTGGGCGCCAATTTCGCGCAGCGCCACATGCACGGCAAGTGAGCAGGCGCCGGGGGTGTAGTAAAGTGTGTACATAAAAACTCCTTTAAGGTTAGGTTGGTGGTAAAAAAAACGGGGTTAAACCTGCGCCATGCCGCCATCGACGGTCAGCTCAATGCCGGAAATGAAGCTGCTATCGTCGCTGGCGAGAAACAGCGCGGCCTTGGCGATATCGTCCGGCTGGCCGATGCGCCCGAGCGGCACCATGTTTGGGAGCGCTTGCTTGAAGCCGCTGGCCTGCTCGTCGCTGAGCCCCATTTTGCCGAAAATCGGCGTATCGATGGGGCCGGGGCTGATGGCATTCACGCGGATGCCGCGCGACTTCAGGTCGGTGGTCCAGCCACGCGCAAAGGAGCGCACGGCGGCCTTGGTTGCGGAATAGACGCTGAATGCTTCCATGCCTTTGCTGGCAGCGATGGAGGCGTTAAGAATAATCGAGCTGTGGTCTTTCAGTAGCGGCAGTGCTTTCTGAACGGTGAAAAACAGGCCTTTCACATTGGTGGCAAACTGGCGGTCGAAATGCTCCTCGGTCACGCTTCCCAGCGGCGCCAGCTCGCCAAAGCCAGCATTCGCAAACACGATATCCAGCGTGCCGAATTGTGACTTGATGGCGGCAAACAGCCGGTCGAGATCGGCCATCTGGCTGACATCGCCCGAGATAGCGACGGCGTTGCTGCCGATGGATTTGGCCGCGGCGTCCAGATCCTTCTGGCGGCGACCGGTGATGATGACATGCGCGCCTTCACGTGCGAAAAGCTGAGCGGTGGCAAGTCCCATGCCGCTGTTGCCGCCGGTGATCAGGGCGATTTTTCCTGCGAGTTTTGTCATAAAAATGTATCCTTAGGGGGGTAGGGTGTGGGTGGGTAATTCATTAATCCAGTGGTTCAAGAATATAGAACTATTGAATTAGTTGTCAAGATGGTTTATAGTGAAATTGTTATGAGGCCACTTCATCACCCATCCACAGACGATATCACGGTCGAGGGCATTCTTTATGCCCTGTCTGATCCTGTGCGTATCCAGATTTACATGGATATAGCGCGTGCGGATTGCCCGCAGACCTGCTCTGCCTTCCTTACGGTGCGTGATAAAACCCTGCCCAAATCCACCCTGTCGCAGCATTTCAAGGTGCTGCGTGAAGCGGGGCTGATTCGCAGCGAGCGCTGCGGCGTGGAAATGCGCAATGTCACACGCTGCGCCGAGCTGAAAGACCGCTTCGGCCCGCTGGTGATGAGTATTCTGGACGCCTACCAGCTGCAGGCGCAGAAGCGCAGGAAACCAAAGAAAAACAAGTAGCTTGCGGCGTTTTTGCCCGCCCGCGGCTGGCGTTTTTTAAACCATTTGACTTTTACCCCCCCAGCGCCTAAAACCTTGGCTCTTTTCGGCCATTTTGCCACGCTGGCCGTTTTAATGTGGGTTCGTAGCTCAGGTGGTTAGAGCGCACGCCTGATAAGCGTGAGGTCGGAGGTTCAACTCCTCCCGGACCCACCATCCTACGCGCTGATGCGCTTCGGATGGCTTACGCCGTTAATTCAAGAGGCCTTCATGCAGAAAATCAAAGTTAAAAACCCCATCGTGGAAATGGATGGCGATGAGATGACCCGCATCATCTGGTCGTTTATCAAGCAAAAGCTCATCCTGCCTTACCTTGATATTGATCTCAAATATTACGACCTGTCGATTGAAAAGCGTGATGAAACCAACGACCAGATCACGCTGGATGCGGCGGGCGCCGTGAAGCAGCACCGCGTGGGCGTGAAGTGCGCCACCATCACACCGGATGAGGCGCGCGTGAAAGAGTTTAATCTCAAAAAAATGTGGAAATCGCCTAACGGCACCATTCGTAACGTGCTCGATGGCACGGTGTTTCGCGAGCCGATTATCTGTAGTAACGTGCCGCGCTTGGTTCCGGGCTGGACAAAGCCGATCATCATTGGCCGCCACGCGTTTGGCGATCAATACCGCGCCACCGACATGATCATCCCCGGCGCGGGCAAGCTCACCATGACCTTCACACCCGAAGGCGGCGGCGCGCCGATCACCCACGAGGTGTTTGATTTCAAAGCGCCCGGTGTGGCACTCGGCATGTACAACCTCGATGCTTCGATCAAAGGCTTTGCTGAAGCCTGCTTTAATTATGGCTTGTCGCGCGGCTATCCAGTGTTTCTTTCCACCAAAAACACCATCCTCAAAACTTATGATGGCCGCTTCAAGGACATCTTCCAGCAGGTCTTTGACAGCCAGTTCAAAGCCGCGTTTGAAAAAGCAAAACTCACCTATGAACACCGCCTGATTGACGACATGGTGGCGATGGCGCTGAAATGGCCGGGCGGCTTTGTGTGGGCGTGCAAGAACTATGATGGCGACGTGCAGTCCGACACCGTGGCACAGGGCTTTGGCTCGCTCGGGCTGATGACCTCCGTGCTACTCACGCCGGACGGAAGCACCGTGGAAGCCGAGGCAGCGCACGGCACGGTGACACGCCACTACCGCCAGCACCAGCAGGGAAAAGAAACTTCGACCAACCCGATTGCTTCCATCTTTGCATGGACGAGGGGGCTTTCTTACCGCGCGAAGTTTGATGCCACGCCCGATGTCGCGCATTTCGCGGAGCTGCTTGAGCGCGTCTGCATCGACACCGTCGAGGCCGGCTTCATGACCAAAGATTTAGCGACACTCATCTCTGATAAGCAGCCATGGCTCACCACCACGCAGTTTTTAGATAAGCTTGATGAAGGTTTGCGGGCGCGGATGAAGAAGGCGGCCTAACCTTCAATCAACATCCTCACCTTTGGCTCGGGCTTTAGCGCGTGGAAGAGATGCGTCATCAGCGCCACACCCCAGAACGGCGCAAATAAATTAAGCAGCGGGATGGTCGCCAGAAACGCAAGGCCTATGCCGCCGAGCGTGATAATGCGGCTATGTTCTTTGCGCAGCAGGATGGCCTCACTAATCGGCATGTGACGGCGTGCCATTGCCACAAAAAACTCGCGGCCAAGCAGATAGCCATTCAGCAGGTAAAATAAAAAAACATTAACGACCGGCACCAGATAAAGCGGCAGCACCAGCAGGTTCAGACCAATGGCGGTTAAGGTGAATTTCGCATCGTGAAACAGCTCAGGCAGCACCGCCGGATCGCTTGCTTTCGGCAGGTTAGGATAGTCTTTCGCTTCGATATGCGCCGCGATGGTGGTGTCAAAAAAATTCACAATCACCGGCATGATGCCCGGAAATAAAAACCAGGCGATCAGCCCCGAGCCGATGGCGGCAAGCCATGCCAGCGCCGGCTGGCCTTCAAAGAACCAGCCAAAAAAGCTGCTGGCACTGATGACAAATAACACCAGCGCAATGATGGTGATGATAACCGACCAGATGAGGACGGAAAACATCCCCGGCGCGGTGAGCGAGCTAAGGGCTTTGCCCGCGCAGGTGGCAAGCAGCTCAGCGCTGCGCATAAAACACCTTGCCTGTCTCTTTCAGCGCTGGCGAGGCAAGCTCAGTAAAAATATCCACCATTGCTTCCGGCGGTGTTAACGAATCGGGGTCTTCGCCGGGCATCGCCTGAGCGCGCATGCGGGTGCGCACAATGCCGGGGCTGATGAGATTCACCCGCAGCGGCGTTTTCTCATTCTCGGCGGCGTAGAGTTTCACCATCATATCAAGCGCGCATTTGCTCACCGCATAGGCGTTCCAGTAGGGGTAGATGCCCTCGGTGATACCCGACGTCACAAACATGGCGCGCGGGTTTTGCGCGCGCTTGAGCAGCGGGTCAAAGCAGCGGATGAGATGCATGTTCGCGGTGACATTGATGGTCATCGTCTTATCCCACTCGGCGGGCGTCGAGTCAGCAATCGGGGTGATTTCACCCAGCACACCAGCGTTAGCAACCAGCACATCAAGCTTGCCGTAACGCTCAAACACCACGCTGGCGAGCTGCTCAATCTGCGCACTATCGGCAAGGTCAAGCTGCACAAGAAACGCTTTGCCACCAGCCGCACGCACGGCGTCATCAGTCGCTTCCAGCCCGGCTTTATCCCGCGCCACCAGAATCAGTTCGTAACCTTCTTTAGCAAGGCGCACAGCCGCCGCGGCGCCAATCCCACGCGACGCGCCAGTGATAAGACAGAGGGGAGCTTTGTTTGATGCCATTACGCCCCTGCAAACAAATCTTTCTGTTTTTTGCCTGCGGCGGCTTCCGCATCGGTCAGGGGGATGGGGTAGTCGCCGGAGAAGCAGGCATCGCAGAATTGCGGAGCGTTGTTGTTGCGGTTGATGCTGGCCACGGCGCGGTACATACCATTGAGCGAGATGAAGGCAAGGCTGTCCACCCCGATCAGCTCGGCCATCTGCAGCACATTGTGCCTGGCGGCGAGCAGCTGGTCGCGTGTGGGAGTATCCACGCCGTAAAAACATGAATGGGTGGTTGGCGGGCTGGCGATACGCATATGCACTTCCTTCGCACCCGCTTCACGCACCATGTTCACGATTTTTTTGGAGGTAGTGCCGCGCACAATCGAATCATCCACCAGGATCACCCGCTTGCCGCCGAGCATGGCGCGGTTGCCGTTATGTTTGAGCTTCACACCGAGATGACGTACATGGTCGCTCGGCTCGATAAAGGTTCGGCCGACATAATGGTTGCGGATGATGCCCAGTTCAAACGGAATGCGCGATTCCTTAGCATAGCCCAGCGCGCCGGGAATGCCCGAATCCGGCACCGGCACCACCACATCAGCGTCCACCGGCGCTTCCCGCGCCAGCTGCGCGCCGATGCGCTGACGCACCTCATAGACATTTTTGCCTTCCGACATCGAATCCGGCCGGGAAAAATAGACATACTCAAAAATGCAGAAGCGCCGCTGCACTGCAGCAAAAGGTTTCACTGAGCGGATACCCTCGCTGGTGACAATCACCATCTCGCCGGGCTCGATATCGCGCACATATTGTGCACCAACAATATCCAGCGCGCAGGTTTCGGAAGCAAGAATCGTCGCATCACCAATTTTGCCCATCACCAGCGGGCGCACACCGTAAGGATCGCGCACACCAATCAGCGTATCATGCGCGAGCACCACCAGCGAATAAGCGCCTTCAACGCGGGTCAGCGCATCAAACAGGCGGTCTTCCACGGAGCTTTGCTTGGAAAGCGCAATCAGATGCACGATGGTTTCTGTGTCCGATGTGGATTGAAAAAGGCAGCCAATATCAATCAGCTGTTTGCGCAGCGTCATGGCATTGGTGAGGTTGCCATTATGCGCCACCGCAAGGCCGCCAAACGAAAAATCACCATATAGTGGTTGCACGTTGCGAAGCAGCGTATCGCCCGTGGTGGAATAGCGGTTATGGCCAACGGCAATATGCCCTTTCAGCTTGCTTATCACACTTTGGGAATTAAAATTATCCCCCACAAGGCCAAGGGCGCGGTGCGAGTAAAACTGCTCGCCGTCAAAGCTCACAATGCCCGCAGCTTCCTGCCCGCGATGCTGCAGCGCGTGCAGACCAAGCGCGGTATGGGCAGCGGCATCCGAGTGGCCGAAAATGCCAAAAATACCACATTCTTCTTTGAATTTATCAAACAGGTCGCTCATGGGCGGGTGTCACCTTCTCTGTAGTCAATGGGGGCGGGCTCACCGCGTGCCTCGCGCTCGCGCAGCTGCTCTTTGGCGCGCTCGGTGGCTTTTTCGTGCAGGCCGGAAAGCTCAGCCATGCGCTCTGGCGCGATGCGCGTGAGAATCAGCGCGCCTTTTTCTGCATAAGGCCGCGTTACTGCCTCTTTAATCCACGCCGGATACTCTTCTTTCGAAACCACCAGCGTGATCATGAAAAACGCCAGCGAAATGATGAACGCGCCGCGAAACGCGCCAAATACCAGCCCGAGCAGATTATCGAGCATGCCCGCTTCGCCGCCCTGCTTAATGGTTTTCAGCAGAATGATATTGATCAGCGAAAGCCCCGCCAGTGCGCCAATGTAAAGCGAAAGTCCTGCCGCGAGTCCGGCCACCGCCTTGCTTTTAAAATGAGCCTGCATGAACTCGGCGGCTGGCGCATAGTAATACACGGCGACAAACGCCGCGCCAATCCACGCCACCAGCGAGAGAATCTCTTTAATCAGCCCACGGAAAAACGCAATCAGGCAGGAGATCGCCATCACCGCGATCACGACACCATCAAACATGTTCCACTGGGTTTCGATCATCGTTTGTTCCTTGTCATTCCGACCGACCGTAGGGAGTGGAGGAATCTTTTTAGATCCCTCGGCTACGCTCGGGATGACATTGTCCCATTTCTTACTCCCGCGCCAAACAGCTGGCGCGCCAAATCCGAGACCGTTTCTACTGGTTTTATTGCCAAGGTCAAACCCTTAAATGAGCCGGTGGGCGGAATCACCGCGCCTTTGAAACCCAGCTTTTCGGACTCTTTAAGGCGGCTTTCCGCGCGCGCCACGCTGCGCACCTCGCCAGACAGCCCAATTTCGCCAAAAAACACCTTATCGGCCGGCAGGGGCTGGTCAAACAGCGCCGAAAGCAGCGCGCTGGCCACCGCCAGATCCGCCGCTGGCTCGCTGATTTTGATGCCGCCCGCCACGTTCAGATAGACTTCCTTATCAGAAAAACGGATGCCCGCACGCGCTTCCAGCACCGCCAGCAGCATGGACAGGCGATTCGCGTCCCACCCCACCACCGCCCGCCGGGGCGACGACATGTAGCTTGGTGCGACCAGCGCCTGCACCTCAACGAGCAGCGGCCTTGTGCCTTCCATGCCTGCAAAGACGCACGCACCGGAAACCGGCGCCTCGCGGCTGGAAAGAAACAGCGCCGAGGGGTTGGTGACCTCGGAAAGCCCGGCGTCCCGCATTTCAAACACGCCGATTTCATCCGTGCCGCCGAAGCGGTTTTTCACCGAGCGCAGGATGCGGTAGCTATGGCCGCGCTCACCCTCGAAATACAGCACGGTATCGACCATATGCTCAAGCACGCGGGGGCCGGCGATCTGGCCGTCTTTAGTCACATGCCCGACCAGAAACAGCGTAAGGCCGCGTTTTTTGGCCAGCTTAATCAGCTCATGCGAGGCCGCGCGCACCTGGCTTACCGTGCCCGGCGCCGCCTCGAGATTATCGAGATACATGGTCTGGATGGAGTCAATCACCACCAACCCCTCGCGCATGCCATCGAGGCTTGCCACAATATCGCGCACGCTGGTCGCCGAGGCGAGCTGAACATTTTTGCTTTTAAGACCCAGGCGCTTGGCACGAAGCGAGACCTGCGCCACCGATTCCTCGCCGGAAATATAGGCGCAGGCCATACCGCTTTCCGCCACTTTGATGACAGTCTGCAGCAGAAGTGTTGATTTACCAATGCCCGGATCGCCGCCAATCAGCACCGCGCTGCCCGCCACCAACCCGCCGCCAAGCACCCTGTCCAGCTCGGCAATGCCGCAGCTCATGCGCTGCGCATCCTCAGCATGTTCATCGAGCGTGACAAAGTCAATTTTCTTGCCTTTGCCGGAGGTTAGCCCCTTGGGCGTTGCCTCAATATTTTCCGCAACCAGCGTATTCCAGCTACCGCAGCCATCGCACTGCCCGCCCCATTTCGGGTGAATCGCGCCGCAGGACTGGCAGATATACTGGGTTGTGGATTTAGCCATAAGGCTTTATATAGCACAGGCAAAACAATTGTCATGGGCGAGATGTCACAATTTCTAGAGTTTTTACGCACGCAGGTGCTCCTCCTCGACGGCGCGATGGGAACCCAGATTCAGGGCGCGGATTTGAAGGTGGAAGAAGATTACTGGGGGCAGGAAAACTGCTCGGAAATCCTCAACCTCTCGCGGCCGGATTTTGTCAGGGACGTGCACCGCAAATATCTGCTTGCAGGCAGCGATGCGGTGGAAACCAACACGTTCGGCGGTTCGCAGCTGACGCTGGGCGAATTTGATCTGCAAGACAAAACGATCGAAATCAATAAGCGCGCCTGCGAGCTGGCGCATGAGGCCATTGAAGAGTTCAAGCATGATGGCAGGCCACGTTTTGTGATCGGCGCGATTGGCCCGGGCACCAAGCTGCCAAGCCTCGGCCATATTGATTATGATGCACTGGAAGCCTCGATGGTGCTGCAGGCCGAGGGGTTGATTGAAGGACGCGCTGATGCCTTCCTGATCGAAACCGCGCAGGACCCGCTGCAAATCAAGGCCGCAGTGAATGCCTGTAAAATCGCGATGGGCAAAAAAAACAAAACCCTGCCGCTGATGGTGCAGGTGACGGTGGAAACCACCGGCACACTCTTGGTGGGCACCGATATCGCCGCCGCCGCCACGATCATTCACGCGCTTGGCGTGGATTCGCTCGGGCTAAACTGCGCCACCGGCCCGCAGGAAATGGCCGACCATGTGCGCTGGCTATCGCAGCACTGGCCGCGCTACATTTCCGTGCTGCCAAACGCCGGCCTGCCGGAGATGGTCGCCGGCAAGGTGCATTTCCCGCTTTCTGCCGGTGAGATGGCCAAATGGATGGAGCGCTTCCTCAAAGAAGACGGCATCAACATCATCGGCGGTTGCTGCGGCACGAATGAGGAGCATATCAAAGCGCTGGATGAGATGCTGCGCGCACAAGATGGAAGCAAACGCAGACCAGCGCCTTATAGGCGAACGCAACATTGGGTGCCGGCTATCGCCTCGCTCTTTACGCAAGTTGAGCTGCGTCAGGAAAATGCGATTCTTTCCATCGGCGAGCGCTGCAATGCGAATGGCTCCAAGAAATTTCGTGAGGCGCAGGACGCCGAGGATTGGGAGACCTGCCTCGATATCGCCAAGGAACAGCAGCGTGAAGGCTCGAATACGCTTGATATCTGCACCGCCTTTGTCGGGCGCGACGAAGTGCGCGACATGAGCGAGATGATCACGCGCCTGCGCGGCACGGTGACGACACCGCTGGTGATTGACTCCACTGAGCTTGTCGTGCTCGAGGCGGCGCTCAAGCTCTACGGCGGTAAGGCGATCATCAACTCGATCAATTTTGAAGATGGCGAGGAACCCGCCCACGCGCGCATGAAACTCGCGATGAAATATGGCGCGAGCGTGATTGCACTGACCATCGATGAAGAAGGCATGGCCAAAGATGTCGATCGTAAAGTGGCGATCGCGCACCGGCTGCATGATTTCTGCTGCAAACAATATGGCCTGCCACCAAGCGACCTGATGATCGATCCGCTGACCTTTACCATCGCCACCGGCAATGAAGATGATCGAAAGCTTGGGCTGTGGACATTGGAGGCGATCGAGCGCATTCACAAGGAGCTGCCGGAGATCCAGATTATTCTCGGCCTGTCCAACATCTCGTTTGGCCTGAATCCCGCCGCGCGCCATGTGCTGAACTCGGTCTATCTCGACCATGCGCAAAGGCGCGGCATGACAGGCGCGATTATCCATGTGAGCAAAATCATGCCGCTGCATAAAATTCCGCCGCATGAGGTGGAAGCCGCGGAAGATTTGATTTTTGATCGAAGAATGCCCAAAGGAGAGGCGGCATGAACCACGCAAACGGATTTTTAGGACTCGTCGAAGAAGCAAAGCCTCGCGTGAAGGAAATCACCGCCGCTGAAACGGCAGCGCTCATGTACGGCGCGGAGGCCAGCAGGCCGACCAGCCTTGAGCGGGGCGCCATGCGAGAGCCAGCAGGCTCGCAGCGGGCGCAAATTATATTAATCGATGTACGCGAGGATCGTGAATGGGTCGCAGGTCATGCGACGGGCGCGGTGCATCTGGGGCGTGGCGTGATTGAGCGTGATATCGAGCAGATGATTCCAAACCGCGAGACCCCGCTCGTGCTCTATTGCGGCGGTGGTTATCGCTCGATCCTCGCCGCTGAATCCTTGCAGAAAATGGGCTACACCAACGTCATGTCCATGGCTGGTGGTTGGCGCGACTGGTGCTCCGCAGGTTTTCCGGTGGAACGTGAATGACCGACACCCCAAACATCCCCAAAAAGCCAGCAGGCACAGCGGATGATCCGTATGATCCGCTGCAATATTTTATTGCGCTGTTTGAGGGCAAAACGGCGGCCGCGAGCAGCAAAAAACAGCGCGCGGATACCATTGAGGGTGTGCTGAAAGACCGCATCATTGATGGCGATAAAAAGGGTCTAGAAGACGACCTTGCCGTGGCGATGAAAACGCACCCGCCGCTGGCTATCATCAACGATATTTTGCTCGAGGGCATGAAGGTGGTGGGCGAGCTGTTTGGCGCGGGGAAAATGCAGCTGCCGTTCGTGCTGCAAAGCGCCGAGACGATGAAAAAAGCAGTCGCTTACCTTGAGCCATTCATGGAAAAAATCGAGGGTCAGGAAAAAGGCAGCATCGTGCTCGCCACCGTGAAGGGCGATGTGCACGATATCGGCAAAAACCTGGTGGACATCATCCTCACCAATAACGGCTACAAAGTGTATAATCTCGGCATCAAGCAGCCCATTTCGAACATCCTGACAGCAATTGCCGAGCATAAGCCGGATGCCGTGGGGCTTTCCGGCCTGCTGGTGAAATCCACGGTGGTGATGCGTGAAAATCTCGAGGAGCTGACCAAGCTCGGCTACGATATTCCGGTGCTGCTCGGCGGCGCGGCGCTCACGCGCGCCTATGTGGAAGAGGATTGTGTCGCCGCTTACGGCTCCGGCCGTGTGGCTTATGCGCAGGACGCATTTGATGGCCTCGATCTCATGAATAAAATCGCCGATAAAAAATTTGATGATCACTTAAAAGAAGTGCAGGCGCGAAAACATAACCGCCCATCAAACGCTAAAGCCAAGCAGCGCTGGAGCCAGAACGAAGAGGCGGGAAAGGCGCTGATCAACAAGAGCGATCTGCGGCCGATGGATGTGGAGGCGATTAAGCTGAAGCGTGCCGAGCTGGCAAAGCAGGTGGCGGTGCCAACACCGCCATTCTGGGGCGCGCGGGTGATTGAATCGATTCCCGTGAAAGCCCTCGTTTCCTACCTCAATGACCAGATGCTGTTTACCTTCCACTGGGGTTTTAAGAAAGCTGGCAAATCTCTGGAGGAATATTGGCAGTGGGTAGAAACTGAGGTGCGGCCGATTTTGATCCGGCTACTGCGCGAATGCGAGGAGCAGGATATTCTCCAGCCCAAAGCCTGCTATGGCTATTTCAAATGTGCGGCGCGCGGTAATGATCTGGTGCTGTTTGATGAGTCTGGCCGCAGGGAAATCGGCCTCCTCGCGCTGCCAAGGCAGGATAAGGAGGGCGGTATCTGCATCGCCGATTTCTTCCGCGATATCGATTCCGGCGAGCGCGATGTGCTCGCCATGCAGGTGGTCACGGCTGGCCAGAAAGTGGCGGATGTTGGGCGCGAGTGGTTCGCGAATAATCGCTATCAGGATTATCTTTATCTGCATGGCCTTGGCGTGGAAATCGCCGAAGCCGCCGCGGAATACATGCACAAGCGCATCCGCGCCGAGCTTGGCTTTGGCCATGAAGATGAGCGCGACATGAAAAAGCTCCTCAAGCAAGGCTACCGCGGCTCGCGCTATTCGTTCGGCTATCCGGCCTGCCCAAGGCTCGAAGATCAGGAGCTGCTGCTGCGCTTCTTGAATGCGGCGCAGATTGGCGTTGAACTTTCCGACGAGTTCCAGCTCCACCCCGAGCAATCCACCTCAGCGATTGTGGTGCACCATCCGCAGGCGAAGTATTTTAATATTTAAAACCCCGCACTTGTTGCGGGGTCCGGTTCATTACATATCAGACCCCGCAATGCGCTCGCTTTGCGAGCTTATGCGGGGCTAGGCCGTCCGTGCCAGCGTCAGCACATTCACTGTGCTAGATCCGGCTTTGAGAAGTGCTTTCGTACAGGCCTCGATGGTGGCGCCAGTGGTAAACACATCATCCATCAGCAGGACACTTTTGCCTTTCAGCGTCGCCAGATGTTTGGGGTTTGCAGCAAATGCGCCGCGCACGTTATTTTCGCGCTGCGAGCGCGAAAGGCCGGTTTGCGGAAGGGTTTTGCGCGTGCGCGTGAGGCCGTCAGGCAGGTGCGGCAGGCCGCAAGTTTTGGCAAGCGCTGCTGCAAGCAGCGCCGACTGGTTGTAGCGCCGCGATACAAACCGCCAGTAATGCAGCGGCACCGGAATAATCATGTCGCTCGCGCGGATCAGCTCACCGCCCGCCTTGGCCAGCCAGCTGCCAAAAATGCGCGCAAGATAGGCCTGATCATGATATTTCAGCAATAGCACCAGACGCTTGCTATGCTCATCATAGCGCACGCAGGCGCGCGCGCGGCTGAAGGGGGGGGCGCTCGCGCAGGCACTCGCCGCATAAGGCATTTTCGCCGAGGGAATATTCAAACGGCAGGCCGCAGCAGGCGCAGCACGGATCAGTGATGAAATGCACCTGCTGCCAGCAGTTAAGGCACAGCGTGCCATGATCCGCCACCAGCGTATCGCAAATCGGGCACTGGGGCGGGAAGAGGAGATTTAGTAAGGGATTAGGCATTGGGGATTGGGGATTGGGGAACAGGATAAAATATGCTACCCTATCATAACCATTTAATCCCTAAAGCCTAGCGCCTAATGCCTAACCCTATAGCCATCTTCGATCACAAGCGCGCGCTGTTTCATAAGGCGCGTGCGGTTAGAAATGCCGCCGCGCACGATTTTTTATTCGCTGAGATGGAGGCGCGCATTCATGAGCGGCTTGGCGAGATCAAGCGCAGGTTTGAAAAGCCCTTCGAGATCAGCGGCAGGCCGGAGAGAATAGACGAGCGATTTTTGCAAGATGAACTACTACTGGATCCCCGCATTCGCGGGGATATTAACTACGACCTGATTACATCAGCGGGCGGGCTGCACTGGGTGAATGATCTTCCGGGTGTGCTTGCGCAGATTCAGCGGACACTTACGCCGGACGGTTGCTTCATCGCCATCCTGCCCGGCGGGGAGACACTGAAGGAGCTGCGCCAGTCGCTGGAGCAGGCGGAGCTTGCGCTGCGCGGCGGGATTAGCCCGCGCGTATCGCCCTTCATCGATGTACGGGATGCTGGCGGGCTGCTCCAGCGCGCAGGTTTTGCGCTGCCGGTGGTGGATAGTGAGATGCTCACCATTGAATATGATCATCCGCTGAAATTACTGGCGGACTTACGTGGCATGGGCGAAACCAATGCACTCGTATCATCAGCGAAGCATTTCACGCCGCGCCGCGTGATGATGGCGGCGATGGAGCATTATCAGCAGCATTTTGCCAATGAAGCGGGCAGGGTGATCGCCACCATCCAGCTGGTGACACTCACCGGCTGGAAACCCCACGCCTCCCAGCAGCAGCCAGCGAAAAGGGGCAGCGGGAAGGTGAATTTGCGGGATGCGCTGGGCTGAAAATGTTTCACGTGAAACATTTTGCTAATTAACCCTCACCCACCCCTCTCCCTGAGAGGGAGAGGGCTTTAAAAAAGTTTCACGTGAAACATTTTCGCGGCAAGTTTTTTATACAAAGCCCCTTCCAGAACACAACAAACTCTGCTGCCCAAAAGGAGCATTCAGGATCCCTGCTTTCCCCCTTCGCCAAATGGCTTCGGGGGACGCAGTCGCAGGGATGACAAACTAGGCAAGAGCAGTTTTAAGTTTTTCGACCAGCCCCAGATCCGCTTCAATCATGCCCAGCTCTGCCATCGCTTCAGGCAGTTCCCAGATAATCTGGTCATGCTCGAGCGCCTGTGGTTTGCCTTGCCAGCTGCGGATGAGATAGACCGGCATCAGCAGGTGGAAACCAAATTCCTTGGTGTAGTCGTGCGATAAAAACCAGAACGCTTCCATATCTTCCTGACGTACATCAATGCCCAGCTCTTCTTTGAGTTCGCGCGCAAGCGCCTCTTCCGGCGATTCATCCGCTTCCACCTTGCCGCCGGGAAACTCCCAGCTACCCTCTAAGCGCTTGCCTTTCGGGCGCTGGGCAAGCAGCACTTCGTTATCATCATTGATCAGCGCGGCAGCAACAACGAGCAGGGTTTTCATGTCCGGTAACTCCCATTAATATCAATATAGCGGTGGGTGAGATCGCAGCTATAGACAGTAAACTCGCCGCTGCCAATGCCGACATCTACTTTGATATGAATATCGCGCCCTTGCATGTGCGCCGCGATGGTTTCCTCGCGATAGCTTGGGTCAGCGGCGCCGTCTTTCGCCACCGATACACCGCCAATGTTAATCGAGAGCTTATCGCGATCCGCTTTTTCACCGGCTTTGCCAACCGCAGCCACAATCCGCCCCCAGTTTGCATCGGACGCAGCAAGCGCCGTTTTCACCAATGGTGAGTTGGCAATCGACATGCCGATTTTTTTGGCGGCAGGAATTGATTCCGCTCCCGAAACGGCAATGGTCACTAATTTCTCAGCGCCTTCACCGTCTTTCGCCATATGCAGTGCCAGTTCGTGGAGGAGGGAGTGGAGAGATACATAGAAATCATCGTAATGACCCTCACCCCGACCCTCTCCCTGGAAGGGAGAGGGGGCAGTAAGTTCCTTCTTCTCCTGAGAGATAGAATTAATATCGAGAGGCGGTGCAACGGGGAATCCCCTCTCCCTTTTAGGGAGAGGGTCAGGGTGAGGGTTAAGTAAAGCAGGGTGAGGGTTGGCTGCTTTACCGGTGGCAAACATCAAAAGCGTATCACTGGTCGAGGTATCGCCATCGACGGTCACGGCATTAAAAGTCGTCTCGCAAGCGCGCGAAAGCATCGCCTGCAGCTGGGCGGCTGGAATAGCCGCGTCGGTGAAAATAAAGCCGAGCATCGTTGCCATATCCGGTGCAATCATGCCGGATCCTTTGGCGATGCCGTGAATCGTGACGCTGACCCCGCCGATGGTGACCGTGCGCGTGGCGAGTTTGGGGTAGGTGTCGGTAGTCATGATCGCGCGGGCAGCATCCATCCATGAGGCCGAAAAATCAAGCGTGGGAAGCGCAGCGGTGATTTTTTCATCGGGAAGCGGCACGCCGATGATGCCGGTTGAGGCCATAAAAAATTCATCCGGCGTGCTGCCATACATTTTCTGGCAGGCCTCAGAAACGCGCGCAACCGAAGCCTCCCCCGCCTTGCCGGTAAAAGCATTGGAATTGCCGGAATTGACCACCAGCACCCGCGCTTTGCCCGATGTCAGTGCCTTGCGGCAGGCGAGCACTGGCGCCGAGGCCGTGAGCGATGTGGTGAACACACCGGCCACGCTTGTTTCTTCGTCCATCAACGCTACCAGCAGGTCTGGCCGGTCTTTATATTTAATACCACAGTTAGCCGTCGCGAGCCGCACACCAGCAAGCGGCGCAAGATTCGGGTAGGTGGTGGGGGCGAGAGGGGAGAGCATAATCAGCGATGAGAATTAACCTTACACAGTAGATTTTCTTCTAATACTTTTTCCCAAACTTTTTTTTCATCAAAATCCTTCACAAGTGGTTCAGCCTTATCTTTTGAGAAAGCGTTAATTCCGTGTTGTATCATGTACATAGGATAATATGATGGAGCGCCAATTTTCTTGATGGTTTCACAAACACGCTCTCGCTTAGTTGAATTAGAAGAAAATTCATCTGCATAGGCATTCCAACCGTTTTTTTCCGATGGTGCTAAGTCGCTACCGTATTTTATGAGTAAAACTGTACGAGCTTGATGCGCTGTTCTGTCAGCCACGCGCTGAATATCAAAGCGAACATACCCGCCTGCTAGCATGAATAAACCCATAGCATCTTCATAAGAACCTTGTTTGATGCATTTGGCAAAAGCATTGTAAAGATCAGGCGGCGTAAATCGGCTTTGAACTGATGAGAGTGGAATACAATCAAGATCATGTGTAACAGCTAGACTATCATTTGCGCGATAATTCTTAACCACTGCACCTGAAGGGGTAGAAAATTCTTCCACGCTATATTCCTGAGAATTGGCGTCTGTGCACACGAGGCTGACTGCCAAGAAAAAATTTAGCATCACGATTCGCATATACATAAACTCCTTAATCACCCCTCAATTTGGCGCAAGGTCAGGGTGGGCTGCACGGGCGAGGGGGGAGGTGTGGGGATCAGGCATTGGGCATCAGGGATTAGGGTTACAAAATGGCATCAGGCATCAGCATTGGTTGCTAATGCCTAATCACTAATGCCTAATGCCTTAGTCTTACTGCTTCTCACCACCAGCGGCTGGTGCGAGAGACCGCGAGAAAGGAAGTTCTTTGCCCGTGGCATCAAGATATTTGATATCCGCCGCTTTCAACAGACCTTCCACATAGTTCTGCACGGCTTTGTTGGTCAGCTCAGCGCGAAGCTCTTCTTTCATCTCGTCAAAGCTTGCCATTTTCACCGGACGGCGATCTTCCAGCTTGATGACATGCCAGCCAAAAGCCGACTTCACCGGCGCAGAAATCTCGCCTTTTTTCAGCTTGAACGCCGCATCAGCAAATTCCGGCACCATTTTATCTTTGGTGAACCAGCCAAGGTCGCCGCCGCGCGCGCCTGAGCCCTTATCAGTTGATTTTTCTTTGGCGATTTTATCAAAATCACCGCCTTTTTTCAGCTCATCCGCAATGGCCTTAGCATCGTCTTCCTTATCAACCAGAATATGACGCGCGCTGACTTCTTCCACAGGGTTTGTCTTAGCTGCTTTTTCTTTCTCAGCGTATGCAGCCTTCAGCTGTGCATCGGTCACCAGCGCTTTGGATTTATCTTCAATAAAGCCCTGCATGATCACCTGTTTCTGAACCTGCTCGAGGCGCTTTTTAATCTCTTCATTTTTATCAAAACCAGCCTTCATTGCCTCCTGATAAATCAGGCGCTCAGAAACGAGGCCGCGCAGCACATTCTGGCGGATGGTTTCATCAAACGTCGCAAAATCAGGCGCTGCACCGCCGGGAAACAGACCTTTCCAGATCTCCATCACCTCGGAGCTTTTAATCTCATCTGCGCCGATTTTAAGAATGGTGTAATCAGCGGCAGGGGCAGCTGGAGCGCTGGCCGCTGGTTTGGCAGCTTCGGCGGGCTTTTCCTCAGCCATCACGGGTAGAGAGACAAGAGCAGTGGCAACGAGGAGTGCAGCAGAAAATGAGCGTTTCATGGTGATTTTCCTGTGGGATAGGGGTGATGTGAAAAACGCCTTCCTTATGTCACAGCCCGCCGCCATTTGCAAGCGCGGCCGTTGACTTATGCAGCGTGAGCGCCTATGTATCGCGCCTATGCTTCAGACCATTGCTAAAAAACTGTTCGGCTCTGCGAACGACCGTTTTGTAAAATCACTTTCAGGTAAAGTGGCCGCCATTAATGCGCTGGAACCCCAGCTTGAGCGCCTTTCCGACGACGAGCTGCGCGGCCGCACCACCTGGCTGCGCGAGCGCCTTGCTGGCGGCGAGTCGCTTGATAGCCTGCTGGTGGATGCGTTTGCTACCGTGCGTGAGGCAGGCAAGCGCGCGCTCGCCATGCGCCATTTCGATGTGCAGCTGATTGGCGGCATGGTGCTGCATAAAGGCATGATCGCCGAGATGCGCACCGGCGAAGGCAAAACACTGGTCTGTACGCTCGCGGCCTACTTAAACGCCCTGCCGGGCAAGGGCGTGCATGTGGTGACGGTGAATGACTACCTCGCGAAGCGCGACAGCGAATGGATGGGGCGCCTTCATAATTTCCTCGGCCTTTCGGTTGGCTGTATTGTCCATGGCATGGAAGATGATGAGCGCAAAGCCGCTTACGCCTGCGACATCACCTACGCCACCAACAACGAACTGGGCTTTGATTACCTGCGCGACAACATGAAATATGTCCGCGAGGCGATGGTGCATCGTCCGTTTCACTATGCCGTGGTGGATGAGGTGGACTCCATCCTCATTGATGAGGCGCGCACGCCGCTGATTATTTCCGGCCCCACCGAAGATAACTCTGAGCTGTATAACCGGGTCGATGTGCTAGTAAAGCAGCTGGAAAAAGAACATTACGAAAAAGAAGAAAAACACCGCTCAGTGACACTCACCGAAGCTGGTGTCCACCGCGTGGAGCAGCTTCTCTCAGGCGCTGGCATGCTTGCTGAGGGCAGCTCGCTGTATGACATCAACAATGTATCGCTGGTACACCATGTGAACCAGAGCCTTCGCGCTCATACGCTGTTTACCAAGGATGTGGACTATATTGTTAAAGACGACAAGGTGGTGATCATCGACGAGTTCACCGGCCGCATGATGGAAGGCAGGCGCTACTCCGAAGGGCTGCATCAAGCTCTAGAGGCCAAGGAGCGCGTCAAGATTCAAAACGAAAACCAGACGCTCGCCTCGATTACTTTCCAGAACCTGTTTCGTATGTATCCCAAGCTTGCGGGCATGACTGGCACCGCGATGACCGAGGCTGGCGAGTTTCGCGATATTTACAAGCTGGAAGTGATTGATATCCCCACGAATGTGGCGGTTAAGCGCCTTGACCAGCAGGATGAAATTTATCGCACGGCGCAGGAAAAATACCGCGCTGTCATTAAAGAAGTCAAAGCCGCGCATGAAAAAGGCCAGCCAGTGCTGGTCGGCACGGTGTCGATCGAAAAATCAGAATATCTCTCCAAGCTGCTGGCCAAAGAAAAAATCAAGCATCAGGTCTTAAACGCCCGCTACCACGAACAGGAAGCACAGATTATCGCGCAGGCGGGCAGGCCAGGGGCAGTGACCATCGCCACCAACATGGCCGGCCGTGGTACGGACATCATGCTCGGCGGCAACCCGGACATGCTGATTAAGCAGCAGCAAGCCGAAGGCGTAGAGGCTGAGAAAATCAAACTGCAGGTGGCGTCTGATAAAGAGGATGTGCTGAGGGCCGGTGGTTTATTCGTGATTGGCACAGAGCGCCACGAATCCCGCCGTATTGATAATCAGCTTCGCGGCCGCTCCGGCCGTCAGGGCGACCCGGGGGCTTCTAAATTCTTCCTCTCGCTCGAAGATGACCTGATGCGGATTTTCGGCAGCGAACGCATCGACGGCCTGCTCCAGAAACTGGGCATGAAAGAAGACGAAGCCATCTTCCACCCATGGATGACCCGCGCGATCGAGCGCGCGCAGCAGAAGGTGGAAGCGCGCAACTATGAGATTCGCAAAAATCTGCTCAAATATGACGATGTGATGAACGATCAGCGCAAAGTCATCTACGAGCAGCGCATTGAGCTGATGGAAGCCGAGGATGTGTCAGAGACGATCGCCTCCATGCGTGATGAGGTGAACCAGAACCTGGTGAATCTCTACATGCCGGAGAAAGCGTATGCGGAGCAGTGGCAGACCGAAGATCTGCGCAGGGAAATCCTGCGCATTTATGGACTGGAGCTGCCCGTCATGGAGTGGGCAAAAGAAGAAGGTATCGCCGACCAGGAAATTCTGGAGCGCATGAGCAAGCAGACTGCTGAACATTTTGAAGCAAAAGTCGCCAAATATGGCGAGCCGATCATGCGCATGGCGGAAAAGCGCGTGCTGATGCAAACGCTTGACCAGCTGTGGAAAGATCATCTGCTGTCGCTGGATCATCTGCGTCAGGGCATCCATCTGCGCGGCTATGGCCAGCGCGACCCGCTCAATGAATATAAGCAGGAAGCCTTCGCGCTGTTTGAGGCGATGCTCACCCAGCTGCGCGAGATGACGGTCAGCCGCATGTCTCACCTCGAAATCCATGTCGAGCAGCCGCCAGTGATGGAAGCCATGCCGCGCCAGAAAATGTTTGAAACCCGCATCGACCCCGCCACCGGCGAGCAGGCGCCTGAGCAGTCACAAAGCCCGGCGCACAGTGAGAAAATTGGCCGCAATGATCCGTGCCCGTGTGGGTCGGGTAAAAAGTATAAACATTGTCATGGTGCGCTGGCTTAAGTGTCATTGCGAGCGTAGCGAAGCAACCCAGCGCGCCGAGTCTTCGGCGCAGAAAGATTTCTATTAAGCATTCACGATACTTGAGCTGGATTGTTTCGTCGCCAAAGCTCCTCGCAATGACGGATACTACTTCCTTCGCATCCGCCTCAGCCTAGCGAGTTAAGTTATGCCATTCAGAAAATCCCCGATGTACTGCTTGTGAAGAAATCCATTGTTTAGCAGTATCTTCACTGGGAAAAAAACCATATACGGGCATTTCCTCAAAGTAACGTGAACCTTCGTCTAAAGCGGCATAACAACACGCTCGAAATTTATTGGGCTCAATATATTGATAGTGGCCAAAAAACTCGGCTCTATCTTCAGAGTATAAAGGCAAAGTCATTATTGTTTTCCTGTAGTTTGTGTCACCATTATAGCTGAAAAAAGTGGAGCACTCAAATTAGGTGCAGGCTTATCTCACCGCTGCGGTAATCGGCCCTTCGGCGCGGCCATGGATGAATTGATCGACATACTCATTGCCGCTGCGCTCAATCTCGCGGATTTCACCTTTCCAGATGATCTTGCCACCGTAAATCATCGCGACCTTGTGGGCGATGCGGCGCACCGAAGCCATGTCGTGGGTGATGGTCAGTGTCGTGGCGCCTAAGTCCCTCGTGCATTTGACAATCAGCTGGTTGATCACATCCGCCATGATGGGATCGAGACCGGTGGTTGGCTCATCGAAGAAAATAATTTCCGGTTTGGTCGCAATCGCGCGCGCCAGTGCCACACGTTTCTGCATGCCGCCGGAAAGCTCGGATGGGCTTAAGTTAGCGACATCTTCGCTAAGGCCAACGGATTTAAGTTTTTCTATCGCAATCACACGCGCTTCGTCGCGGCTGACTTGATTATTCTGCAGCAGCGCAAAGCTGATATTTTCCCATACCGGCAGCGAATCAAACAACGCGCCGCCCTGAAACAGCATGCCGAATTTTTTAAGCACCTCCTGACGCTCGCGGAAAGAAAGGCCGGTGATTTCCTGACCATCGATTTTAATCGAGCCGCTATCGGGTGTGATGATGCCGAGGATCGACTTAATGAGCACCGATTTACCCGTGCCCGAGCCGCCAATCACCACCAGCGATTCGCCGCGCTCAATCGTGAGGTCAATGCCGTCCAGCACCTTCTTTTTACCGAAGGCTTTACAGACACCGCGAAGTTCGATTTTGGGCGTGGTCATGATTTTTTGCTACGTAGTTTGATTTTATCATCATCACGAAGATAGCCGATTTTACTACTCTTATAGCCGGTTTCATTCTCTGGCGTTGCCATGTCTTTTAAGAGATCAAACAAATAGCCAATCTGTTTTTCGTGCTGTTCGAGTTTACGCATGATGGCGGATTGACTAGCGGTGAGCGCGCGTAACTTAAGAAATGCCTCAATGACCATCATGCCAACGCGTATTGCTGCCCCTGAATTCAGAACATTCGCAGCTTGTAGCGTTCCATGCTCGGTAAAAGCGTAAGGCGGCACCCTTGTTTTGGTATAGTTTGTGGTCGCAAATTGCGACCGCAAAAGCTCAAGCTCTTGATGTGTAAGCTGAAACATGAAATGTTTCGGGAAGCGTTCAATGTTGCGTTTGACCTGCTCGTTAAGGCGTTTGGTGGTCACGCCGTAAAGTTCCGCCAGGTCGGAATCGAGCAGCACTTTCTGGCCGCGTATGAGCAGAATTTTTTGTTCGATGCGTTGAAGCGGGATGAGAAGATGTGTCATTTCGCAAACAACAAAGAGGTGAGTACATAGTTGGAAAGCAGGATGAGAATCGAGGCGGAAACGACCGCATGGGTGGTGGCTGCGCCCACGCCCTGCGCGCCGCCCCTCGAATTAAAGCCATGGTAGCAGCCCATCAGCGCGATGATAAAGCCAAAGACCGAGGCCTTGATCAGGCCGGAAACAACGTCTTTGACTTCAAGAAAGTCGAAAGTGGATTTCAGATAAGGCCCCGGCGCAAAGCCCAGCTCGTGGATGGAGACGAGATAGCCGCCAAACACGCCGATAATATCCGCAACCAGCACAAGCAGCGGCAGCATGGTGGCGCCAGCAATCAGCCGCGGCAGCACGAGATATTTGTAAGGATCAGTGGAGAGTGTCACCAACGCATCAATCTGCTCGGTCACGCGCATGGTGCCGATTTCCGCCGCATAGGCCGCGCCGATACGCCCGGCGACCATCAGCCCCGCCAGCACCGGCCCCAGCTCACGCGTGATGGAAAGTACCACCACAATCGCAATCGAGCTTTCGGCGTTAAAGCGTGAAAAGCCTGAATAGCTCTGCAGCGCCAGCACTGCACCGGTGAAGATGGCCGTGAGGCCCACCACTGGCAGCGAATAATAGCCGATTTCGATCAGCTGTTTGCGTAGCTGTTTCAGGTAAAAAGGAGGGCGAAGCAGGCCGCTGATAGCCGACCAGATAAAGAGTGTCAGATGCCCGACCGCCTCTAAGAAGCTGAAGGAAATACGGCCAATGGGGGCAAGAAAGTTCATGAAACAGCGGTTGTTTGGTTGGTATTCATTAGCGTTTTAAACCAGCAACCAGCAACTAGCAACTGGCAACTAAACATAAACCCGCTTCACCCGCTCACCAAGGCGGGTGAAAATTTCATAACCGATGGTATTCGCAATGGCTGCAATGTCGCTTACCGTTTGTTGCTCATTGATGAATTCAGCGCGCATATCAGTGCGAAGCTCGGATTCAGGGATGCTTGATACATCCAGCGCCACCATATCCATCGACACGCGCCCGGCGATGGGCACGCGCTGGCCAGCAACATAAGCAAAGCCATTATTGCTTAAGCAGCGCAGCAGCCCATCGGCATAACCCAGCGCGCAGATGGCGATACGCGCCCCTTTGGGGGCGCTGTAAGTGGCGCCGTAGCCCACGGTTTCAGCTCTGTCCAATGTGCGGATTTGCAGGATGGGAGCCGATAAGGTTGCGACATGCTGCATTGGATTTGCCCCATCGATGGGGTTGATGCCATACAGCGCGCAGCCAGGGCGGGCGAGGTCGAAATGGTAATCGCTGCCAAGAAAGATGCCGGCCGAGTTTGCAAAGCTCGCTTTGGTTTTCGGAAAAAGCGCCAGCGCCTCACGAAAACGTGCAAGCTGCTCGGCGTTTTTGGCGTGAGATGGATCATTCGCGCAGGCGAGGTGGCTCATTAGATGATGGATGATAGATGACAGATGACAGATAGACTGTAGATCGCTCTGGCTCAGTCCCAACCGGCTCATACCGGTATCAACATGCAGTATCGCCGTCATCCGCCATCCGTCATCCGTCATCCGCGCGAAACGCGCACATTGCTCCAGACTATTCAGCACCGGCGTGATGCGATGCTCGGCATAATCCTTTTCCTCGCCGCCGTGGAGCCCGCCAAAAACGGCAATCGCCGCCTCCGGCAGCACCCCGCGAAGCTGGAGCGCTTCTTCCAGCGTGGCGACGAAAAACTCGCGGCAACCTTCCTGAAACAGCGCCGGGGCGATGGTTTCTACGCCAAGGCCATACGCATTGGCTTTCACCACCGCACCACACGCACCGCGCGTAAGCTGCGATGTAAGTAGCCGGTAATTGGCGCGAAGGGCGGAAAGATTAATGGAAAGAGTGGCGTGCATGGCCGCTAGAAACGTTTGCCTTGATGATGTTCATCCAGATCAGAAAACTGGGTGAGGCGGCCTTCAAAGCGCAGGCGTGCGGTATCGATGGGGCCGTTACGATGCTTGGCGATGATGACCTCGGCGATATTCATCGCGCGATCCATCTCCACCTGCCATGTCGCATGCTCGGGCGTGCCTTCCTGCGGCTGCTCGCGCGAGAGGTAATATTCCTCGCGATAAATGAACATCACCACGTCGGCATCCTGCTCAATCGATCCGGATTCGCGCAGGTCGGCCAGCTGGGGAATTTTATCACGCGGTTTGGTGCCGCGATTTTCGACTTGGCGCGATAGCTGAGAAAGCGCAATGACCGGAATATCCAGCTCCTTGGCAATTGCCTTGAGGCCTTGCGTAATTTCGGAGACTTCCTGCACGCGGTTTTCATTCGCTTTGGAGGCAGACCCGCGCACCAGCTGAAGGTAGTCCACCACCAGCAACTTGAGGTTGTGCACACGCTTGAGACGGCGCGCGCGCGTGCGCAGACCGGCGATGGAAAGCGCCGGTGTGTCGTCGATGAAAAATGGCATGGTGGCCAGTTCATTGCTGGTGCGCACCAGATGCGAGAATTCTTCCTGTGAGATTTTGCCATTAAAAATGCCGGCAGAATTCAGCCCGCTGGCGGAAGAAAGCAGACGTGTGGCCAGCTGCTCCGATGACATCTCCAGCGAGAAAAACCCAACGCAGCCCGCTTCCTTGGCGCTGATATTTTTCTTGCGCGCTTCCTGCGCGAGGCTCTGGCACGCCTTGTAAGCGATATTGACCGCAAGCGCGGTTTTACCCATCGAGGGACGACCAGCAAGAATCAGCAGATCCGAGCGGTGCAGCCCGCCGAGAATCCTGTCCAGATCAATGAAGCCGCTGGTCAGCCCAATCACACCCTGATGTTTGTAGGCATGTTCGGCATGCTTGATCGCGCCGATGACCGAGTGTTTGAGTGCCTTAAACCCTTTGTCGCCGACACCTTCCACCGAGAGATGAAAAAGCTTCTGCTCCGCCGCCTCAATCTGTACTTCCGAGGGAATATCAATCTGGTGGGTGTAGGCGGTATTGACAACCTCCTCGCCAATCGCAATCAGCTGGCGCTTGAGCGCGAGATCGTAGATCATGCGGCTGTAATCGCCGATATTAATGACAGTGACGGCACTGGCCGCCAGCTTGGCGAGGTAAGCGCCGCCGCCAATATCAGCAAGCGCTTCATCCTGATCGAAGTAATGCCTGAGGGTGACCGGATTGGCGATCAGCCCCTTGTCATGAAATTTCTGGATGGCTTCAAAAATGCGGCTATGCAGCGCTTCGTAAAAATGCTCAGCGCGCAGCTGCTCACCGAGATGCTGGAGCGCATCATTATTCACCAGCAGCGCGCCGAGCAAAGCTTGCTCCGCCTCAATATTGGACGGCGCCTCGCGATACGCTGCTGGCTGTTCAGCCATCAGCGTATCGACGCTTGCGGATTCAAGGAGGACGGAGGGCATAGTTATGAATCTCTAGTCGCTAGTCGGAAGTCGCCAGCAACCGATACTAGCACCGCCGCCTAAAAACTAAAGACGATAATTACGCCGCTGCTTCTGCTGTCTCGAGGCGCTTCACATTCGCCGTGATATTAGCCACGACCTCAGCGTGCAGGTTGATGCGCACCGGATAATCACCGATGCTCTTGATCGAACCGGTCATCACGATCTGGCTTTTCGGTATATCATGACCTGCTTCTTTCAGGGCTTCTGCCACATCGCGCACGCCAACCGAGCCATAGAGCTTGCCTTCCTGCGAGGCCTGGCGAACCATGGTGAGTACCATCGCATCCAGCTTATCAGCAATCGCCTGAGCGGCGGCTTTGAATTTAGCATTCTGCTCTTCAATGATATGGCGGCGCTCTTCAAACACTTTTTTATTGTCGTCCGAAGCACGCAGCGCTTTTTTCTTGGGGATCAGGAAATTGCGGCCATAGCCGTTTTTCACTTTCACCACGTCGCCGATATTGCCGAGGCGGTTGATGCGTTCGAGTAGAATGACTTCCATGATGGTTCTCCTTGGTTCTCCAGCTATAGCTGCGAGGTTAAACAAAAATAAAAGGACTCAGCTTTTAGCCGATGGCGTGGCACCTGACAAGGACTTAATGTGATGAAAAAAGCCAAATCCGGCCAGTATCAGCGCCGGCCAGAACTGCGCAACCACCATAAAATAAACAAGAAACAGGAAAAAACCGCGGCTTGGCCAGCTTTTGCTGGCCGCATGCATCAGCGCGCAGCCAAGCAGAAAGTAAGGTAGCATCAGGCATACCAGCGAGGCTTTGCCGAAAAACTGCATGGAGGGGCTGCCAATCAGCGACGCCAGCGCGCAGATCGCCATCAGGCTAAGCACCCAGCCCGGCATGGCAAATGGCTCGATCGCCACCGATTCGCGCAGGCGGTTTGTTTTAATCAGGCGATTGGCTGCCCAGAGATGGCCATAAAGCAGAAGCACCCACATCCACACCGTCAGCCCGAAAATCAGAAATGACCAGTGATTCGCCAGCTGTGTAAGCATGGCGATCATCTCCGGCTCCATATCCGCAAAGCCGGCTTCAACCTGCTGCGAAATCACCCCCATGATGCCGCCTTCTGCGCTGGCGTGATGAATGGTCATCAGCGCAATGGTTATCATGCCGGCAATGGAGAGCTGAAGTAGTGCGAGTGCGGGCGGATACCACACTAGTCCGCCACTGTTCTGCTTATGGCAGAGCAGGGCGCGCTGCGCGAGATAGCAGCAGGGCAAGGCGAGATAAAGCAGGTAAATTAATCCGGCATCTGCACCGGCAAGCAGGCTGATAGGCACGCTGCCAAGAATCCCGCCCATCAGGGCGGTCTTGAGATGACCACGTAGTGCCGTCATGAAGAGCGGCAGGGTGGAAAGAAACAAAAAGAAAAAGCCAAGCCCAAGCGACGCAGCACCCAGAAATATGCCGGCGGATATCAGCCCGGCGGCAAGCGCCGCAGGCAGAGAAAGACTACTGGGCGACAAACGGCAGCAGCGCAAGATTGCGCGCGCGCTTGATAGCGGTGGTCAGTTCACGCTGTTTTTTGTGGCACACGGAGGTGATGCGGCTGGGGAGAATTTTGCCGCGCTCAGAAACAAAGCGAGACAATAACTTCACATCTTTATAATCAATCACCGGCGCATTTTTACCGGAAAGAGGGCAGGTTTTTTTGCGGCGGAAGAACACCTTGCGGCCTGCGCCAGCGTCACTGCGGGGTTTATCGAAGCTTTTTTCCATGGTCTGTCTCTCGTGGGATGGTTCGGTTAAGCGCTGACAGCGGCGATGCTGTCTTCGCCTTCAGCAGGGGTGTCATCACGGCGGTTGCTGGCCATCATCACCGATGGGCCTTCCTCGATCGCTTCAACGCGCACGGTGAGCACGCGAATGATATCTTCATTAATACGAATCTGGCGCTCCATTTCTTTCACCGCGTCTGCCGGAGCATCGATGGCGAGCATGTTATAGTGGCCTTTACGGTTTTTATCGACCTTGTAAGCAAGGCTTTTCAGACCCCAATACTCGTTTTTGACCACTTTGCCGCCGTGCTGCTCGATGATCGCAGTATATTGATCAGCGAATTTGGTGACATCGGCGCGGCTTAAGTCCTGGCGCACGATGAAGGTGGTTTCGTAAAACGGCATGATAGACTCCAACAAAGGCCTGTGTGTTTAAAGGGATGGGATTTATAGCCCTTTTTTTTGCGATTGCAAGGGGAAAAAGTAGGTTGCGTAGCTTTCGAAGGTTGCGTAGGTTTCGAAGGTAAGGCAATTTTAACCTACGCAACCTACGCAAACTTCGCAACATACGAAACATTCAAATGAAAACCGCACTTATTTTCCCCGGGCAAGGCTCGCAAACTGTGGGTATGGGAAGCGAGCTGGCCAGCCAGTTTCCCGTTGCCAAAGCCGTCTTTGACGAGGTCGACAGCGCCCTCGGCCAGAAACTCTCGAGCCTGATTTTTGACGGGCCACAGGACACGCTGACGCTCACTGAAAACGCGCAACCCGCGATTATGGCGACCTCGATTGCTGCGCTGCGCGTGATGCAGAAGGAGCTGGGCTTTGATGTGGCGACGCAGGCACATTTCGTAGCCGGTCACTCGCTAGGTGAGTATTCAGCGCTTTGCGCAGCGGGCGTGCTAACGCTTGCCGACACGGCGCGCCTGCTCAGGCTTCGCGGCCAATCGATGCAGAAGGCGGTGCCGCAAGGGCAGGGAGCAATGGCGGCGCTCATCGGCGCGGATTTAGCGCAGGCCGAGGACGTTGCCACAGAAGCCGCTCAGGGCGAAGTATGCAGTGTGGCGAATGATAATGCGCCGGGGCAGGTGGTGATTTCCGGCCATAAGGCGGCGATTGACCGCGCCATTGTGATCGCCAAAGACAAAGGTATCAAGCGCGCCTTATTATTAGAAGTTTCTGCGCCGTTTCACTGCTCGCTGATGGCGCCC
Organism: Alphaproteobacteria bacterium; assembly: GCA_033763775.1. Lineage (GTDB taxonomy): Bacteria > Pseudomonadota > Alphaproteobacteria > Rickettsiales > SXRF01 > JAJTHB01. The sequence continues at coordinate 120,049 of JANRJW010000008.1, read as the reverse complement.
GCCGCCGAAGCGATGAAAGAGGCGCTTGCCAAAGTAAGATTTCATGCCCCATGCGTGCCGGTGGTGGCGAATGTGATTGCGAGCGCCGAATCGAATCCCGATAAACTCCGCGAACTGCTCGTGCAGCAGGTGACGGGGGTGGTGCGCTGGCGTGAATCGATTCATTATTTGAAAGCGCAGGGCGTTGCGCGCTGCATCGAAATTGGTGCCGGTAAAGTGCTTTCCGGCATGGTGAAGCGCATTGAGTCAGATATCGAATGCAGCAATATCGGCCTTCCGGCAGATTTAACCTCTTTTGCAAAGGCAGCGTGATACGATGTTCTCTCTTTCAGGAAAAAAAGCGTTAGTGACAGGTGCCACCGGCGGCATTGGTGGTGAAATTGCCAAAGTGCTTTACGGTGCTGGTGCGCAGCTTGCGGTTTCGGGCAGTAAAGTAGAAAAGCTGGAAGCGCTGGTATCGCAGCTGGCTGGCGCCGTGCCGATTGCTTGCGATTTATCAAAACTCGATACCGTCGAAAACCTCATCAAAGAAGCCGAAGAAAAGCTCGGTGGCCTCGATATATTAGTGTGCAATGCAGGTGTGACGCGCGACAACCTCTCCATGCGCATGAAGGATGAAGAATGGCAGCAGGTGATCGATGTGAACCTGACGGCGAGCTTCAAGCTCACCCGCGCGGCCATCAAAGGGATGATGAAGCGCCGCTACGGCCGCATCATTTACATCACCTCGGTGGTGGGATGGAGCGGCAATCCCGGCCAGATGAATTATTGTGCGTCCAAAGCGGGCTTAACCGGTATGGCCAAGTCCCTGGCGCAGGAAATTGCCTCGCGCGGTATCACGGTCAATTGTATCGCACCCGGATTTATTGCAACCGCGATGACCGACGCGCTCACCCAGGATCAGAAAGACGCGATCAATAAAAACATTCCACTCGGCCGCATGGGCGAGGCAAGCGAAATCGCCGCCGCTTCGTTATATTTGGCCAGCAGCGAAGCTGCCTATGTCACCGGCCAGACGATTCATGTCAATGGCGGAATGCTGATGGTTTAGAGCTTAGGGCGCTTAGGGTTCAGGGCTTAAGGCACGGGGTTTAGGTGATGTAGCCAGGTGTGGATTTTTTTTACCTAAGCCTTATGACCCAAGCCCTGAGCCTTTTTTCTTTATTTTTCAGGATGCTTATGATAACTCTCACGAACCGCTTGACCTTTGCCTGCAGATGATTATTGTCTGCCGCTTACATTCTTTACCAACCAACTAGGGATTACTACCATGAGCGATATCGCAGCACGTGTTAAAAAAATCGTTGTCGAGCATCTCGGCGTTGATGAAGGCAAAGCAGTTTTGGAGGCCAGCTTCATCGATGACCTCGGCGCAGACAGCCTCGACACCGTGGAACTCGTCATGGCGTTTGAAGAAGAATTCAACATCGAAATTCCTGATGATGCTGCAGAAAAAATCCTGACCCTGCAGGATGCGGTGAACTACATTCAGAACCACGCTAAAGCAGCTTAATTTTGTCATTCCCGCCCCGTGCCGTAGCACGGGGTAAACTCCAGCGGGAATCCTGACCTCGCTATTTCTACAGGATCCCTGCTTTCGCAGGGATGACAACTGAGAGGGTTTTTCATGAAACGCGTTGTCGTTACCGGTCTTGGTCTTGTTACGCCGCTGGCTTGCGGTGTGAAGCATAGCTGGGAGCGTATCCTTGCCGGAAAATCGGGCTTGTCCGCCATCACGCGGATTGATGTGTCCGATATTCCCTGCCGCATTGCCGGACAAGTGCCGCGCGGGCAGGGCGATGGCGAGTTCGACATCGATCGCTACATCGAGCCGAAAGAGCAAAAAAAGATGGATGACTTCATCCATTTCGCTTTTGGCGCAGCGGCGGAAGCAGTGGAAGATGCTGGTATTGCAAGCCTTTCAGAAGAAGAAAAATACCGCGTGGGCGTGATGATCGGCTCAGGCATTGGCGGCCTGCAGATCATCGAAGAAACGGTGCTAACCATGAAGGAAAAAGGCCCGCGCCGTGTGTCGCCATTTTTCATTCCGGCGGCACTCATCAATCTTGCCTCCGGCCAGATTTCCATCAAGCACGGCTTTAAGGGCCCGAACCATTCTGCGGTAACGGCCTGCTCCACCGGCGCGCATGCGATTGGCGATGCCGCCCGCCTGATTCAATGGGGTGATGCGGATGTGATGGTTGCTGGCGGCACCGAAGCCGCCGTCTGCCGCATTGGCCTTGCTGGTTTTGCCGCGGCGCGCGCGCTTTCCACCGGCTTTAACGACACGCCCGAAAAAGCTTCCCGCCCATGGGATAAAGCCCGTGATGGCTTTGTAATGGGCGAAGGGGCGGGTGTGGTCGTTCTTGAAGAATACGAGCATGCGAAAAAACGCGGCGCAAAAATCTATGCAGAAATTGTGGGTTATGGCCTCTCCGGCGATGCTCACCACATCACCGCGCCAGCACCCAACCATGACGGCGCGTTCCGCTCCATGAAAGCCGCACTCGCGCGCGCTGGCATGGCTACCTCCGATATCGACTACATCAACGCGCACGGCACCTCAACGCCGCTGGGCGATGAGCTGGAGCTGCTGGCGGTGAAAAACCTCTTCGGGCAGGACGCGTATAAGCTTTCCATGTCGTCCACTAAATCCGCGATTGGCCACTTGCTTGGCGCGGCAGGGGCGGTGGAGGCAATTTTCTCCATTCTCGCGATTCGCGACCAGGTGGCACCACCGACACTGAATCTTGATGATCCGTCCGATGGCTGCGACCTCGACCTCGTGCCCTACAAGCCCAAAGAGCGCACAATCAATGCGGCGCTTTCCAACAGCTTCGGCTTTGGTGGCACCAATGCATCCGTGATTTTCAGGAAAATCTGATTCGCGCATTAGCCGTGCGTTAACCCTGCTATGATAATAGCATTGGTTGGAGGCTTTCGTGATTCGTTATCTGGGCACGCTGCTGGTGATCATCGGCATCATTGGCGGCTACACAACCTATTATTTTTCTGCCCCCGGCCCGCTGGCCGAACCCAAAAACGTGCTGTTTAAAAAAGGCACTGGCTTTCTCGACATCGTCGAGCAAATGGAAGAGGCGGGCGTGATTCGCCACCGTCATCTCTTTGCGGCGCTTGCAGTGATTTCCGGCGATGCGCGGAGGTTCAAGGCCGGTGAATACCGTTTTTCTGCCGCTATCAGCCCGCGCCTGGTGATGGAGATGATCGCCGAGGGGCGCGTGGTGGTGCATAAAATCACCGTGCCGGAAGGGTTCACGGTGCGCCAGACGATCAAGCTGCTTGCCGAGCAGGAGCTGCTCGAAGGGGTGGTGGCGCTGAAGGTTGAGGAAGGCAGCCTGCTGCCGCAAACCTATCATTATGTGTATGGCGACCAGCGGCAGGAAATTATTAATCGCATGCAGGCGGCGATGCAGGAAACCATCAGCGAACTATGGCCGAAGCGCGCCAAAGATCTGCCCTTTGATACGCCGCAGGAGGCGATGATTCTCGCCTCGATTGTTGAGCGTGAAACCAGCCTGGAGCATGAATATGGCCGCGTGGCGGCAGTCTACATCAACCGCCTGAGAAAAGGCATGAAACTGCAGGCCGACCCCACCGTGATTTATGGTCTGGAAGTTAAAACCGGCGAGCCGCTTGGCCGCCTGCTGACGCTGAATGATTTGAAAATCGACACCCCGCACAACACCTACACGCGTGAAGGTCTGCCGCCGACCGCGATTGCCAATCCCGGGCGCGCCGCGATTGAGGCGGTGCTGAATCCGCCGCAGACGAATGAGCTTTATTTTGTGGCCACCGGTAATGGCGGGCACTATTTCGCCAGGACTTACAGCGAGCATTTAAAGAATGTCGCGCGCTACCGCGCAGAGCTTAGGCAGCAGAAGCCGTAGCAGCCTTTAGTGTATTGTCGAGCAGGCAGGCAATCGTCATTGGCCCGACACCGCCCGGCACCGGCGTAATAGCACTGGCAATGCCCTGACAGGAATCGAAATCAACATCGCCCATCAGTTTGCCATCCACGCGGTTAATGCCAACATCAATCACCACCGCGCCCTGTTTCAGCCACTCGCCCTTCACCATCTGCGGTCTGCCCACCGCTGCTACGACGATATCAGCGGTCTTGAGTAGTGCCGGTAGATCCTTGGTTTTGGAATGGGCGATGGTCACGGTGCAGCTTTCCTTCAGCAGCAGCTGCGCCATGGGTTTTCCGACAATATTCGAGCGGCCAATCACCACCGCATGAAGGCCGGAAAGAGGGCTTTGCGCTTTGTGCTTTGTGCTTTGTGGATTTTGATTTCTTTCACTAAGCCCTAAGCCCGAATCACTAAGCACCCAATTTAGCAGCATCCAGCAGCCCAGCGGCGTGCAGGGCACAAAGCCGTCTTGCCCGGTGGCGAGCCTGCCGCTATTTACCACATGAAAACCATCCACATCTTTGTCTGGCGCGATCGCCTGAATCACCGCGGTCTCATCGATATGTTTCGGCAGCGGTAGCTGCACCAGAATACCGTGCACCTCGGGATTGCTATTCAGCTCAGCGACTTTTGCGAGCAGATCTACCTGCGACGTGGTCTCCGGCAACTTATACTCGAACGAGCGCATGCCCGCTTCCACGGTTTGTTTGGCTTTGTTTCGAACATACACTTCACTCGCCGGATCATTGCCTACCAGCACCACGGCAAGGCCGGGTGTGATATTCTTTTCTGCCTTTAGCTGCGCTACACGCCGCGCAATATCAGCGCGCAGATTTGCGGCAAACGCTTTTCCATCAATGAGGTGAGTTTCAGAAATCATAAACATCTTTGCGATGGCCAACGCGAATAATCATAATCATCAGAACCTGATCCTCTAAATTAGTAACGACGCGATAGTCGCCGATACGGTAACGCCATAAGCCTTTTTTATTGCCCGTTAAGGCTTCTGCTAAACGATAAGGTTGTGGCAGAACGCGTTCCTCAAAATATTTACGGATACGTTTTTGTACTACCCTATCAAGTTTGCTGAATTCTTTGTCAGCAGCTGGAGAAAATTTAATCGTCCATGAGACCATTGCGTTGCATCACTTCTTCCCATGAGTAGGATTTACCGGTTTTTTTGTATTCAGCCATAGCTTTTTTGGCAGCGCGAATGTCCGCCATATCCTCCATATACTGAAGGATCGCTTTGCGAATATAGTAGCTGCGGCTGCGCTCTTCTTCCTTAGCGATTTTATCCAAAAAAGCGGCCATATCATCGGGGATTTTTACGGTAATAGTTTGCATGACAACGCCTCCAAAAAGTAATACAAGGTATTACCAGATATTACTCGGTATTACTACGCCTGTCAAGCGGCGGCCGGCACTCCCTTACTGGTCGAATATTCGAAATGCAGCTCCTCGCCGGGATGCACGATTTTACGCGCCGCATGGCAGGCAAAAGCCGCTTCAGAAAAGCCAGAGAGAATGAGCTTGAGTTTATTTTCATAGGTGGCGATATCGCCGATGGCGAAAATGCCGGGTGTTGACGTTTCGCAGGTGGAATGATTCACCTTGATATGGTTCATATCAAGATTAAGACCCCACTGGGCAATGGGCCCCAGCTCCATCGCAAGACCAAAGAACGGCAGCAGCACATCAGCTTCTAGCTTTTTTGTCTGGCCATCAAGGGTGGAGACGATCACCGAGGAAAGCTGGCCGCCCGCGCCTTCCAGCCCGTGCAGCTGGTAGGGCACGACCATTTCAATCTTGCCGTTTTCTGCCAGCTGCTTCAGTCTGCTTGCGGACTCGGGCGCGCAGCGGAATTTATCGCGCCGATGCACTACATAAAGTTTAGAGGCAAGTTCCGAGAGCGAAATCGCCCAGTCCACCGCGCTATCGCCGCCGCCTGCAATCACGATGCGCTTGCCGCGATAAGCCTCGCGCTTTGCCACCATGTAAAACACGCTGCTACCTTCATAGGCCTCTAAACCCTCAAGTGGCGGGCGGTTTGGCCCAAAGGCGCCGCAGCCTGCAGCGATGATGATGGCTTTGCATTGGATGGTAGTGCCGGTGTTAGTCGCTACTCGCCACTCACCACTTGCTATTTTCTCAACGCGCTCGACGCGCTGGCCAAAATGATAGGTGGGGGCAAAGGGTGCGGCTTGCTCAGTCAGCTTATCCACCAGCTCCTGCGCGAGGATGGAGGGGTAGCCGGGGATGTCATAAATCGGTTTTTCGGGATAAAGAGCCGCGCACTGGCCGCCGGCCATATCCAGCGCGTCCACCACATGGCACTTCATTTTCAGCATGCCGGCTTCAAAAATGGCGAACAGGCCGACTGGCCCGGCGCCAATTATTACTATGTCTGTCGTATGCTCGTTCATTTTTCCTCGTCATCGCGAGGAGGCTGAAGGCCGACGTGGCGATCCAGCTAGACAATGAAATAAGCTGGATTGCTTCGCTTCGCTCGCAATGACGCCCTTATTACCCAAAAACTAACGAAAAAGTAAGGGTTTTTTGCCAAAATTATAGTCTTGCGAAAGGAAAACCATATGCCCCACGCTGTCATTTGCGCCTACGGGCGCTCACCCTTCACACTTGCCAGCAAAGGCGAGCTGGCCAAAACCCGGCCAGATGATCTTCTGGCGCAGGTGATTAAGGGCGTGCTTGCTAAAACACCGGTAGATACGACGCATATCGAAGATTTGATCGTGGGCTGCGCGTTTCCGGAAGGCGAACAGGGCTTTAACATTGGCCGTATGGTCGCGCTGCTGTCCGGCCTGCCGCTTTCGGTTGCCGGCTCGACCATTAACCGCTGGTGCGGATCATCGATGGAGGCCATTCATATGGCCGCAGGCAAAATTACCAGCGGAGCAGGGGAGCTGTTTCTTGCGGGGGGCGTTGAGTCTATGTCGCGCATTCCGATGGGTGGCTTTAACCCCAGCCCCAACCCAAAACTTTATGAGAACATGCCCGGCGCTTACCTCAGCATGGGCATCACCGCTGAAAACCTGCAGAAAAAATTTGCAATCTCGCGCGCCGAGCAGGAGCAATTCGCCCTGAAAAGCCACCAGAAAGCCGCCAGCGCCAACCTTGCTGGTGAAATCATTCCCATCGCTATCAAAGGCAGTGAAGTGGCCAAAGATGGCTGCATACGCGCCGATACCAGCTTGGAGAAAATGGCAACGCTGGCACCGGCCTTTGATGAGCAGGGCACCGTGACTGCCGCCACTTCCTCGCCGGTGACGGATGGGGGGGCGATGACCATCATCGCCAGCGAAGAGTATGCAAACAAGCATGGCCTGCCGAAACTGGCGCGCATCAAAGCGATGGCGGTTTCAGGCTTAGAGCCAGAGATCATGGGGCTTGGGCCAGTGGAAGCCTCGAAAAAAGCACTCGCTCGCGCTGGCCTAAAAATTTCTGATATGGATTTTGTGGAGCTGAACGAGGCCTTCGCGGTGCAGGCGATGGCGGTTGCCAAAGAATTAGGCATTGATGAATCCAAACTCAATGTTGAAGGCGGCGCAGTCGCGCTCGGCCATCCGCTCGGCGCAAGCGGCGCGCGCGTGACCGGCAAAGCGGCGATGCTGCTGAAGCAGCGCGGCGGCAATTACGCGCTTTCCTGCCTGTGCGTTGGCGGCGGTATGGGCATGGCGACGGTGCTAGAGAAAAGCTAAAACTGAGTGAAACCAGAACCACCGCTGCGCTTATTTTCTCTTGCGATGATTAGCGCCGCCTCAAGTTTTTTTCTCGTTTCTTCATCCACGGTGATGCCTGATTCATTAAGTGTGTTGATGACAGCATCCAGATAGGGCTTCACACCGTTGGCTTGCCGGATTCTCTCCCTGGCAGCATGGCTCGCATCATCGGGGTGTGGGCGGCGTGTTCGAAGGCGATCTTCTGCTTCAGCGACGAGTGCTTCGACATGATTACTCAGCTTATCTTTGGAGTTATAATTCGTCTGAAGATCATCCAGAATCTCAGTCACCATCTGGGGAGTTACAAACTTCATACCAGCATTGCCCATCATTGGATCAATGAATAATGTTGCTTCGTTGGATATGGTCGTACTCAAAATGAGCGAATCAGCGGCTGATGTGGCATTGTTCAGCTTGTTAGAGGCTTTGAAGATTACGTGATTAGCCCTGAGTCGCTGGCTGATTGCCTCCACTATCAGATCGCGAACATAGTTGTCACCGGAACTGTAGCTGAGCGTGATCCCACCCATTGATCCGCTCGGCTGTATGTTGATGGATACATCGGCAATGTTATATGATTTATCTTGATGGCTGGTCATGGTTAGAGCTTTTTGTGGTATCCCAATAAGAATTATTAACGATTCTACATTAATATATTCTAAACGCACATGAAGTATTTGTGACAATGGGCGACACCCTGAAAAATGACCATAAAACCATAAAAATCAGAGAGTAGCAGGTTTGTATGACATCCATCAAAAAAATCGGTGTACTGGGTAGCGGCGTCATGGGTAGCGGGATTGCCGCGCAGGTGGCGAATTCCGGCACGCCGGTGGTGCTGCTCGACATCGTGAAACCCGGCGAGAAAAACCGAAATGCACTGACCGAAGGGGCGATTGAAAAGCAGCTTAAAGCGAATCCCACCGGCTTTACCCACAAAGACAAAGCAAAGCTGGTCACCTGCGGCAATCTGGAAGACGACCTGAAGCTGCTGGCTGACTGCGACTGGATTATCGAGGTGGTGCTCGAAAAGCTGGAAGTGAAGCAGGATGTCTACCGTAAAATCGACAGCGTGAGAAAACCATCCGCCGTGGTTTCATCCAACACCTCAACGCTGCCGCTGCATGAATTAATGAATGGCATGCCGGAGGCTTTCCAGCAGCAATTCATGATTACCCATTTCTTCAACCCGCCGCGCTTCATGCGCCTTTTGGAGGTGGTGAAGGGTACGAAAACCTCGCAGGCCGCCTACGATGCGGTGTGCCAGTTTGCTGATATTCATCTCGGCAAGGGCGTGGTGGCGTGCAAGGACACGCCGGGCTTTATCGGCAACCGCATTGGTGTGTACTGGTTGATGCTTGGCTTAATCGAGGCGATGCGCCTTGACGTATCGCCCGAGCAGGCCGACGCAGTGATGGGCAGGCCGGTGGGCATCCCCAAAACCGGTGTGTTTGGGCTGTTTGATTTAATCGGCATTGACCTCATGCCGCTGATCGCCAAATCCATGCTGCATTCGCTGCCGAAAGATGATCCGTTTGTGAAAATCTACCACGAGCCGGAGCTGGTGAAGAAAATGATCGAAGGTGGCTATACCGGCCGCAAAGGCAAGGGTGGTTTTTACCGCATCAATAAAGATGGCGAGAAAAAAATCAAAGAAGTGATCTCCCTGAAGACCGGAGACTACTCGCCGCAAAGTAAAAAAGTCGAGCTGGCCAGCGTTGACGCGGCCAAGAGCGGCATGCTCGCGCTGCTTTCACACAAAGATATTGGCGGCCAGTATGCGCGCGCGGTGCTGCTGCCGATGCTGCATTATGCGGCTTCACTGATTCCTGAGATTTCGGATGATGTGGCCAGTGTCGATGCCGCGATGAAAACCGGCTATAGCTGGAAATACGGCCCGTTTGAGATGATCGATAAAATCGGTGTCGACCATTTCATTTCGCTTCTGGAACAATCGGGCATGAGCGTTCCCGCGATCATCGCGCAGGCGAAGGGCGGCAGTTTATACAAACAAGATGGCACAGGGCGCCAGGCCGCGAGTGTGAAGGGGTATGTGCCCATCACCCAGCCTGCCGGCACGCTGATGCTGGCCGATGTGAAGCTTACGAAAAAACCGGTTTTAAAGAATGCCTCCGCTTCGCTGTGGGATCTGGGCGATGGCATTGCCTGCCTCGAGCTGACCTCCAAGATGAACTCGATTGATCCGGACATCCTCGACATGATGATGAAATCGATCGAGGCGGTGAAAAAGGATTTTGGGGGGCTGGTGATTGGCGGAGATGCGGATAATTTCTCGGTCGGCGCGAATCTCGGCTTTGTGCTGATGGCGGCGAACATTGCCGCGTGGAAACAGATCGGCGAGGTGATCCGCGCTGGCCAGCAATCAGTGATGGCGCTGAAATATGCACCATTTCCGGTGGTCTCGTCGCTTTCCGGCATGGCGCTTGGCGGCGGCTGCGAGATTATTCTGCACTCCAATGCCGTACAGGCGCATATCGAATCATATCCCGGGTTGGTTGAGGTCGGTGTCGGGCTGATTCCGGCATGGGGCGGTTGCAAGGAGATGCTCATTCGCCATATGGGCGATAAAAAATCCTCCGGCGGCATGCTCTCGAACCTGATGGCCACCGGCGGCGCGATGCCGGCGATTAAAACTGTATTCGAACAAATTGCACTCGCTAAAGTCTCCGGCTCGGCGGATGAGGCGAGGGATGCAAAAATTATTCGCGAAAGCGACGGCATTACCATGAACCGCGCGCGCGTGCTGGCGGACGCCAAGGCGAAATGTCTGAGCATGGCAAACGGCTACACGGCGCCGGAGCCAGCGATTCTCCACCTGCCGGGCGGCACGGCGAAAGTGGCGCTTTCCATGGCGGTGGATGGTTTCAAAGCCATGGGTAAAGCGACCGCGCATGATGTGACGGTGTGCAAAATGCTGGCAACGGTGCTCTCCGGTGGCGATACCGACATGTCCGAGGGGCTTACCGAGCAGAACATCCTCGATCTTGAATTTGAGGTGTTCATGGAGCTCTTAAAAATGAAACCGACGCTCGATCGCATCGAGCATATGCTGAATACCGGCAAACCGCTCAGGAATTGACAACCACCTTGGCAGCTATGCTGCCTTAGGTGCTTGTCATCCCCGAATCCGGTTTTTTCCACATGCATCGCATGTGGTAAGAAAACCGAGATGTCCGGGATCTCGTACCGCTTGAGAACATTGTCATCCCCGCGAAAGCGGGGATCCAGAACAAATTAAAACTCATTGCACCGCAGACGCGGCGCTGCTGGATTCCCGCTTTCGCGGGAATAACAGCAAAGGCGGGGATCATCTCAATACATAAACGTGTATTCAAGCTTGAGCTTTACGGCGCCGTCTTCGGTGATGTCGCTGGCACCAAACAGGTAGCCCGCTTCGAAGCTGATGCCATTATCAAACTTGCCATACCAGACGGGCCCTAAGCGATGGGTTTGCTTGTCGTAGGTTTCCCAGTCGGAGAGCTCGCCAAAGGTGTTGTAATATTCAAAGCTGGGTTGAAACCAGTTTTTCACTTTATAGCGCGCGCGCCATGCGGTGCCGAAGACCATGTCTTTGGTTGCGTAATCGCCAACTTCCTGCTCGAGCTTCAGGTTATTGGTCAGGCTGAAATCGCCCCATTTTTTCTGCAGCAGCAGCAGCGCTTCCACTTTGTCTGCCTTGCGATCATTATGGTTAAACACATACACGTAGCGCAGGCCGGGATGCACTCATGTTTCTCCCTCTTCAGCGAGTTCAAATGTGCCGGTGATTTCTGAAAGCGAGTAGCGATAATCCTTGCCGGGGTCACGCTCCCAGATCGCCTCCGCGCCAACGCGCCACCATTCAGTGACGCCATAATTCGCTTCCAGCAGGTGGCGCTGATAGCCATCTTCGCTGGCGCGGTCATCCTCATCGAAACGCGATTTCGCCTCTAATTTCACTTCACCCTTTTTAACGGCGGGTGAATAGACCGTGAAGGTGGCGTGTGCGGCGCTGCTCAGCAGCGCGAGGGCAGACGTGGCCAGTAGTAGGCGAGAGAGAGGGGGCATGAGTATCTCCTAATAATGATAATGAGTCGCAGTTGCATAGGTGATGTAACGCTATCTGTCAACCAATACGCGAGTTGCCGTCTAAGACCAATGAAACAATTGTTTCAGCTGCATGATATCTTGTGTTAGACCAGCGTTGTTTAAGCATTTACTCACCGAAAAAAGCAGGCAGCATCATGAAATATTTTCATCTCTCCAACGCCACCACCGTGCTCGGTCTGATTCTTGCTTATCTATGGGCGGGGACGCACGGGCTGATGATCGCGGCGCTGCTGATGATCATGGAGATCTCGCTGTCGTTTGATAATGCGGTGGTGAATGCGACCGTGCTGCGTCACATGAGCGAAGTGTGGCAGCGGCGGTTTCTCACCTGGGGTATTTTAATCGCGGTATTTGGCATGCGGCTTATTTTCCCAATCGTGATCGTTGGGTTCGCAACAGGTCTTAGCATGTGGGAAGTAACGCAGCTGGCGCTGAACAAGCCCGAGGAATACAGCAAACACGTGCTGGACTCGCATGTGCAGATCGCCGCCTTTGGCGGCATGTTCCTGCTCATGGTGTTTCTCAAATTTGTACTGGATGCCAGCAAAGATCTGCACTGGATCGGCTGGCTGGAAGAAAGGCTGGCAAAGCTCGGCAAGCTCGAGGCAGTAGAAGTGGTGGTGGCGATGACATTTCTTCTGGTGCTGCAATCGTTTCTGCCTGAGCATGAGCAGCATGCGGCGCTGCTGTCTGGCACGATCGGTGTGGTGCTTTATGTTGCCATCAGTGGCCTTACTGCGCTTTTTTCACATGAGGAAGATGCGGCAGATGGCGTGACCAGAACGGTCGCCTATTCCGGTTTCATGGGGTTTATGTATCTGCAGCTGCTCGATGCATCCTTCTCGCTCGACGGCGTGATCGGCGCCTTTGCCATCAGTAAAGATGTCATCATCATCATGCTTGGTCTTGGCATCGGCGCGATGTTTGTGCGCTCGCTGACCATCTATATGGTGCGAAAAGGCACGCTGGATGCCTATGTCTATCTCGAGCATGGCGCCCATTGGGGCATTGGCGCGCTCGCTGCCATCATGCTTATTTCCATGCTGGTGCATGTGTCAGAATTCATCACCGGACTCATCGGCCTTGGCTTTATTCTGCTATCGCTATGGTCGTCGGTGAAATATAACCGCGCATTAAAAACATCGCGCTGAGGCCGCATTTATCGATTGGATGTAGCTACTGGCGGGGATATAATCGGCTATGTTATATTATTTTACTACAAAGAGATGACCCGTGGCGAGATGGTTCGTATCGCTGATACTGATTTTTTCTTCCACGCCGGCGCTGGCGTATCTAGACCCCGGCAGTGGTAGCGTCTTGCTGCAGGGAATTATCGCCATGCTGGCAACCATCATGGTTTCCATATCGTTGTGGTGGCGACGTATCAGAGAATTGTGCAGCGCTGTGATAAAGCGTTTTTTTAACTTTTCTGGCAAAAAAGAATCCTCTGATACAGGTAGGGATTCAGGCGGTGAATGACGCGTCGCTGGCGGCAGAACCGTCATCATTCAGGGATCCTTCCGGCTGTGTTTTTTATGCTGATGGGTGCGTTTTTCGTGCCGTATTTCCTGCTGCGGCGCATCGCTTTGAAAAAGTGATGCAGTCGGGCGTGCTCAAGGCCATGATGGCGCAAGGGCGCATGGTGGATTGTACGGTGCTGCCAGCATCCGACCCTGTTTACCAGCGCTTTGGCCAGAACGTGTCTTATGTGCTTGCGCACACGCGGCTGGAAACCATCACCTACCCATATGAATGGTCGTTTCTGATGCTGCAAGCGGCGGCGCTCGCACACCTTGATCTTCAGCTGGCGCTACTTGAAAAAGGGTATGGCTTGTCGGATGCATCTGCGTTTAACATGCAGTTCGTGGGTGCTCATCCGCTGCATATTGATACTCTTTCTGTCATCCCTTATCAGGATAATAGCTACTGGGCAGGTTACCGACAGTTTCTTGAGCATTTTCTAAATCCGCTGCTTCTGGAATCCGCCACTGGTGTCTCTTTCGCTCCATGGTTCAGATCAAGCATGGATGGTCTTCCCAGTGAGGACCTGGTTCGCTTGCTGCCATGGCACCAGCGGTTATATCCTGCGGTATTCATGCATGTTGTGCTGCCAGCATGGGGCGAGCGCCGCAGCGGAAATGGGCAGGTACAGACCCCGCCAGCCATCTCCAAAACCAGACATCTGGGCATGCTTAACCATCTTAGAAACCTGACAGCCTCTTTGAAACCACGAATCCCGAAATCAGGCTGGCATCACTACAGCGAAACACATCCTTATGCGGCCGCCAGTCAAGCGATGAAGCAGCAGTTAGTTGCAGAATTTGCTGCGAGGAATCGACCACGACTGCTGCTGGATATTGGCTGTAATACCGGACACTATGCTCAGCTGGCACTTGAGCATGGTGCGGCATCGGTCGTGGGGCTGGATAGTGACCGCGCCTCAATCGATGCTGCTTTCTTGCGCAGCAAAGCACATAATCTGTCATATCTGCCGCTGGTGATGGACATCATTAATCCCTCACCATCACAGGGCTGGCAGCTCACTGAGCGCAGCGCGCTGTGGCAGCGAGTGAGGCCGGATAGTCTGCTGGCGCTTGCGGTGCTGCATCATTTGTGCATTGGCCATAATCTCCCACTTGCATCGGCTACCCAGCATCTGGTGTCGCTGGCGCCCAGAGGGCTGATCGAGTTTATCCCTAAAAAAGACCCCAAAGTGCAAGACATGCTGGCGCTGCGCGAGGATCATTTTCAAGACTATACGCTTGAGGCAGCGCGCGAGGCGCTAACGCGCCACGCTACTCTTGTGAAAGAAACGCCGCTGGGCGATAGCCATCGCGTGTTATTTGAATTTGTACGGGCGGTATGAACACGATCATGAGGCTGTGCCTATGGACGGGTGTGATGGCGGCGCTGCTTCTGCCTGCACTTTCAAATGTCGGCTATACGCCAGACCAGCTGGAATATCTGACAGTGCTCCTTGCCAGCTTGCTGGCTGGGGCAGCCTGTACATGGATGATGCGCATGCAACTGGCGCGCTGCGTGCTACTCGTCTTGTTGGTGCTGCTACCCACCATGATATATTATGAAACTATCTGGCTGAAAAACACGCTATTAATGATGACTCCGCCGCTAATCGCGCTGGGATTATCATGGCTGGCATGGCGGCATTTCAGCAAGGCGCTTATATTGGCTGGATTGGTGGCCTGGTCGCAGGTATTTGCGGCAGCCATCATGACGCCGGGGCATGTACTTGACCTGAAGGAGCAGACCGTGAAGCGCTCCAATCTGCCTGCGGTGGTGCATTTAATCATGGATGAGCATGGCAGCATGTCAGCCATTCCGCGCAGCAAGGTAGCGCAGGAGGCGCTGGAAAAATTTGAAGAAGATTATGTGCGCCGCGGGTTTATTGTGTTTTCAAAAGCCTATACCGCGGACAACCAGACTGTATTCTCGCTGGCACGATTGTTTAATGTGAACCGAACAAAGAAAGTCAGGCGCACGCTTCACTGGGGTGCCGGCAGATGGGGCGCAACTCCCAACCGCGGCCTTGCCAGCCTCGCTCATGCCAGTGTGCTTGATACCATAGGAAAAAAGCGCGCGCTGGATGTCACGCAGATACGCCATGTTAATTTCGACGCAACCCTAAGAAAAAACAAAGCAGTTGCTAGAAAAATGTCCTACAATGTGCTGAGCGTGAGCGGCCTTGTTTCAAGTCTTTCTTACCGCGAACGCTTGCAGCTTGCTAAAGCGGTCACCATCCGCTGGTTTACGCACGGGCTGCAATCCAAATCTATCAGGTGGCTTCTTCGTCAGATTGGATGGCCAGATCTTGTCCTTACGCCTCACGCTATGGTGTCGCGTCAGGTGATGCAGGAGCTGGGGGATCGTCTTGCTCGCGATGGGCATCGTGGCACTTACTATCTGGCGCATCTATTGCTGCCTCATCATCCTTATGTGCTGGATGAAACCTGCCGGCCATTGCCGCTTGATCAATGGAACCGCCATGCGTTTGATAATTATTTCACGCAAACTTCCTGTGCCAAGCAATCCGTATTTGAGCTGGTAGATAGAATCCGGCAGAATCCAAAGCTCAAAGATGCTGTTATTCTTGTGCATGGCGATCACGGATCGAAAGTATGGTGGGCTAACCGATTTACAAGGCGTGCGTCATTTCTTGCTATTCATATTCCCGGAAAGCCGGGAGCGCGCATTGATCAGCCAGTCAGGTTGGATGCATTCTACGCTAACCTGCTGAAAAACAATTTCGCAGATTTCAGGATGGATGATATCAAAAGCTACCCTGATTCACCCTATCGCTGACACCGCCAAGTGATCAGCCAGTAGCCCTTAGCTCGCTTTCTGTTTCGCGTTTGCGCAGGGTGAAGCTGCCATCAGCCAGCGGGCCGATTTCAAGCGTCTGAGCTTTTGGTGATGCGGCGCTGATGCGCGCATGCAGCAATCCGGCATCTTTGCCTGAGACGGTGAAGGTGCTGCCGCTTTGCACGACTACCACCTCAAATCCACAATCTTCCAGAAACATCGCGCCTCCACTACTGATGGTCAAGATACCAGATTTTAATTCTAGGACACCTTGGTTAAAAAACGGTCATATTTTTCGCCACATTTGCGCTAAAATTGTCTCAAATGCCTGCTATTCGGTCATATGATTCAGAGGATTAACGCTTCTTTAGCGGGATGCTGCTAAGATGAAGACTTACTCAATAAGGAGCAAGCCATGCCCGTCTATAAAGCGCCGCTGCGTGATTTTCAGTTTATCATCGATGAGCATTTGAACCTGCGCCAATATGCTGATGTGCAGGGGTTTGCGGCTGAGAACATCGACATGATGCCCGCCGTGCTGGAAGCCGCGGCGCAGATGTGCGAGGAGGTGCTTTTTCCGCTGAACCAGAAGGGCGATAAAATCGGCCTGAAATACAACGACGGCGTGGTGACCATGCCGGATGGCTTCAAAGAAGCATATAAAACTTATGTTGATGGCGGGTGGCCAAGCTTTACCTGCGATCCGGCGTATGGCGGGCAGGGGCTGCCTGATGTGCTGAACATGCCGCTGATGGAGATGGTGTGCTCGGCGAACCTCTCGTTCGGCCTCACGCCCGGCCTGTCACACGGTGCTTATAACGCGCTGATGAGCTATGCCAGCGATGAGTTGAAACAACGCTATTTGCCTAAAATGGTCTCCGGCCACTGGTCGGGCGTGATGTGCCTTACCGAGCCGCAGGCTGGTACCGATTTAGGTTTGATCCGCACCAAAGCCGAGCCGAACCCAGATGGTTCTTACGCCATCACCGGCGGCAAAATTTTCATCTCCAGCGGCGAACATGAACTCACGGAAAATATTGTGCACCTGATTCTTGCGCGGCTGCCGGATGCACCGCCGGGCATCAAGGGCATTTCACTGTTTGTGACCTCGAAATTCCATGTGAATGAGGATGGCAGCCTGGGTGAGCGCAACAAGATTCGCTGCGAGGCGATTGAGCACAAGATGGGGCTGCACTCTTCGCCCACCTGCGTGATGAATTATGACGGCGCGAAGGCCTACTTGGTCGGCGAAAAACACAAGGGCATGCGCGCGATGTTTGTGATGATGAACGCCGCGAGGCTTTATGTCGGCGTGCAGGGGCTTGGCATTGGCGAGATTGCGTATCAGAACGCGCTGGCTTACTCGAAAGAACGCCTGCAGATGCGCGCGCTGAAAGGCGCCCTGCACCCAGATAAACCAGCTGACCCGATTATCGTGCATCCTGATGTGCGCCGCATGCTGCTCACCCAGAAAGCCTTTGCCGAAGGGGGTAGGGCGCTCGCCATGGAAATGGCGCTGAAAATTGACCTTGCCCACCGCCACCCTGACCCAACAGTGCGCCAGGAATGCGACGATTTTGTGCAGCTGATGACGCCGATCACCAAATCGTACTTAACCGATGGTGGCTTTGAGATGGCGAGCCTCGCCGTGCAGTGTTATGGCGGCTATGGTTATATCGGCGAATATGGTGTGGAACAATATGTGCGCGACGCGCGCATCACCATGATTTACGAAGGCACTAACGGGGTGCAGGCGATGGATCTTGTCGGCCGTAAACTCGCCATGAATACCGGCCGCTACCTGCGCGCCTTCTTCCATCCCGCCACCGAATTTGTGGCGAAACATAAAGACAACCCGGCGATGGCGGAATTCACCAAGCCGCTGCATGTGCATCTGGGGTATTTGCAGCAGGCAACGCTGTGGATCGCGACACGCGGCATGGCTGACCCGAACGAGGCCGGCGCCGCGGCAGTGGAATATCAGCGCATGTTCGCGCAGGTCGCGCTGGCGTGGATCTGGGCACGGCAAGCGGAGATTGCGCTTAGAAAATTAGGTGTCATCCCGAGCGCAGCCGAGGGATCTAAAGATCCTTCGACTGCGCTGCGCTCCGCTCAGGATGACAATAAAGAATTTTACGAAGGAAAAATTGGGACTGCCCGCTTCTACATGCAGCGTATCCTGCCGCAAAATGTTGGTTTGCTGGCTTCGCTCACGAATGGTAGCAAGAGCATCATGCAGGCGGCGATATAAGAATTTCCTCGCCCCTTTAGGGGAGAGGACGGTTTGACTTGGCGTTACGAAGTAACGGCTTAGTCAAACCGAGGTGAGGGGGGGTAGTAAACCCTCACCCTAACCCTCTCCCTTTGTAAGGGGGAGGGAAAATTAAACGGCAGCAAAAGCATGGTGGCGGCGGGTTAATTGTCATCCATTGGATTGACAATGGATGCTCGTTTATAATATAGTCTCCCTATGAGGATGATAGATGAATACACTTTCTCGGAAGAGAAAGACCATAAACTCAGAAATGAGCGCGGAATTGGATTTAAAGAGATCATAACCTATCTCGAATCGGGCAATATTGTAGATGTCATCAGTCATCCCAATCTAAAAAAGTATCCGCAGCAATGGTATTATATGATCAATATTGAGGGGTATATCTGGGCGGTGCCACATGAATACCGAGATGGAAAAATTCATCTGATTACGGCATTCCAAAATAGAAAGGCTAATAAAACATATGGCAAAAAGAAAAAGTGACGTGAAGCTCGATGCGTATGAGCAGGAAATTTTAGACGCATGGGAAGCGGGTAACATCACCCGCCCTAACGATGTAAAACGGCGAATGAAAGAAGCAAAAACCGCCGCGCAGAACTATTTCAAGAAAAATGCGCGGGTGAGTATTCGTTTGTCGGAGGCGGATTTGCGCGCGATCAAGCTCAAAGCAAATATGGAAGGCCTGCCCTACCAGACACTCATCGCCAGCATCATCCATAAATATGCGGCGGGAATGCTTAAATAAAGAGCATCACTAACGGCAGCAAGAGCATCATGCAGGCGGCGCTCTAGTCCCTTCTCCCCAGCGGGGAGAAGGTTAGGATGAGGGGGTGGAAGCTCCAAATAGTTGTAATATCGCTACCCCCTCACCCCGCCCCTCTCCCCGCTTGGGAGAGGGAGAGGAAAGAACGGCAGCATCATCCCAACTACGCATATGGCATGCTCAAGGTGGATAGCGCTAATGGCAGCAAAACCAGTGTCCTGAGCATAGCCGGACTATCACCCCCACCCCGGCCTTCGCCGGGGCAGGCTCTAACCTCCCCCGCAAGCGGGGAAGGAATTATGTATATGGCAGCAAGAGCATCATGCATGCGGCGATTTGACCCGCATTTGTCAACTGCTATAGTCATCATCTGAACAGCAGGGGATAAAGTGACTATTGAATTCATATTTGTTCTTGTCTTTGGTCTTTGCTTTGGCAGTTTCATCACCTGCATGAGCTACCGTCTGCCGCTTGAGATGGATGCGGTCAAAAAGCCCTCCTTCTGTCCGAGCTGCAACACTGCGCTCAAGGCGCGTGATTTAATTCCACTGGTTTCATGGCTTGTCTCCGGCGGCAAATGCCGGCATTGCAAAACCAAAATCTCGGCGCGCTATCCGATCATCGAGCTAGTCACCGCCGCTAGTTTTCTTGGTATTTACCTGATACATGGCCTGACGCTGCCTTCCATTCTGATCATGCTGCTGGCGGCGGCGCTGCTGATCATGATCATCACTGATCTTGAGCACTATATCATCCCCGACGAAATCCATCTTGTACTGCTGCCGCTTGGGCTTGCCTATCATTACGTTCTGGGCAGTGAACCGTTTGAGGTGATGGGTGGTTTTCTGCTCGGCATGGGGCTTGGGCTCATGCTGCATCATGGCTACCGCCTGGTGCGTGGCAGGGAGGGTCTTGGTTATGGCGATGTGAAGTTTCTTGCCATTGCCGGATTGTGGCTGATGCCGCTGGCCATGGTGCCGTTTTTATTTCTCTCCGGCCTGCTTGGGGTGATTTTCGGGCTCTTATGGCGGCTGCTGGGCAAAGGTGAGCTCTTTCCATTTGGCCCGGCGCTGGCAGCGGCGCTGTTTTTGGGGGTGGCATGGCCGCAGCTGGCCGAGTACTTCTGGGGCGCGGGCACTCATTTGCTATCGATTCTTTAGTTGTCGTGCCGGCGCTGAGCGACTAACATTGCGCCCATGGAAACCATCACACAGACGGATCGTGAGCGCATCAAGCGTGAAAGTCGGCATTTGCGCGGCCAGCTTGCGCGCGAGCTGGCCGATATGTCGGCCGTCCGCTTTACGCCGGAATCTGAACAAATCCTGGCATTTCATGGTGTCATCGCTGGCTATCACCGCGACACGGCCGAGGCGCGCCAGCAGGCGGGGCTAGACCGCGAATATGGCTTCAGCGTGCGCATTGCCTGCCCGGGCGGCAGCATCAACCGGGATCAGTATCTAGGGCTTGATGCGCTGAGCATGGAATTCGGGGATGGCACACTACGCGTCAGTCGCGGCCATTGCCTCATGCTCCACCATGTGAAAAAACAGTCATTGCCGCTCTTGCTTCGCGCGATTGGTCAGCTGGGGCTTTCCACACTGGCAACCGCGGGGGATGTGCTGCTGCCGATCAGCCATCCTGCCCAGCTTGGGCAGCATCCGCTGCAAGCCGATATCGCCGCTGATGCCGCATTGCTTGAGTCACTGCGCCTGCCGAAAACGACGGCATATCGCGAATTATGGTATGGCGAGCCGGAGTGCGATCATGGCGATGTCAATCCTGAGCCGCTTTATGGCAGAAGCTATCTGCCATCACCGCTCACTATGGCCATGACCACAGGAGATCTCGCGGGCGCTGCGCTGGGCGCAGATATTGTGCTGGTGGCGGATGCGGCAGGTGCTGAGCTTGCTGGCTATCATCTGCTGGTCGGCGGTCATCTGGCGGATCCGCCGGCATTGGCCGCAGCGCTTGCGTATGTTCCGCGCCCAGAGCTGATGCGTACCATCGAAGCGCTGGTCAAACTCTGGCGTGATCATGGCCCGCGTGAAGGGCAGGAGCGTCGTCGCCTCAGCGAGGTGATACGAAGTGAGGGCACCGAGTGGATGTGTCAGACCATGCAGCACTATTTAATGGCGCCGCTGCAGCAGCCAAGATCATGGCAGCCGAACATCGTCCGACCCAGCTATGGCTGGCAGCTCAGGCCAGATGGCACCAGCGCCGTTGAGCTGCCTTTGCTTGCTGGCCGTATTACCAACCATGATGGCGAAGCGCTCCAGACTGCCCTTGGCGATGTATTGAGCGAACACGATCTGACGCTGCATCTGACGCCCCAGAATCATCTGGTGCTCGCCGGTATTCGTGAAGAAGAGCGTATCACGGTAGAATACAAGCTGCGCCGCCATGGCGTGGCGCCGGTGCATGAAGGGCGTGGCCTGAAATCAACCTTGACGGGCTGCGCAGCGCTGCCTCTGTGCCTTGATGCAAAAGCAGAATCGGAGCGTGTGCTGCCGGTTATTCTTGGCGAGCTGGAGCAGGTGATGGAGCGCTGCGGTCTGCACGGTGTCTCGCCGCGGGTGAGCGTTTCGGGCTGCGATAAAGGCTGCGCGGCGGCTCGGCTTGCAGAAATCGGGCTGGTGGGGGTAGCGCCAGGTCTTTACGATCTTTATGTTGGCGGCAGCCCAGCGGAGCACCGTATTAATAGGCTTTTGGCGCGCCGCTTGCCGCTGAGCGACCTTGCTGCCGTGCTGGAGCCGCTTTTTGCCAGCTGGTCAGCAGAGCGTATGGCAGACGAATCGTTCGGCGATTACGATCATCGCACCCGGCCACTTTCTGCGGACGCGGCATGAACCGGCTTTCGCAGCTGGAAGCAGAGGCCATTACCCTGCTGCGCGAGGCTAAGGCGCATGGCCTGAAGCTGGTGATGCTCTGGTCGTGCGGCAAAGACAGCAATGTGATGGTGCATCTGGCGCGCAAAGCATTTCTGGGCAGTATGCCGTTTCCGGTGCTGCACTGCGATACCGGCCTCGAGTTTGATGAGGTTTATGCCTTCAGAGAGCGTTATCAGAACGAATGGAACCTCTCGCTGCTGACGCTGCACTGCCCGCCGCTGGAACATACGGATCCCACCCTGCCAGCATCAGCGCGTGTGGCGGCGCGCAAAACACTCGGGCTTGCCGAGGCGGTCAAGGCGCATGGTTTTAATGCGGTGATTGCTGGCATTCGCCGCGATGAAGAGCCAACACGGGCGAAAGAGCGCCATGTCTCGCTGCGCGCAAGCGATGGCAGCTGGCACGTTAAAGAACAGCCGCCGGAATTCTGGGGGTATCACAACTGGCAGCCGCCGGAAGGTGGCAGCCTGCGAATTCACCCGCTGCTTAACTGGACGGAGCTGGATATCTGGCGCTATATCGATCGCGAAAACATTCCTGTTTCATCGTTATATTTCGCCAAACCTTATCACCAGCTTGAAGGGCGCGATTTTGGCGGCAGGATGATGCGCTTCCGTTCGCTGGGCGAGCGCGGCATCACCTGGCCGGTGGCCAGCGAGGCAAGTAGCATTTCAGCCATCATCGCCGAGCTTGACCGCACCCTCCAGCCCGAACGCGCGGGCAGACCCATGGGCAGCGATGAGGATGAAACAGCATTTGAACGCCTGCGCGAGCAGGGGTATATGTGACAGCAGCCTTCGCAGCTTCGCTGCGCCAGGCTCCTGTCATCCTCCGAAGCTTTAGCGAAGGGGGATCCATGCAATCATAAGGATCGATCATGAAGAAATTCTTTTTCCTACTCCCGCTACTTATGCCCACCCCCGCCATGGCCGCGGATCTTTTTTCCCAGCAGGAAAAAAACCACATGATGACACTCACGCTGGAAAGCTTCTGGGGCAAAGCAGTGGATTCAGAGGGAAAGCCGGTTCAGCCCAAAGACGAGCGCGAGCGAACCACCATGCCGATCACCCGCGAACAGGCAAACTACATTATCGATAAAGGCGGCGAGTCTGGGCTTGCGCAGTGGTGCGGTGTGGCGTGGCAGGGACGCTACCAGCTGATACTCGAGCAGCAGCGCCGCCACATGAAAAGCGATGTGCAGGTGGCTTATGCGGGCGTGCTGCATGGGCTTGCGCAGAACATGCTGGCGGATGCGATGAAGGATGAGCGCTGCGATGATGCCACAAAAAAACAGATAAGCGATCTGATTGCCGAAGATGTGCGCCGCATTACCCAGTCGCTTGATGGTCTGAATCAGTAATCAGCGATGGATTTTCTTTCTCTCAAGCTGGTGGTGGCAGGGCATGTCGACCACGGAAAATCCACCCTGATCGGCCGGCTAATGCAGGCGCTGGGGCTGCTGCCTGAAGAAAAAATTGAGGCGGTACGCGTATCCTGCGCGGCGCGCGGCATGCCGTTTGAATGGGCATTTGTGATGGATGCGCTGCGCGTGGAGCGTGCGCAGGGCATTACACTGGAGACCGCGCATATTGTGCTGAAAACCCCGCGCGGCCAGATCACGCTCATGGATGCGCCTGGCCACCACGAACTGCTCAAAAATATGATTACCGGCGCGCATGCGGCCGATGGCGCGCTGCTCGTGATCGATGCGGCGGAGGGCATCAGCGAGCAGACACGCCGCCACACATTGCTGCTTCAGCTGCTTGGTATCCGCCAGCTTATACTGGTCATCAATAAAATGGATAAGGTAGGCTATCAGGAGGCGCGCTACCGCGAGCTGGCGCAGCAAATGACCGCTTACGGCGAGCAGGCAGGGCTTTCGGTGGCAGCGGCCATCCCTGTGGCGGCGCAAAGCGGCGAGGGTCTCACTCAGCCATCCGCACACATGCCATGGTATCGCGGCGAGCCGCTCATTGATGCGATGTTTGCGCTCTCGCCCCATTTGCCGCCGAGCGAAGCGCCGCTGCGCGCGCTGGTGCAGGATGTGTATCGCCGTGAAGATAAGCGGCTCTTGGCGGTGCGCGTGGCAAGTGGCCAGATGCGCGTGGGCGAGGCGCTCACCCTGCTTCCTTCCGGCGCGCGTGCGACGCTCGCCAGCATTGAAAGCTGGCCGAAAGAAAAAGCCGCCAGCGCCGCCGCTGGCGAAGCGGCGGTGATCACGCTGGCTGAGCCGGTGCTAGCCGAGCGCGGCATGGTGCTGACCTGCGATAAGGCGCCGCCGCTGGTGGGCAACCGTTTTCGCGCGCGTATTTTCTGGCTGGGCGGCTCGCCGCTTGCGCTGGGCGAGACGATCACCATCGAGATTGGAACCGCAAGAACCAGCGCTGACATCACCGCCATTGAGCAGCGCTATGATGCCATGTCGCAGGCACCAGCGCCGGGCGGCGAGCAGGTCGCTTACGGCGAGATAGCTCAAATCGTGCTGCGCACACGTCATGTATTGGTGCTGGAAGATGCACCGAGCAGCCTTGGCCGCATGGCGATTATCCGCGGCGGTGTGATAGTTGGCGGCGGTACCATCGCCACCCACGGCTTTGCGGATCTGCGCGCGGCAAACCAGGTGCCCAAATCCTCAAATCTGTACGCCGCCAGCCTGCCCATCAGCACCGCTGAGCGCGAAGCAAAATCTGGCCATCAGGGGCTGGTGGTGTGGCTTACCGGTCTATCTGCTTCCGGTAAATCCACGCTGGCAAGCGGCGCCGCACGGCAGCTGTTTGATAAGGGCTATCAGGTGACAATCCTTGACGGCGATCACCTGCGCGCTGGTCTTTGCCGCGACCTTGGCTTTTCGCCGCAGGATCGCAGTGAAAATATTCGCAGAAGTGGCGAGGTGGCGGCGCTGATGGCCGAGGCCGGGCTGATTACCATTGCCGCTTTCATTTCTCCCACGGCCAAAGATCGCGCCAGCGCTCGCTCGGCGGCGCCTTCGCGGTTTCATCTGGTGCATGTCAGCGCCTCGCTTGAAGCGTGCCAGAAGCGTGATGCCAAGGGGCTTTACCGGCGCGCCAGAGAGGGCGATATTAAGGAATTTACCGGCATCAGCGCGCCTTATGAACCCCCGCAGGATGCCGAATTGGTGATTGACACCGAGGCCATGAACGCGCAAAACGCCATAGATGTGCTCTGCAGCTATATTGAAAAACACGCGCGACTACCATGAACCTTGACCGCTACCAGCTGAGTTTTGAGGATCTCTACCAGCATTCGGGGCTGGTAAGGCTCGATGGTGCTTTTGTGGCGGCGCTGAAGCAGCACGACCTTGCGCTCTATAATCGCCTGCTCGCCGCGCGCGCCGCGCCAGAGAAGTTGGAGGGCAAAGACCACTCGCAGCTGCTGATCGAACTTGCGCCCTTTACTGAAGACTTTATTGCCGAACTTTTCGGCGTGAAAGAGGAGCTGCGCCTGCTTGCGGATCGCCACCATGCGCTGGCGCCGCTTTATCGCTGCAAGCGATTATTTGTGCAGCGCCGCGCGGCAAAAGCGATGAAAATGGAGGAGGCCGCCCGCGTGGACGGCGAGATGCTGCTTTCCATGCTGCCCATTCCCCACACCACCACGGAAACGCTGGAGCTCTCTTTTGCCAAGATCGTGATGGGCTGGCTTGAGCAGGAAGAGCAGCATAAATCGCTACTGGAGGTGGCCGCGCGCTATGCGTGCTGGGCGCTTTATTCCGAGGCAGGGCAGAAAAAACATGCAAGCGGCCTGCTGTTTAAGCAGCCGCGAAAACTTGACCCAGAGCATCTGGTCGAAGTGGAAAGCGAGCAGGTGGACGGCGTCACCATTATGCGCCTGCCTAAACACAAACAGCGTGTGCGCGACGGCTTTAAACTCACCGATGATGGTGGCCATTTAAAACATGCACTGGATCAGACGCATTACTGCATCATCTGCCATCATCAGGGCAAGGATAGCTGCAGCAAGGGCATG
The DNA here is from genome assembly GCA_033763775.1 of Alphaproteobacteria bacterium. GTDB lineage: Bacteria > Pseudomonadota > Alphaproteobacteria > Rickettsiales > SXRF01 > JAJTHB01. The sequence continues at coordinate 94,034 of JANRJW010000008.1, read as the reverse complement.
AAAGAAAAGGACGGCGCGTTTAAAAAGAACGCCCTCGGTATCACGCTTGCGGGCTGCCCGCTGGAAGAAAAAATCTCAGAGATGAACCAGCTGAAATCCGAAGCGGTGCCGCTGGGCGCGCTGGCGGTGGTGGTGGTGGATAACCCGATGTGTGCTGGCACCGGCCACCGCATCTGCAATGATTGCATGAAATCCTGCATTTACCAGAAGCAGGAACCAGTCAATATTCCGCTAGCCGAAACCCACGTGCTGCGCGATATTTTAAGCCTTCCTTATGGCTTTGAAATCTACAGCCTGCTTACCCGCTGGAACCCGCTGAATATTCACCGCCCGCTGCCAAAGCCAGACAGTGGCAAGCGTGTGCTGGTGGCCGGGCTTGGGCCAGCAGGCTACACACTCGCACATCATTTGATGAATGACGGCCACACGGTGGTTGGTATTGATGGTCTTAAAATCGAGCCGCTGCCAGCATCGCTGTCCGGCGTGTCGCCCGATGGTTCGCGCACGTCATTTGCGCCGATTAAGCACAGCCATGAGCTCTACGAAGCCCTGGATGAGCGCGTGCTCGCCGGGTTTGGCGGCGTGGCGGAATATGGCATCACCGTGCGCTGGGATAAAAACTATCTCAAAATCATTCGCCTGCTGCTCGAGCGCCGGCGGCAATTTGCGATGATTGGCGGGGTGCGCTTTGGCGGCACCATCACCGCCGAGCAGGCGTGGCAGCTGGGGTTTGATCATGTGGCGCTTGCTATGGGCGCGGGCAAGCCGACCCTGCTCGATATTCCCGGCGCAATGGCGCGCGGCGTGCGCGCCGCTTCGGATTTTTTGATGGCGCTGCAGCTGACCGGCGCCGCTAAGCGCGATTCCATCGCCAGCCTGCAGGTGCGCTTGCCGGCGGTGGTGATTGGCGGCGGTCTGACCGCGATTGATACGGCAACCGAGATTCTCGCCTATTATCCGGTGCAGGTCGAAAAATTCCTTGCGCGCTATGAGGCGCTCGTGGCCGAGCGCGGCGAGCAGGCGGTGCGCGCCAGCTGGAGCAGGGAAGATACGCTGATTGCCGAAGAGTTCATTTCGCATGCGAAACAGATTCGCGAGGAAAAGAAAAAGCCAGCACCGGATGTGTGGTCGCTGCTGGATCGGTTTGGCGGTGTGAAACTGGTCTATCGCAAACGTTTGATTGATGCGCCAAGCTATCGCCTGAACCATGAAGAGGTGGAAAAAGCGCTCGAAGAGGGCATTTTCATTGCAGAAAACTATGAGCCTGTGCGCGTTGAGCTGGATGAGTTTGGCGCTGCCTCTGCAATTAAGTTACAGGATCCCCGCTTTCGCGGGGATGTGGTGACACTACCAGCACGATCTATCCTGATCGCTGCCGGCACCAGCCCCAACACGGTGCTTGCGCGCGAAACGCCGGAGAGCTTTGCGCTGGATGGCAGGTATTTCCGCGCGGTGGATGCTGCGGGAAACCCTGTCTCGCCGGAGCGCAGCTGTAAACCTGATGAGCCGCGCGTGCTGATGTCGGTGGATGAGGAGGGGCGCGCTATCAGCTTTTTTGGCGATCTGCACCCGTCATTTGCCGGGAATGTGGTCAAGGCCATGGCCAGCGCCAAGCAGGGCTATCCGGTGGTGAGCGCGGTGCTTGAGCGCCGGACGGCCACACATGCAGCAAATGGCGAGGAATTCTTACAACGTATGAACCAGCAGCTGCGCGCGGTGGTTCATGCCGTCAGCCGCCTGACGCCAAATATTGTCGAGGTGGTGGTGCACGCGCCGCTGGCGGCGGAAAATTTCCAGCCCGGTCAGTTTTACCGCCTGCAGAATTTTGAAGCAAACGCGCTGCGAACCGCGAGCTGCGAACTACCAACCACCCTTGCGATGGAAGGCCTCGCCATGACCGGCGCATGGGTGGATAAAAAGCGCGGGCTGCTTGCCACCATTGTGCTCGAGATGGGTGGTTCTTCGGATTTATGCGCCTATCTGAAACCCGGCGAACCCGTGGTGCTGATGGGCCCTACCGGCACGCCAACCCATATCCCGAAAGATGAAAATGTGCTGCTGGTGGGCGGCGGGCTGGGTAATGCCGTGCTCTTTTCCATCGGCAAAGCGATGCGCGCGCAAGGCTGCAAGGTGCTTTACTTTGCCGGCTATAAAAAAGCCGTCGACCGCTATAAAATAGACGACATCGAGGCCGCGGCAGATCAGGTGGTGTGGTGCTGCGACGAAGCGCTGCTTTCGCCGCGCCGCCCTCAGGATATGGCGTTTCAAGGCAATATCGTGGAGGCTATCAAGGCCTACGCAGAAAAAACAATCGCGGGCTCAGATTTCCTCGCGCTCCAGGCTATCAATCACATGGTTGTCATCGGCTCTGACCGCATGATGGCGGCGGTCGCACATGCTCGCCACCACGAACTTAAACCATTTCTGAATCCCGCCCACACTGCCATCGGATCCATCAATTCCCCGATGCAGTGCATGATGAAGGAAATCTGTGCGCAATGTGTGCAGAAGCATGTCGATCCCGCAACCGGCAGGGAAAGCTATGTTTATTCCTGTTTTAATCAGGATCAGCCGCTGGATCTGGTATCGTGGCCGCATCTGCGCGACCGTCTGTCGCAGCAATCGCTGGCGGAAAAGCTCACAGCATGCTGGATTGACCATTGCCTGAAACAGCTCAGCTTAAGGCAAAATGCCGCCTGAGGGCAGGGGCGGCTGTATTTCATAAAAATAATTAACGTTCAATACGTTAACCCAAAATCAATCTTTCTTCGTTGTAATGGTGTGGTGGGAGGCCGTCTTGCGCCGCCCGTATATTTGTCGTCCGGCGCGTTATCTATGAAACTTGGTCAATCAATCCCACCGCAGCCTCCAGCGCCGCCTCCCGAGATGGAAGCGACGCTTACGCCGGCATCCGGGCAGGATGATCTTGCCCAGAGCGAGGTTGATGCTGAAGCTAATAAACCTGCTAAGCCGCCGCAGCGCCTAGGCGAGAAGCTGGTTAGCCTTGGGCTTATCTCTTCCGACCAGCTGCAGATTGCGCTGACGGAACAGAAATCAACCAAAAAACTGCTGGGCGCTATACTTGTTGAGATGGGTTTCATTACCGAATCTGCCCTCGGCGAGGTATTGGCGGAATCATCCGGCACGGAAAAATTTGATCCTAAAGTCAGCATGCTTGATGCGGCGGTGGTGCGCCGTGTTCCAAAAGAAATAGCTCAGCGCCACAAGGTGATACCGGTGAGCTATAAAGAAGACGTGCTGCAGCTGGCGATGGCCGACGTGTATAACGTGCTCGCGATCGATCAGGTGCGCCGCCACATGCCGCGCAATACTAAAATTGTGCCGATTTATTGTACCGACTCTGAAATTCTCGAACTGATCGACCAGTACTACGATTATGAAATTTCGGTTGATGGTATTTTAAGAGAAATTGAAACCGGCATCCGCGACCACACCAGCAAGCTCGATGGCCGTCAGGAGGGCTATGTTAATCCTACCGTGCGTCTGGTGAATGCGCTGCTGGTCGATGCCATTAAGCAAGGCGCTTCTGATATTCACTTCGAGCCGGAAGGCACCTTCCTTCGCCTGCGCTACCGCATTGATGGCCAGATGGTACAGGTGCGCTCCTTCCACCGTGATTACTGGTCGGCGATGGTGGTGCGTATTAAGATTATGTCGGGCATGAACATTGCCGAAACGCGCAACCCGCAGGATGGCCGTATTTCCTATAATGTCCTTGGCCGCGATGTTGATTTTCGTGTGGCCACTCAGCCGACGATTCACGGCGAAAATATCGTGATGCGTCTGCTCGATAAAACCAAATCGCTGGTGCCGCTCGAGAGCCTTGGTTTCTCAGAGCATAATATCGGCGTGCTGAAAAAGCTGCTGATGCGTCCGGAAGGCATCATTATCGTTACCGGCCCCACCGGTAGCGGTAAAACCACCACGCTTTATTCGATTCTTTCCTATATTAATAATATCGATACCAACATCATGACGCTGGAAGACCCGGTGGAATACCAGCTGCCGCTGATTCGCCAGAGCAACGTGCGCGAAGGTTCGGGCATGGATTTCCTCAATGGCATTAAATCGCTGATGCGCCAAGATCCCGATATTATCTTCGTCGGTGAGGTGCGCGATGAAGACACCGCGCTGATGGCGGTACGCGCCGCACTCACTGGCCATCAGGTCTACACCACGCTGCACACCAATGATGCGCTGGGCGCTATTCCGAGGCTGGGCGATATTGGGGTGCCGGCGCATCTGCTTTCAACCTCGCTGATTGGTTGTCTGGCACAACGTCTCGCTCGTAAGCTATGCCCGCATTGTCGAAAACCTCGTCCTGCTACGGCTGAAGAATGTAAGGTTTTGGGCGTGGATTCGGCGGCAGGAGCGCAGGTTTATGAGGCGGCGGGCTGTTACCATTGCAAGCAAAAAGGCTATAAAGGGCGAACCGCGATTGTTGAAATTCTCCGTCTGGATCGCGGTATGGAGGAGCTGATTTCTACGCATGCCACGCGCAAAACCATGATGGATTATGCGCTCGCTAACGGATTTATTACCATGCAGCAGGACGGCATCAATAAAGTGCTTGCTGGTGAAATTACCTTAAGTGAACTGATTAACACCATCGATCTGACCGACAGGCTCTGATATGCCCGCCTTCAACTATGTTGCAATCAACGATCTTGGCCGCAAGATGCGCGGCGTGGTAGTGGCGGATAACGAGCTGGATTTAGAGGCTCGCCTTAAGCAGCTTGGGCTGGATCTGGTGGAGGCTCGCGAAGTGGCGGCGAAGCGCTCCTCGCGCTTTGGCAGCATTAAACTTAAAGATATGATCATTCTTTGTATGCATCTCGAGCAGCTGGATCGTGCGGGGGTGCCGCTGCATGATGCGCTGGCAGATGTGCGTGATTCAACGGAATCCGACAAGCTGCGTGATGTACTGACGGGTGTTTACGAGGCTGTTAAGAACGGCACGATTCTGTCCAAAGCGCTGGCGGCGTATCCGAAGGTCTTCAATGATGTTTTCGTGGGGCTGATTGCGGCGGGCGAGAAAACGGGGAATCTTGCCGAATCATTCACGCATCTGTGCGATCATCTTAAATGGTCTGCTGAAATACGCCGCAAGGTAAAAAAAGCCACGCGTTACCCGATTGCGCTGATTATCGTCATCTGCCTTGTCGTCTCGGTACTGATGATGGCGGTGGTGCCTAAGCTGGTTGACTTCATCATTTCGCAGGGGTTTGAAATTCCACTGCATACACGCGCTCTGATTGCTGTTTCATCCGCATTTGAGCATCATTGGTATTACATTCTCGGTACACCACTATTGCTGGTGATTGGTCTCTTTGTTGGGTATCGCGCGTCTGAGGGATTTGCGTATCGCGTGGATGCGATCATGCTGAAAACCCCTGTCATAGGCCCCGTCGTCAGAAAAATTGACATGGCGCGCTTCACACACTTTTTCTCGGTGATGTTCAACAGCGGCATCGATATTCTCGACTCACTGGAAGCGGCGAAAGGTGTCGTATCCAACCGCGTGCTGCGTGAATCAATTGATCTGGTGAAAACTAACGTCACCGAGGGCAATTCTTTGACCGCGAGCCTGCGTATTTCTAACCAGTTTCCCAATCTCGTCATCCGTATGTTCAAGGTGGGCGAGGATAGCGGCAACATGACCGAAGCGCTGGAGAACATCAACTTTTTCTATAACCGCGAGGTGAACGACGCGGTCGACGCGATGGTCGGTATGATTCAACCGGCGCTGACGGTGGTGATGGGGATTATCATCTTCTGGGTGATTGCTGCGGTGTTCGGTCCATTGTATGAATCTTTCAGCAAAATGAAGTTTTAGGCCTTTGGGATTGAAAAACAGGAAGGTGCCCGCTAGTATCGGTCACATCATATGGATTCAACGTGGCACTGAAATTCAGCATCAAAAAACCAACCCAGCCAGCAGGCATGCAACCGCCTCGTCGGGTCAAGTCGATCACTGCGTCCAAGCTCTACAAGGCAAAGAAAAATAGTCGCTTCGTGCTATTTATCGGGGATGAAGGCGCCATTTTGGTCTACCTGAAAGGGCGCACGGTGATCAGCCGGCAATTTGTGCCGGATGCCAGCCAGCAGAATTTAAGCGAGCTCCGCCAAACGCTGGATAAAGATATCAATGCGCCGCTGCTAATGCTGATCGACAGCATGGATCAGTCTTATGTTCAGCAATCATTGCCGCCGGTCAGCCGCCTCAGTGTTGGTAAGTTGATTAAGCGTCGTCTCGACCGCGATTTTGCTGCGAACGATATTAAAGGTGCGCTGATTCTCGGCCGCGATAATAGCGCCCGCAAAGACTGGAACTTCATGATGATTGCGCAGGAGCGCAGCCCACAGCTCGATATTTGGCTGGACTATGTGCGCGAGCTGCCGCATCGCTTTGAAGGCATCCGCCTGGTTTCGGTAGAGGTGGAGGAAATTCTCAAAATCATTGATCGTGCTCAGCAATCGCCAGATAAATCGGCGGTAGAATGGAAATTTCTGGTCAGTCATCACAAGGTGGCTGGTTTTCGTCAGGTGATTCTGCGCCATGGCCGTATCGTATTTACCCGTCTGGCGCAGCCGCTAGCGGACTCTAACCCTGAAGTCATTGCCGGCAGTATCGAGCAGGAGATGCTCTCCACCATCGAATACATGAAGCGCTTGTCTTTCAGCCCGCAGGCAGGGCTGGAAATTATTACCGTTACCTCGCAACCCATCCGCGATGTGATTGATTTTAAGAAATTTGGTGCGACACAGGTACATAGCTTTACGCCATTTGAGCTGGCGCAGCTGTTTGGCATTGAGGGTGCCACGCAACCGACCGATCAGTTTGGTGATGTTGTGATTGCGGCACTAGTTGGTGCCAGCGCGCGGCATGTTCTGCCGCTTGCTGTGCCGCAGTTTCGTAAGATTGATCAATGCTATCAGATCATCGCTATTCAGCGTGTGTTGGCCGTAGTGATTTTGCTTGGAGCGGTTGCTTTCAGTGCGCACGCGGCGTATGAAATTTATACGACCAATTCGGCGATTGATGTTCTCAACCGGGACAAAGAATCAAATCAACGCACGCTGGATGCGCTTCGCGAGGAGATTAAGCGAACGAATCTCGATGTTGAGCGCTCGACTGACCTGATCGACTTGCATGCGCAACTCAAAAAAGAACGTACGGATCCTTACGTATTTATTGAGCGTTTTCGCTCTCTCGTAGCGCCGCCGATTACGCTGAAATCAATTGAATGGGAAGTCAGCGATACGAAACCAGCCTCACCTGTTGTCGATGCTGCTGCTCCCCCCGCGCCACCGCCAGCATCGCCAGATAACACTAAAAAGCAGCGCTGGATTAAAGTAAATCTGGTGGTTGAGCTTCCGGGTATCGCCAGTGATACGCGCAAACGCATCGCGATCATCAATAAAGTGGTCAAGGATTTCAGCGATCGCCTGCCCGGCTATGAAGTGATCGCGGATCGCACGCTCATCGATCAGGCGCGTGAGAGTGAACAAAACCGCAGAATTGCTTCCAGCAGAGAAACGGCGTCGCAGCAGGATGCCGATGCGCAGCCGACAGAGAACGCGGTGGTGGAAGAAAAAATTACCATCATCGGCCCGATGGAGCCACCACCGCCAGTTGTCACCACTCCTGCCATCACTCCGGCAGCAGCTGCACCACCGAATGCTGCGCCCACAGAGCCGCCTGTCCAGACCGGAGGTAGCCAGTGAAATACAAGCAGCTACGCAAACGCCAGCTGGTTGAAGCCGCCACGATTGCGATGGTGCTGGCGTGTATCATTGGCTTTGCTTTGTTTCTTGACATGACGCGGCAGGATCTGCTTGCCAACCAGTCTCGACTTCAGGGCGAAGTTAGTAGCGTAGCGAACGAGACCAATGGTTTGCGCGAAAGGTTCATTCGTTTACAGAAAGACCATGGCACCTATGTGCTGGTGATGAATCTTTACAATAACGATATGCTCTCTCACAGCACTGCTGTGGTGGAAGTGCGTATGAAGGAATATGAAGATCGTTACAGCCTCAACAGCTGGGCGTTTGATAGCACACGTTCAACGCAGGCGCTTGATCCGTCGCGTTATCAACGAAAAACTAACGTGATTGCCGTGCGAAACTCAGTGATAGTATTCGAAGCGACGAATGATGAAGATATCTTTGCCATGATGCGTGATATTGAGCGCGATTTTCCCGGTAGCGTCAGCTTCAGTAAATTCTCAATGGCCAGGAATTCATCGCTGACTGACGAGGCGCTGCGTACCATTACTCAGCGTGGCAGTTATCCACTACTCAAAGGTGAAATCCACTTCTCGTGGTTTGCCATCGAACCGACGGATCCGGAAGAGCTGAAACGCCGCAATCAATCCAATAAACGTCCAAGAAGGCGGCGCGCATGATGGCATTAATGAACCACAGGCGCAAAAGGCATCTCGCAGGCTACGCTTGTTTACTATTATCACTGCCCCATGCTGGCTGGGCGCAGCCGCAGCCTCAGTCCTCCGTTCAGCCGGCGGTAGTCTCAGTGGCATCGCCTGCTGAGCCAGCGGCGGATTCCGCGCCCATTGCTGATATTGCGCAGCAAACGCCGCGAGTACGCCGCGGCTATAATAGCTTGTTTTTCTCGCCGGAGCAGATGAGAAATATCGGCTATGCCATCAATTTTTACCGCAAAAATGCACAAGGTCGTATGGATGTGGATGAGTTTGATGAAGAAGACTTTCTCAGCCGTTTAAGCGGCATGAGACAGACAGCGCAAACCAATCGCTATTACGAATACCCGCAATTTTTCCTTGAATCACTGGTCTATCATGAGTCAGACAATTGGGTAATCTGGATTAACGGCCAGAAAATCACTCAGGTTGCCGATAACGATAACAGCGATCTCAAGGTCATGTCCATCGACACCGATAAGGTTGTGTTGCAGTGGAAGCCGGGCGATATGGAGATGGTCAATGACGTCTGGCGCACCAAGCGCAGCTCCGATATCATCGTCAATCAGCGGGCGGGCACTGTGCAATTTACGCTGCGCCCAAACCAGACTTTTTCGTCCTACGCCATGGAAGTGCTTGAGGGCAAGGTGAAGCCGGTGACGATTGATACGCACAGGATGATGCCTGCCGCGGAATCCCTGCCCGTGGAAGATGAATCGCTACCACCGCAGGAAGAGGGAGCGCCAGCGGTTCAGGGCGCTGGCGAAGGCCTGCCTGGCCTTATCAACAGTTATCAGCAGCTGGCAGATCCGATGGCAGCTAGGCCGGCAGATACCAGCCCCCCACCATCCCCCTGATCGATGACCACAGGAGATTTGAAATGAATACAGTGCCACTATCTGTCGTTGATGTTACTAAAAGCTACAGCGCGCAGCCTGTGCTTAAAAATATCAACCTGTCACTGGTTCAGGGTGAGATTTTTGGCCTCATCGGCCTCAACGGCGCAGGTAAAACAACCCTCATTAAATCCATTCTGGATCTTGTTCGCGTCAATCAGGGATCCATTCATATTTTTGGCGATGCTTCGACCGGCATTCATGCGCGCCGCCATTTGTCTTACCTGCCTGAGAAATTCCAGCCCTCAAGGTATCTCAAAGGTCAGGAATATTTATCTCTGGCGCTTTCTTATTATGGTAAAAAACTTGACCCGATTAAGGCTGCAGATGCGGCGTTGGCTTTTGATTTAAAGCCACAGGTTTTAAGCGCTCGCGTTGGTTCCTATTCCAAAGGGATGGGGCAGAAGCTTGGCTTGCTTGGCGCCTTTCTGGTGGAAACGCCGCTGCTGATACTCGACGAGCCGATGAGCGGGCTTGACCCGAGCGCGCGCATCAAGCTCAAGCACATGCTGATATCAGCGCGCAATAGCGGTCGCACTGTTTTCTTCAGCTCGCATATTCTTTCCGATATTGATGAAATATGCGATCGCATCGGCATTATTCATGATGGTGGGTTGATTTTTACCGGCACTCCCGCAGAGTTCAAACGCAGCTATGGTGAAGGTGTGCTCGAACAATCCTTCCTGCGTGCGATTGAAACGCCACAGGCAAGCCTTTCGGCATGAACGCACTAGAATTGCTGTTTGCTGGGGAGCCCCATATCAGCGGGGAGCGCGCGCGCTCCCGCCGGCCGCTTGGCCATGTCATACTGCTTGATAGCCAGCCTGATATTGGCGGGGTTATCTGATTCGGATAGTGCCGTTTCTTCGCTGATAACACCTTGAATATACAAATCGATCAGTGCCTGATCAAAACTCTGCATGCCGCTATCACGACTTTTTTCTATTTGCTCCTTGAGCTCTTTGATGCGGCCTTCCTGAATCAGATTTTTGATAAAGCCCTGATTGAGCATGATTTCAAGTGCGATAGTGCGGCTGCCCGGAATGGTTGTCACGAGCCGCTGAGAAAAAATCGCCTTAAGGTTGAGCGAGAGGTTCAGTAAAATCTGACGGTGTTTTTCTTCCGGAAAGAAATTAATGATTCGCTCAATGGCCTGATTGGCATTATTGGCATGCAACGTGGCCAAGCAGAGATGGCCGGTTTCAGAAAAAATAATGGCATGTTCCATTGTTTCCTTGTCGCGAATTTCGCCGATGACAATCACGTCCGGTGTCTGACGCAGGGTGTTTTTAAGGCCAATGCCGAACGAATAAGTATCGATGCCGACATCGCGCTGGGTGATGATGCAGTTTTTATGTTCCAGCAGAAATTCTACCGGATCTTCGATGGTCACAATATGGCCAAATCCATGGGTGTTGCGATAATCGAGCATCGAGGCAAGCGAGGTGGATTTGCCTGATCCGGTGGGGCCAACCACCAGAATTAGCCCGCGCTTTTCCATGATGATCTGGGAGTAAATTGCGGGCAGACCCAGCGCGCTGAGGCTTGGAATATCGCTTTGAATGCGGCGCATGACCACGCCGGTATGCTGGCGCTGGCGGAAAATATTCACACGGAATCTGCCAAGATTTTTCCAGTTGATGGCGGTGTTATATTCAAGGGTGGAATCAAACTCATCCAGCACATCCGGGCTGAGAATCTCGGTTAGAAAGTCGCGCACGTCCCGCTCGGTTAAGATCGTCTCGGTCATGGGGTCGATGCGATTGCCATAGCGTATGGATGGTCTGGCACCTACCGTCAGGTAAAGGTCGGTGGCCTGTTTGTCGGTAAAGCCTTTCAGGAGAGAGTCAGCATTCAGCAGCATTTAAAATCCATTATGCACGGGTTTGGCGGTCGGGGCGGCCGTGCGACGCTGGGAAGAATTAGCCGCCACCGCAGCAGGAGCCATCAGCTCTTCATCTTCACTGGTGCTGGTGCTTAGCGCGCCGCGCGCCACCTGCTCGGTGATAATGCCTTGTGAAAACAGCTCCATCACGCTGTCTTTCATGGTTTTCATGCCGATTTTACTACCAATCTGAATCAGTGAGTAAAGCTGCGGTATTTTGCCTTCACGAATGAGGTTGCGCACGGCTGGCGTACCAAGCATGATTTCGTGCGTGGCAACACGACCGCCATCCTTGCGTTTGAGTAGCGCCTGCGTGATTACCGCCTCCAGCGAAACGGAAAGCATCGCGCGCACCATTTCTTTGTCATTAGCGGGAAACACGTCAATGATACGGTCGATGGTTTTGGGTGCCGAGTTGGTGTGCAGCGTGCCCATCACAAGGTGGCCGGTTTCGGCCGCTGTCAGCGCCAGCTGAATGGTTTCAATATCACGAAGCTCGCCTACCAGAATCACATCCGGATCTTCGCGCAGCGCCGAGCGCAGTGCCTTGGCAAAGGATTTGGTGTTTTTGCCCACTTCACGCTGGTTGATCAGGCATTTTTTGGATGCATGGACAAATTCCACCGGATCTTCGATGGTGATAATATGCTTGGCTTCATTGGCGTTGATATGGTCAACCATAGCGGCCAGCGTGGTCGATTTACCCGATCCGGTCGGGCCGGTTACCAGTACCAGACCCTTGTGCAGGTGGCAGAGTTTTTTCAGCACTTCGGGTGTGCCCAGCTCTTCCATGGAAAGAATGCGGGTGGGGATGGTTCGAAGTACAGCGGCTGGGCCGTTCAGCGTATTGAAAGCATTCACGCGAAAGCGCATGTCAGCGCCGAAGGAAATAGCAAAGTCGATTTCATAGTCGCGTTCATATTCGGATCGCTGCTGTTCGGTCATCACCGAATGGAGCATATATTTGATATCATCCGAGTTCAGGGGCGCAGAATCATGCGCCACCATATCGCCATGGATACGCAGAATGGGGGGATTACCCGTAGATAAATGCAGGTCGGATGCTTTATTTTTCTGAGTAAAAATAAGCAGGTCAGTAATTTCCATGAATCGCCCCGGATGCGCGTGGTGAATTACCGTATATTAGAACTAATAAAGGTTAATCTTTGCTGAATTTTCTGAATATTACCGGGAATCACTGCCCCGCGCGCTGCGGCTTCGAGTAGCTGGCGATAAAGTCGTGCCGCCTCATCATATTTTTTTTGCTTATCCAGCAGGATGGCGAGATTGTAGCGGTAAGCGAGGTTTTCCGGCGCCAGTGCTACGGCGCGGAACATATGTTCAAGCGCCAGTTCGGGCTGCCCCAGACGTTGGTAAATCACCGCCATTTGTGCGGGGATGGGGCTGAATTTAGGGTTGCGGCTTGCCAGCTCGGCCATTTTCTCAAGCGCCTGCTGGGGCGCTTCATCGGCGAGTAAGACCAGAAAATTATTCAGCCCGTCGCGATGCGCTGGATCAATCGCCAGCAGCTGACCATAAAATTGTCTTGCCTTGTCAAGCTGGCCGGTGCGATGGTAGGTGGTGGCAAGGCCAAACAGCGCACCTTTATTCTTTGGATCGTTGGTAAGAATATTTTTGTAGATTTCGATGGCCAGTGAAGGCTGCCCGGTGGCGAGAGCGTCGTAAGCTTTTTCCAGTTCGTAATCAAGGTTGGGGTTGGGCTGGTTCACGCTGATGGAAATGCCCATGGCCTCATGCTTGCTGGCGGGCTGCGGCGGTTGTTCTTTGGTGGCGGGTTGTTGCGGGAATGTATTGCTCAGGTCGCGCGAGCGATCAATCTGTACCTCTTCCGCCGCGTCGCGCTGGGGGACATCGAGATTTGAGGGAATCCTTTCAGCGATTCGGACAGACTCGCGCGATAGCGCCGGTTCCGGTTCACTATCCATCAGCGATTGGGCGGCCGGTTCAGCCGCAGCAGTCGCTGGCTGGCTGGCGGCAGGTGTTTCAGCAATCAGCGGCGCAGATTGAGCTGGCTGCGGTGGCAGTGACGATGGTGGCAGGTCAGCGACAATAGGTGCCTGGTCGTCTATGGGGGTAATGGCTGGTGGCGGCGATGAGGCAATTAGCGGTTCTGCCTGAGGCGCGGGAGGCGAAGCTGTTCCAGCAGCGGACGCAGGCTGCGCAGTAGCATCGCTATCAACCGGCTCTGGTTCGTGGGTGGAAATCAGCGGCGAGTCAGCGCCGGCTGCCGGGGCGAGCAGGTTAAAAAATGCCGCATCATGTGCCGGCGCAGGACGCATGGGTACAAACGGATCAACGGTGCGGGCTGGGCGGTCATCCTGTGCAGGTAGTAGCGCCATACCTGTCGCTGCGCTGCTGGTCGCTGCTGTCGCGGAAAGCCAGTACAGCAGCACCGCGCCGGTTAAAACATACCGTTGATTAAACAAACTGCCCGCCATGATCGCCCGTAGGTTATCGCCCGCCACACTACTACCTATAGTATAACGTTATGGTTTTACACCACCAATCATTTGATTCAAAGATGAAAATGCATGTCGTGTGAATAAATATCGTTGGCATGGTTATTGCTGCAGTGGCGCGCATGTATGATTAGCATCGCAAACTGTTTCTTATGTTGAAGATGAACGCAAATTTTTTGCCCATCGCTTCTGTTGCCGCGATGGTGTTGTTGCCGCTGTTTCTGTTTCCGGCATATCCTGCTGAAGCAGGGCAGGCGATGGGGCAGGTGCGTGGTCAGCCCATCCATTCGCTGCATGCGGCGCGCAACATGGCGGCGCTCAACCGCATGCCGCAGGTGCAGGCGAAAGAGCGCTTTATCCCGCTTCAGGCGCGTCGTGGCGCCATTCCTCTCAGGCAGCTTGCGCCCGCTGAAACGGCGGCTCGCCCCGCGCCGGTGCCCGCGCGCGCTGAGGCGTCGCCATCACCTGCGAGCGAGCCGGTGATGCTGTCGCAGCTGCAGGCGCAGCAAATCCTTTCCATCTTCGCGCCGGCTGAGTAAACTCGCGCGCATGATTGATTATTACACACTGCTTCGTCCGCTGATTCATCGCCTGCCGCCGGAGATGGCGCACGGGCTTGCTATCGCGGTGCTGGCGCGCGGTCTGGTGCCGCCGGTGAAGCTCAGCGCGCATCCATCGCTGGCAAGCACACCATGGGGGCGAGAGCTGGCGCATCCGGTGGGGCTGGCCGCTGGTTTTGATAAGAACGCAGAAGCAACCGGCGCATTGCTGGCGCAGGGTTTTTCCATGGTCGAAGCAGGCACCGTCACGCCAAAGCCGCAGCCGGGTAATCCACGTCCGAGATTATTCCGCCTGCGGGATGATGAGGCGGTGATCAACCGGCTGGGTTTTAATAATCTCGGGCTGGATCGCTTTGTCTGGAATCTGCATCAGCAACCGCCGCGCCGCGGGCTGGTGGGTGCGAATATCGGCAAGAATAAAGACAGCCAGGACGCCGCCGCCGATTATGTCAGGGGGCTGAGTGCGGTGTATCACGCGGCGGATTATGTCACGGTGAATATTTCATCGCCTAATACGCAAGGCCTGCGCGATCTGCAGCAGCAAGAGGCGCTGGATAAGCTACTTGCTGCACTGATGAAAACGCGCCGCGAATGCGAAATGCTGCATGGCAGGCGCGTACCGCTACTGCTGAAAGTGGCGCCGGATCTCACCATGGAGGGCTGCCGTGATATTGCGGATCTCGCGCTTCTCCACCAGCTTGATGGGCTGATTATCAGCAACACCACCATCGCGCGGCCAGATTCGCTGCGTGCCAGCGAGCGCGGTGAGCTGGGCGGCCTGAGTGGCAAGCCGCTGATGGCGCCATCGACAGCCATTCTCGCAGAATTTTATCGCTTAACGCAAGGCCGTCTGCTGCTGGTGGGGGTTGGCGGGATCGCCAGCGCTGCCGATGCCTACGCCAAGATACGTGCCGGCGCTTCATTGGTGCAGCTATACACGGCGCTGGTCTATCAGGGGTTTGGTCTGGTGCGTTCGATCGTGGAAGGGCTGCCGGCGCTGCTGGCACGCGATGGGTTTGCTACTCTTCATGACGCCATTGGCGCGGATCACCGCTGATCCGGCTCTTTTGCCGCGCTTTCCTCGGCTTCATCCGTCGCTGCTTTGCTGCTGTAGTCGCAGCTGATCACCGCGATATCATACACCGGATGCTGGGGGCCCGATAAGCTCGGGCTTGAAGAAAACATCCAGCCTAGAAATACCCGTGTTGGCGCTTCGGCCTGTTTGCGTTCTGAGATTTCAAGCAGCGCGGCATTCTCTGGCCGTTCTTCCGGCGGTGCGCGCCAGCAGCGCCGCGCCACCATTTCCAGATTGCCGAAATGCAGCACGGTGCCGAGCGGACCGGAAAATTTCGAAGTACGTCCGGTTACTTTATTCAGCCCCTGAAGCGTGATGCTGTTGGGTTCGGGCGATTTTTCTTCTTCCGCTCGCGCGCCTACGGAAAACGCGGCTATGAATATCGCGGTTAATGCAAGAAAATGAATGCGATTTGAATCACCTCTCATCGCTCATTCCTCATCGATTATGGCGCGGTTGGACTTGGCTCTTCTTTGTCTTTATCAACGCCGCCGCCGGAAAATACGAATTTGCCGATCAGCTCTTCGAGATTCACTGCAGACTGAGTGAACTCAATCTGGCCGCCAGCATCAAGCATGGCTTCATCGCCGCCCGGCGTAATCTGGATGAATTTTTCCCCCAGCAATCCACTGGAGACAATGGCCGCAGAAGAATCTTTGGGAAGTTTGGTGCTGCTACCAATTTCCATGCTGACCACCGCGTCATAACGCGCCGGATCCAGCGCCAGATCAGACACCACACCGACCTTGATGCCGCCAATACGCACATCGCTGCCCAGCGCAATGCCGGAAGCATTCGCGAAGCGGGCGCTGATGGTGTAGCCATCTTCCACGCGCACATCACTGCCGCGATAGGCAAATACCAGAAATGCGCCGGCCACCACCAGCACCACTGCGCCCATGATGGTTTCTAAAATATTCTTTTGCATGATCAGCCCTTTTCCGATGGTTCGGTACATTGTATCACCACCCATACATAGCAAAAACAAACTCCTTTCCTAGCAAAAAGAGCGCGATGATGAGGGTGGTGACAAAAGCATGGTACGCAGCGCTTTGCATAGCGCTGGTGCTGGGGGGCAGCGTGCACTGGTTTGCTGTCAGCCATGGCGGCGATACATGGCGCGGCGCCACCCTTGCTGCCATGACCAGCGGCAGCGCGGAGCGGCCTTACGTGTATCGCTGGCTGGTGCCGCAGACCCTGCGCCTGATAGATGAGGCAACGCCGCTACATGACCGCGCTGCTATCCATCAGCAGCTGGCCGACTGGCGTGATAATATAATGGCGCGGTTTGATCTGCCGCGCGGCCTTGCGCGGGCGCTTTCGCCGCAGCAGGACGCATGGCTTTATATGCGCGCGCTGTGGTTCGGTGTGATCGTCGTCTCACTGGCGCTGTTTACCATCGGCATGCACCAGCTCGCGAAGGCCATCTGGCCGCAGCAGCCTCAGGCCGCAATCTGGTCGGTGGTGCTTGCCTGGAGTGTGGTGCTGCTGCTACCGGCGCCGGTGATCTATCTGTATGATCCGCCGGTGCTGGCACTTTCGGCGCTGGCGCTCTCTGCGCTGGCAGCGCGGCGCTGGTGGCTGTATGCCGTGATGCTGCTGGTCGCTGGCAGCAATAAGGAATCATCGGTTCTGCTGCTCTTCATGCTGGTCTGGCTGGCGCTGCGCCAGCCACGGATGTGGCTTTCATGGCCAAACATCGCAATACTTGCTCTGCTATGGGCGGGAATACGCGCCGGCGCGCTGATGGCTTTTCACGAAAATCCCGGCGTGGTGCTTAAAACACAATATTGGCCTTACTATCTCGAACATCCGCACTGGCTGGTACTATGGATGGCTGGTGTCGGTCTGCTGCTATGGCAGGCGCGGCGCATGAATGAGCTATTGAAAGCCAGCGCTGGCATGATAACAATCATGGTGGTTGCTTACCTGCTGTTTGGTAAACCGGGCGAGCTGAGAGTATTCTATGATGTGGTGCCGCTGATGTCGCTGCTGATGGTGCAGATGGGAATGGATGCGCGCTTGCGCCTGCGCGCAAAGGTAGCATCATGAGCCTTGCACTTGCTTGGTTTGACGCGCTGATGGAGCGCATGCGCCGGTATCGTCTGGCGCTCATTTTCGGCTGCATTTACCTGCTGATGTCTGGCTTTGTCATGACCCATTCGGTGGTTAACTCCATCCGTTTTGGCGATGGTTTCATGCGGCTGGATTACGACGCCATGCTCAACGGCACCGCATGGCGGCCATTTGCCTACCGCATCCTCATCCCGCGCATGACAACATTTATCCGCGACATCACGCCGCTGACCACGCGTCAGGAGCTGCGCAATTCGTTCATGGAATCGCTTGAGGCCAACAGCTTCATGAACCGCTATCTGCCCCAGTTCAAAGACGCCTTCGAAGGTGCGACCTTTGAGAAAATGGTGACCACCGCGCTGAATTATGGCTTTCTCCTGGGCTTTATCTGGATGATGTTTCTGCTCGGCAGGGAGCTGTTTCCGGACGATCCGGCAATTCGCTGGTTTGCTCCCATTTTCGGGATGTGGCTGGTGCCTTCCTTCAGCTGGCAGTGGACGTATATCTACGACATCCCTCTTTTGTGTCTTTCGGCAGCCTGCTTTTACTGCATACTCAAAGAAAAATATTACACATTGCTGGTGCTTTTCACGCTGGCAACGCTTAACCGCGAGTCGAGCATTTTTATTCTGTGTTTCTTCCTGCTGTGGTCGCTGCGCCGCCGGCCAACCCTGAATGATATCACCCTGTTGCTGATGATGGCGGCGATATATGCGCTGATTAAAGTCAGCCTCTATTATGCGTATGCCAACAATGTCGGCTGGGTGCTGGAAGATAATGTTTCGCGCATCATGTCGCGTGATATCTTCTCAAAATCCGGCTATTTCCGCATGTTGGTCATGGCGCTGGTTTTCTTTCTGCTCACCTTCCGCTGGATGGAAAAACCAGGGTTTCTGAGGGTGGGTCTGCTCTTGTGGCCGCTCGTGCTGGCCGCGTATATGCGTGCGGGCTGGCCGGGCGAATACCGCGTCTTTTTTGATGTCATGCCGCTGATGGTGCTGCTGCTCACCCACACGCTGATCGCTGGCACCGGTATCAGCCAATCGCCGTTTTTCAAGCCTCATCATCATCTGCCGAGGAATTAATATGCTTCCCATCATCACGCTTCTTCGGCCTCGCCAGTGGATCAAAAACCTGCTGGTACTCGCGCCGCTTTTTTTCGCGGGAAGGTTTGCCGAAATGCCGGCATGGCACGCAGCGTTGCTGGCGATGCTGACGTTTATCGCGGCGTCGTCACTGGTCTACATCATCAATGATCTGCGCGATATCGCAGAAGATCGTCTGCATCCGGTGAAAAAGCTCAGGCCGCTCGCGGCTGGTACGGTGACAACGCTGCAGGCGTGGCTGATGGCGGCGCTGATGGTAGCGTTGCTGGTTGCATTGCTGCTGCAGCTGCCTGCGCCTTGCGCGCTGGTGGTGATTGTCTATCTTGGCAGCAACCTGCTTTACACCATGCTGCTCAAGCGCCATGCGCTGCTGGATGTATTCTATATTGCTTCGTGCTATGTGATGCGGGTGTTGATGGGGTGCTACGCACTGGCGGTCACGGTGTCGCCATGGATTATTCTGGCCACCTTTTTTCTCGCGCTGTTTATTGCCTTTGCCAAGCGCTACCACGAGGTAGGCATTGAAAGCTATGCGGCGAACAAACCAAACCTTGCCAGCTATAACCGGGTGCTGCTCGACCGGCTGGTGAATGTATCAGGCTGCGCGGCGCTCATCACCTATGCAATTTACACCGCTGAGGTGGCCAAACTCACTGGCCGTGTAGAAATTGTCTACACCACGGCATTTGTCGCTTTTGGTCTGTTTCGTTATTTGCAGGCGGTGTATGTGTATAGCAAGGGCGGCGAGCCGGAAACGCTTCTGCTGACCGATCGCTGGCAGCAAGTTAATCTCGCATTGTGGTTAGCCACGACGCTATGGCTGATGTTCTAATTACGGCTTCCACGCCTCATAATCGGCGCTAGCTGGTGCGCGGTCAGCGCCTTTTTCAAGATGCCCCGGCGGTAGGTAGGCGCCGGCGGTGCCGGTCATGTTCGGTTGGTGCGGTTTCTCCCAGCCATAGTGGCGCAAGGTGCGGTTGGTGGGAGCGATATCGGTGGTATGGTGCAGCCAGCCATGCCACTGCGGCGGCACCCGCGACGGATCCGGTAGCCCCCAGCCAATCAGCTCATGAAAAAACGAGGCACCGCTATAGCGCACCCAGCGCTTGGCGCGTGTGCCTTCTTTAGGTGAGCGCTCGGTGAAATACTGATTGCCGAATTCATCTTCGCCAACAAATTTACCAAACATAGAGGTATATAGACGAGTCGTGATGGTCATATCAATAATCCAGAAAACTTCTCAGTTTTCTTGAGCGGCTGGGATGTTTGAGTTTGCGTAGTGCTTTCGCCTCAATCTGGCGAATGCGTTCACGTGTCACCGAAAATTGCTGGCCGACTTCTTCCAGCGTGTGGTCGGTATTCATGCCGATCCCAAAGCGCATGCGCAGCACACGTTCTTCACGCGGGGTGAGGGTAGCGAGAATGCGGGTGGTGGTTTCGCGCAGATTGCTCTGGATCGCTGCATCCAGCGGCAGCACCGCGTTTTTATCTTCGATAAAGTCGCCCAGATGCGAATCTTCTTCATCGCCAATGGGTGTTTCCAGCGAGACTGGTTCTTTGGCGATTTTCATCACCTTGCGCACCTTATCCAGCGGCATGACAAGACGTTCAGCCAGCTCTTCCGGCGTCGGTTCACGGCCAATTTCATGCAGCATCTGGCGACCGGTGCGAACGATTTTATTGATCGTTTCAATCATATGCACAGGGATGCGGATGGTGCGTGCCTGATCGGCAATCGAGCGCGTAATAGCCTGACGAATCCACCATGTGGCATAGGTAGAAAACTTATAGCCGCGGCGATATTCAAACTTATCCACCGCCTTCATCAGGCCGATATTGCCTTCCTGAATCAGATCCAGAAACTGCAGGCCGCGATTGGTGTATTTTTTGGCAATCGAAATCACCAGGCGCAAATTGGCCTCGATCATTTCTTTCTTGGCGCGGTTGGTGTCGCGCTCGCCTTTCTGCACGGCGAGGATCATGCGTTTAAATTCACCGATTTCCAGCCCGACCGATTCAGCAATCTTGCCGAGCTCATCGCGGATATCGTCGATCTCACCGCGATCCTTGGCGATAAAATCTTTCCAGCCTTTTTCTGGCCTGAGCGCAATTTTTTTAAACCAGCCTGGATCAAGCTCACTGCCGAGATAGGCCTCTAGAAACGCCTTGCGCGGCACTTTGCGTCCTTCCGCGAGGCGTAGCAATTTGCCCTCGAGCATCATGACACGTTTGTTGATGTCGTAGAGTTTGAGGATCAGCCCTTCCACGCGCGCAATGGTGAAGCGCACACCCATCATCAGCTCCACCAGTTCGCGGTGGTGTTTCTGATAGAGCTTCTCGTCATCCTTGCTGTATTTACCTTCGCCGATGGAGCGCGATAGGCGTTTTTCCTGAAGGCCGCGCATTTTTTTGCTGATTTTGGCAAACTGATCGAGCGTTTCTAAAATCTGCGGCTTAAGCGCGCTTTCCATCGCCAGCAGCGAAACGGAGGCATCGTCCTCTTCTGCCTCTTCGGCTACTTCGGAGCTTTCCGACGCTTCGTCATCTTCGTCGTCATCGCCCTCTTCACTGTCTTCGTCATCTTCGGCGTCGTCATCCTCGTCGTCATAGTCTTTTTCTACATCGCGCGGCGCGCTGGTCGGCAGGCCGCCGCTGAATTCGCCGCCTTCACCGCTACCGGCGCCGTAGGTCGCATCAAGGTCAATGATATCGCGCAGCAGCATGGTGCCGGCATCCAGCTCATCACGCCAGCTGAGAATTTCCTTCATCACCAGTGGGCATTCGCACAGCGCGCTGATCACCGTCTCGCGGCCAGCCTCGATACGCTTGGCGATTTCGATTTCGCCTTCGCGCGATAGCAGCTCGACATTGCCCATCTCGCGCAGGTACATGCGCACAGGGTCATCGGAGCGGCCAACATTTTCAACTTCCTCGCTGTCAACTTCCTGAGGGGCTTCGGCGGGGTCCATTGGCGCGCCATCTTCCACCACCTGAATATCGGACTGGGCGAGGGCGCTAATGGCGGCATCCACCACTTCGGGCGAAAATTCTTCGGCGGGCAGCACGCTGTTAAGCTCATCATAGGTGATAAAGCCGCGCGCCTTGCCCATGGCCAGCAGCTTGCGCACCATGGCTTGCTGCAATTCTTCCTTGTTTTCTTTTTTATTGCCGGAAGCCTTGGAATCCTGAGCTTTACTGGCGATGGTCTGGTCTTTCTTATCGGTTTTTTTGGGCACGTCGGGCACCATGTCTTTCGCTTTGAGTGGCTGGGTTTTAGCAAGTTTGCTGGCTGGTGCTAGCAATTTTTTGCTGGGTTCGGAAGGGGGTTTTTTGCCGCCACCGCCAATATTTTTTTTGCTGGGTGGTTTCGCGGCAGTGATTTTGCCACTGGCTTGCTTTGGACGCGCCGGAGGTTTAGCGGAGGATTTCTTGACCAGCGTGATCGTGGGTTTTTTGGCAGGCTTGCTGGCGGCTGCTTTCTTGGCAGGCATGGCAGCACGCTTAGCAGCGACTTTTGGTTTCGCGGCGGGGCGTGATGGTTTGGTTTTGGCCTTGGATGCGGATTTTGCAGGCGCTTTCTTTGCTGCGGCGCTACGCTTGCTTGCCATATCGTTCTTACCCTTTGTTTCGCTGGGTTGTTGCCACCACCACCACATGCAGCCTCCTTAGATTTCAGGAATGGATGTCGCCTCGATGAATGACAATCAGCAGGTTGAATGCAATTAAATGAGTGAGATATAAGCGATTTTTTATTTTTTTCAATGGCTTTGATGCAGGAACATGGCAAAGCTAGATCACATCATCCTCCGCCGGGGCGAAGCGCCGCGCTTGTCGCGCCTTCTCAATTGCCTGTTTTAACTCAATTAATCGCTGATAATCCTGCTCGCCAATGCCGCTTGAAAGCTGCTCCTGAAGCGCCTGAAGTTCAAACTCCAGATGGCTGAGCTGGTAGGCCTCGGCGGTTTCGTGCCACAGGCGCAGCGCGTCATCCAGCGTCAGCGTGCTGGTGTAGGGTAATTTCAGCGTGTCAGTGAGCAGTGACTCCACCGCCTCGCTGCCAAGATGCGCTTCGACATAAGCCGCGAAACCGTCATCATCTGGCGCCGCTGGGTCAGCAATGCTGGCAAGCAGCGTCTGCCGCAGCGCATCGAGCGCACCGCTGTGAATATCAAGCCGCGCCAGAAGCTCCTCCACCTGGCTTTTATGCCGCAGGGCGGGAAAGAGCAGCAGGGTTTTCAACAGCCGGCGCACCAGCGTATCAAGGGCGCTGCTGTGGTGCTGTAGCGCCATCTGTTCAACATGCGCCGAGCGCGTGCGGTTCTGGCTGGCAGGTTTTTTACTGCGCGCCGCGTCCCACAATTGCTTTCGGAAAAAAGAAAGGTAATGGCTGCGCACAGCGTTATCGGTGATCGCGCCGCAGAGCTTGGTGAATGCACCTTCTAGTGCGGCCTTGCCTTCCGGCCGTGCAAGTTGATGCGGCGCGGCGAGCGTGTCCCAGATGACCTGCGACAGTGGCCGTGCGCCGGCAAGCAGGGTTTCAAAATTTTCGCGGCCATGTTTCTGCACATATGAATCCGGATCCTCGCCGGCAGGAAGCACCGCAAAACGAAGGCTGAAACCGGGCTTCAGCAGCGGCAGCGCAACTTCAATCGCACGTAGCATGGCGCGTTTGCCCGCCGCGTCACCGTCAAGGCACATCACCGGCTCTTTGGCCAGCTGCCAGAGCAGATGAAGATGGCTGGGGGTCACAGCGGTGCCGAGCGTGGCCACCGCGTAGTCGATGCCGGCCTGCGCGGTCATCACCACATCCATGTAGCCTTCCATGACAACGACACGGTTATGTTCGCGTGCGCTGCGCTTGGCTTGATCCAGATTAAACAGCATCTCACCTTTTTTAAACAGCGGTGTCTCCGGCGAGTTGAGATATTTCGCAGCTGTTTTGGAAGTGGCAAGCAGGCGGCCGCCAAACGCGACCACCTTGCCGCTGCTGCTGCGGATAGGAAACATCAGCCGGCCGCGGAAGCGGTCATACACCGCGCCATCTTCCGGCGCGATTACCAGCCCGGCTTCAAGCTGCAGCGCGGCAGAAAACCCCAGCTTGGTTAAATGTTGATGCAGGGCAGTGCGCTGGTCTGGTGCATAGCCGATGCGATATTGTCGCAGCGCCTGTGCGCTCAGGCCGCGCCGCCTGGCATATTCCAGCGCCTGATGATGCGCGCTTGCCTGAAGCTGGGTTTCAAACCACAGGGCGGCGGCCTCCATGACATCATACAATGTTTTTTCTGCCTGTGTTTTTCGCGCCTGTTCGGGCGATATCTCCGGCAGCGCAATGCCGGCCTCACGTGCGAGCATTTCGATGGCTTCAGGGTAGGTCGCGCGCTGATGCTGCATCAGGAAGCTGATCGCGTCGCCATGCGCGCCGCAACCAAAGCAGTGATAAAATCCTTTTTCATCATTGATGGTAAAGGAAGGGGATTTTTCGTTGTGAAACGGGCACAGCGCCTGATATTCGCGGCCATGGCGCTTCACCGCCAGATATTTGCCAATCACTTCCGACAGCAGAAAATGCTGCTTGACCCTTTCGATGAATGATGGCGCAAAGCGCATG
The DNA here is from genome assembly GCA_033763775.1 of Alphaproteobacteria bacterium. GTDB lineage: Bacteria > Pseudomonadota > Alphaproteobacteria > Rickettsiales > SXRF01 > JAJTHB01. Next base: position 69,886 of record JANRJW010000008.1, on the reverse strand, counting down.
GTCAGTTCCTCGTCCGTTCATAACACAGGCAGGTTGCAGGCGGGCAGGAAATGGTGGAAGATGTTTCCATCAGGTCACATCAGATAGCGTCATGCAATTCATCATTCAGCAGCAGCCCATCGAGGTTGTGATTCGCAAACACCCGAAAAGCCGCAGCATGGTGCTGCGCTACCAACCCATTAACCATTCCTTAACGCTGACTTTACCCCGGTTCGTATCGATAAAGCAAGGCCTGTCTTTTCTTGAAGAAAAGCGCGGCTGGATTGAACAGCAGCTCGGCAAAAAGCCACCCAGAATCACGTTGGATGAGGGGCTGCGGCTATCGGTTCTGGGTAGGCCCTGCGTGATTGAGTATCGCGGGGGCAGGGGAACGGCGCACATCACGACCTGCCCGCTTCAGGATGAGGGGCGGTTGCTGGTGTATGGCGACCGTGCATTTCTGGCACGCCGCGTCCGCGATGCGCTCGTGAAATGCGCGCGCGAAGAAATAGTGCGTCTGGCGAAGCAGCATGCCGCTACGCTGGGCGTTGCCATCCGGCGTGTTGGTCTGCGCGATACTCATTCACATTGGGGCAGCTGCAACCAGCGCGGGCATCTGTCATTTTCATGGCGCCTTGTGCTCGCGCCGTATGAGGTGCTGGATTATGTGGTGTGCCACGAGGTCGCGCATCTTGTGCATCTTAATCACAGCCCGGCTTTCTGGCGGGTGGTGGGTTCACTCTGTCCGGATTATGAGCGCTGGCGCGGCTGGCTCAAACAACATGGCAATGAGCTGTATCGTTTCTGCGCCTGATTATTCACGCATCAGCTTGTCCCAGAAGCTTGGCCCCAGCTTGAGATCCTGCACCGAGCCAGCCGCATCTGCTGGCTCGCCGGCTTGCCATGGCAGACGCTGATTTTCTTGAAATTCAGTCGGCAGACCAAGCGCGGGCTGATCGGCCGTCGCTACTTTCATGTAGTCACGCCAGATGCCGGCCGGCATGCCGCCACCGGTGACTTTTTTCATGGGCATGTTGTCGTCATTGCCCACCCATACACCGGTCGCCAGCTGGGCGCTGTAACCGATAAACCAGGCATCTTTGTAATCAGACGTCGTACCCGTTTTTCCAGCGATGGCGCGGCCAAACTGTGCCCGCCTGCCGGTGCCGCTGGTGGTGACCGCCATCAGCATGTCATTCATCATATTCACCGTGTTGGTGCTGAGCACCTGTGCGCGCTGATCGGGCGTGTATTCATAAAGCAGACTGCCCTGGCTGGTTTCAATACGCTGAATGCCGCGCGGTATCACCACCTGGCCGCCAGCGGGCAGATGGGCATAGGCGGTGGTCAGTTCCAGCAGGGTTACTTCAGTGGAGCCAAGCGCAATGCTGGGAACCGCAATAAGCGGTGAGCTAATGCCAAGGCGCTGCGCCATATCCACCACGGTCTGAACGCCAGCCTGCTGCGCAATCATCGCGGCGATAGTGTTGATCGATTCTGCCACTGCTTCGCGCAGCGTGATCGCGCCTTCAAAGCGGCCTGTGTAGTTTTTCGGGCTCCAGCTCCCGCCGGGAATGGGGATGGTGATCGGTGCGTCTTCCACCAGCATATCCGGCGACATGCCGTCCTCCAGCCCGGCCAGATAGACAAAAAGTTTAAAGGCCGAGCCGGGCTGGCGCTGCGATTGGGTGGCGCGGTTAAATTGGCTCTCGCCGTAGCTGCGCCCGCCCATCATCGCCAGCACCGCGCCATCCGGTGTCATCGACACCAGCGCCGCTTGCGACACTTTTTCTTTCTGTCCGTCTTTTTCCAGCGCGGCGGTGAGGGCTTTTTCTGCGGCGTCCTGCAGCTCGGACTTCAGGGTGGAAATCACCACCACATCTTCCTGTGTCTGGCCAATCAGATCGGGCACCTGATCGGCCACCCATTCCGCAAAATACATGCTGCCTTGTGTTTCACGCTGGCGGGTGCTCATCGCTTCCCTCAGCTGCGCGCGGGCGCGTGTTGTCTGCGCTTCGCTTAAATAGCCAGCGTCCTGCATATTCACCAGCACCTGTTCGGCGCGTTGTTTGGCGCGGGTAGGGTTGCTGGTGGGTGCAAAGCGCGACGGCGCTTTAAGCAGACCGGCAAGAATAGCTGCTTCGCTTAGGTTAATCTCGCGCGCGGATTTATCGAAATAGCGACGTGAGGCAGCGTCCACCCCGTACGTGCCCGCGCCGAGATAGACGCGGTTTAAGTAAATCGCCATGATATCCTGTTTGGAAAAACGATATTCCAGCTTGAAGGCGAGAATCATTTCGCGCAGCTTGCGCATCATCGAGCGTTCGGGCGTCAGGAAGACGTTTTTTGCCACCTGCTGGGTGATGGTGCTGCCGCCCTGCACCACGCGGCCGGCCTGAAAATTAGCCACCATGGCGCGGGCAAGCCCCAGCGGATCCACCCCGAAATGGTAATAAAAATTGCGGTCTTCCGTGGCCATCACGGCATCGACCAGTGCGGTGGGAAATTCTTCGAAACGCACATAATCGCCATACACATCGCCGAAGCTGCCGATGATTTTGCCATCGTCGGCCTTGACCACAATGCTCGGGGTTTTCAGGAAACGATTCAGCCCGTCAATATCCGGCAACGTCAGCCAGACATAGCCAAGGAATGCGCCGCCAGCCATCGTGCCATAGAGCAGCCCGCGGCGCAGAAGATAGCCAAACCCGCCAGTGCTTCGGCGTGCGGGGCTGCGTGCGGGTTTTCGCTCGCTGCGCGCACTATCATCGCGCGGCTGGCGTTTGACTGCGCGGCTTGATTCCAGCGCGGGCGGCCTGCGCGAGCGATAGGTGGGGTATTTGCGCCGGGGTTTGCGTCGTTTAAAAAGCCGTACCATCACTCGCCTGCCTGTTTCTTGCCCAGCACATATTCCAGCTTGCGCACCGCCAGCTGCGCCATATCCTGCTGCGACGCGCCTGAAGGCGCAACGATGCTGGCTTCGGTGAGTGTTGCCGGGTCAAACGCGGTTACTTTCACCGACGTGCCAATCGCCACGTATTCCACAATGTAGCCATCGCTCTGCGGCGGGCGGCTCACAGCTCACCATCATCGGTTGGCTGGGTGCTTGCCAGCTTCTCAATGCGCAGCAGGGAAAGCTGGGTATCGTCTTTTTCCACCACGGTAAAGCGGAAACCATGAAGAAAAAAATGCTCGCCTACGGAAGGAATGGTCTGCGCCTCGTGAATCAGCAGGCCAGCGATGGTGGAGGCATGCTCGTCCGGCAGTTCCCAGTCGAGCTGGCGTTTCAAATCACGTAGCGTCACCGAGCCGCTCACCAGATAAGACTGGTCATTAATTTTTTGAACATCGCGGGAAGTTTCGTCGTGCTCATCATCAATATTGCCAACAATTTCCTCAATAATATCTTCCAGTGTGACAATGCCCTGCCAGCTGCCATATTCATCCACCACCAGCGCAAAATGTTGTCGGCGGCTGCGGAAAGCCAGCAGCTGGTCGTGCAGGCTGGTGGTTTCCGGAATGAACCACGGCTTGTGGCAGATGGCGACAATATCCTCGCTGGAGAGCGTGCCCAGCCTGCCGCTCATCGCCTTGACGAGATCTTTGACATGCAAAATGCCGATGATGTTGTCCGGCTCGCCGCGCCACAACGGAATGCGGCTATGCATGGTGGAAACGGCCTGTTTAATCAACTCCGGCGCGGGAAGCGTGGCATCAATGGTTTCCACCTCCATGCGGTGGATCATGATATCATTCACCTCAATATCATTTAAATCGAGGATGCTGCCCAGCATGTCACGATCCTGCTTGATCAGCTTGCCCTCGCGGTGATGCAGCTCAATGGTGCCGCGCACGACGTCGGTCGCGGAAATCAGCGTGTTACTCTGGGTGATATCGACACCAAAAAGTTTGAGAACGGCGCGGATGATCATCTGAATGGTATAGGTAATAGGATAGAGCAGCTTGACCAGAATGCTCAGCGCAGGCGACAGCGCGAGCGAGACGCGCTCTGCATTCTGAATCGCAAAGGTTTTAGGCAGCACCTCGGTGAAAATCACTACCAGCAGCGTCATCACCACGGTGACGATCACCAGCCCGCCTTCTTCTGTGCCAAACAGCCGGATGGTGAGGGTGGTGGCAATGGTCGAGGCGGCGATATTAACCGCATTGTTGCCCAGCAGCACAGTGCCGATGGTTGCTTCCTTGTTGCGCCGCAGCCGGCTGACCGTTTGTGCGCGCTTGTTGCCGTCAATCACCAGCTGGTAAAGGCGCGCGCGCGATACCGCGGTCATGGCTGTTTCCGCAGCGGAAAAAAAAGCTGATATCAGTAGAAAAATCAGAATCGTGAGACCATAAAAGATGATCTCGTTGTCCAGTTCGGGCATGGCCGACTACACGATCTTTCTCATCAGGAAATCATCCATCACATAGCCGCCGCCAATGTCGAGGCAATCCAGCCCCTGAATGAAAAATCCCTGCCTGAAATAAAAATTAATGGCTTTGTAATTCTTGCGGTTCACACGCAGCGCCAGCTCTTTGGGATGTGTTTCCAGCAGCACCGCCGCCAGCAGACGCGCGCCAAGACCGCCACGCTGTTTATCCATATCCACATAGAGTTTATCCAGAAACCACACGCCATCGCCGCGTGGTTCGGCGGCAGCGTAGCCTACTGGTTCATTGTCTTTGAGCATGATCCAGAAACGCTGCTTGCGATCCAGCATGTTTTTTTTGATGATATCCGGGTTATAAATGCGTGGCAGCATGTATTCAATCTGGCCGGCGGTGACAATCTCCGGCACATAATGCTGGCGCCAGATACGCGCCGCCATGTCGCAGACCGCATCGATATCTGAAAGCACCATCGCGCGGATAATCGTACCATCTGCGGCCATGGCGCGTGGCGCACTGAAAATCTGGGTTTCTGGTTCCATGAATGTAAGTTCCGACATAAGAATCCGGACTATATTATGCCTCAAGGCTTGCTGCAAGTGCCTCGAGCACAAGCGCTGGCGCCACATCATGTTGGATGAATGCGCGGCCGATACCGCGCGATAGAATCAATGTCAGCTGGCCATTTTTAGCTTTTTTATCGCGCGTCATGTGCGCCAGCAGCGCGTCGGGCGACCAGTCGCGGGCAATGGCGTTCAGGCAGGCCGGCAGGCCGGTACTGCGGTAATGCGCAAGCGTGCGTTCCAGATCTTCGGGTGGGCACAGCCCCATGCGCACCGAAAGGCGCAGTGCTGCCACCATGCCAACCGCGACAGCTTCGCCGTGCAGCAGCAGGTCTGAAAATCCGGTTTCTGCTTCCAGCGCATGGCCGAATGTGTGGCCAAAATTCAGCAGCGCGCGCTGTCCTTGCTCGGTTTCATCCGCGCTGACAATCGCTGCTTTAGACCGGCAGCTGCGCGTTACGGCCCGTATGGCCGCCGCGCTGTCACCGCCGAGCAGCGCCGTGCCATGGGTTTCCAGCCAGCTGAAAAAATCGGCATCCTGAATCAGGCCATATTTCACAATTTCCGCATAGCCGGCCAGTTTTTCGCGAACGGGCAGGGTGGTCAGAGTGGCGATGTCGGCCATCACCAGCGAGGGCTGGTGAAACGCGCCAATCAAGTTTTTGCCATGGGCGGAGTTGATACCAGTTTTGCCGCCCACCGAGCTATCGACCTGCGCGAGCAATGTGGTGGGAATCTGGATAAAGCGTACGCCGCGAAGCAAAGTGGCGGCGGCAAAGCCGGTTAAATCTCCTACCACACCGCCGCCGAGTGCCACCAGCACGGTGCTGCGGTCTGGTTTGTGCTCGAGTATCTGCTCCATCAGCGTCGCATAGACACTGAGGCTTTTGCTGCCTTCTCCTGCATCCACCAGCACGGTTCGGCTACGAATGCCAGCATCTTCCAGCGCGCCGGTTAAACGGTGCAGATAAAACCGTGCCACCTGCCGGTCGCTGATAACGATGACCAGCGACTCGCCGCAGATGGGCTTCATCAGCTCGCCGGCTCTGGAAAGCAGGCGCTCGCCCACAAGAATATCATAGCTTCTGCGCTCCAGCTCCACGCGCACGGTGTCAGTCATGCGACCTCTCTTTCAGCGCCTTAATGATGCGTGAAACCACCACCTCATGGGCGCTGGCATTGCTATCGATGGTAATGTGTGCCTGCTCGTAGACAGGATAGCGCTCCTGCATCAGCCGTGCGAGGATTTCGCCGCGATCTCCATGCTGCAGTAGCGGCCTGGTATCACGCTTTCCGGTGCGTTCCACCAGCGTATCCAGATCGGCCTTCAGCCACACCGAGGTGGCGCCTGTTTGAATCGCCTCCCTGATCAGCGGATTCATGAATGCGCCGCCGCCAGTGGCCAGCACGCACGGGCTGGCGCCAATCAGGCGCACCAGCACACGCTGTTCGAGATCACGAAAAATGGCTTCGCCATACAGCGCAAAAATATCAGAAATGCTGCAGCCTGCCGCCTCCACAATTTCATGGTCAGCATCAATGAATGGCACATGCAGCGCTTGTGCGAGGCGTCTGCCAATGGTGGTTTTGCCAGCGCCCATCAGCCCCACCAGCACCACGGGGCGGCTCAGGGTCATCATCACATCTTGAGCCATAGTCGGTTTGCTGCTAGTCTTTTCTGGTTCATCGTTCTTACCATTAAAGGAAACGTTAGCAAATGCAAGCCAAGCCGCGCTACTGCCGCCCTGTCGTGCTCCTGATGATGCTCGTGGGGCTGACCTTCGGGGTGTTTTTTGTGCTGCTGTCACGGCCCATCACCCCACCGCAGCAGCCGGTAGAAAAGCCGATCGATGTCAGGGCTGTCAGCCAGTAATCAGCTCGACGCCTTTCTGGAGATGATGGCCGCTGAACGCGCCGCCTCCGGCCATACCGTGGCGGCTTACCGGCGTGATCTTGAAGATTTTCTTGCTTATGGCAAGCAGCATAAACTGCGTCTCAGCCATCTTCGCTCGCAGGCGATTGAGGCGTATCTTGCCACCCTCAGCGCACGAGGTCTTTCGCCGCAGACTCAGGCGCGCAGGCTGTCTGCCATCAAGCAGTTTTTTCAGTTTCTTTACAGTGAAAAGCTGCGCCGAGATAACCCTGCCGCCACGGTGGCAGCACCGCGCCTTGCCAAAACATTGCCGCAGGTGCTCACCGCTGATGACATTCACCTGCTGCTGGAGTGCGCGGCGCTCGACGATAGTCCGAAAGGACTCAGGCTTTCTGCCATGCTTGAGCTGGTCTACGGGGCGGGGCTGCGTGTGTCTGAACTGGTGTCGCTGCCGCTATCTGCGGTGCATAAGCAGGATTTCATGCTGGTTCGTGGCAAAGGCAGCAAGGAACGTCTTGTGCCGCTGGGCGCTAAAGCAAGGCTGGCACTGGCTTCCTATTTGAAAGTCAGGGATATGTTTCTTCAGGATAACGGAGCCCGGATGACGAATGAGAAGGAAAAAAGAAAAAAATCCGCCTCGTCGCCATCCGTCAACCGCCATCCGTCATCCACCTACCTGTTTCCCTACCACCGCGCGAGTGGTCATATCACACGCCAGCAGTTTGGCGTCATGCTGAAAGAGCTGGCGATCAAGGCAGGGATTAATCCCGAAAAAATATCACCGCACGCGCTGCGCCACAGCTTCGCGACCCACCTGCTGGAAGGCGGCGCCGACCTGCGAGTGATTCAGGAGCTGCTTGGTCATAGCGACATCGCTACCACCCAGATCTACACGCATGTCGCTGGCCTTCACCTGAAACAGCTGGTCGAAGAAAAACATCCGCTTTCTCGCCGCGTCATCCCGGACAAGCGCGCAGCCGCGAGCGCGATCCGGGATCCAGAGTAACTATGGCTGGATTCCCGCTTTCGCGGGAATGACAAAAAAGGTAGGGTGAGGCGAACACCAAACTAGAACACCCTCATGCAGCGATTTCTCACCCTGTTTCCACCCTCATTCCTGCTGTGGCTATTTCTAGTCTGGTTGTGCATTGTGCTGCCTGCCGCATGGCTGCTTTCAGAGCGTTGGCCAATTTGGATTGATCATGTGCTGCGTGCCATGCTTCTGGATATGGTCACGGCGCAGATCTGGCAGGGTGATTTTTACCCGCGCTGGCTGATGGAAGCAAACGCTGGTCTGGGCAGCCCGGTTGCTATTTTTCAGCCACTGACGTCATTTTACCTCGCCCTGCCGCTACAATTTCTGCGTGATTATGATCCGCATGGCTACGGGCGGCTGATGATGGTGAATAGCGCACTCATCTTCCTTGGCGGTCTTGCTATGTATCGCTGGCTGATGGAGCATATGGACCATACTCGCGCGCAAGCGGGGGCTATTCTTTATATATTCTGGGGAGGCATGGGACGGCTAGCCGATGGCCATAGCGCAGCATTTTGTGTCTTTCTTATTGTACCGGTCTTTATGTGGGTGGCACGGCGTATTGCAGATAATCCATCTTATTACCTGCCGCATTATGCATTCGTACAGGCATTGTTGATCCTGTCTCACCTGCCTTCTACGGTTATATTTTCGGCCATTCCTGGACTTTATGCATTGATAAACGCACCCTCTGGCAAGCGAATGCATCTTATGCTGGCGCTTACTTTGGCGGTTTTAGTCGCCTTGATGCTTTCTGCGATCTACTGGCTGCCTTTGACTGGCAACGAATCATTTATCAGGTCTCACCTCTATACTAACTGGTTTCATTCCCCGGAAATGCATTTTCCGCGATTTCTTAAACATGTCTCGCTGCCCGACACGTTTTACTGGCCGGGTATAGTTTCGGTGATGGCAAGTTTAATAATTTTTGCCAGTATGCTATGGATTGTAAAGTCTGAAAAGCCACTAAGTCCGGATAAATCGCCGGTTATTTTCTTTTGCGCCATGTATCTTGTGGCGATGTTCATGATATTCTCTTCCTCCAGGTGGTTATGGGAGAATTTTGAGCTACTCAAAAAGCTTCAGTTTTCAATTCGATTTGGTCTTGTGACTCACTTATGCCTGATTTTTTTACTATCCTATTGGTATCATAAATTAAAAGGTCATAGTTTCTGCTATCCGCTGGTCATTTTTCTTACGGTTGCGGGTTTAATCTTTCACGCGAATTACCGCTATGATGATACCCATCAAGATTATTGGCAGCGCGTTGAGCAATATAAGCTGGTTCCCCATAAATCACACATGACCCATGCCATGCGCCGGGCGGGTATTGTCCAGCCGCTGGATCCGCCCGCTCATTTTCTGAATGTTCCTGAGTCAGAGATACTGGAAGGCGAGGCAGAAGTTATTTTGATGATACAGGGGGTGAACGAGATTTTTATCGACGTGGAGGTCACATCGCCACAGGCTGAGATTGCGCTGAAGCGCTACCATTATCCTGGCTGGAAAATCATATCACCCACACTGCCCAGAATAGATGTGATTGAACGCGGAGCATTACTGACGCTTCGTGCTCCTCAAGGCACGCATGACATAGAGATGGTGCAGCATATTCCTAAGGTGCGTGAGGCGAATCTCATCAGCTGGGCTGGGCTGGGTCTGCTAATAATGATTGCCGGATTCGTGAGGCGTTATAAACTTGCAGTGTCCTGAATAAGATGCTCATCTATCAGTCTGTTTGACCCAAAACCGCATCAGCATGGGTAGTAATGACCACCCGATTTCAGCCGCCGCGATGAAAAGCAGCACGTCAGTGCCAAAATGCATCAGCGCAAGACTCACCCCAAGCGCGGCATTGTTAAAACCGGAGCAGGTGGCATAGCTGATTTGTGATGCCCGGTCGCGGCGCGCAAAGGCAAAGCCCACCAGAAAATACACCACATAGCACCCCATCGCGAGCGCGAAGGGCAGCAGCAGATGAGTGGGGTTTGTCAGAATGACATCGCGCTGCTTGGCGATCGCCAGCGCAATGATAAACATGATAAGCAGGATGGAGATAAGCTTCCCCTGCGCGTAAAAATATTCCCTGCTCGCGGCATGTTTTCGAGCCAGCGCATACACGACCATCGGCAGAACAACACACAGCAGCAATGTATGAAAGAGATGGGCGGCCGAGGGCGTGATGCCATCGGCGCCCACTGCTATGAAATGCAGCGGAATCACCACCGGTGATAGCAGCTGCGAGAGCAGCACCACGGCAAAAGCAATCGCCACCTTGCCGCCATAAATGGCCGTAAAAGCCGGGCTGGAAACGGCTGCCGGTACCACCGATAGCAACAGCACCGCCAGCGCATAATCTGGCGCAAGCTGGAGCGTGAGGACATATAAAAGCGGCGGCAGCGCCACGTAGCGTGTGATGTAAAATAACATCAGCTCACGCGGGCGAATATCGCTCAGCTGGCTATCGCTCAGGCGATAGCATGAAACAAACATCAGCACCGCCAGCGCCAGCCCCGCCAGCTGATTGGGAACACTCGGCAGGCCGGGCAGCAACAGCCCCAGCACGCAGGCAAGCATCAGCGCAAGGCCAAAGTGAGTTTCGATGAGTTGTTTCATATGTTATTTTTTATGTTCTGATTCAGAGAGTTGCGCAAGAATCCTAGCGCCGCTTCTGTGGTTCGGCAAGCCAGTTTGTCATCAAATCATCACCAAAGCGTCATCATTTTGTCACATGGTTCGGCTAAAATGTCACAAGATACAGACCTATCACCTGCCACCATAAACCACGCGAAATTAACCGATCAAAAAAAGGACTTACCATGAAAAAAACCACCACGATGCTCGCGGCTCTCCTGGCAACCGCGACCCTCATCCACTCCGCTCCTGTGAGTGCTCAGCTGCATAACCAAGTTGTTATTCCCGATTGTAATGATTACAGAGATCTTTTGTGGACGTATCGAGGTCTACTCGAAGAAGAAATTAAAAATGATTCTAAATCAATCATAAGATGTGAAGTACTTGAAGCTCAATATCTTTCTTCCAGAGATGATCTTATGAAAAGGTGTCCAGATCTCGGTATTACAGACTTTGAGTATACCGAGAAAAAATTAATTTGTCGTCTTCAAGAAAAATATAAAAAAGAAACAAGCCCTATAGTTGATGAAGAGGCTGCAAGAGAAAGACGCGAAAAGTTGTATCGCGATTATAGAATAAAGCCAGGAACGAAGCCTGTAAGGCCAAATAGGCCTGGGACTGCGCCAAAGAAAAAATAATACTGAGCGGCTGGTAAACAAACACCCCCGTCTGGCTGCGCCGCGGGGGTGTTTTTATGCGTCAGGTTTAGCTGCAGCCGCTGGTGGCGCCGCAGGTGTCACACTTCATGCAGGTGCCGTTTCTCACCAGCGTGAACATGCCGCACTCATGGCACGAATCACCCTCATAGCCTTTCGCCTTGGCCTCACGGATTTTCTCGCGCAGATGATCATGCTCCTTCTGCGATACGGAGACACCGACCTGCACGATCATGCCGTCCTGCGTGTCGTTTTTCAGAAGCGCGGTGGTTTCCTGGGTGGCAGCGAGTGCGAGGGCGCCGGAGGTGGCGGGTTTGCTGCTGGTAATCACCTGCAGCTGGCCGCGCACAAAGCCGGTGCTGGTCATTTTATTGAAAAAAGGCAGTTCCGGCTCGCTATCGCCACGCGTCGAATCGCCCTCGCCGCGGCCAATCGTATCCGAGCTGAGCTCGCCGATTTCTGCATGCGCCAGATCATGGCGGCCAAGGTAGGAAATCGCCAGCTCACGGAAAATATAGTCGAGAATCGAGGTCGACATCTTGATCGCCTCGTTGCCTTCCACCATGCCGCTCGGCTCAAAGCGGGTGAAGGTAAAGGCATCGACATATTCCTCCAGCGGCACGCCATATTGCAGACCGATGGACACCGAGATGGCAAAGTTGTTCATCAGCGAGCGGAACGCCGCGCCTTCTTTGTGCATATCGATGAAGATTTCGCCAAGCTTGCCATCTTCATATTCGCCGGTGCGCAGGTACACTTTATGGCCACCCACGGAGGCTTTCTGGGTGTAGCCTTTGCGGCGCTCCGGCAGCTTGCGGCGCTCAGAGGCATGAACGATACGCTCAACTAACCGCTCAACAATACGCTCTGCCACAATCTGCGGCTGGCGGCTGGCGCGGGCAGTTTCCTGAGCATCGTCCTCATCATCCGCCCCCAGATCGCTCACCAGCGAGCTCGAAAGCGGCTGCGAAAGCTTCGAGCCATCGCGGTAGAGCGCGTTGGCTTTCAGGCCAAGCTTCCACGACATCATATAGGCTTCCTTGCATTCTTCGACAGTGGCCGAATTCGGCATATTGATGGTTTTGGAAATCGCGCCGGAGATAAAAGGCTGCGCCGCCGCCATCATCAGGATGTGGCTTTGGCTGGAAAGGAAGCGCTTTCCTTTTTTACCGCAGGGGTTCGCGCAATCAAACACCGCGAGATGCTCTTTCTTTAAGGAAGGTGCGCCTTCTACGGTCATGGTGCCGCAGCAATAGTCATTCGCTGCGTCAATATCAGCCTTGAGGAAACCAAGCGCGGCGAGCATATCAAAGCCGGGGCTTGCCAGCTGCGCATCGGTAAAGCCGAGCTTTTGTTTGCAGAAAGCCTCACCGAGTGTCCACTGGTTAAACACAAACTTGATATCAAACGCTGAGGCGAGCGCTTTTTCAACTTTCGCCAGCTCCTCGTCGCCAAAACCTTTGGCGCGTAAGGCTGCATGGTTTACACCTGGCGCGTCTTTCAAGGTGCCGCGGCCAACCGCGTAATCAGTGATATCGGCAATCTGCTTAGCGTTGTAGCCCAGCGTTTTCAGCGCCTCAGGCACCTGCTGATTGATGATTTTGAAATAACCACCGCCGGCGAGTTTTTTAAACTTCACCAGCGCGAAGTCCGGCTCAATGCCGGTGGTATCGCAGTCCATGACAAGGCCAATGGTGCCGGTGGGCGCAATGCAGGTGGCCTGCGCGTTACGGAAGCCATATTTCTCTCCGAGCATGATGGCAGTGTCCCACGCTTTTTTCGCAGATTTTGCCAGCGATTTATCCGGCAGGTTCTGGGTATCCAGCGGGGTGGGAAGAATGGAAAGCTCCTCATAACCACTGCTCTCGCCAAGCGCGGCGCGGCGATGGTTTTTCATCACACGCATCATGTCGCGCTTGTTTTTTTCATAGCCGTCAAAGGCGCCAAGTTCCTTGGCCATTTCCGCCGAGGTGGCATAAGAAACGCCGGTGAGAATGGCAGACAAAGCACCCGTCAGTGCGCGGCCTTCCTCGGAATCATAAGCAATACCGCTGGCCATGAGCAGACCGCCGATATTCGCATAGCCAAGGCCGAGCGTGCGGAACTCATAGGAGCGCTGTGCAATTTCTTTGGAAGGAAACTGCGCCATGGCCACCGAAATTTCCAGCACCACCGTCCACAGCCGCACGGCATGTTCATACGCCTTGGTATCAAACGTGCCGCCTGACGTGCGGAATTTCAGCAGATTGATGGAGGCGAGGTTGCACGCCGTATCATCGAGGAACATGTATTCCGAGCAGGGGTTCGAGGCGCGGATGCGGCCTGACTGCGGGCAGGTATGCCATTCATTGATGGTGGTATCATACTGGATGCCGGGATCCGCGCATGCCCACGCCGCGTAGGAGACCTGCTCCCACAGATCGCGCGCGGAAATTTCTTTGGCAACTTCGCCGTTCTTGCGGTTCAGCAGGTGCCAGGGCTTGTCCTGCTCCACCGCTTCTAAAAATTCATTGGTGACGCGAATCGAGTTGTTCGAATTCTGGCCGGACACCGTGCGGTATGCCTCGGAATCCCAGTCTGTATCATATTCTTCAAATTCCAGCTCGCTATAGCCTTGCTTGGCGAATTGCACCACGCGCTGCACATAATTATCCGGCACCTGCGCTTTGATCGCTTCGCGCATTGCTTTCTTCAGCGCCGGGTTATCGGACGGGCTGAAGCGGCCATCACCACTGCCTTGCTGGCAGGCGGCCATCACGGCCTTGAGGTGCCTGCGGCAGATTTTAGAGCCGGTGACGAGTGCTGCGACCTTCTGCTCTTCAATCACTTTCCAATTGATGAATTCTTCCACATCCGGGTGGTCAATATCCACCACCACCATTTTGGCGGCGCGGCGAGTGGTGCCGCCGGATTTGATGGCGCCCGCCGCACGGTCGCCAATTTTCAGGAAGCTCATCAGGCCAGAAGACTTTCCGCCGCCGGAGAGCGATTCGCCGCTGCCGCGAAGGTCGGAGAAGTTCGAACCAGTACCAGAGCCATATTTAAACAGGCGCGCCTCGCGCTCCCATAGATCCATGATGCCGCCATCATTCACCAGATCATCTTTAATGCTCTGGATGAAGCAGGCGTGTGGCTGCGGGCGCTCATAGGCGCTTTTTGATTTGCTGAGCTTGCCGGTTTCGGGATCGACATAAAAATGCCCCTGCGACGGGCCATCAATACCATACGCCCAGTGCAGCCCAGTGTTGAACCATTGTGGCGAATTAGGCGCGGCAATCTGCATTGCCAGCATGTAGCGCAGCTCGTCATGGAAGCTTTTGGCATCCGCTTCCGTATCAAAATAGCCGCCTTTCCAGCCCCAGTATGTCCATGCACCAGCAAGACGATCAAACACCTGCTTGGAGCTTGTTTCGCCCACGAAACGTTCTTTTTCCGGCAGTTTGGCAAGCGCCGCCTCATCCGGCACGCTGCGCCACAGCCAGCTTGGCACGGCATTTTCTTCCACCTTTTTGAGCTTGGCGGCCACGCCTGCTTTGCGAAAATATTTCTGCGCGAGCACATCAGAAGCCACCTGCGACCAATGCTCCGGCACCTCCACGCCGCGGCATTCAAACACCAGCGAGCCATCAGGATTTTTCATCACCACATCGGTTTTACGGAAGGTGATGGCATCGTAGGCATTTTCTTTTGGCTTCAGATAGTGGCGCTCAATACGCATGGTGGTGGATCTCCCTATATCCGATGATTTTAATATGTTTTTTGCTTCAAAGCGAGAGCTGCTGACGTTGTTGTGCACACATTCCAGATTGCTTTGAAGGACTATCACCATAACCATGAAAAAAATGCGATGCAACTACATATTGTGGTTGACATGGTTTTCGCCGCTAGATGCTGTGGTGCTGGGGATAGTAATGCCTGTGAAAGTTGGGGATAATTCGCCAAGTGCTTTAGAAATCAGCAATAAAAAATTACAGGCTTGGGATAAGTCGGTGAAGTCAGCGCGCAATGCAATGTGGACATGATTCATTCTCCTTATATAAGGGAGAACGATGATCTTGTTCTTTGAGCGTATGGCCGCAGGCGGTGCAGGAGCTCGCGGTCTGCGATGGCGCAAGCCCATGGCCGACCGCCACGCGCTCATCAAAGACGTAGCACTCGCCGTTCCACAAACTTTCTTCTCTTGGAATTTCTTCCAGATATTTCAGGATGCCGCCTTTTAAGTGATACACGTTTTCAAAACCTTCGGCTTTCATCCACGCGGTGAATTTTTCGCAGCGAATGCCGCCGGTGCAGAAGGTGGCAATTTTTTTATCTTTCTTGTCCTGCAGTGTTTCGCGAACAAATGCCGGTAGCTCTTTGAAGTTTCTGGTGTTTGGGTCTATCGCGCGCGCGAATGTTCCAAGATACGTCTCGTAACTATTGCGTGTATCAAGCACGATGGTATCGGGGTCGCTAATCAGCGCGTTCCAGTCTTTCGGTTCAACATAATCACCCACTGTCACCCCCGCCTTGAGCGGGGATCCTGAGCCATCAAGCTCTGCGGCCTTAGATCCCCGCACGAAGCGGGGATGACGAACGAAAGCGGCTTCACCAAGCGAAATCAGCTCCTTTTTAAGCCTTACTTTCGCTTTGCCAAAAGGCTGCTTCTCAAAAAAACTTTCCTTATGCTCAAACGCACCGCCGATGTGTTTGAGGCGCTCGAGCACCGCGTGCACGGCCGGCTGGGTGCCGGAGATCGTGCCGTTGAAGCCTTCATCCGCAATTAATATCGAGCCTTTGATGCCCTGCGATTTCAGCAGTGAAAGCAGCGGCTGCTGATGGGCACGAAAATCCGGAAAATCAAAAAAATGATAAAAAGCGGCGACGAGAAACATAAATAAGTTGCTGGTTGAGAGTTGCTGGTTGCTGGTTTATAGTTGACCACTAACAACTAGCAACTAGCAACTAGCAACCAAGCTTATGACTATCAACATCAATCCAAGCCGCATTGGCGCCAGTTCTGGAGGCGTGAAGCCATCCACCCAGCGCCGATCGCAGCAAAGCGAGCGTGAAGCGCCGGTTCCAGTTCCAAAGCGTGCGAGCCTCAACATCATCCCCGCCGAAGAGTCGCTGGCGACACTGATCCGTAGCGCTGTGGCGGCGCTGCGTCAGGGTTCGACGTGGGATCGCGGTACGATTTTGAATTTGTTAGTGTGAGCCGTCATCCCGGAAAATTTTGCAGCAGCAAAATTTTCCGGGATCCAGCATAGCAAAAAGTCAGCAGACTTTTTGCGTTTAAAATGTCTGCTGACATTTTAAAATGGATCCTCACGGATTTTGTCTGCTGACAAAATCCTCAGGATGACGTAAAACAGATGACATGCTGAAAAACCTCAATCCCTTCGACCCTTTCGACCTTGAATCCCAGCTGACCGACGAAGAGCGCATGGTGCGCGATACGGCGCGTGGCTATGCGCGTGATAAGCTGATGCCGCGTGTACTGGAAGCCAGCCGCCACGAGCATTTCGACCCCGCCATCATGCGCGAGATGGGCGCACTCGGGCTGTTTGGCTCCACGATTAAAGGCTATGGCTGTGCGGGTGTGAGCCATGTGGCGATGGGGCTGATCTGCCGCGAGGTGGAGTGGGTGGATTCCGGCTATCGCTCGGCGCTTTCGGTGCAGTCTTCGCTGGTCATGCACCCGATTTACACGTTTGGCACGCAGGCGCAGAAAGATAAATATCTGCCAAAACTGGCAACCGGCGAGCTGATCGGCTGTTTTGGCCTCACCGAGCCCGACCACGGCTCCGACCCTTCCAGCATGGTGACGAATGCGAAAAAGGTGGATGGCGGCTTCATCTTAAACGGCGCGAAAAACTGGATTACCAATTCGCCGATTGCCGATATTTTTATCATCTGGGCAAAGCTGGACGGGGAGATTCGCGGCTTTATTCTGGAAAAAAATATGAAAGGCCTCACCGCGCCGAAAATCGAAGGCAAGATGTCGCTTCGCGCGTCGATCACCGGCATGATCTCGATGCAGGATGTGTTCGTGCCGCTAGATAATATCTTGCCCGACGTGAAAGGTCTGAAAGGCCCATTTTCCTGCCTCAACAAAGCGCGCTATGGCATTGGCTGGGGGGCGCTGGGCGCGGCGGAGTTCTGCTACGAGGCAGCGCGCAACTATGTGATGGATCGCAAGCAATTCGGAAAACCGCTCGCCGCCAACCAGCTCATCCAGAAAAAACTGGCCGATATGCTGGTGGAGATCGCACTCGGCCTGCAGGCCTGCCTGCGCGTTGGGCGGCTGATTGACGAGGACAGATGGCACCCCGATATGATCTCGATCATCAAGCGCAACTCCGCGGGTAAAGCGCTGGAAATGGCGCGCGTGGCGCGTGATATGCATGGCGGCAACGGCATCGCCGATGAGTATCACGTCATCCGCCATGTGATGAATCTGGAAAGCGTGAACACCTATGAAGGCACGCATGATATCCACGCGCTGATTTTAGGGCGCGCGATTACCGGACTTCAGGCGTTTAAAAGTGAGTAGGTGTCATCCCGAGCGTAGCCGAGGGATCTGATGCTTTTAAAAGATCTTTCGACTCGCTGTGCTCGCTCAAGATGACAGAAATTATGACCAAAGATATTCTCTTCATCATGACCGGCGGCACGATTGACGCGGAGGCCTATCCGGATCCTCAGCATCCGCCCAAAAATGCGATTGTGCTGAAGGATAGCCTGGTGCCGATGGCGATGGAGGAGCTTGGCTATGCGCCGGACTGCCGCTTTTTTCAGTGGATGATGAAAGACAGCAAAAATTTCACCGAGGTGGAGATTTATGCACTATCGGTCTTTATCAAGCAGCGCCGCGCGCAGCATATCATTGTCACCCACGGCACCGATCGTATGGCACAAACGGCGGCAGAACTTGCGAAACAAATGCAGGGCACAGGTAAAACCGTGATTCTCACCGGCTCGATGATGCCGCTGGCCAATGGGCGCGCCAGTGATGCTTATGATAATCTTCGTTTCGCTGTCGAAACGATAGAGCAGCTGAAGCCGGGGGTGCATGTGGTGATGCACCAGCGTTTTTTTGCGCCCGGCCATTTTCGCAAAAACAGGCAGACCATGCGCTTTGAGGAGACAGAAATATGAAATATCTCACGGTGTTGCTACTGGTATTCACGCTGGTTGCAGGCGCAGCATATTATTTTATGGCGTATCCGCCGGTGGTCAAAAAGCGCGCCGCCGAACGTTCGCTGGCTGCGTTTGGCGAGGCGGTGGCGAGCAAAGACCGCGCGAAAATTGGCGCAGCGCTGGGCATATTCCTTGCGCCGGATGCTAAGGTTCGCCTCGAGATTTCTTTCATCACCATCCAGACTGTGCTCGGCCGCGAAAACCCACCGCTTATCCAGGATTTCACCAAAGACACGTTCATCCCCTTTATCGATAATGTGCTCTATCCACTGAGCGACTACATGTACGAAGGGCGCATCACCAGCTTTGCGCTGGCAGACGATGGCGCTGCTAACGTAAGCTTTGAGAATGATGGCTGGGCGGATGGTATTTCGCACGCCAGCGGCGTGGCGCTGAACATGCGCTACACGGTGAAAGGTGTTTGCAGCGGCAATACTGTCTATGAACAGGAAGAAGCGCTGCTTAAGGATGCGGTATGCAAACTGGAACTGCGTCTAGTGCCAAAACCCGGTGAGCTGGATAAGGTGAAAGACATGGGTGCGATGCGCGAGATTCTGACGGGTCAGTAGCGTCCGGCGCTTTGTGTTTCCCGCATAAACAAATCTTTGGTGATGCTGGGTCTGGCAATGCCCAGCCTACCAGCAGCAACAATGGCAGGGCGGATGATTTGTCCCGTTAGCCCATTGGCGGTTTCTTTTGGAAAATTTGACGCTGCGACAGCTGGCAACGCCATGATGCGGTCGCGAAGATCAAGCACCGCGCGGTCGCTCGCCCGCATCTCGACTTGGGCTTGTGCTAGCGGGTGGTTGTCCTGATCGAGCGCTGTGATAATCTCAGCAAAGCCCCGCACCAGCTCTTTTCTTACCGCTGCATCAGTAAGAGGGGCAGAGGCAAAACCATCCAGCCACTGTTTGAATTCACGGATTAAATCGCCGTCTGTTTCATTCGCATCGGCGGCGATAAAGAGCCGCGCTTTATTTTCTGTAAGACTCAGGCGAGGGATTTTTTTCTTGTCTTCCTGTTCTTTTGCTACGCCAGCAAGTTTTGCTGCAAGCACCTGCTGACCTTCTGCGCTCAGAGGCTGTGATGCCCATTTCTTAATCTGCGCTGCAAGCTCTGGGGTCAGCGCAGGACGATCCAGAGGATCATCCGAATCATTCCACGGGTTATTCATCGTCTTTTTTCAAGCCAGTCAGTTGCCGCCTGAATGCCAGTATCATGGAGGTACATAAGGAAGCTCCATTCGAGATTCAGTTTGCTCGAGCGGCCAAGCCCAAGCAGAATGTCCTGCGCTTCGACGCGGTGTATGGTGATTGGTTTCTGCTTCAGCACGCCGCTTTCAATCATGTTATTATATTGCTCAATCGCGCGCATTTCTGAAAGCTGGGCGGCGGTGAAGCTGATCTCGGTCATACGATCGAGAATATCCGCCGCAGCGGTAGGAATCTCCTCCACATAATGTGGATGAACTTCTACCAGCACAATATCGCGCCCGCTGCCCACCAGCGGGGCGAGGGCAGGGCAGGCGGAAAAGCTGCCATCCCAATACGGCTCGCCCTCAATCTCCACGGTACGGAAAATATAAGGAAGGCAAGAGGAGGCCATCACTGCATCCAGCGAGATTTCGCTATGGTCGAAAATGCGGCTTTTGCCGGTGCGCGCGTGGGTGGTGTTGATGTAAAGCGCGAGCGGACTTTTTTTATTCAGCACCTTAAAATCAACCATCTCCTCGATGATGCTTTTCATCGGGTTGATATCAAACAGGTTGAACTGGTAGGGCGAGAACATTTTAGTCAGCATGTCCAGCGCCACCGTGGAGGGCGAAAGATCAAGCCCGACATTGCCTAAAAATTTATCAGCAATGGTGGTGCGAATGGGCAGCAGACCGGCGGCGATATTGGCTTTGCGCCAGAATTTGAGCAGCGCATCGCGCGCACCCTCGCGCCCGCCTTCCATCATGCCCTGCGCCATCACCACCGCGAGCATCGCGCCGCCACTCGTGGCGCTGATGGCCTCAATCTCGGTGCTCTCGTTCTGCAGCAGCTGGTCGATCACGCCCCAGCTGAACGCCGCGTGCGCACCGCCGCCCTGAAGCGCGAGTGAGATTTTGTGGGTTTTGATTGGCTTAGGCATGGACGGCCAGTATAGCAGCTATTCGCCTTTAAAAACAGGCTTTCGTTTCTCGTTCCAGGCGGCCATGCCTTCATGACGGTCAGCGCTGGAAAGCAGGCGGTTATAATGACGAAGTTCGGCTTCAAGCGCCTGATCCATCGGCATTTCCAGCCCTTCGCGTAGCGCGCTGCGGATGGCTTTGATGGAAAGCGGGGCATTGGCGGCGATGATCATCGCCGTTTCTATCGCTTCCTTGTGCAATGTTTCGGGCGTGCATAGCCGGTTGACCATGCCCCATTCATAGGCCTGTATCGCGCTAAATGGCTGGCCACTCAGCAATAATTCACGCGCGCGGCGGCTGCCCACGGCGCGGGGCAGGGTTTGTGTTCCGCCCATGCCGGGCATGATGCCGAGCGTGGCTTCAGTCAGCGCAAAACGCGCATCATCCGCCGCATAAATGAAATCGCAGGCGAGCGCCAGCTCCATCCCGCCGCCCATCGCCGCGCCATGCACCGCGGCGATCACCGGCACCGGCGCTTCCAGCAGCGCATCACGCGCCCCGCGAAACAGCGCATGCTGGGCTTTCCATGCGGTTTCGTCCATGTTTTTTCGTTCTTTCAGGTCGGCGCCGGCGCAGAAATGCTTGCCGCTTCCCGCCAGCACGATGCAGCGCACCGAGGAGGGAATATTTTTAACCTTATCTATCAGCTGCTTGGCCAGCTCGCTGGTCAGCGCGTTCGCTGCTTCGGGGCGGCTGAGCGTCAGTAAAAGCACGGCTTCAGCTGGCTGGCTTGCAAGAATGAGGGGTTCCATGCGCTGAAAATACTTGATTCAGCCAATAAAACCACTAAAAACCACCCACGATAATCCCCCACAGACCCAAGATTCAGGATTCCTGCCTTCGCAGGAATGACAAGGAGAAGAAGCGATGACCCTGCCACTCATGCCGAAAGCAACCGCCGTATGGCTGGTTGAAAACACCGCGCTCACCTTTGAGCAGATCGCTGAATTCTGCGGCATGCACCCGCTGGAAGTGCAGGGCATTGCCGATGGTGATGTCTCTGGCGGTATTCGCGGGCTGGATCCCACGGCGAACGGCCAGCTGACCATGGAAGAAATCAAGCGCTGCGAGGCGGACAGCGACGCGCGCCTTGCCATTGCTGGCACGGCCAAACAATACATCAACAAAAAATCGAAGGGTGGCCGCTACACGCCGGTGGCTCGCCGCCAGGATAAACCGGATGCGATTGCATGGCTGGTGAAAAACTTCCCCACCATGAGCGATGCCCAGATTGGTAAGCTGGTCGGTACCACTAAAAACACCATTGCCGCAGTGCGCGGCAAAACGCACTGGAACTCGAACAACATCAAGCCGCGTGATCCGGTGCTGCTTGGCCTGTGCTCGCAGACGATGCTCGATGCAGTGGTCGCGAAAATCAAGCCGGAAGTAAAGGCGGGTTAGTTACTCTGTTTTATCCTCTCCCCGTTGGGAGAGGGGGAAGTTCAGTGAACGCCACCCAATTGTTGCCTCAAAACAACAATCTTACAAATTAATAGCCGCTCATCTTTTGAAATCTGCAGATTAAGCACTAAGTGCTTGATGATGAATGGAGTTTATCACCTGAAATAAACATGATTAATCCATCTTTGCTAACGTTTTGGTAACTTTTGGCTGTTAGCGTTGTGCCAGAGTTGCGCAATTTGTGATGCACCTACAAGTGAGTAGCAAGAGGCGCAGAGCTGAGCCATCATTAACCCTGTTTTCGCAGCATATGCGGGGGCAGTAACCCTTAAATAACCCAGTTCAGGAGAAAATTTATGACCAATCAACAAGCCAGAGCAAAATCTGGAAAATCAGGTTTCACGCTGATTGAATTATCAATCGTGCTCGTGATCATCGGCCTGATCGTCGGCGGCGTACTCGTCGGCCAGGATCTGATTAAAGCCGCCGAACTCCGCGCTACTATCAGTCAGCTGGAAAAATACGATGCAGCGGTCAACACCTTCCGCGGTAAATATAACGCGCTGCCGGGCGATATGAACAACGCAGCGACTTTTGGTTTTGTATCAGCTACGGGCAACGGCGATGGGTTTATTGCAGCCACCACAGCAGCAGATGCGGGTAACCAATTTCAATATGAGGCTGCGGCATTTTTCAGCCATATGGCCGATGCTAACCTGATC
Source organism: Alphaproteobacteria bacterium (assembly GCA_033763775.1). GTDB lineage: Bacteria > Pseudomonadota > Alphaproteobacteria > Rickettsiales > SXRF01 > JAJTHB01. The sequence continues at coordinate 47,278 of JANRJW010000008.1, read as the reverse complement.
TCTGAGGCAATCAACGCCTATGCAGGAACAGGAACAACCAAAACTACCAACTACGCGGCAGGCGATATTGATGAGGCGACCAACTTCATGCCGGTATCTAAAATGGGTCGCGGTACACTGGTGACGGCACGCGGTGCCAATGGTCAGAATTTCTTCTTTCTTGGCATTCCAACAGTTGAAGACGGTGTTGCAACCTACACGGATGGGTCGCAGATACCGGTGATTGATGCATTCCAGATTGATTCAAAGCTGGATGACGGCAATCCTTCCATTGGCCGTGTGGTTTCAGCATCGGCAACTGCAACTTATACAACATTAGATGGTGGTGCGAACGCAGCTACACCAACTGAAAACATCTGTAAAGATAACAATGGCACCGCGGATCCTGCAACCTCGGATGATAAGTACAGTACTGGCACCACCACTCGCGCAAACGACACTGAGTGTATCCTGCGTATCCGCGCCAGCTTCTAATTTGCTGTCGTAACTAACCAAAGGAAGGCCGCCTCCGGGCGGCCTTTTTTTTGGGCTAAGCCTTGGCAGTATCGTTCCCGTCATTGCCCGGATTTTTGTTTTTTTCAAAAATCCTAGGGCAATCCAGCTTTATTTTTAGATCACCTATTAGCGCATTTTCGATTTAATCATGCACCCTCTACCGCAGCACTGTAGCCGCTGTGTCCCTCTCCCTACTAGGGAGAGGGTTAGGGTGAGGGTCGTTTAGCGACCCAAACTCTGTGCATGATTAAATCGAAAATGTTTCAGAATTTGCAAAAGCGAATTCAGGCGATGGCGGCTTATTGTATTTTTCGTAAACTTTCCCCCTTCCCGAACATCTATTTGCCCACCATCATCACCCTTGCTTCGGCCGAAGCAAAGTCTGGTTTGGGTGTGGCAGATCATCCGGGTCAGCAGCGCTGCTCGCGGCACCAACCCCGCCTGCAGCCGCTAGTTGAATGCAGCCATGCAAACAACGTCCGCCAAACACTGCGAAGCCGGTCCTCCGAAGCTTTAGCGTAGGAGGAGGCGCGCCCTATTTTGTTACGTCATCGTCATCCCCGCGAAAGCGGGGATCCAGATACTTACCGTGGTAGCGAGGAGAAAAAATACTTTATCGCCGCCAGAAAGCGGCTTTGAATGGATTCCCGCTTTCGCGGGAATGACGAAACGCGTCGGTAAAACCTAGAACAACGTGCCCACCGGTACGGAATAATTAATCAGCACCGTCTCCGCGCCGGGGTTTTTGTCACCAAGGCTGGCATTGGAGATATGGTTAAATGCCACGCCCACGCGGTGACTATTTTCCATCTGGTAGGAAAGCTCGATACCAGAGCGGAACTCAAGCCCATGGCCGAGATCCTTGCCATCGCCCTGCGAATAGCCGCCGGCCATGAAGTTTGGAATCAGAAACAGCTGGTTATCAATCAGCGGCACTTCCCAGTTAATCCCGCCAAACGCATAGACTGCGCCGTCTGTAGTTACGTCAATACCAATGGTCGGCCGCAGGCCGTAGCCAACGGGGCTTAGGCGATATTCGAGGCCAAACTGCGTGGCTTCATTTTCTTCATCCACCACATCAAACCAGCCGACATAGCCGGTCAGGTAATCCGATGCCGAGGCGGGGGCGGACAGGCTGAGGGCGGCAAGGCTGGTGAGCAGGGCAGTGCGAAAACGCATAATATCTCCAAACAATGATGATAGAATAACTACGCTATACTAGATTCTGCGTTAAATTTCAATTAAGGCCGAGATTGTTCAACCAGTCCGCCTTCGCTCTAAAGAGCTACGTCGGACACTTGATTTTCTAAGCAGCAAAGCTGCTAAGAAAATCTAAGTGGAGCGGGTGAAGGGAATCGAACCCTCGTATGCAGCTTGGGAAGCTGCCGTTCTACCATTGAACTACACCCGCACATCGATTGGGTCGCAAAGCGACCCTCACCCTGACCCTCTCCCTTTCAGGGAGAGGGAAACGCGCAAAGCGCGTGGGTGAGGGTTACTCATCTACCAGCTTTACGAATCTTTTCAATCGTTCTGAGGCCGCCAAGGCCAAGCATGCCCATCAGCACGGTGGAAAGCGCATCCATATCAAAAGCGGGTAGCTTCACCTCGCCGCCACTATTCATGATGGCAAAGGCCAGCAGCGGCTGCAGCACGAAGTGATAGGCAAAGGCCACCCCGCACACCCAGCCAATGAATGGCCGCCAGCCCGCCACAAACCGGTCGCTGTGCGCGGCCTCCTGCTGGTTGATTTCCGTTTGCGCCTGATCGGCGGAAAGGGCAAGGCGCAGCGCCTCCAGGTCGCTTTCGCGCTCGGTTTTCAGTAGCTCGATTTTCGCCTGCTCGCGCGCGGCCGGGTCGGGGATCAGCTTGTCGAGCAGTTGGGAAATGGCGGGGATGAGGGTTTGGAGCATATGTTTGTCATTCCTAGTGTAAGCGAGGAATCTGAAGATCCTTCGCTTCGCTCAGGATGACAATAGCAACACTGCTCAGGAAGGGTATTATTAACCATTATGGTTTAAAAAACTGATACGAGGAGATTGCTATGAAAGTTGTTCGACGAGTGCCGGTTACCGAAAGTAAATTCGCCATGTGGCGCGGCGCGATTGCGCTTGCCTATAGTGATCATCGCCTGTCGAATTCTGAAATGGATTTAATCCATGAATATTGGCAGCAGTTTGATTTTTCTGACGCGCAGCAGGCGCAGCTCGATAAAGATCTGCATCAGGGCATAGCGATTGAAAATATTTTTGGCGAAATTACTGATAAGCGAGATCGCGCTCATCTGATTAATTTTGCCCGCGTTCTTTTTCATATTGATGGCGATTTTTCTGAAGTGGAACAGAAAATCTGGCAGGCCATCTACGATAAACACATGCTGACCATTGACCTCAAAGCGGCGCTGAAAGCCGCACGCGAAGAGGCGGAAGCCTTCAGGGACGAAGAGCGTCTTCGTGTGGCGATGGCAAGCAGTGCAAACCCACTTCAGCGCGCTTTCAGTTATCTTTGCCGCATCGAAGATGATGTATTCTGATTAAACGGTTTTACGCGTTTTATAAAGCGAGTAGATAATACCGCCGCCGATCAGCCCGAGCGTGACCGTTAGCGAAATCCACACCGGAAATTTCTCAAGCCCCATCAAATCCGCAAGGAAGATTTTGCTGCCAATAAACACCAGCGTCATCGCCAGCGCATATTTCAGGTATTTGAAGCGGTGAATCACCGCATCCAGCGCAAAATAAAGCGCGCGCAGGCCGAGAATCGCAAAAATATTGCTGGTATAGACAATGAACGGATCGGTGGTGATGGCGAAAATCGCCGGCACGCTGTCGACCGCGAAAATCAGATCCACAAATTCAATCAATATCAGCGCCACAAAGAGCGGGGTATACCACAACACTAACTTATCTGCTTGTTTTGGGTCAGGTTTTTTGACCACAAATTTTTCTGCATGCAGCTCGTTGGTAATGCGCATATGTTTCTTCATCATCAGCAGCAGCGGATTCTGGGATATATCCGGCAGTTTATCGATCATGAAGAACATCTTGATGCCAGTGGCGATCAAGAACAGTGCGAAAATATAAAGAATCCAGCTGAACTGTGATACCAGCGTAGCGCCAAGACCGATCATGATCGCACGCAGAATAATCACGCCGAGAATCCCCCAGAATAGTACGCGGTGCTGGTAGATGCGCGGAATGGCGAAATAAGTGAAGATCAGCGAAATGACGAAGATGTTGTCCATCGCCAGCGTTTTTTCGACGACAAAGCCGGTTAAGTATTCTTTGCCGCTTTGCGCGCCAAGCTCATACCATACCCAGCCGCCAAAAAGCAGGCCGATCATGATATAAAACGCGCTGAGTCCAAGGCTTTCCCTCACGCCAATTTCGCGCTGCTTGCGGTGCAGGACACCAAGGTCAAGAACCAGAAGAATAACCACAATCAGCAGGAATACACCCCACATCCACAATGGCTTATCCATAATACTCCTGCTGATAAATTTTCGAACTCTCTAGTTCTTTTTATGGGAAAGTACAATCCATTAAATTTACCGATTCTCTCTTGTCCTTAAAAACTCAATCTCGGGAAAGTCTTTCTGAATGCGCTCTAGATGCCATGCGTTTGGTGCGAGGTAGGCCAGCTGGCCGGTCGCATCCTCGGCGGTGCTGAATTTATTTTTGCTCAAGAAATCATCGAGCGTTTTCTGGTCTTTCGCTTTCAGCCAGCGCGCGGCGGTGTAGGAGACGGCTTCAAAACTGCCCTTCACGCCATATTCGGCGGCTAGGCGCGAGGCAATCACATCAAACTGCAGCGCGCCCACCACCCCTAAAATCCACGGGCTGCCATCGAGCGGTTTGAAAATCTGTGAGGCGCCTTCTTCGGAAAGCTGGGTGAGCGCTTCCTTGAGCTGCTTGGATTTCAGCGGGTCTTCCAGCCGCACACGCTGGAAAAGCTCGGGCGCAAAGCTTGGAATGCCGGTGAAGTAGAGCTTTTCACCCTCGGTCAGCGCATCACCGATATGCAGGTGGCCATGGCCGGGAATACCGAGAATATCGCCCGGCCAGGCTTCTTCGGCCAGCTCGCGCTCACGCGCCAGAAACAAAACAGGGTTATTGAGCGCCAGTGTCTTGCCGCTTCTTACATGCAGCACTTTCATGCCGCGTGTATATTTTCCGGAGCAGACCCGCACAAAGGCGATGCGGTCGCGGTGGTTCTTATCCATGTTCGCCTGAATTTTAAACACAAAGCCGGTGAATTTCGGCTCCTCAGGCGCCACCTCGCGCGTCTCGGTTTTCTGCAGGCGGGGCGAGGGGGCATAGTCGCAGATGGCGCTAAGCAGCTCGCGAACTCCGAAGTTATTCACCGCGCTACCAAAAAACACAGGCGTGACATGGCCTTCCAGGAAATGCTCGCGGTTAAAGGGTGGGTAAATCGCCTTAACCATCGCTACTTCTTCGCGGAATTTTTTCAGTTCCGCTTCCGGAATAACATCGTCCAGCGCCGGGTCATCTGCGCTGGTATATTTTATTACCCCCCCGCCTGCGGGGGGGAAGGGGGGGTGATCAACCCCCTCTGGCTCCCCCCGCAGGCGGGGGGAGAAGGGGTTTACGCCGGCATCAAACAGATAGAGCGTGTCGCTCACAAGGTTAAAACAACCGCGGAAGCGCTCGCCCATGCCGATCGGCCAGGTGATCGGGCAGACGGAAAGCTGCAATCGGCTTTCAATTTCATCAAGCAGCTCAAACGGCTCGCGTGTTTCGCGATCCATTTTGTTGATGAAGGTGGTAATCGGCGTATCGCGCAGGCGGCAGACTTCGAAGAGTTTATAGGTCTGCTCCTCGATGCCCTTCGCGCCGTCCAGCACCATCACGGCGGAGTCCACGGCGGTGAGCGTGCGGTAGGTGTCTTCCGAAAAATCTTTATGGCCGGGCGTGTCCAGCAGGTTGATGGTGTGGCCGTTATATTCAAACGTCATCACCGACGCGGTGACCGAAATACCGCGCTGCTGCTCAATCGCCATCCAGTCGGAGGTTGCGGATTTGCCACCTTTTTTGGCTTTGACCGCACCGGCCAGATGAATCGCCCCGCCAAACAGCAGTAGCTTTTCAGTGAGCGTTGTCTTCCCCGCATCAGGGTGGGAGATGATAGCAAAGGTGCGGCGATTCAGGTGAGCGGACATGTCAGGATTTTCTCGCCAGTGCAATGCAGGAAACACCGATTGGGAGAGTGATTCCTAAGCGAATAAACAGCACATCCAGCGAGGCAACAAGGCGCAGCATGCTGTTGATCAGCGGGTGGGGCTGTTTCAGGCCGGTTTCCCTGAGACCAGCGATGCCAAGCTTTTCACACCACGCCGCAAGCAGTGCGAGCGGAAAAATAGTCAGGAAGCAGTAGCTTGAATAGGTAAGGTGAAAGCCGGCCTGCGCTAATTTACTTTCCAGCTCGGCCTTGAGGTAGCGCCGCTTATGGTGGTTTTGTACATCGTGATGTGTCCATAAAAAAGAAAAAGCGGGCACAGTGATGATCAGCCACCCGCCAGGTTTAAGGCGCTTAGACAGGGAGGCAAGCGTAGTATTATCATCATCGATATGCTCGAGCACATCGGTCAGTAAAATGCCATCAAATGTGATGCCATCAAATGGAACGCCGTTTGGCAGGCTACCTGCCTCAATAGTGCAAATACCGCGCGCTTTTGCATGTCCACGCGCCTCGTCATCATATTCAAAGCCATAAACCTTGCCAAATTCTGAGAGCATGGCGAGGTTGCCGCCAGTACCGCATCCTGCATCTAAAAGCTCGGCATGGTCAACTCTCGGTGCTTTGCACAGCAGCGCACGAACCATGCTTCGACGTGCCGCAAACCACCAATGCGTATCTTCGCTCACTGCCATCTGCTGGTAAAGCTGTCGTTCCATTACGCCGCCTTCTCCCAGCCGCCTGCGGGTGTCTGTTTGAAATAGGAAAGGGTGAGGCCTTGGTCTTTGTAATGCTTCCAGCGCGCGCGCGCGGCGTCGGTGGCGGCGCTATCTTTGCCGTCAAACAGATCGAACACGCGATCGAAAGAGGTAGGATTTACAACCGTCTGCCCGTGGGTGATGAATAGTGCCGGTGCCTGATTGGCAGCGTTTTCCTCAGTGCCAAGCAGCACTGGCTGAAGCTCCGGATGCGGCTCTTTTTCACTACCATGAGGCAGAAAACTTGCCGGATCATACGTCCATAGCAGCGTATTCAGCTGCTCCATTCGCGCTTCAGACTCACACCACACATGCGCGCGCAGCCCGCTGCCATAGGCTTTTTCGAGCAGCTTGGGCAGCGCCTGATCGAGTGCAGTAGCGGTCAGATGGTAGAAGGAGATCTGGGTCATGTTGTCATCCCGGCGAGGGCCGGGATCCACGTTTTTATATTGACGAAACATGTCTGCTGACATGTTTCTTTTCTGGATCCCGTGCACGTTTGTCTACTGACAAACGTCACGGGATGACAGCGCTTACTATTCATAATTCTCTTTCACCCACTCATTCAAGAGGCGCACGCCGTAGGCGGTTGCGCCTTTGTCATAGATCTCGCTGGCTTTTTTGCTCCAGGCGGTGCCGGCGATATCCAGATGCGCCCACGGCACATCATTCACAAAACGCTGCAGAAACTGCGCGGCGGTGATGGAGCCGGCCTCGCGGTCGCGGCCGATATTCTGCATGTCGGCGATATCAGAGTTAATCTGCTCATCATAGACTTTGCCAAGCGGCAGACGCCAGACTTCCTCACCGGTTTTTTCACCTGCTTTAAAGAGTTGTTCAGCAAGCTTGTCGTTGTTGGAAAAGAGGCCTGCGCGCGACGTGCCAAGCGCGACAATGATCGCGCCGGTTAAGGTCGCAAGATCAATCATGGCGCTGGGCTTGAAGTGTTTCTGCACATACCACAGTACATCCGCGAGCACGAGGCGGCCTTCTGCATCGGTGTTGAGGACTTCGATTGTCTGGCCGGAATAGCTGGTTACCACATCGCCCGGGCGCTGGGCGTTGCCGTCGGGCATGTTTTCCACCAGCCCCACCGCGCCGACCACATTCACCTTGGCTTTGCGGCCAGCCAGCGCCTTCATCAGGCCGATGACGGTGCCGGCGCCGCCCATGTCCCATTTCATTTCTTCCATGCCGCCTGCCGGCTTGATGGAGATGCCGCCCGTGTCAAACGTCACGCCCTTGCCAATGAAGGCGAGTGGGGCGGCTTTGCCTCTGCCTGCGCCTGCCTGCGCGAAGCCGGAGCTTCGCTTCGGCGTAGGCAGGCCATGATAGCGCATGATGACCATCTGCGATTCGCGCACCGAGCCCTGGCCCACGCCAAGCAGCGCACCAAAGCCCATCTTGTGCATTTCTGGTTCGCCGAAAATTTCGACCTCCACGCCGAGTTTTTTCAGCTCCAGGCAGCGCTCAGCGAGCGATTCGGGGTGGATGATGTTGGCAGGTTCCGAAACCACTTCGCGGGTGAAAAACACCCCTTCGGCCAGCTTTTCCAGCTCGCTGTAGGGCTTGGCAGCGGCTTTGCTGCCCGTCAGCGCTACGGCAAAAACCTTCAGGGTTGGTTTGTCATCAGCGGTTTTTTTGGTGAAATATTTATCAAAGGTGAAGCTGCGAAGATGCGCGCCATGGGCGATGCGCGCGGCGATATCAGCCGCAGAAAATGTGCCTATTTTGGCGTTTTCTATCACCAGCGTGGCAGAGCTTGCGCGCAAGGAATTGAGCTTCGGCACGCAGCTGCCACCGATTTTTTCCCACGCATGTTCGCTCAAATCCTTGAGGCTGCCGATACCGCAGAGCAGGGCATAGTCCGCGCGTGCGCCGCCCGCCAGCGCGATGGCAAGGTGCGTGCCGCGCTTGCCTTTAAACTGGCTGGTTTTGATTGCTTTGCTGATCAGGCCGCTTGCTTTCTGGTCAATCGCCTTTGCTTCGCTGGAAAGTTTAAGGTCATCGGCGATGAGGTAAATCATCACCTTATCGACGAGGGCGCTGGAGCGTTCGGTGAATCTGATCTGCATAGGGGGCTTTCCTTTAAGATTCAATAAGGCTAAGGATGAAGAATGGAACGTTACAACATCTATATCATGCGCATGCTGGCGCACTCTATGTTGCTGATTACCATCAGCCTTACCAGCATCGTCTGGCTGACGCAAGCGCTGCGCTTTATTGATGTGATTGTCAGTCAGGGTGTGTCGATTCTTATTTTTGTCACCCTGACGCTGCTGCTCGTGCCGTCGCTGCTGCTGATGATTCTGCCGCCGGCCATGCTCTGCTCGGTGTTGTTTGTGTATAACAAACTGAAAATCGACAGTGAGCTGGTGGTACTGCAGGCGGCTGGCCTTTCCAAGTGGGCGCTGGCAAAGCCGGTGCTGATGGTGGCGGGGATAACAACCTTGCTGGGCTACGTGATTGCGTTTTACCTGCAGCCAGTCACTTACCGGGAATTCAAGGAAATGCAGTTTTTCCTTCGCAATAATTACGCCTCGATCCTGCTGCAGGAGGGGGTGTTTTCCAGCCCGGTAGCGGGTCTGACCGTGTTTATCCGCGAGCGTGATGATAATAACATTCTCTATGGCATTCTGGTGCATGATAACCGCACGCCGGACAAAAACATCACCATGATGGCGCAAGAAGGCAAGCTGGTGCAAACCCCGCAGGGGCCGCGCTTTATCATGCTGAAAGGCAACCGTCAGGAAGTCGAAAATGGCCGGCTCTCATTTCTGAATTTTGACAATTACACCCTTGATATCAGCCTGTACACGCAGCAAAGCGGCCAGCGCTACCGCGACCCGCAGGAAATGTTTGTGCATGAGCTGTTTGCTGTCGATGACACAGCCTCGCCGCAGGAGCAGATGAAGCGCCGCGCCGAAGGCCACCAGCGCATTTTATGGCCGGCGCTCAGCCTCGGTGTTGCGCTGGCCGCGCTGGCTGTCATGCTTGCCAGCGAGTTTAACCGTCGCGGCCATTGGCGGCCACTGGCGGTGGCGGTAGCGGTGGCGGTGGTGTGGCTGTTTGCGCAGGTGGGGCTGCGCGGCGTGATTGCTAACCATGCCTCGATGATTGTGGTGTATTATCTCGCCTTTGCCTTGCCGCTGGCGGCAGCGATGGCCAGCCTCAGTGGCCGGCGTCTCTGGCCGGATCGGAGGGCGGCATGAGACTGCCCTGGACGCTTTCCGCCTATATTGGCAAGCATTTTCTGCAGAGCATCATGCTGGCGCTGTTTGGCCTGCTTGCGATCAGCATGCTGGTCGATGTGGTGGAGCTGCTGCGCCGCGCCTCCGGCCGCGACAATGTCCCATTTATTGTGATTCTGCAGATGTCCGCGCTGAAGCTGCCCAGCATGGCGGAAAAGCTGCTGCCATATGCGGTGCTTATCGGTAGCATGCTCTCGCTCACCCGCCTGACGCGCACGCAGGAGCTGGTGGTGGTGCGTGCGGCGGGCGTGTCTGTCTGGCAGTTTCTTTATCCGGCAATGGTGGTGGTGCTGGCGCTTGGCGCTTTCATGACCACGGTCTTTAACCCGCTGGCCTCTGCGTTGCTGCTGCGTTTTGAGCAGGTGGAAGGCCGCTATTTGACTGGCCAGCCCAGCTTGCTTGCTGTCTCTGCTTCCGGGCTGTGGCTCAGGCAGATTGAGGGGGATGGCGATGAACATATTATTCATGCCCTGCGTATTTCCCAGAGCGATATGTCGTTTGCGAATGTGGTGATCTTCAGCTTTGGCAAGGACAAAACCTTCAAGGAGCGTCTCGATGCCAAGCAGGCCGTGCTCGAGACCGGTAGATTAGTACTGATCGATGTCACTCGCTCTATTCCCGGCAGGCCGCCGCAGCCAATTGCCCGGTTTGAAATTCCGACCACCCTCACACTCAGCTACATTCAGGACAGCTTCGCCTCGCCGGAAACCATGTCGTTCTGGGCGCTGCCGTCCTTTATGGTGATGCTTGAAAATGCAGGTTTTTCAGCCCTTAAGCATCAGCTTCACTGGCAGAGCCTGCTGGCCAGCCCGTTTTTGCTGGCCGCCACGGTGCTGATTGCTGCGATTTTTTCGCTGCGCCTGCCGCGCCGCGGCAAGGTTGGCATTTTGGTGGTGGCAGGGGTTTTAACCGGCTTTCTGATGCATTTCTTCACCGACCTCATTCACGCACTCGGCGCTGCCGGCACGCTTCCAGTGGCACTTGCGGCATGGACACCGGCGCTGGTGGTGGCGATGATTGGCACCGCACTGCTGCTGCAGGTTGAAGATGGTTAACGCGAGAGTTGAGTTATGGCGATAACCTTTCACCCTAAGCCGGGCATGGTACTGATTTGCGATTTCAATACAGGCTTCATACCGCCGGAAATGGTGAAGAAGCGGCGTGTGATTGTGATCTCACCTTATCAGCAAAACAAGCGCGGCATTTGTACCGTGGTTCCGATCAGCACTCGCGTGCCGGAATATATTGAGGATTTTCACTCAAGGATTCCGGCAGCCAAATATCGGTTTCTGAGTCAGCAGGATGATAGCTGGGTTAAGGCGGATATGATCTACACCGTCGCACTCAAGAGGCTGGATCGCATCAGGGTAGGGGAGGCTTTTTTAACCCCATCGATTTCTGCTGATGATTTCAATCTGGTTTGCCAATCGGTTAGGGCTTATCTTGACTTTGTCTAAGCCGTTATGATATGATGTTTGCGTCATCCGGAAACGGACTTGCGGCCCCGCCCTTTACGGCGGGGCTATGTTTTTTGTGGCAAGTATGACCAGCGGCGGTGGGGCTGAAGGAGGTTAGCCTATTCCGCGTGAAGCTGGTTTGTTACCAGTTTTGTTGGCCCAATTGCTTCCTGATGGTGTTGTTTCTGATTTATCTTGTTTTGACTGTTGATAGATTTCTTCAAAAGTTTTTTCTATGTCGATCATAGCGAGTTCAGCGGCTTCCTTTAATTGTGCTCTGCGTTCATCAGAAGCCTCTAACATCAGATTTTCCGCAGCTTTATCCAAGTATGGATTAATATTTTGTCTATGCTCAACTACAGGAGGTTGTTTCTTGCTGTGGCGCAATCTATCAAACCTTTGACCTTCTTCAAAGCGGATGATTTGCTGCAGCGTAGTAAGTACAAAGTTTTTCCCCCATGCCGCATCGAAAACCGTAGGATAACCGGCTGGTTCAGAAAACTTTTTGTGTCCTTGATGCTGCTTTTCCCCAGCCAGTGAAACAAGCAAATCTCTAGCGTGATCCTCCGTAAATTGAAAACCTTTTGAATGGTAAATCTTTAGCATACGGGATTTGGATTTTTCAATATACGCTTCGTCACATCCCTTGTCGCGTAATTGCTTGCAATGTTCGTCGAGTTTAGATTCAACAGTAACCACAGGGACATAATCTAAAATATCATTGAGCAAATCTCTGGTTTCATCTTTCAGACTCAATACTATACGCGGCTTTTGAGTTTTGCTCATAATACATCCCAGACAACAAAATGAAAAAACTAACGCATCTTAACAAATGGGGGGGGGGTAAGCAAGGTGGGTTTTGTGAAGATTTGGTGACGGCGGATTTGCGCCTAGAAAATAAGGGATTATGGGCTTGTTTTTGGTAGGATTTCTGCTAAAAACAGCCAACTAATGCTCTCCCCCCGCTTGCGGGGGGAGTTAGAGGGGGGTGACCTCATTTGGAATGAGATTAAGTGAGCCATATCACCCCCACCTAGCCTCCCCCGCAAGCGGGGGAGGAATATCACTTGAAAGACAACCAATGCGCACCGCAACCGTAGAACGAAAAACCAAAGAAACCGAGATTTCTGTCACGGTGAATCTCGACGGCACTGGGGAATATAACGTTTCCACCGGCATCGGGTTTCTGGATCACATGCTTGAGCAGCTCTCGCGCCACAGCCTGATCGACCTTACGGTGAGCGCGAAGGGCGACCTGCATATCGACCAGCACCACACCACCGAAGATACCGGCATCGCGATTGGCGAAGCGGTCGCCAAAGCCCTCGGCGAGCGCCGGGGCATCACGCGCTACGCCCATGCCTATAGCCCGATGGACGAGACGCTATCGCGCGTGGCGCTGGATATTTCTGGCCGGCCTTATTTTGTGTGGAAGGTGGAATTTTCCAAACCCAAGCTGGGCGAGATGGACACCGAGCTGTTCCGCGAGTGGTTTCAGGCCTTTGCCTTTGCCTCCGGCATCACGCTGCATGTCGAAAATCTCTATGGCGTGAACAATCACCATATCGTTGAATCCTGCTACAAAGGGCTCGCCCGCTCTTTACGCGCCGCCTGCGCGATTGACCCGAGAAAGAGCGATGCCATTCCTTCGACCAAAGGCACGCTAGGAGGGTCACTTTAATGTTCGGCCGGATGAAACTTTACACCGTGCATGTGAAACCCGGTGCGGCAAGCGCCTATGAGCGGCCGGTCTTTGTGCGCGAAGGGTTTAATCTCTATGCGTTTATTTTCACCATGTTCTGGGCGCTGTATCATCGCTTGTGGCTGCCGGCGCTGGGCATTTTCCTTGTTAATGTCGCGCTGATGGCGATGGCCAAGGGGCAGTGGTTTGGCATGGAGGGCATTTCCATCCTGCAGCTGGGCTGCAATTTGCTCATCGGCTTTCATGCCAATGACTGGCTGCGCGCGAGGCTTGCAAAGCGCGGCTACATCATGGCGGATATTACAGCGGGTGATAGCCTGCTTCGCGCCGAGCAGCGCTATTTCGAGCGTTTGCTTGGTTCTGCAGTCAATGTTTAGTGTTGTTTTGATGTCATCCCGAGCGAAGCCGAGGGATCTTAAGATTCCTCTGCTCCCGTTGGTCGGTCGGAATGACAGGAAAAATAGTGCATGAGTATCGCGGTGATTGATTACGGCTCTGGCAATCTGCGCTCGGCCGCCAAAGCGCTGGAGCGTGTTGCGCCCGATGGCGTCCATGTCCATATCACCCAAAGCCCAGAGGATTTAAAACGCGCGAGCCATATCGTGCTGCCCGGTGTCGGCACGTATGGCGACTCGATGCGCGGTCTTGCCGCCATCCCCGGCATGCTGGCAGCATTGCATGAAGAAGTGCAGGTGAAACAAAAGCCCTTTCTGGGCATTTGTGTCGGCATGCAGCTTTTGTTTGAACGTGGCTTTGAGCACGGCATGCATGACGGACTGGGCTGGCTGAAGGGGGAAGTAAAGGCATTAGGCATCAGGCATCAGGGACTAGCGAACCAATCCCAAATCCCTAATGCCCAATCCCTCAAGATCCCCCACATGGGCTGGAATGAACTCACCGTGAGCGCACACCCGCTGCTTGCTGGCATCCAAACGGGCGCGCACGCCTATTTTGTGCATAGCTACCATGCGGCAGGTTCGCCGGATGTGATTGCCAGCTGCAACTATGGACAAACCATCACCGCAGTGGTAGCGAAGGGCAACATCATGGGCACGCAGTTTCACCCGGAAAAAAGTCAGGAAACGGGGCTGCGCCTGCTCAGCAATTTCGTAAGGCTCTGATATGCCCGCTCGCGTCGAACGCATCACCGAATTCCGCCACGCCGACCTGCCCGAGCTGGTACAGGCGACCGAGGACGCCATTCGCGAAGGCATCGGCTTTAACTGGGTGCTTCCGCCGGGCAAGGACGTGCTCGAGACGTACTGGAAAGGCGTGCTGGTGGTGCCGGAGCGCGTACTCTTTGCTGGGCGTCTGGACGGCACATTATCAGCCAGCATTCAGCTCTTAAAGCCGGGGCCCAGTAAGGAAACCTCATCCTTTGCTGCGCATATCGAGGCGCATTTTGTAGCGCCCTGGGCGCGCGGGCATGGCCTTGCTAAAATGCTGCTCGAAGCGGCGGAGCGCGAAGCGCGCTCGCAAGGTTTTTCGGTGCTCAGGCTCTCTGTGCGCGCCACACAGGAAGCCGCGATCAAGCTCTATGAAGAAAGCGGCTACACCCACTGGGGTACGCTGCCCTACTATGAATTTGAAAGCGCGCAGATGATTCCCGGGCGCTTTTATTATAAAAACCTCGAGCCGATCAGTACGCTGGTATGAACCTCTACCCCGCCATTGACCTCAAAGACGGACGCTGCGTGCGTCTGCTGCGCGGCGACATGGAGAAAGCAACCGTTTTTGAAAATACGCCCGCCGATCAGGCAAAGCAATTCGAAGCAGCTGGCTTTTCATGGCTGCATGTGGTGGATTTAAACGGCGCGTTTGAAGGAAAGCCGGTGAATGAACAGGCGGTGCGCGCGATTCGCGCCAGTGTGCGCATGAAGCTGCAGCTGGGCGGCGGCATTCGTAGCCTAAACCAGATCGATGCGTGGCTATCGCTGGGCATCTCGCGGGTGATTCTGGGCACGGCGGCGCTCAAAAACCCGCCGCTCGTGAAACAGGCCTGCAAGCTGTTTCCGGGTAAAATCGCGGTGGGTATTGATGCGAAGGATGGCTATGTGGCCGTGGAGGGCTGGGCAGAAGTGTCCGACATCAAGGCGGCGCAGCTGGCGAGGAAATTTGAAGATGCGGGCGTCGCCGCCATCATCTACACCGACATCAGCCGCGATGGTGCGATGGAAGGCAGCAATGTCGCCGAGACCGTTTCACTTGCGAAACAGATTTCCATTCCAGTCATTGCTTCCGGCGGTGTTTCCTCGCTTGCTGATATTCGCGCGTATCAAGAGCAAATGGCCAGCGGTATCGACGGCGTGATTATCGGCCGCGCGCTTTATGATGGGGTGATTGACCCCAAAGAAGCTCTGGCGCTGGCGGGTGGCTGATGGCGATGCTGTTTGAAACCATGGGCTGGGTAGGGATGGTGCTGGTGCTTGGCGCATACGGCCTGCTTGCGGCCAAAAAAATCGAAAGCGATACGCTTGTCTATCACGGGATGAATATCATCGGCGCGCTGCTGCTTGCTGTCTATACGTACTGGAAAGATGCACTGCCTTCCGCGGCGCTGAACATCATCTGGTGTTTCATTGGCCTGTATGCGCTGCGCGGCATTCTTCGCGCGCGAAAGAAGATTTAAGCCATGCTGAAGACGCGTATCATTCCCTGCCTTGATGTGAAAGATGGCCGCGTGGTCAAGGGCGTGAATTTTGTGGAGCTTCGCGACGCAGGGGATCCGGTGGAGCAGGCAAAGCTTTATGATGCAGGCGGCGCTGATGAGCTGTGCTTTCTCGATATCACCGCTTCAAGTGACAATCGCGGCATTTTGTATGATGTGATTTCGCGTGTCGCTGAAGCATGCTTCATGCCGCTCACGGTTGGCGGCGGCGTGCGCACATTGGATGATATCAGGCACCTGCTACTGGCAGGGGCGGATAAAGTGTCGATTAATACCGAGGCCGTTAAACGGCCGGAATTTGTACGTGAAGCGGCGGAGAAATTCGGCAGCCAGTGCATTGTGGTGGCGATTGATGCGAAGTCGGCAGAAAGCTCCGTGAGTAACTTTGAAGTTTTTACACATGGAGGACGCAATCCAACCGGCCTGGACGCCGTAGCGTGGGCGAAGAAAATGGCAGGCTACGGGGCAGGGGAGATTCTGCTCACCTCCATGGATCGCGATGGCACCAAGCAGGGAGTGAACATCCCGCTCACCCGCGCCGTGGCGGATAGCGTGCCCATTCCGGTGATTGCTTCCGGTGGTATCGGCTCGCTTGCCCATTTTTCTGAGGCGGTGAGTGCTGGCCATGCCAGCGCTGTGCTCGCGGCCTCGGTTTTTCATTTTGGCGAATTCAGCATTGCTGAGGTGAAAGAGTCTATGCAAGCGGCCGGGATTGCCGTAAGAAGGTGATATGAGCACTAACGACACACTCGAACGCCTCTACAAAGTTGTTGAAAGCCGCCGCGGCGGTGATCCTGACACATCGTATGTCGCCAAACGCCTGAAGCAGGGCACCGCAAAAATCTCCCAGAAGCTGGGCGAAGAGGCGGTGGAAACTGTGATTGCCGCCATGCGCGGCGATAAAAAAGAACTCATCAATGAATCAGCGGATCTGATTTTTCATTGGCTGCTGCTGCTGGTGGATCAGGGTATTACGCTGGAGGAAGTGATGGCCGAGATGACCCGCCGTGAGGGCACCTCCGGCCATGTGGAAAAAAAGCGAAGAAGGAACGACCTATGATCGATAGCAAAAGTCTGGATGTATTGTTTAATAGTGCGCGCACGCATAATGGCTGGCTTGCAAAGCCGGTCGATGATGCGCTTCTTAAGCAGGCCTTTGACCTTGCAAAAATGGCGCCGACCAGCGCCAACATGCAGCCGATGCGCATCGTGTTTGTAAAGTCACAGGCGGCTAAAGAAAAACTAAAGCCCGCGCTCGATAAGGGCAATATCGATAAAACCATGAGCGCGCCGGTCACCGCCATCATCGGCATGGATATTCATTTTTACAACGAGCTACCGCGCCTGTTTCCGCATGTGGATGCGAAGGCATGGTTTAAAGACCTGCCGGAGAATGTGCTGGAAGTGCTCGCGATGCGCAACAGCAGCCTGCAGGGTGCTTATTTCATGCTGGCCGCGCGCGCGGTGGGTCTCGATTGCGGGCCGATGAGCGGCTTTAATAACCAGATGGTGGATGAACTGTTTTTTAAGGGCACCACGATTAAATCCAACTTTATCTGCAATCTTGGCTACGGCGATGTCAGCAAGCTTTACCCGCGCAGCCCAAGGCCAGAATTTGGTGAATTCTGTAGAGTTGAGTGATCGCCGTCATCCCGGAAAATTTAGCAGTAGCAAAATTTATCCGGGATCCAGTAAAGCTAAAATTCAGTAGACTTTTAGCGTCGAAATAAAAAAATGGATCCCGGCCTACGCCGGGATGACGAGAGGGATAAATTGACCTACGACAGCAACAATATCTTCGCTAAAATTCTGCGCGGCGAAATTCCTTGCAATAAAGTCTATGAAGATGGTTTTGCACTGGCGTTTCACGATATCGCTCCGGCAGCACCGGTGCATGTGCTGGTGATTCCTAAGGGCGAGTATCAGTCCTTTCAGGATTTTGCTGCCAAGGCCTCCCCGGAAAAAATGCAGGGCTTTTTTTACGCGGTGCAGAAAGTGGCCAGCCAGCTGGGCATTGATAAGAACGGCTATCGTTTAATCAGCAATCATGGTAAAGAAGGAGGGCAGGTGGTTCATCATTTCCACGTGCATCTGCTCGCCGGCAAGCCGCTTGGCGGACTGGTTGCGGCGTAAATAACCAAGGGAGGCGGCGATGAAAACAGCGCATATCGGGGCATTAGCCGGTGCGGCCGTGCTGGCCGCGGTGGGGATTGCTGTGGTCGGCGGGAAAGACTCGCCGCCAGCCGCGCATGAGCAAAAAGCAAACGCGAAGCAGGAAGCGGGCAACAAGCCGCCGCGCCCGATTCGCTGGTTTGTGCGCGCGGATACCAACCGCGACGGCGAACTGGTGAAGGCAGAATTTCTGGCTTTTCACGAGCGCTATTACAATCAGATGGATATTCGTAAATCAGGCGCCATCACCCAGCAGGATATTCATACGCTGAACGCTCAGAAAGCTGCCGCGCGTGCCCAGCGCGAAGGAAAGCCCGCGCCGGTCGCTGATCCGAAAGCAAAGCCCCGCCCGATTCGCTGGTTTGTGCGCGCCGATGGTAACCGTGATGGCAAGCTCACCAAAGCAGAGTTTTTTGCGCACCACGAGAAGTTTTTCGACGCGGTGGATGATCGTAAATCCGGCGTGATCACGCAGGCGGATATCCGCGCTCACAATGCGGCAAAGCGTGCTGAGCGCGAAGCTGCCCGCAAAGCAAAACAATAATTTATTGATCGTTAAGCTGCTTCTTTAAGTTCGTCCGGCCGCCTGGGCGCGCGCTCGGGCATCATGCGCGGGTTAAAGAGCAGGGGTTTTCTGTGGTGGTTGCCGTGGAAATAAATCCCCGACCAGAGAAAATTCGCAAGTTTGTAGTAAGGTGTGTGGTTGAGGTTGGCGGGCTTCGTTTCGCCGGTCGCGGGGTCAGCCGGATGGGCGCTGTAGTTAATGTCCACAAACAGCAGATGATTGGTGATGAAAGACGGCAGGAAGAAAAACACAAAACCATTCGCGCCGAGCAGTGCAAACCAGAAGATCAGGTTCGCCGCCGACATCATCAGGAATATCGCAAGACCCACTTGCTGAATGAGTTTCGTTTCTTTCGTATCACCCCAATGTTCGCGGTAGCGGGCAGAGACCTGTTTGGACGAATACACAAACATGATTTTGCCGAACTGCCAGATGGTCATGCCTTTGGGCGGATGGGTGTCGAGCTTTTCATCATCGGAATACATGTGGTGCAGCAGGTGGATGAGCTTCCAGCCGGTAAAGCCCCAGAGCTGGTGAATGCCGGCAATCTGGCCGCAGATCCAGTTCAGCCATTTGGGCGAAAAGCTGCCATGGGTCGCATTATGAATCCACACCGCCGAAACCCCGCCTAGATAAATCGCCAGCGGAATGAGTAGCAGATGCCAGCTGCTCGGCGAAAACACATAGTGAGAGGCGGGCATGATATTGAACAGAAGCGCCGACAGCGCGCCTACAGTCAGCAGGGTGAGTGCAAAGGATCGCATCTGCAGGAAGCGATCCTGATAAAAACGTTTGAGCAGGGGTGTGGCCATAGAGCGCTTCTATAGCGCGCTGAGCCTAGAAATTCAAGTCTTAACCTCTCCCGCTTGCGGGGGAGGCAATGAGCCTTGAATGTTGTTTTGACAACATTCTTAGGCGAGTGGTGGGGGTGAATCACCCCCCCTCTAACTCCCCCGCAAGCGGGGGGAGAACTATGATTTACGCAGCCGCTCAAAAAATAGGTAAATGACCGGGGTAATATAAAGGGTTAGCACCTGCGAGGTAATAAGCCCGCCAACCACCGTCACCCCCAGCGGCTGGCGCAGCTCGGCGCCGGCGCCAATGCCCAGCGCAATCGGCAGCGTGCCAAACAGCGCGCAGAAGGTGGTCATCATGATCGGCCGGAAGCGCTGCAGGCAGGCCTGATAAATCGCTTCCTCGGCGCTACTTCCCTCAGCGCGCGCGGCCACCGCAAAATCAATCATCATGATCGCGTTTTTCTTCACAATACCAATCAGCAGCAGAAGGCCGATTAGCGCGATGACGTTGAGATCCATGCCAAACAACAGCAGCACGAGAATCGCGCCAAGCCCCGCCGATGGCAGGCCGGAGAGGATGGTCACCGGGTGAATGAAGCTCTCATAGAGCATGCCGAGGATGATATAGACCACGAGGATGGTGAGAATAATCAGCATGCCCTGATTTTTCTCGGAATCTTCAAACGCCTTGGCCGCGCCCTGGAAATTAGTGGTGATGGCTTCGGAAAGTCCCGCCTCGCGCTCCAACGCGCGGATGCGATCGACCGCCTGGCTCAGCGCAAAACCTTCGGCAAGGTTGAAAGAAATGGTCACTGACGGCATCTGCCCCTGATGGTTGATGGAAAGTGCGCCAGTGCGCTGCATCAGGGTGGCAAAGCTGCTCATCGGCACCAGCGTGCCGCTCGTTGATCGCAGGTGAATCTGTAGAATCTCACCCGGCGATGGCGAGGCATCGCTTTTTGCTTCCAGTATCACCGCGTAATCGTTGGTGGGGGTGTAGAGCGTGCCCACCTGCGCCGTGCCAAACGCCTGATACAGCGCGCGGCGTATATCTTCATAGGTAATGCCCATGCTCGCCGCTTTTTCCTGATCAATGAGCAGGTGCGTTTCTAAGCTTTTCATCTGCAGGTCGGAATTAAGGTCGCGAAAGCCGCTTTCTTTACGCAGCATCGTCATCAATTTCGCCTCAGCGACGTAGAGCGCCTCAAGGTCAGAGCTTTGCAGCGTGTATTGGTACAGTGCGCGGCTTAATCTTCCGCCAATGGTGATGTTCTGCACCGGCTGCATGAACACATTAATGCCCGGCACGCTGGCGGTTTTAGCGCGCAGGCGGGCAATCACCACGCTGGCATGGTCGCGCTCGCCCCTCGGCTTTAAGCTGAAAAACATACGGCCGGTGTTGAGCGCGCCGCGCCCGCCGCCCACCGCATAAAATACATTCTTCACCGCCGGGTCAGCGCGCACAATCTCAGCGGCGGCGATCTGTTTTTCCATCATCGCTTCAAAGGAAATATCCTGCGCGCCTTCGGTGGAGACAAAGACAAAGCCGGTATCTTCCAGCGGGAAAAACCCTTTGGGCACGATCATGAACGCACCCACCGTAAGCGCGATGCTGGCCAGCGTAGTAAGCAGCGTGGCGCGCTGGTGACGCAGTACCCAGCCGAGACTGGCCTCATAGCCGCGCACACTGTGCTGCCACAGCCTTTCAAAACGGCTTTGCTTATCCGGCTGATGCGCGCCTGCCCTCAGCCACCTGCTGCAGAGCATGGGGGTTAAGGTGAGCGAGACCAGCGCGGAAACCAGCGTAGCAACGGTGATGGTCACTGCAAACTCGTTAAACAGCCGCCCGATCACCCCGCCCATGAATAAAACCGGAATAAACACTGCGACCAGCGACAGGCTGATCGAGATGATGGTGAAGGTGATTTCACGCGCGCCCTTGATAGCCGCCTCAAACGGTGCCATGCCGCGCTCCAGATAGCGCATGATATTTTCCATCATCACAATCGCGTCATCGACCATGAAGCCAACGCATAGCGTGATGGCCAGCAGCGAGACGTTATTGAGTGAAAAGCCAAGCAGCGCCATGGCGCCGTAAGTCGCCATGATGCATAGCGGAATGGCAATCGCCGGAATGAAAGTGGCAGACAGGCTCGGCAGAAACGCATAGATCACCAGCACCACCAGCACGACACTGAGCGCCAGTGTCAGCTGCACATCATGCACCGATTCACGCACGGCGATCGAACGATCGAGCATCGGCGTGAGTGCCACGCTCGCCGGCACCTGCGCGCGAAACTGCGGCAGCAGGGCGCGGATATCATCCACCACCTGAATGGTATTGGCATCCGGCTGGCGCTGAATGGCAAGCACCACCGAACGCTCGCCGTCAATAAACCCGACCGAGCGGTCATCTTCCACCGAGTCGGTCACCGTCGCGATATCCGAAAGCCGAACCGGCGCGCCGTTTTTCCATGTCACAATCAGTGGCCGGAAGGTCGCCGCATCCATCGGCTGGCCGGCAACTTTCAGGTTAAAAAGCTGCTTTTCGCCGCTGATCACGCCGGTGGGCGCATTCGAGCTGGCGGCCGCCACCGCGCGCTCCACCTCATCAAAACTGATGTCATGACCGGCGAGGCGCTTGGGATCCGCCTCAATGCGCACCGCATATTTCTGCGCGCCAAAAATCTGCACCTGTGCCACGCCGGTGACCATCGAGATGCGCTGCGCCATCAGCGTATCGGCATATTCATTCACTTTAGAAATGGGCAGCGTATCCGACGAGACGGCGATGAATAAAATCGGTTGGTCGGCAGGGTTGATTTTGCGAAAGGAAGGCGCGGTTGGCATTTCCGGCGGCAGGCGGCTGAGTGTCGCCGCAATCGCCGTCTGCACATCGAGCGCCGCGCCGTCAATATCGCGATCCAGCTCAAATTGCAGGGTGATTTCCGAAACCCCCAGGTAGCTGGTGGAGGTCATGGAGCTGATGCCGGCGATGGTTGAAAACTGCCGCTCCAGCGGCGTGGCCACCGATGAGGCCATCGTCTCCGGGCTTGCGCCGGGCAGACGCGCAGTCACCTGAATGGTGGGGAAATCCACTTTCGGCAGCGCCGATACCGGCAGGGCGCGGTAACCCGCCCAGCCCGCCACCACCACCGCCAGCATCAGCAGCGTGGTAAAAACCGGCCTTCGGATACAGAACTCAGAGAGGTTCATAATTTCCTTTTGTCATCCCGGAAAATTTTGCAGCAGCAAAATTTATCCGGGATCCAGTATAGCAAAAAGTCAGAAGACTTTTTGCGTCTAAAAATGTCTACTGACATTTTTAGCGTGGATCCCGTGCTCGCTGCGCTACTGCTCCGCTCCACGGGATGACGAATTCTTAATTTCCACCTGACTGCCATCACTCACCCGCAGCAGCCCATCGGTGATGACGCGGGCACCTTCTTCCAGCCCGCTTTCAATCACCGCGACATCCGCCATGATTCTGGAAACGGTGACACTGGTGCGCTTCGCTTTGCCAGCCTCATCCACCACAAACACAAACCGCGCCCCTTCATCGCCCTGAATCGCTGCGGCAGGAATGGTGAGTGCTGCCTGCTCGGTGCCAAGCGTGAGGGTGAGGCGCAGGAACATGCCCGGCCACAGCGCTTCGTCTTCATTGGCAAAGCGTACATGCGCAGCAAGCGTGCCACTCGTGACATCCACGGCATTATCAAGATAATCGAGTACCCCGTGTGACAGGGTATCGGCGCCGTCATGGGTGGCGGTGGCGGCAACCTGACCTGCGGCCATGGCGCGGCGCACCTCGCCCACGTGGCGCTGCGGGATCGCCACCTGCACACGCAGCGGCTGCACCTGATTAATGACCACCAGCGCCGCCACATCGTTGGCCTTCACATTGTTGCCGCGTGTGGCATGGATGCTGCCGGCGCGTCCGGAGATGGGAGCGGTGATGCGGCTATAGCCCAGCATGACCCGAACGTTTTCGAGGCTGGCCGCAGTTGCCGCTACCTGCGCCTGCTGCGCTTCAAACGCCGCCTTTGTATCATCCACCCGCGCCTGTGCCACGGTGTTGGTTTTAAAAAGCTCCTGCGCCCGTTCATATTGCAGGCGGGCGTTGGTCAGCTGCGCCTTGCCCTGCATAAGCTCTGCTTCCAGCTCGCGCGCCTGCGCGGCCAGCGCGCGGTCATCCAGCGTAAATAGCAACTGGCCTTCCTTCACCAAATCGCCATCCTTGAACGCCACCTCGGTAATTTGGGAATCCAGCCGCGATTTGACCGCGACCGTTTCAAAGGCTTCCGCCGTGCCCACCAGCGATAGCTGAAGGGGAACATCCTGCCGGCTGGCGGCCGCAACCGTGACACTCGCGCTGCGCGGCGGCTGTTTGCTGCTCTCGCCGCCGGAAAGGAAATAGCTGTAAGCGCCGTAGGCGCTGCCAGCGACCACCACCAGACCAAGAATCAAACGCTTAGAAACCATGGCCAGCACTCTATCAGACTGGCGGGTTTGGACAAGCTGGAACCAAAAAAAACCCTCTCCCCTCTGGGGAGAGGGGAGGGTGAGGGGGTAGTGATTAGCGGTAAGGCTTTGCCCCCTCATCCCGGCCTTCTCCCCGGAGGGGAGAAGGAGATTGAATGCTACGCAGCAATCTTTAAATCTTTGGCGACTTTGCTTTTCAGCCTGCCAGCCACTTCGGTGATGAAGCCTTCGGTGGTAAGCCCGCTTGCGCCGGATAAATCACGCGTGCCTTTGCCTTCGGCCATCGCTTCGCACATGGCGCTATACATCAGGCTGGTGAAGGTTTTGATGCGTTCGGCTGAGCTGCTGTCGATCTGCTTGTTTTCCAGCGCGAGTGTCGCCGAATGGTCAATCGCGCCGCGCAGCGCATAGACCATGCCGAGTGGGTTGACCGAGGTTTCCTCGCCTTTTAAAAATTTGTGATACTGGTCGGCGATGGTGCCGTGTGAGGCCTCAAATTCCATGATTTTCTGGCCGCTGGCTTTCACGCCGGTCAGCACCGACGAAATGAACCCCGGTGATTTATAAATCTGCGCCTCTAAATCGGTCAGCACGTCGCCGTCATAGTTGTGCGCGGTCATGGCAAAGCCGCCATCGCGCCACTGCGCCATTTTCATCACCGCATCATCCGAGAGCAGATGGCGCAGCTCGCCGCCGGTTTTGTCGAGCAGGCCGGCCTCCGCAAATTTCGCTTTGTAATCGCGTTCGAAAATTTCCTTCATCGGCTTCCAGAACGGCTCCTGCCATTTGAACACCGTTTTTTTGGTAACGATATAGGGCGTCACCTTCGCCGCTAAGGCTCGGCTGAAGAAATGGTGCGCCAGCAGCGGCACATTATCCAGCGGGTTGTGATAGACCACGGCGGCATTTTTCTGGTCAATCAGTTCGCGCGTGTCGATCACCTGTTCGGTGCCGTCTTTCGCAATATAGAGCAGTTTGAGAGTGCCGGGGCCAACCACGGCATGACCTGCGCCATATTCCCCGCCCACGGCATGGCGGCAGAACAGCACCGGCCTTTTATAACCCATCAAATTTTCAAGCCCGGGCACCACGATGGTATCACGGTCGATCGAATAGCCATTCCACGCCGCGCGCATTTTACCGTTGGGGCTGCCGAGCGGTTTGGAAAGCCCCATCTCGCGCATCTGCTCGTCAGTCGGCGTAATCGTCGGTTCTTTGAAAATTGCGCCCACCTCGGCGCCAGCGTTAATGGCATCTTTCAGCACCTTATCGCCGGTCGTATCCCGGCTTTTGCAGGAGAGATCAAACCATTGCCATTTCGCTGTTTCAAGGTAAGGAGAAACCCACGCATCCAGCACACGCTTCATCACTTCACGCGTCATTTCCTCACCGGCAATATACACCATCGCGGGAGCGGGAATTTTACTCATAGCTTCATCCTTTTTTACTTATCAAAACCAAGCAAACACGCTAATAGCTATAGATGAACAAAAGCTTAAAACAGAGACTTTTATGAAAACGATTATCGAGCCATTTCGCATCAAAATGACGGAGGCGGTGCCAATTACGGACCGCAGCCAGCGCGAATCTGCCCTTGCTGCAGCGCACCATAACGTGTTTCTGCTTCAGGCGCAGGATATCACCATCGACCTGCTCACCGATAGCGGCACCGGCGCGATGTCGGCCAAGCAGTGGGCGGCGCTGATGCTCGGTGATGAAAGCTACGCGGGAAGCCTATCATGGCAGCGTTTCGAGCAGACGGTGCGAAACATCACCGGCATGAAGCATATTTTTCCCACCCATCAAGGTAGGGCAGGCGAGCGCATCCTCGCCCAGACGCGCATTAAGCCCGGCCATGTGATTCCCAATAACAGCCATTTTGACACCACCCGCGCCAATCTCGAAGTGGCGGGCGCCGAAGCGCTGGATCTGCTCACCGATGCCGGCATGGATCTTGCCGCTGACAAGCCGTTCAAAGGCAATATGGATATTGAGAAGCTTGAAGCGGTGATTGAGAGGCATGGCCGTGAAAAGATTCCTTTCGGCATGATTACGGTCACGAATAACACCGGCGGCGGTCAGCCGGTGTCGATGGAAAATATTCGCGCCGTGAAGGCCGTGCTGAAAAAGCATAACATCCCACTGGTGCTGGACTCATGCCGCTTTGCCGAAAATGCCTATTTCATCCAGCAGCACGAGCCGGGCTATCAGAATAAAAGCTTGCTTGCGATTGCGCAGGAAATGTTCTCCTACGCCGATGCCTCCTCGATGAGCGCGAAAAAAGACGGGCTTGCCAATATCGGAGGGTTTTTCACCTGCAATGACGACAAATGGGCGGAAGATTTTCGCAACATGCTGATTCTCACCGAAGGCTTTCCAACTTACGGCGGCCTTGCCGGACGTGACCTCGAGGTGATTGCTGTGGGGCTGATGGAAGCGCTTGAAGAAGATTACCAGCGCTACCGCCACGCCACCGTGCAATACATGGCTGAGCGGCTGATCGCGCTTGATATTCCCATCGTGCGTCCGCCGGGCGGCCACGCGGTGTTTATCGATGCGCAGCGTTTTTGCCCGCACTTAAAGCCAACCGATTATCCCGGTATTGGCGTCATCAACGCGCTCTATCTCGAAGGCGGCATCCGCGCGGTGGAGCTTGGCAGCGTGATGTTTGGCAAGCACAAGGACGGCAGCGAAATCAGCGGCCCGCGCGAGCTGGTACGCCTCGCCTTTCCGCGCCGCGTCTACACCCAGAGCCATTTTGATTATGTGATCGAGGTGCTCGCGGAAGTGAAGAAAAACGCTAGCCGAATTATGCCGCACCGCATCACCTGGCAGGCGCCATTCCTGCGCCATTTCACCGCACATTTCGAGCCTTTGAGCAATAAGGCGGCGGCTGCCTAAAATTTCATGTGCTTCAGCAGCCAGAAATAAACCCCGTAGGGCAGGCGGGCGAGCGCTTTCAGCAGCAGTGAAAAAGCAGGCGGGAAGTGAATCTCGAAGCGGCTGCTCTGCAGCCCAGCAAAGATATAATCCGCTGCCTTCTGCGCCGTGATCATCATCGGCATATGGAAATTGTTTTTCGCCGTAAGGCGTGTGGCGACAAAGCCCGGGTTAATCACCTGTACCTTCACCATGTCCTTCAAATCTGCTTTCAGGTTTTCAGCGAGGTGAATCAGCGCGGCTTTGCTCGCGCCGTAACCCATCGCGGCGGGCAGGCCGCGATAACCCGCCACACTCGCAACCAGGGCGATATGGCCTTTTTGCTGCTGGATAAAATAAGGCAGCACCAGCGAGAGCATACGGTGTGCGCCTAAAAAATTCACATCCACCGTGCGCTCCACTTTCGCAAGATCAAACTGCGTCGCATCCATCGGTACGTAAGTTCCAGCATTATAAATCACGGTATCAACGCGCGGCCAGTTTTGATGAATCTTTTCCCATGCGGCCTTAAGGCTATCCATCGAGGTGACATCAAGCGCAGCAGTGAGGTGATTCGTTCCTTGCAGGGAACCTTTAAGCGCCTCCAGCTTATCAGCTTGCCGCGCTGACAGACACACATGCGCGCCCGCTAGCGCCAGCTTTGCCGCCAGCGCCTCGCCGATACCCTCGCTCGCGCCGATCAGCCAGATATGCTTGCCTGAGAAAGTCATCGTTCCTCACTAATTGATGTCATCCCGACCAAGCGAAGCACGTGGAGGGATCTTCAAGATCCCTCGACTTCGCTCGGGATGATATTAGAGTTTCCTGAACGTAATCACCAGCTCACCGACCGTGAAGCCAAATTTTTTCATCTTGGTGCGGTTGATCAGGGTTTTGTCATCCAGCAAATACATCCAGTCATCCATGGCAAGGTCGATCATATCGCCATTTGAACGCTTTACTCGCAGCGTGTATTTCATATTCACTGCATTGCCGTGCTGCGTGCCCACAGCTTCGCCAATCACATCATGCGCGGTGGCGGTGAAGTTGTGATCATCTTTGAATGTCACCGTCCAGACACGCTTATCCTTGCGCCCGTCGCTGAATACAAAATCTTCATCCAGCGTGCCGGTATTGCCGTTCCATGCGCCCTTCATCGTGACTACAAATTCAAGGTCAGCTTTGCCGGAGATATCAAACAAAATACCGTGCGCTTCGAGCGGCCCATTGAGATATTGGCGGATATCGAGCTTGGGGGTTTTGCTGGCATAATCTTCGGTGGTGGTGGCGCTGCAGCCGCCAAGCATGAAGGCAGCGGTGGCAGCAAGGGCGCAGAGTTTTTTCATGGGTTTTTCCTCTCTAAGGGGCTTAGTATAAGTAGTGCGAGCGCGCCGAGTTTAAAGAGGCAGGGCAGCAGCGCGTAGCCAAATGAGAGTGCGCCAAGGCTTGCCTCGCTTCGTGCGCCTGATTCATAGCCCAGCGCCGCAAGCAGCGGCAGCGCAATGCCGGCGGCCATGGCGAGGGTGAATTTGCTGATGAAGTTCCAGATGCCGAACTCCAGCCCGCCTTGATGTTCTTTGCCTTTCAGCGCGTCTGAAAGCAGCGAGGGAAGCACCGCCAGATCGCCGCCGAGCGCCGCGCCGGAAAGCAGGCAGATGGCATAAAACATGGTGCTATTGCTGCTATCCAGCCCATACGCCCAGATGAAGGAAAGGATGGCGAGCGTCATCGAGCCAATCAGCGAGCGGCGCTTGCCGATGCGCGCGGCCAGCTTCACCCATAGCGGCATGGCGAGTACCGCCGCTAAAAAATAAAGCCCAAGAAACGCGCCGCTTGAGTCCGGCGCGCCCAGCACATCCGAGACAAAAAATAAAAACAGCGTCGCAGTGATGGAAGGCGGAATGGCGTTGATAAAGAAAATCGCAAAAATCCAGCGCAGCGTTTTATTTTCCCAGACAGTTCTAAAATTTACCTCCCCTGCTTGCGGGGGTGGGTAGGGTGGGGGTGTTTTAATGGATGATGGCGATTTAAGAGTAAACAAAGCGGCTATAATCACCCCCGCCGCGATCCACGCAAAGAGATGATAGGCTTCTTCGCTACTGCGTCCCTCTGTGAGTATTTGCGGCAAAGCAGAAGCCACCAGCACGCCCAGAATAATCGCGCCTTCGCGCCAGGCGGAGATGCGCGTGGTTTCGCGTGGGTCGGTGGAAAGCGATAACCCGCCCGCATAAAAATTCACCGATAGAAGACTGAAGGAAAGGTAGGTGATGCAAAGTAGCAGCATGAGTAGCCCCATGGCGCTCTCGCTGGTGGCGTAGCTCGGCAGGAAGAACAGCGCGATGACGCCCAGCGCCATCACCAAAGCCGCGGCGACGCTGAGTAGCCGGCGCTTCGCCGCCAGACGATCCGACAGCACGCCGATGAAAGGATCGGCCACGCAGTCCACAATCCGCGTGATAAACATCGCGAAGCCAATGGCCGCCAGCGACAGTGGCAGAAAATCCGCGTAGTATTTCGGCAAATGCACATAAAGCGGTAGCCCGACAAACCCAAGCGGCACTCCCAGCAGCGCGTAGCGCAGCAGCTGCGCGCGCGCGACTAATTGGCTCATGCGCTCAGCCCCAGTAGCTTGCGGCGCAGGCGCGGCTCGGAGGTTTGATCCGACAGCCAGATATCAAAAAACTTGCGGGCAAAAGCGGGCGAGGGGATCATCGAGGTTTTCTGCCCGTTATAGTAAAAACGCACTCCCTTTTCCGGCAGGAAAAGCGCGGTGATGCGGTCGCCCTCTTTGACCTCCGGGAACGCCTGATAAAGCTCATCGCGGTAGCGGCTTTTATCACCATGGATGCGCGCAAGCTCGTCAAGGGTTTTTTCCACCAGCTCTTCACTGGTGAAATTCATGCGGTAGGTGAGGGTGAGGGCAAACGGCGCGTCATACGACCATGGCGTTGCGTCCGTCCACAGCTCGGCGTCATAGGCATGGAAAATCAGCCTTGTGAGCGCGCCTTTGCCATAAGCAGCCTCGGCTTTGATGGCCGGGCTGATTTCCGCAGGCTTGGCCTGCGCGGTGAGCGGCGCAAGAGAGATCAGGAGAGCAACAACCAGCGAGCGGCTACGCATGCACCAGCTCCACCTGCACCACGTTGGTGCGCTCACAGGCAAACGACGCCGCGCACATCGCAAGATAAAGCCGCCAGCTGCGAATAAAGGCGCTATCATAGCCAAGTGCGCGGATAGCCGTTTCGCTGGCATCAAAGCGCGCGAGCCATTCGCGCAGCGTGCGCGCATAGTCCTGCCCGAAGGCAAACACCTCTTTCACCGCAAGGCCTGCTTTTTCGGCGCTTTCGCGGAACCTCGCCACCGATGGCAGCAGCCCGCCGGGAAACACATAATGGCGGATATAGTCGCTGCGCGCGGCATAATCGTCGAAAATCTCATCGCCCACCGTGATGGTCTGCACCATGGCGACACCATCCTTCGCCATGCGCGATTTCAGCGTATCAAAATACGATGGCCAGTAGCGGCTACCCACCGCCTCAAACATCTCGATCGAGGCAATGGCGTCAAACATACCGCCGGTCTCGCGGTAATCCTGCAGGCGAATATCGGCCGGCTGGTGTTTCAGCCGCTCGCTGGCATAGGCGTACTGCTGGTGCGAAAGCGTCAGGCCGGTGAGGCGGTGGCCGCGCCGTGCGGCCTCTTCAGCAAAGCCGCCCCAGCCACAGCCTATTTCAAGGATATGTTTGCGGCCTTCCTCAATTTTGGAAAGGATGCGCTGGTATTTTTCGCGCTGAGCGTCCTGCAGCGTCATTTCGGAGCCGGAATAGATGGCAGATGAATAGGTCATCGTCGGATCCAGCCACAGCTTGTAAAATTCATTACCGACATCGTAATGCGCGCGGATATTACGGCTGCTGCCGCGCAGGCTGTTTCGGCGTATCACGTTGTTGACCAGCGCAAGCCAGGCGCGGCTGAGCGCGCTGCCATTGGCAAAGCGATCCAGCCGGCTGAGATTGTCGATAAACACAGTAAAGAGTGCATCCAAATCCGGGCTGTCCCATAGCCCCTGCGTATACGTCTCGCCAAGGCCAATATCCCCGCGGCTGGCAAGCGCCTTGACCACCTGCCAATCATGAATCTGCCAGATTGCTTTGGCGCCGGGCACACTTCCCTTAAACGTTCTGGTGGCACCGCCGGGAGCGGTGATGGTGATATCGCCGCGTTCAATCGCGCGCTCAAACGTGTCAAACAGCAGGCGTTCGTAAAAACGGTTCATCATAGTTATCGACTGATCTCTTCGGTCGGTGGCTCAGGTTTAATATGATATTTAATACCCTTGATGACAAGCCTCAGCGCATGCAGATGGATCATCGCGATCACTTTCAGCGTCACCAGCGGGTAGGTGAAAAAACAAATTAGCAGGCTTTTATCATCTAGACCAGTGCGTTTGCCAACGACGGAAGTAATGAGCATTTTCCGCTGGTTATCAAAATAATCAATCCACACGCCGATTTTTTCTTCGCTGTAGCTGAAGCGAAATTCATAGCGCCCTTCGACCTTCATAAACGGGGATACATGGAAAATTTTCCGGCTCTCCAGCACATCGTCTTTGGTGATGGGGCGCTGGTCGTCGTGATAGGAAATATAGGCATGGCGCTCGCCGAACGTGTTGTTGACTTCCGAGATAACGGCGCGCAGCGCACCGTCTTTACCGAGGCAAAACCAGAAACTCACCGGGTTGAAGCCATAGCCCAGAATGCGCGGCATGGTAACCAGCACCAGCTCGCCATCCGCCGCCGCCAGCTGATATTGTTTCAGAACACTGCGCGCCCAGACCTCGCCTTTGTTACCAAAGCCGTAATCGCTTGCGCGAAAGCTCATCAGCCCGCCGCGATTGATGCGAAGCAGTCTTCCGGCGGCCTCGCCAAGCCGCGACATTGGCAGGCAGAGATAATAGACTTTGTAGCTGAGAGCATGCTCTTTCGGGTGCAGCCGTTTGTGGAAAACATCAGCGACCATCAGGCCATGCGCTAGCGCCACGGGATGTTCGCTCCCATCATCTCGGCAACTTTTACGGCGCTTTGCAAACCATCTTCATGAAAACCGTAGCGCTGATATGCGCCGGCAAACCAGATGCCGCGCTTGCCTTGGATTTCAGGAATGCGCGCCTGCGCGGCGATGGCCTCGCTGGTAAAGACCGGGTGATGAAACAGATGGCTGTCGTGGGTAAGCTCGGGGGCGGGGGGTGTTTCGGGGTTCAGTGTCACAAACAGCGCATCGGTCTCGTCGATATTCTGCAGCAGATTCATCCAGTAAGTGAGCGAAACTTTGCCCGGCGCGCCTTCATGATAATTCCAGCTTGCCCAGCAGGCGCGGCGCTTTGGCATGAAGCGCGGGTCGGAGTGCAGGTACGCCTGGTTGGCCTGATAGGAAAAGCAGGAAAGCACCGCGCGCTCGTCATCGGTTGCGTCGCTGAGCATGGCGAGCGCCTCATCCGCGTGGCAGGCGAGCACCGCTTCGTCATAATAAAATACTTCACCGCGCTGGTTCGTCACCGCAATTTTTTCACCCTCGCGCCGCACGGAGCTAATCGCCTCGCTGGTACGGATATGGCCGGCCAGCGGCGCAGTGATTTTTTTCACATATTCCTGGCTGCCGCCGCTTACCGTATACCATTGGTGCTGGCCGCCAAACGACATCAGCCCGTGATTAATGAAAAAACGCACAAAGGTCTTGGCGGGAAAATCAAACATCGCCGCCGCCGGGCAGCTCCAGATCGCCGCGCCCATGGGGATGATGAAGCGGTGCCTGAAGCCATCCCCCAGGCGAAGCTCGGAAAGCAGCTGGCCAAGGGTTGGTTCATCGGCGCGTGCGAGGCAGGCGGGCGCCTGCCGGAAAAAACGCCGCACATCCCAAATCATTTTATAAAAGGAGGGATTCAGTAGATTGCTGCGCTGGCCGAACACAGCATTCAGGCTGCGCGCGCCCCACTCAAATGCCCCACTATTGCTGGTAAAAGCAAAGGACATGTCGCTTTTCTCATGCGCCACACCAAGATGCTTAAACAGCCCCACCAGTTCAGGGTAGGTTGGGTAATTAAAAACAATGAACCCGGTATCAACGGGAATCTGCTTACCGTCAAAGCTGACGGTTTTAGTGCGGCTATGGCCACCGGTGACGGCGTTTTTTTCAAACAGCGTCACGCGATAGCGCTTCGACAGCAAATAGGCCGCGCCCATGCCGGAAATGCCAGAACCAATCACTGCCACAGTTTTCATCGCGCGAAAGATTAGGCGCTCAGGCGACCACTCGTCAAGGCGATTGTCGCAGCCAGAACCCATGCGTCCATGATTATTTCAATATTCTTGAATTATTAAATTATAGGCACTATAAACTCGCTATGGCTTTTCATCACCCCACTTTAAAACAAATCTCGCTGGATACGGTAGTGCATGCGCTTTCTGACCCACTGCGCCGCGAAATCGTGGTGCGGCTGATGGAATGTGAAGGCATGCGTTGCAATCAGAGCTGCGATGTAATTTCGCCCTCTACTCTGTCTTTTCATTTTCGGATACTCAGGGAATCCGGTCTGGTGAGGTCAGAAAAAAAAGGCATTGAGGTGCACAACACGCTTCGCAAAAAGGACATTGATAAGAAATTTCCCGGTCTGCTCGAATCCATCCTCGCGCACCACAAACCCTACAAAGTCAAAAAAACCAAAACCAAAAAATAGGTCATTATGCCGCGTCGTTATCTTGCGTTTCTTATCCTTGTCGCTGCAGGCGGTTATGGGGTGTATTCCATGGTTTCAGGCCGCGGTGCTGGCGGCCAGGCGGGCATGGGCGGGCCGATGCCGGTGGAAGTTGCCGAAGTGGTGGCCAAAGAGGTGCGGCAGTGGCGCGAGTTTACCGGCCGCTTAAGCGCGGTGGAAAGCGCTGAGATTCGCCCGCGCGTTTCTGGCGTGATTCAGAAATTGCATTTTACCGAAGGGCAGATGGTGGAGGCCGGCCAGCCACTTTTCACCATTGACCCGCGCCCTTATGCTGCAACCCTGAAAGCGGCGCAGGCAACCGCCGCGCTCGCCGAAGCTGAGTTCGCTCGTGCCAGTGCGCTGATAGCCGATAAGGCCATCCCCAAACGCGAATTCGATCAGCGCAGGAACGAGCTGGAAATCGCCCGCGCCGCGCTCACCCGCGCCCAGCTGGATATGGAATACACCGAGGTGCGCTCGCCAATCAAAGGCCGCGCAAGCCGTCCGGAGCTCACCGTGGGTAATCTGGTTGACGCTGGCGGCAATGCGCCTGTGCTCACCAGCGTGGTCTCCATCCATCCGATGTATGCCGATGTGGAAATCGATGAGCAGACCTTCGTGCGCTATTTGCAGCCAGCGCTGGGAAGTCAGGAAACCATCTCGTCCATTCCGGTGGAGCTGGCGCTTTCCACCGGCGATAAAACTTACACTGGCCGCGTGCAATCATTTGATAACCAGCTGAATATCGCATCCGGCACCATTCGTGTGCGCACTGTTTTTGACAATGAGGATGGCTCGCTACTGCCGGGTCTTTTTGCCCGCGTGCGCATTGCGGATGCAGTGCCTCATCCTGCGATATTAGTGGCTGAAAAAGCGATCGGCACGGATCAGAGCCGCAAGTTCGTGATTGTGGTGAAGGAAGACGGCACCACCGAGCAGCGCGCGGTGACACTGGGCGGCGTGGCCGAAGGCCTGCGCATCATTACCGATGGTTTGAGTGCTGGCGAAAAAATCGTCATCAATGGCACGCAGCGCGTCTTTTTCCCCGGCGCGCCGGTGGTGCCGGAGCTGGTTAGCATGACAGCAACTGAGCAACCTCAAACAAACCCAAATCCCGAATCCCCAATCCCCAATCCCGAATCACAGCCATGAACTTCTCCCGCTTTTTCGTCGATCGCCCGATTTTTGCCGGAGTGCTCTCGGCGCTGATTTTTATCGCCGGTCTGATCGCCATTCCGCTGATGCCCATCTCGGAATATCCTGATGTTGTGCCGCCCACGGTGGAAGTTTCCGCGCAATATCCGGGCGCGAACCCGAAAGTGATTTCAGAAACGGTGGCCGCGCCGCTGGAAGAGCAGATTAACGGCGTCGAGGGTATGCTCTACATGTCGTCGCAGGGCACCAGCGATGGTGTGATGCGCCTTACTGTCACCTTCAAAATTGGCACCGATCCGGACAAAGCCCAGCAGCTGGTGGAAAACCGTGTGTCGCAGGCATTGCCACGTCTTCCTGATGAGGTGCGCCAGTTTGGTGTCACCACCGTAAAAAGTTCGCCCGATCTCACCATGGTGGTGCATCTGCTCTCGCCGGATGGCAGCCGCGATATGCTCTATCAGCGCAACTACGCGGTGCTGAACGTGAAAGATGCGCTCGCGCGTGTGCGCGGGGTGGGGCAGGTGGCGGTGTTTGGCTCCGGCGATTACGCGATGCGCCTGTGGCTGAACCCGGAAAAAATGGCCGCGCGCGGCTTAGCCGCCACCGATGTGGTGATGGCGGTGCGCGAGCAGAACGTGCAGGTGGCCGCTGGTGTGATTGGCGGGCCGCCCTATGCGAAGGGCACCGAGATTCAGCTGAACGTGAGCGCGCAGGGGCGCTTGCAGACCGAAGAAGAATTTGGCGAGATTGTGCTGAAGACCGATCCGCAAACTGGCGGCGTGACCTACCTTCGCGATGTGGCGCGCATTGAGCTGGGCGCGTCGGAATATGGCCTGCGCTCGCTGCTGGATAACAAGCCGGCGGTGGCGATTCCCATTTTTCAGGCGCCCGGCTCCAACGCCATTCAGATTTCCGATGATATTCGCGCCACTATGGCGGAACTAAAAAAAGATTTTCCGCCCGGACTCGACTACAGCATCGTCTACGACCCTACAGTTTTCGTGCGTGATTCGATCACGGCGGTGATTAAAACCCTGCTCGAGGCAGTGGCGCTGGTGGTGCTGGTGGTGATTGTTTTCTTACAAACCTGGCGCGCTTCGATTATTCCGCTGCTTGCGGTGCCGGTGTCGATCGTGGGCACGTTCGCCTTCATGTATGCGTTTGGTTTTTCGATTAATGCGCTATCGCTCTTCGGCCTGGTGCTCGCCATCGGGATTGTGGTGGATGATGCGATTGTGGTGGTGGAAAATGTCGAGCGTAATATTGAAGAAGGCCTAAGCCCGCTTGAAGCGACCTATCAGGCGATGCGCGAGGTATCTGGCCCGATCATCGCGATTGCACTCACGCTGATTGCCGTCTTCGTGCCGATTGCGTTTATGAGCGGCCTCACCGGCCAGTTCTACCAGCAATTCGCGCTCACCATTGCTATTTCCACCGTTATCTCCGCGTTCAATTCGCTCACCTTAAGCCCGGCGCTCGCCGCCATGCTGCTAAAGCCCAAGGGGCTACCCAAGGACAAGCTCACGCTTTTGATTGAAAAAATCTTTGGCGGCGTTTTTCATGCGTGGCGCTGGTTTCTGGCGGCGGTGCTTCTGGTCATTGCTGATATCATCATCATGAAAATACTGGGCAGTTTGCTTGGCTTCAGCCCGGTGCTGATGTTCGTTGGCATCGGCTTTACGGTGCTTATCTGGCTGTCGGTGGCCATAGGCGCGGTGCTTGCCATCAAGCATATGCTCACGCCGCCCGCCGCAGGTGCGCCGCAGGGCTTTGATCTGTTTAACCGCTATTTTGGCCGCCAGTCTGAGCGCTATTCGCTCGGCGTGCAGAGCTCGCTTAAGCGTAAGCGTGCTTTTGTGATGGGCTATGTCGTGCTCATCGGTGTCACGGGTCTGCTGTTTCAGCTCACTCCGAAAGGCTTCATTCCGCAGCAGGATAAGCAATATCTGGTGAGCTTTGCCATGCTCCCCGACGGCGCGAATCTGGATCGCACCGAAGAGGTGATGCGCAAAATGTCGGACATTATGATGAAGCAGCCGGGCGTTCAAAGCGCAGTGGCGTTTCCGGGGCTTTCCATCAAGGGCTTCACCAATAGCCCAAGCGCCGGTATCACCTTCGTATCGCTGAAGCCTTTTGAAGAGCGCACCACCCCCGATCTTTCTGCTGGCGCCATTTCCGGTGCGCTGATGGGGCAGTATTTCATGCAGATTAAAGAGGCCTTTCCGGTGCTCGCCCTGCCACCACCGCCGGTGATGGGGCTATCGACCACTGGCGGTGCGAAGCTGCAGATTCAGGATCGTGCGGATCTTGGCTATGAAGCGCTCGATGCCGTGAAAAACGAAATTCTCGGCAAGGCGCGGCAGTCGCCGGTGTTTGACCCGCAGGGCGGTGCTTACTCACTCTACGGTATTAACGTGCCGCAGCTGGAAGTGAAGGTTGACCGCGTGCGCGCCAAGCAGATGGGCGTGAATATCACTGATATTTTCGCCACGCTGCAGATCTATCTCGGCTCGGCTTACATCAATGACTTTAATAAATTCGGCCGTACCTACCGTGTGTTCGCGCAGGCCGATAGCGAGTTTCGTGATCGCGCCAGCGATATGCTGCAGCTGAAAGTCAGGAGTAGTTCTGGCGAGATGGTGCCGCTCGGCGCGCTCATCAAAGTCACCGAAAGCTATGGGCCGGATAATGCCACGCGCTACAACGCCTATCGCTCGGCGGATATCAACGTAAGCCCGGCGGCTGGCTATTCTACCGGGCAAGTGAAGGACGAGATTGAGCGTATCGTGCGCGAAACCTTGCCCAAGGGCATGACGTTTGAATGGACGGAGCTCACCTATCAGGAAATCTTAGCTGGCAACACGGCGCTGCTCATTTTCCCGCTTTGCGTGCTGCTGGTATTCATGGTGCTGGCGGCGCAGTATGAAAGTCTGGTGTTGCCGCTGGCGGTGATTCTGATTGTGCCGATGTGTTTGCTATCGGCCATTTTTGGTGTGTGGATTGTCGGGCGCGATAACAACATCTTCACCCAGATAGGACTCATCGTACTCGTGGGGCTTGCCTGCAAAAACGCCATTTTAATTGTGGAGTTTGCTCGCGAGCTGGAGATTATGCAGAAGCTCTCGCCGTTTCACGCGGCCATCAAGTCGTGCCGCCTGCGTCTTCGCCCCATTCTCATGACTTCTTTTGCTTTTATCATGGGTGTGTTGCCGCTGGTCTTTTCAAGCGGCGCCGGTTCGGAGATGCGTCAGGATATGGGCGTGGCGGTGTTTTCGGGCATGCTGGGTGTGACCTTCTTCGGCCTATTTCTTACCCCGATTTTCTATGTCGGGCTGCGCATGATGTTTGGCGGAACGCTTCATTCCGCTTCACTTGAACACGCGCACCATCATGAAGGAGAGCGTCGTGAATAGTGTCTCTAGTTATCGGTCGCTAGTTGCCAGCCTGCTTCTGACAACAACACTGCTCAGCAGCTGCAGCTTGGCGCCTGATTTTGTGATGCCGGAAACCAAGCTGCCGGAGCAATATAAGGAGCAAATCGCCGCCGAGCAGGTGGGGGAGTGGAAAGAAATTACGCCGCGAGAAGGTGAAGATCGCGGCCAGTGGTGGCGCATCTTTGATGATGGTGTACTAAGCAGCCTGCAGGAGCAGGCAGCCAGTAACAACCCGAACCTCAAAATTGCTGCCGCGCGTGTGAATCAGGCGCGGGCGCAGGCGCGCAGTGTGGCTTCCACGCTGCTTCCCACATTGCAGGCAGGCGGCAATGCGGTGCGCGCTAAATCAGCAAGCGCGGGCAACGTAGCCTTTGGCGGCGCCACGAATGATTTAAAGCCCTACAATCTTTACGGCGCCGGCGCGACACTCACCTATGAGGTGGATTTATTCGCCCGCATCTTAGATAGCGAGCGCGCACTGGAATTTGAAACCGACGCGCAGGACGCGCTCTATCGCAGCACACTGCTGGCGCTGCAGGCCGATGTCGCCAGCACCTATTTTACGCTACGCGCACTCGATGCCGAGCGCCTGCTGCTGCGTGATACAGTCGCAGTGCGCGAAGAAGCGGCACGTATCATGCAGCGGCGTTTCGATGTTGGCACCGTCTCCGAGCAGGATGTCAGCCGCACCGAGGCCGATCTTGCACAGGCAAAAGCAGATCTTCTCTCGCTGGATCGCGCGCGCGCGGGTTATGAAAATGCCCTTGCGGTGCTGCTTGGCGAGCTGCCTTCAACCTACCGCTTTCCCGAGGCATCGGTGGTCATGACGCCGCCGAATATTCCTGCTGGTCTGCCCTCGACCTTGCTCGCAAGGCGGCCGGATGTGGCGCAGGCGGCCTCCACCATGCAGGCGGCCAACCGGCGCATTGGGGTCGCCCGCGCGGCATTTTTCCCCAGCCTGTCGCTCACCTCGAACTTTGGCTATGAATCAGCCAGCCTTGCTGATCTTTTCAAATGGAGCAGCCGAAACTGGGCGCTGGGGCAGGTGGGCGGCAGCGCACTTGCCATGACCATTTTTGATAGCGGCCGCACCATCGCCCGTGTCGATAGCGCGCAGGCAGTCTATGAGGGGTCGCTCGAGGCCTACCGCGCGCAGGTGCTGGTTGCGTTTGCTGATGTTGAAAACGCCCTCTCCAGCCAGCGCCTGCTTGCCGAGGCGCAGCAGGAGCTGGATAAAGCCGCCAGCGCCAGCCGCCGCACACTGGATTTAACCCGCAGGCGCTATGAGCAGGGCGATGTCAGCTATTTTGAAGTGGCCGAGAGCGACCGGCAGGCGCTGGCCGCCAGCCGCGCCGCTATCGCAGGGCAGGGTGCACGCATGAACGCGGCCGTGAGCCTCATTCGCGCGCTGGGCGGCGGGTGGGAGGAAATGACTTACAGCAAGCCCAGCGACGCTGGCCTGCTCGAAACCTTATTCTAAGGCTGGACAAGCAAAAACGCTTCTTCTATAACGCAGGCTCTTTATTGCCGATATGGCATGTGCCTCGATAGCTCAGTTGGTAGAGCAAGGGACTGAAAATCCACGTTCCTGTCTCTGGCGGCGTGGGGTTTAAGATTGGAAATTCAACGCGTTGTGCGTATGGTTGAATTTTCAAAAATGTGTCGGTACAGCACCGGTACAGCAAACGCACAAAAGAGCACATTTCGATGTGCCCGGATAGCTCAGTTGGTAGAGCAAGGGACTGAAAATCCCTGTGTCGCTGGTTCGATTCCGGCTCCGGGCACCACTCTCTCCCGCAGAAAACCTAGAAAAATTTGAACTAACCAGATTGGAGTTTTCTGCTGTACCAGAAACTCGGTACAGCAGAAATGGTGCATAAAAACTGCAATCTATTGCTACGCAATGATTTTTAGGAATGCTCGGTACAGCAGGTTTTTTCAATATGAATGCACCTACATCGAACAATCAAATCATCAGTGAATGGGGAACGTGCTATGTCCTCTTGCGCGTGTTATCTGACACGATTTTCAGAAAATCGACGACCGCTTTGATCTACAGCAACAATAAATTCCCCTTTAGGTTGCTTTTCATACTTGCATATTAAACTAAAGGTTGTTATAGTGCATTCCCTTTTCGGTGTCGCTCATGCGCACCACACTACAAATCAATGGGGAGAAATGTATGAGCAACGTCACCGAGCTTAGAATCACAAAGGCATCAAAGATTAGCATGGCTGAGGAACTATTTTTGACATGGTATGAGTCTACGAAGGCTCTGCCTCACGATTACATGGAAGAAGTGTTTGCAGTGTTTCAGCTGAAATTAGAACGTTACCGCAAAAGAAGTGGCACAGATCGGATGAGCACCGCCGAGATGATCACTATCTTCAAATCTGCAATCAATAAAGTTGCGTCGCAACAAGCCATGTCACGCTACGGACGCGTGATGGGTAATGAGGAGGAAGACGAAGTGTAATCCATCAATCTGATTTTTTCTGCCCTTAGGCAGAAAAGTAGGTTGCTCCACTCGTAGCAATTATAATACTCAATATCAGCATTTGATTTACAGGCATCCCGAAATACACCAACCATCCTCCGATGCAGGTTGGGAACCACATAAGCAGCGGTACGAACCATTCGATGAATTCGAGCCATTTCGGTTGCGGCGGATCTGGGTACTTCCACGATTTCATAATTCATGCTCCGCGATGACCTTCACCACTTCAAAAACACTCTTGAGAACCTTCGGGTTTTTGATTCTGAGAAAATAGCCCATCAGCGCACCACGCATGCGTTGAGTTGGGATGCTGTCATCGGATTCGAACTCGATGATATGGTTGTTGATGAAATCTGTTACTGGAACACGCAGAATGCGCGCCGCTTCGATCAGCAGAAATAAGCTGATCTGATTGGTTCCACGTTCGTATTTTTGTATTTGTTGAAAGGTGATGCCCAGCGCATCACCAAGCTGCTTTTGCGTCATCCCGCAAATCGTGCGCTGCTGGCGGAGTTGCGCTCCCAGAGTCTGATAAAAATGGATGGCTTCTGGCTTCACCTGCTCCCGCTCCTGATGTGTAGTACGCACCTACAAAGGCTTTCCCTTGCAGGTGCGCGATACGGTATCGTTTGGATGCACCAGGTACGCTGGTGCCGGGAGTCGAAAATCGCCGTTAACGGGCGCAGGCTTATTCACCCTTACGGGCTATTTTATTCACCTACTCCCGACGCAAAGCAGACGGAAGCAGGGCTTGGGAAACGAGCCTACTTAAAAAAATCGCAGTTAACGGGGATTTTCGACCCCCTCAATTAGCAATTTAGTGGTTCAATGCAATGAAGTCAAAATAAACCATTGCCTTAGCTGCAATTTGCCCATGAATATCTTGCGAAGACGATATTAGCTTGTATAATGGTTCTATGAAAAAGTTTATTGGCATCTTCATGGTTCTGGCGCTCGTTATGACAACGAGCTTTCCGACTATGTCTCATGCGATGACGCCTCATGATGCCGCAAAGGCAGAAAAAGCCGAAGTCTCCTCAGAGTACGGTGATTGTCATAACCATGCCAAAGCTGAGCAATCCAGCAAAACTGCCCAGAATGATAAAGACGCATCCGGTGAATGCTGCGATAAAGGAATCTGCAAATGCGTTGGCGGCACATGCCATAACGGGTTGTCGAAGATTTTCGGCAATGGCAGTAACTCGCTGGTTTCTCTTTCCTCAGATAGCAGCGCATTCGCGTTCGACAATCAGTTTGTCGAATCCGCCCTTTCCAATCGTCTAAAACGCCCTCCCAAAGCCTAATCCTGTTTGTTTTTTGCACGTGACGCGCCTCGTTTGCGTGTTTCACGGCTATTTTTCAATGCAAATCAAGGATTAGTTATGCGAACACATCATCCCCTGATGGTGGCGTTGCTGATGGTTGGGCTTCTAGCCACACCTGCACACGCTAAAACATCTGAATACACGCTTACGATTGAGCGTCTGCCTGTAAACATTACTGGCAAACCAATCGAGAAAATCACTGTTAATGGTGGCATTCCAGCCCCCACGCTTTGCTTTATTGAAGGCGATGAGGCGGTGATCCATGTCACTAATAAAATGGACGAGCCGACCTCTATTCACTGGCATGGGTTGATACTGCCTGGGGCGATGGACGGTGTAACAGGTTTCAATGGTTATGAAGCTATCAAGCCTCATACAACCTTTACCTATCGTTTTCCCATCAAGCAGACTGGCACCTATTGGTATCATTCGCACACCAGCGGCCAGGAACAGGATGGGCTTTATGGCTCGATCATCACCTCACCCAAAGGCAAAGACCCGATAGCTTCAGATCG
The DNA here is from genome assembly GCA_033763775.1 of Alphaproteobacteria bacterium. GTDB lineage: Bacteria > Pseudomonadota > Alphaproteobacteria > Rickettsiales > SXRF01 > JAJTHB01. Next base: position 5,139 of record JANRJW010000008.1, on the reverse strand, counting down.
TGATTACGTTGTCGTGCTTTCCGATTTCTCGGAGGAACATTCTAGCGACATCATGGCTAACCTCAAAATGTCGTCGGATTATTACGCCAACGCCAGACTTACTGTTGGTGATTTCTTTAAGGATGTTGGAGAGCGTGGCTGGAGCAAGGCATGGAAGGATGCAAAAGATTGGGGCGATATGCGGATGATGCGTACCGACCTTGCTGATGTCACAGGCTACACTTTCCTCACCAACGGCAAATCCCCAGAGCAGAACTGGACAGGGATTTTCAAGCCAGGTGAGCGCGTGCGCCTTCGTTTTATTAACGCTTCCGCCATGTCGTTCTTCGATGTGCGAATCCCTGGACTGAAAATGAGCGTGGTTCAGGCGGATGGTCAGGGCATCGAGCCTGTTACGGTGGATGAATTCCGCTTTGCGCCTGCGGAAACTTACGATGTGATTGTCACACCGAAGGATGATAAAGCCTACACCATCGCCGCCGAGCCGATTGATCGCACAGGCTTTGCAATTGGCACGCTGGCCACCAGCGAAGGCCAGCATGGTGACATGCCGAAGCAGCGCGACCGTGCCTTGCTCTCGATGGCCGATATGGACATGGAGATGATGATGAAGGACGATCCTGATATGGAGATGACCCCCGCCGATATGATTAGTGGCTGGGCGAAGACGGGGACACCCGAAGGCCAGAAAGCACTGTCTTACGCCGACTTACGTTATGCAGGTGTGCAGAAAGACCAACGCAAGCCAGAGCGCACGATTGATGTGCGCTTAGGTGGCAACATGGAACGCTACATCTGGACGATTAACGAGAAGAAATTCTCGGAGGCTGAACCCATCCGCCTGAAATATGGCGAACGTGTGCGGCTGAACTTCACCAACGAAACGATGATGGCGCACCCGATGCACCTGCATGGCATGTTCGTGCAGCTAGAAAACGGCCAGCCTGCCGCGAAGCTGCCCAACAAGCACACGGTGATTGTACCGCCTGGTGGCTCGTATTCCGTACTCGTGACGGCGGATGAAATCGGAGAATGGGCGTTCCATTGCCATCTGCTCTACCACATGGCCAGCGGCATGATGCGTCAGGTCGTTGTCGCCAAGCTCGATGCGGCGGATATGCCTGCCACTGAAACCAAAACCAGCGGAGGCCACCATGCACACTAAACACTTACTTATGGTATTGTGCCTCACTACGGCGCTTGCACAGCCTGTGCTTGCTGCTGATCACTCGGCACATTCCGACATGGCAGCAGAGCATGGCGGCGGTATCTTCCACATGTTCAGGCTGGAAGCCGATGCTGGCGGCAACACTGATGGAACGCCGCTACAAAGCTGGGATTTGGATGGCTGGATCGGCACGGATGAAAATAAACTCTGGATTAAATCAGAGGGAGAACATGCTGATAGCAAGCTAGAAAGTGCCGAATTCTGGGCGCTCTATAGCCGTAATATCGCTACGTTTTGGGATGCACAGGCAGGGATTCGTTATGACACCAAGCCTGAGTCCACCGCTTACTTGACGCTCGGTGTCAATGGACTTGCGCCATACTGGTTTGAAACCGAGGCGCATTTATTCGTTAGCGAACATGGCGATGTCACGGCGCGACTACGGCAGGAAAATGACCTGCTGCTAACCCAAAAGCTCATCTTACAGCCATACTTTGAGGTCAATCTTTCCGCGCAGGATGTCCACGAACAGGGCATTGGCAGAGGCGTGACCGACGGCAAGATAGGCTTGCAAACACGCTACGAATTCACCCGAAAATTCGCGCCTTATGTGGATGTCCACTATGGCCAAAAGTTCGGTGAAACCGCATCCATCGCCACCCGCAATGGCGAGGATAACGACGAGCTGGTCGGTGCTATCGGCCTTCGACTAATGTTTTAATCAACCAACAATAAAGGAAAATGACTCATGAAAAATCTACTTTTGACTACCGCGCTGATACTGGCTGCAACGCCAGCATTCGCCAAAGAATACACCATCAAAGAAGTGACCGATGCTAACAGCGGCAAGGTGTATTTTTCGCCGGATAAACTTACCGTGCAACCCGGCGACACGGTTACTTTTGAGAACGCCCAAGATGATATGCACAATGTGATGTTCGTCAATCAGCCTAAGCAGGTAGACGAGATGATTATGTCACCCATGATGGAAAAGAAGGGTGATAAATTCTCTTACACCTTCACCGTTCCCGGAACTTACCAATTCCATTGCCATCCACATGAATCACTCGGAATGAAAGGCACGATCATTGTCGGTCAAGCCTCCAAACCAGGAGAAACCAAAAGTATGGATCATCACAAGTTAAAGCAAAAACTTGAAGAAGGTGAATCAGCCGCAGGCAAAAATATATCTGCGGATTCTGCTGCACCACAAGGCACAGGCAAAATCATCAGCGTGGATACAGGAAAACGCACCATCAAAATGAAGCACGACCCCATTAAAGCACTCGGCTGGCCAACCATGACGATGTCGTTTACGGCGGATAGCAGTGTTGATCTGTCCAGTTACAAAGAAGGTGATGCCGTATCCTTCACTCTCAAAGCAGTGGGCAAGGATGACTACACCATCGCAAGCATGAAAAAGAACTGACCACGCTGAACCAAAATCCCCCCAGACAATAGGTTTGGGGGGATAAAATTTAGTGCTTGACCTTGGAGTATACTACAAGGTGTAGGCTCTAAAAATGGGGAGATAACTATGAAACAATTTACCATCGGAAAATTGGCGGAAATCACAGACGTTAGCGCAGAAACGCTGCGCTATTATGAGAAGATGAAGCTCATTACCGCTGATGGTCGTTCCGCCTCAGGATACCGCTTATACAGTCCTGACGCAGTTCGTGTTGTGAGGTTTATCCGTGGTGCAAAAGAGTTGAATTTTACGCTCGATGAAATCCGTCAGCTACTCGCATTAAAAAGTTCTGATAAAGCAACCTGTGCGGAAATCCTTAAACATACTGAGGCCAAAATCAAGCAGGCGGAATCCCGCATACTCGAACTGAAGGAAATCAGAAAAGTCCTCAAGCAGCTCGCCAAAGAATGCCCAGCGGATAATAGCCCCCTCGATTGCTGCCCTATTTTAGAACACATCAATCGCAAATCTAAAAAGTTGGTAGCGGCAGCAATGATAGGAATATCTACATTGCTTGCAGTGCCGCAAACTGCCGAGGCCAAGCCTATATCCTATGTGAACGGCTTTATGGTGATGCAGGAGAACGACGAAACCGGCCACACGCTATCATTGGATTATACCATCGACCCCAGCCTTGCGGTGGGGCTTTACGCCAAAAAAGAAAGTGGCGACATGGATTTTACCACTGTTGGCCCGCAGGTAAATTATTTGGTGAAACGTTGGAACTTTCCGGGCGCACAAGGAAATATTTTCAGCATGACTGGCGCAGGCGTATCGCACTGGAAAGGTGACGATGAATTTTCTGCATGGACGGGGATTCTAGCTGATTACGAAACCCGCCGCATTTTTACTTCATATGAGATTAGAGGGATGTACGCAGGTGATTTTGAAAAATCGGTGTGGCAACGTGCGCGTGTTGGTTTTGCGCCATACCTCGCCAACTATGAGGACTTGAATACTTGGCTTATGGTGCAGGTTGATCACCATCCGGCCAAAGAAGATAACGTAGTGGTTACGCCGCTGGTGCGCTTTTTTTACAAAACGACGCTGGTGGAAGCTGGTTACAGCAGTAACAACCGTGCCATGTTGAACTGGGTATTACAATTCTAAGGAGGAACTATGCGAAAACTTTTATTCACTGCCGCTACGTTTGCGCTGCTTACCAGCGCAGCACATGCGGAAACCATCAAGGCCACTGTTAACGGGCTGGTTTGCGCTTTCTGCGCCACCGGCATTGAAAAAACCTTTAAGGCTGAATCCGCCGTTGATCATGTAAAAGTCGATTTGGAAAGCAAGCTGGTGACGATTGGCACCAAGCAAGGCCAAACAATGGACGATACCACCGTAACCAAACTAATTACGGATGCGGGCTATACAGTAACCGGAATCACAAGAGAAAAATAATGCAGACGGAAAAACGCGCCGCGTCAGGACTGATATCCACCATCGCTTTGTTCGGCTCTTTCAGCACGCTATTTTGCTGTGCGTTGCCAGCATTACTGGTTTCCATTGGCGCAGGCGCGGCAGTGATAGGATTGGTGAGTATATTTCCGCAGCTTATCTGGCTCTCGGAACATAAGGTGGGCCTGTTTATCTTCGCCGGTATCATGCTCACGATTTCCGGCACGATGCGCTATCTCATGCGGAATGCGCCGTGTCCTGCCGATCCGTTGAAAGCAAAGGCTTGTACACGCATGCGCCGTTGGAGCTTTCGTATTTTTCTGTTCTCGTTAGCGATGTATTGCGTGGGTTTTTACTTCGCGTTCATCGCTGCAAAACTGATGTAAAAAGGAGTTTTTATGACAACATGTCCTTGGTGGAAAAGCCCAAAAGGTATTGCAATACTGATCGCACTTGCAGCACTCGGTGTTTACTTGATTGTATGGCATCAGCAACATGTGCTTGGGGCGTTGCCGTTTCTGTTTATTCTACTTTGTCCACTTTCGCATTTCTTCATGCACGGTAGTCACAGACACCATGGCAATTCTAAGGATGATGGGCAGAATAAGGATGATAAAAAGGAACACAAAAGAGGTTGTCATTGATGAATCATTCACAGGAACCCCACCATGGAGGTCATTGCTCACACCATAGGCACCAGCACGACGTTGCCCTGAAAGCCGCACCGGAGATTCCTACAGACGCAAACGTAATCTACACCTGCCCGATGCACCCACAGGTGCGGCAACCGAAGCCGGGCAACTGCCCGATCTGCGGCATGGCGCTGGAGCCGGAAACCGTGTCACTGGATGAAGGCCAAGACCCGGAACTGGTCGATATGACACGCCGGTTTTGGGTGGCGGCGGTGCTGTCGTTCCCGCTGGCGTTGGTGGTGATGGGCGCACATTTGATTCCCGGCTTTTCTCACGAGTTTTTGGATTCCCAATTATCGAAGTGGATTCAAATGCTCATGGCAACGCCTGTCGTGCTATGGGCTGGCTGGCCGTTCTTCGTCCGTGCAGCGGAATCGGTAAAACATAAAAGCCTGAATATGTTCACG
>JANRJW010000007.1:0-34610 GCA_033763775.1 Alphaproteobacteria bacterium | reverse complement strand
TAGGCCTGTGGGTTCATGCATTGTGAACCGACATGGAACGATACGCCAAGACGAGCGCAGAATTTTTCCGCATAGCGCAGGATTTTCTCCGCTTCTGCCGGAGGCGCGCCGAATTTGCCGGAAAGATCCAGCTCCGAGTATTTATTCGGGGTCGCCAGACGCACCACCAGGGTGAGGTCCTGCGCGAAGCCGGTCTCATCGAGGATTTTCTGCAATTCGCCGAAGGAATCCAGCACAAAGCAACGGATCCCGAACTCATAATAAGCGCGGGAGATCGCCTGGCGGCTTTTCACCGGGTGCATGAAATACATCTGTGCATCCGGCGCAACTGCCACCACAGCCTTAATTTCGGCAAGCGATGCCACATCAAAATGCCGTACCCCGGCATGGTATATCACCTTGAGCACACGCGCATCTGGATTCGTTTTCACCGCATACATCACCTCGCCCGGGAAGGACTTCAGGAACCACTTGGTGGTGGAGGCAATGGTAGCGGGGCGCAGGCAGGTGATCGGCATCACCGGGCGCAGCTCATGCACCATATCTTCCGCAGCACGATAGACCGGGGTGGCCGGGGCAAGCGGTTTGGTGGATTTACGGGTTTGTCTTTGGAGGGGGATTACGCTGGTTTGGCGTAGGGCTCGGCCCGGAGGCTCGAAAGTGGCATGTTTCATCTAACTTAGTACCTATGTCTTACGGGGTTTAAGGAATCTAAGGCTCGCCTTGCATCATCGCCAGGAAGCGCTTTCTTGTTTGCAGAGGGTTAGTAAACACAAAACACCTGTTTGTTGTTAACGAAGCGATTTCCATTACAGAAAATCAAAAGGATAATAAAGCATTTTTTTACATCATTTAAGTGTTTTTTTGGGTTTGGGGTAAAAAACTTTTAAGTGTGGCGTAAAAGGCAGTATTTTACTGACATACAAAACAATGTTTTGTAGAACTCTCTACGTAATTTTGTGAAAGGATTCAGTATGGAAAAAGAGCCTAAACGTGACACCTCGCCCCCAAAAAGTACATCAGAAAGCAAAGATACGAAACCTTCTGCTGAGCAACCAACCAAAACTTACAGACAGGCGTTAGAATCTGGGCCGGCAAGAGGAGATGAATGCTGGAAGTTGCGTGAAATAAACAGAAGGAAAGAACAAAGAGAACTTGGTGATGAGGGTGATGAAATTTGTCCTGATTAAAGACCGGTACTTTTTGATGTAAACAAATAGCATTTTCATTAAGTATAGTATCACCATTTAGTTTATCTTTTTCAGCGCTTCTTTATACTCTTTCAGGATGTCTAACCATGACCAAGCACCGCATCGAAACCCTCGCCATCCACGCCGGCGCCAAGCCCGACCCCACCACCGGCTCGCTGCTGCCGCCGATTCAGCAGAATTGCAGCTATCAATTTCGTGATGCCGAGCATGCGGCCAACCTCTTCACGCTCAAAGAGGCGGGCTATGTCTATTCGCGCCTGACCAACCCCACCGTCTCCGCGCTTCAGGACAGGCTGGCGGCGCTCGAAGGCGGCGTTGGCGCGACCGCAGCGGCCAGCGGCCATGCCGGCCAGCTGATTACGTTTTTTAACCTGATGCAGCCGGGCGATGAAGTCGTGGCCAGCAACCGCCTTTACGGCGGCACCACCAGCCAGTTCAAAAACAGCTTTGTGCAGTTTGGCTGGAAGGCGCATCTCGTGGATATTGACGACCATAAGGCCGTGGAAGCGGCCATCAACGCCAAAACCAAGGCGATTTACTGCGAAAGCTTCGCCAACCCGGCCGGCGTGGTGGCTGATATTGAGGCGCTGGCGAACATCGCCCACGCCCACGGCATTCCGCTGATTGTCGATAATACCATGGCGTCGCCCTACCTGCTGCGTCCGATTGAGTGGGGCGCGGATATCGTCTGCCACTCCACCACGAAGTTCCTCACCGGCAACGGCTCGGCGATGGGCGGCGTCACCATCGATTCCGGCAAGTTCAACTGGGCGGCCAATGATAAGTTCCCGCTGATGGTGAAGGGCGACCCCGCCTATGACGGCCTCGAATTCCATAAAACCTTCGGCAACATGGCCTTTACCATGCGCGCGCACGCGATTGGGCTGCGCGATCTTGGCGCGTGCCAGAGCCCGATGAACGCCTATCTCACGCTGCTGGGCATTGAAACGCTCGCCCTGCGCGTCCAGCGCCACTGCGACAATGCACAGAAAGTGGCGGAATTCCTGGAAAGCCACGCCGAAGTGGCGTGGGTCACCTACCCTGGCCTCAAAAACAACAAATACCATGCGCTTGCCAAAAAATATTCACCGCTGGGCAGCGGCTCGGTGTTTACGTTCGGTGTCAAAAGCGGCTATTCGGGCGCTAAATCGCTGGTGGAATCGCTCGGCCTGCTGCGCCATGTCGCCAATATTGGCGATTCGCGCTCGCTTATCATCCACCCTGCTTCCACCACCCACCACCAGCTCTCGCCCGAGCATCAGGCGAAAGTGGGCGTGAAGCCGGAGGGACTGCGCATTTCCATCGGTTTAGAGCACTCGGACGACATCATCGCCGACCTCGACCAGGCGCTCAGCGCGGCGAAAAAGGCCAAGGCGGCTTGACGGCGCATTTTCTATACAGTATAATTTTTATAGAAAATTATCGATAGATAGAATCATGGCGCTTTCGATTAAGGACCCGACGGTTGATAAAAACCTGCGGCTGCTCGCCAGTATGACCGGCGAAAGCCTGACTCGCGCTGCGGCAAGCGCGATTGAGGAAAAGCTGGCAAAGCTCGAAGCCGCCAAAGCAAAAAAACGCGTGGCGCGGCGCAAGGCGGTTGAAGATTTTCTGAAAGATCGCCCGCGACTCAAATTCAAAGGTGGCAAAACCCTCAAAGAGATCACGGACGAGCTGTGGGGGATGTAGCGCTTGATAGCTCGGTGATCATAGCGATCCTGAAGCATGAAGCAGAAGCGCCGAGTATCATGGATGCCATAGATGAGGCTGATGAATTGTTTATGTCGTCAGTCAATTACATGGAAACAGGGATTGTCTGGGACAATCAAATCGGCAAGACAAACGAGCCACAGCATTTGGATCTCTTACTCAATAAACTCTCCGTTACGATCATCCCTACAAATTTTGAACTGGCTCATGAAGCCCGCGCCGCCTACCGCAAATTCGGCAAAGGCAACCACAAAGCCGCGCTCAATATGGGCGATTGCTTCGCTTATGCGCTGGCCAAATCCATGAAAATCCCACTGCTTTACAAAGGCGGCGATTTCAACCTGACGGATGTGAAGAAGATTGCTTAATCAGGCTGTTAGCACCGTCATTATACTTTCACATTTCCCGCCTTGCGTACCCCCCCCATTTGTTAAGATGTGTCAACAAACCTAAGGGGGGGCATTATGGAAGCAAAACCAGCATCAAAAACTGAATTTTTAACTCAGCTTGGCGAATTGCAAAAGAGAGCGCCAGCGGCACGAGCAGCGTTCAAAAAAGCAATTGATGAATCACTTGGTATTTCCGACAGAATGAGAGAGCTTGTTGGTTCCGAAAAAGATGGCGAAGCCGTGGTTCACAGGATAACACAGGCACTTAGTGAGGTCTTAAACAAAGCCGACCATCAACGCGCATATGAAGCCACAATACATCTTGGTCAAGGAAACGAAAACAGCCACGCTACGTTAAGTGTTTTTCAGCAACATACACAGCTGCCATACAACCCTCTGGAACAACCTTTCCCTTATACACCTGCAATAGAAATTGATCTCGGTTTCAGGCATCAGCGTGAACGCAGTAATCAAGAAGAAAGCAGTGAAATCGAATCATGGAAAGCTGCTCTTTCCAATATCGGTGTTGCTGCGATGGGTGATGATGCCGCACCAGCACCCTCGGGATCTGGTAAATTATATGTCGAAATCACACCAGAAAATATTGAAAGAATTCAAAATGCGCTGGTAAGTAAGCGCCTTAGAACCGCTGAGGAAAATGGTGAAATCCATGGCAAAATAACTCGTCGCGGTGTTGGAGCCGCTATTAAAGAAGCCATAGAAAGTGAAATCTGGGGCGACTTGGCAAGAGACATCGCTCGCTGAGCGATCGTTTGGCGTGGATCCCCGCTTTCGCGGGGATGACGGCCAATACCACGTGAATCGACCAAAAACCCACTCAGCTTAAACTATAGCCGGCTGCTTAAACGTAACTGCCGGCTTCCAGTTTTTCAGCTCTTTCTCCGCCTGCCACGCATCGATTGCCGACTGGCCGTTCAGCCACACGCGCGAGCTGGTGCCAAGCACCACGCCGATTCTGGCGGCAAGTTGTGCATCGATCCGCGCCCGGCCATGAATGATATTGCTGATATGCTTGCGCGAAAACCCCACCGCCTCGGCAAAGGCCGAAATGGTAATGCCGCGCGGCTTGAGGAATAATTCCAGCAACAATGTGCCAGGTGCGGTAGGTTTTCTTTCCCGTTTAATCATAGCTTTTCCCTTCAATGATAATCCTCAAAATTCACATCACAAGCATCTTCATATTTCCAGCGAAAGGTAATGCAGTAATTACCCGTCACATGAGTTGAATAGGTTCCTTTTCTTTCGCCCTTCAACTCGTGAAAATCCTTGAATCCCTTCAAATCGTCTGGCGACACGGCATAATCAAGGAACTCAAGGATCAACAATGCATTTTTTACGTAACGTGCGCCAATTTTGGCACTCCGCCCTTTCTCAAACAACTCCTGCAGACCTTTGTGCCTGAAACTTATAATCGCCATACGTAACCTTTATGGTTACTATAACCATAATGGTTACGTTAGTCAAGTGCGAAATACCGCGTGACAACCGCCCAGAAAACCGCTAGAAGCATCCCGCAAAGCCATAGCCAGAAAGGTTTTGCATGGAATTACAGACCGCCCTTACTTTCGATGACGTGCTGCTTAAGCCTGCCGCATCGGACTTTATCCCCGCTGATGCCGATACAAAATCCCGCCTGACACGCGGTGTGACGCTTAACATCCCCCTCATCTCCGCCGCGATGGATACCGTCACCGAAGCGCGCCTTGCCATCAGCATGGCGCAGCATGGCGGCATTGGCTGCATCCACAAAAACCTGAGCGTGTTTGAGCAGGCCGCTGAGGTCTATAAGGTGAAAAAATTTGAATCCGGCATGGTGCTGGATCCGCTGACCATCCACCCTGATGCCACGCTCGCGGAAGCGATGGCGCTGGTGCATAAGCACAATATCTCGGGCGTGCCGGTGGTCGAAAAATCAGGAAAGCTGGTGGGCATTCTCACCAACCGCGACGTGCGCTTTGCGAGCAACCCGAAGCAAAAAGTCAGCGAGCTGATGACCAAAGACAAGCTGGTGACGGTGGAAAAAAACATCTCACGCGCCGAAGCCAAAAAGCTGCTGCATAAATATCGTATCGAAAAGCTGCTGGTGGTCGATAAGAGCTATAAATGCATTGGCCTCATCACCGTCAAAGATATTGAAAAAGCCGAAGCACACCCGAATGCCTGCAAGGACGAATCTGGCAGGCTTCGTGTGGCAGCCGCCGTGGGCATCGGCACCGAAGGCTTAAAGCGCGCTGAAGCGCTGATTGAGGCAGGCGCAGATGTGCTGGTGGTGGACACCGCGCACGGCCATTCGAAGGGCGTGATTGAGGCAGTGAAAGCCATCAAATCAAAATATAAACATGTGCAGATTATTGCTGGTAACATCGCCACGCGTGAAGCCGCTGAAGCGCTGATGAAAGCCGGCGCTGACGGGCTTAAGGTGGGTATTGGCCCCGGCTCCATCTGCACCACGCGCATCATCGCTGGCGTGGGTGTGCCGCAGCTTTCGGCGATTATGGATGTGGTCGCGGTGGCGCGCAAAAAAGGCGTGCCGGTGATTGCGGATGGCGGCATTAAATTCTCCGGCGATCTCGCCAAAGCGATTGCTGCGGGCGCGGACTGCGCGATGCTCGGGGGCTTGTTTGCGGGCACGGAAGAAAGCCCGGGCGAAGTCGTGCTTTATCAGGGGCGCTCGTACAAAACCTATCGCGGCATGGGCAGCGTTGGCGCGATGGCGCGCGGCTCAGCCGATCGTTATTTCCAGGCAGAAGTGGCGGATAAGCTCAAGCTAGTGCCGGAAGGCGTGGAAGGCCGCGTGCCATTCAAAGGGCCAGCCAGCACGGTGATTCACCAGCTGATTGGCGGCCTGAAGGCAGCGATGGGTTACACCGGCAACCGCACCATTAGCGATTTGCAAAAAAATGCCAAGTTTGTGCGCATCACGGGCGCAGGGCTACGTGAAAGCCACGCCCACGACATCACCATCACCCGCGAAGCGCCGAATTATAGGATGGACAGTTAAGGCTTTAGGCGTTAGGCGCTAGGGACTAGCAATTTTAATTTTATCAACGCCCAACCCCCAATCCCCAAGCCTCACTTATGACCCCCGGCGCACGCATACAAGCATCGATTGAGATGATCGATTCCATTTTTCAGTCTTGGCAGGGCGAGAAGCGACTGCCGGCGGATAAGTTGATTGATCATTTTTTTAAATCACGGCGTTTCATTGGCAGCAAAGATCGCGCCGCCATCGGCGAGCTGGTCTATTGGTGCCTGCGCCATAAAGCGACGCTTGAATGGTGGCTGGTAAGCCAGCTGGGCGGGGATTTTCACGCGCGGGCGCTGGTGCTCACCGCGATTATTCTTCGCCGCGAGGGAGATGTTCCTGCGCTTCACACCATGAGCCAAGACAGCAAGCACGCTTTCCCCCGCCTGAGTGCGCAAGAAGCCGCCCGTTTTGAAAAACTCACATCGCTGCTGGGCAAAGCTGCTGATGTGATACAAAAAGCTCCGGCGCATATGCGGCTGAATTATCCCGAATGGATTGAACCGCACCTGCGCGAAGCCTTTGGTGAATCTTTCGAAGCGGGTGTGGCCGCTCTCAGCGAACAGGCGCACACCGACCTGCGCGTTAACACGCTGAAAACGACGCGCGATGCACTGCTTGCCCAGCTTACCACCGAGGGGTATGATGTTTACCCCACCCCGGTATCGCCGCTTGGCATACGCCTTGCCAAACGTGCGCCGATTTTCACCTCGCCCGCGTTCAAGGCCGGACATTTCGAAGTGCAGGATGAAGGCTCGCAGCTGGTGGCTGCGCTGGTGGGCGCCAAACCTGGCATGAAGGTGATTGATTTTTGCGCCGGCGCGGGCGGCAAGACACTCGCCATCGCCGCGCAGATGCAAAACAAAGGCCGGATTCTTGCGTGGGACAATTCTGCCAAGCGCCTAACCCAGATAAAAGAACGCCTGCGCCGCGCGGGGGTTGATAATGTTCAGGTGCATGTGCTGGAACATGAGCATGACCAGTTTATCAAACGTCACAAAGACTCAGCAGACAGGGTGCTGGTCGATGCCCCCTGCTCCGGCACCGGCACCTGGCGGCGTAACCCGGATTTAAAATGGCGGTTCACCCCGCAGGATCTGGCTGAAGTGCTGGCGGTGCAGCAGCGTATTCTGCAAAGTGCAGCAAGGCTGGTTAAGCCAGGCGGACAACTGATTTATGCCACCTGTTCTCTGCTGCCGCAGGAAAACCATCAGCAGATAGAGCTTTTCTTAAATTCTGTTAATGATTTTAGGGTTGTCCCGGCGGATAAAATATGGGACAAACACCCTCCCGCCGGGCTAGGCAGCAAGGATGCCTTTCTCGTGCTGACCCCGCACCAAGATGGTGTGGATGGTTTTTTTGCGGCAGCGCTTCATCGCCTGCCTTAATTAAAAAACGGGAGAATTGGTCATGTCAGTCAATCTGCTCGCAAAGGAGCTTTCGGTGATCATGAAACGTTGGTTTGGCAAGCGCAATATTATTATTGTTTCGCAGGATGGCGTGAGGCATGTTCCGGTTGGCGGCGCTTCACAGCTTGGCGCGCTGATCGTAGCGCTGGCGTTTATCTGCTGGGCGTCTTTTTCCACCGGCAGTTACATGGCAGCGCGTAGCGCCCTCAAAGAACAAGGACAGACCCTGCGTGATGTCACCAGCGCCTATGTCAGCAAAACCATGCAGCCGGGCTATCGGCCAAGCGAAGAGCTTGAAAAGCCCCCCTCGCCTCTTTTCACGCAGGAAGCGCTGCAGAACCAGCGGATGATGAGCCATGTGGCCTATCTCGAGCATAAGGTTGATCAGCTTAAAACGACCAATGCAGAAATCATCCAGCGCGTGCAGGAGAAAACATCCGACAAGATTGATGACCTTGAGCAGCTCATCCGACAGACGGGGCTGGATGCAACATCGCTAAAAAAACAGGCCGGCAGCAAACCATCGCCGGATGGCGCGCAGGGCGGCCCTTATATCCCTGCAGATATGCGTGAACTGCAGCAATCAAAAAACGAGCTTTTTTCCAGCCTGGACGAGCTGGCGGCGCTTAGCAACCTGATCGACGGCCTGCCGCTGAGCACACCGCTGCCGGGCGGCAAACCACAAAGTGGATTTGGCCATCGCTACGATCCGTTCACGAACCGTCTGGCGTTTCACGCGGGTCTTGATCTAGCGGGGCCAGACGGCGCTAAAGTGCGCAGCACTGCCGACGGCGTCGTCGCCTATTCTGGCTGGAACGGCGCTTATGGCAATATGATTGAAATCGACCATGGCCGAGGTATCAGCACGCGCTATGGCCACCTGAGCAAATTACGCGTCGTGCCCGGCCAGCAGGTCAATCGCGGTGACTGGATTGGCGTTCAGGGATCCACCGGGCGTTCCACCGGCCCTCATCTGCATTACGAAGTACGCTACCGTAATGAAGCCATGAACCCAAAAAAATTCCTTGAGGCAGGCCGCTATGTTTCGGAAAAACTCTAAACCAACCAGACCATCTTCCGCTTCTGCTTCAGGCAAGGCGCTGGTGCCGACCATCATCAGCCGCGACCTCCATATGCTGGGTAATATTGTGCATGAAGATGGCACGATTGATATGGATGGCACGCTCGATGGCAATCTGCGCTGCCGGTGCCTTACCGTGCGTCCTAACGGTGTGATTCAAGGGGAAGTTCAGGCCGACCAGGTGCATGTCTATGGCCGTGTTAATGGCCTGATTCGCGCCAAACAGGTGAGCCTCTTTGCCGGGTGTCATATTGAAGGGATTGTGATGCATGAGCAGCTTTCCATAGAGGATGGCGCATTTATTGATGGCAAGCTTAAGCGGCTTGATAAATCGGCCGCTCCGGCCAGCCTTATGCTTGAGTTGCCGGAGGCGGAGGAAGAAAAACCTGTCAAGATGCTGGAAAATATCCGCCTGATAAGGTAGAATCTAATCTTTAAGGCTGTATATCACCCTCTTGCGGAGGTTTCCATGTCACGTCACGCCCTGCTTACATTTGCACTGCTATCAGCTTCGCTGGCCACAGCTCCAGCGCTGGCTGCCCCTAAAGATACCCCCACGACATCTTCGTTCAATAAAATGCCGGAAACATCGACAACAATCTCCGGCGGCACTGTCGATCGGCAGGAACTCAAGCGTCTGAAAGCCATCAACGCTGAGCAGGAAGCATTTCCGGAGGAAGATCCCGGCAAGGCTATTGGTGTCTTGCCAACACTGAACAGCCCGCCATTCGTTCCCACCCCCCAACGAACGACCACCGAGATGCCTCCGGTTCTTAGCCGTTATGTTGAAGGCGCAAATGCCGGAGCGAATAATTCTGCGATTGATCCCGGCATGGCTGCCGCCCCTGCCGGTGATGGCGTTTTAGGCGCCGGCAATGCGCCGTCATCGACCACTGCGCCTAATCCAGCCGCATCTGGCTCGGCAGGCACGCAGAACATGGGCGGTATCGGCGCGATTGGTGGTGTTACCGGCAATTGATTATTGCAGCAGACGAGTTTTATAAAAAATACCACCTCAGCGATAGCGGCGTTGGAGCTACATAACGCACTCTGCGCATCACTGAAGCAAAAAAAGCCAATCGGCGGGCTTTTTGCTTGCACCCTTTACCCCCACCCGAAAAGCTTTCGTCCCCGCGTAGGCGGGGATCCATTCCAAGAAAGAAAAACAACAATAAAATTGGTGCGGTCAAGAAGACTCGAACTTCCACGCCTCGCGGCGCTACCACCTCAAGGTAGTGCGTCTACCAATTCCGCCATGACCGCACACGTTGGAAACTGAGGAGCACGATAAGTAGCAAAAAATCTGCTTTTGGCAAGCCTTTGATGTAGCTATTTTAGCATGATGCAACAGATTGAATGGAAAATATCACCCGGCCTGACTGATTATGAAACCGCACTTGCCGCGATGGAAGCGCGTGTGGAGGATATCCTTGCTGGCCGTGCGCCAGAGCTCATCTGGCTGGTGGAGCACCCTCCCCTTTACACCGCTGGCACGAGCGCGAAAAACACCGACTTACTCGCCAAACAATTTCCGGTCTATCAGGCCGGGCGCGGCGGTGAATATACCTATCATGGCCCCGGACAGAGGGTGGTGTATGTGATGCTGAACCTGAAGGCACGCGGCGCTATGGATGTTCGGCGCTATGTGGCCAGCCTCGAGCAGTGGATTATTGCGACACTGGCATCCTTCGGCATCGAAGGTTTTACCAGAGAAGGCCGGGTTGGGGTGTGGGTGGAAGAGCAAGCCCCCCCCGCTTGCGGGGGGGGTAAGGAGGTGTGGAAATTGGGTGAGCCAACACATTCGACGCGTCAGCCTACTGCACTTAAAAAAGCAAAATTACTCCGACACAATCTCACACGAGCAGAAAAAAGGCTTTGGTATGATGTGCTCACCAATCGAAATATGGCACATTATAAATTTCGTAAGCAAATGCCTATCGGCTCTTATATTGCAGACTTTGTATGCATAGAAAAAAGATTGATTATCGAGCTTGATGGTGGTCAGCACGCACAGCAAGATCAATATCTACACGATCATGAACGCTCTCTTTTCCTCAGTCAGGCGGGTTATCGTGTTATTCGATTCTGGAATCACGATGTGATGGATCGCTTGGATGCCGTCGCTGAAGTGATCAGAATAGCATTACAAGAAAATCACCCCCCCCTTCCCCCCCCGCAAGCGAGTGGGGCAAAGGAAGCTAAAATCGCCGCCATCGGCATCCGCATCCGCAAATGGGTGACATTTCACGGCATCTGCATCAATGTGAACCCGGATTTATCGCATTATGGCGGCATTGTGCCGTGCGGCATTCGTGAATTTGGTGTTACCTCAATGGAAAAACTCGGCGTAGATGCAAGCATGGCGCAGTTGGATGAGGCGCTTAAATCGTCATTCCCCGAATTTCGCCAGCAGGCGAAATTATAGGGGAATCCAGTTTTAAAATGTCAGAAGACATTTTCAAAAACGCAAAAAATCTGCTGACTTTTTGCTATACTGGATCCCGGATAAATTTTGCTGCTGCAAAATTTTCCGGGATGACGGCTAAGCCGCGAATTGGATGAGCACCTGATCCACACCCACACTGTCTTTTTCCGCCACGTGGATTTTCTGGATGGTGGTGTCGAATTCGGCGGCAATCAGGTTTTCCATTTTCATCGCCTCAATCACCATCAGTTCCTGTCCGGCGCGCACTTCCTGACCTTCTTTCACACGCAGGCTGGTGACGAGACCAGCAATCGGCGAGAGCAGCTTTTCCTTGCCGGCGCTTGCCTTCGGCACCGGCATGTATTGCGCGAGTTCAGCGGTGCGCGGCGGGCGCACTTTAGCCACCACGCTGGTGCCGCCATGGGTCAGGATATAGCCTTCGTCAAGGTGGCGGATCTGCACGTTCACCGGCACATCATTCACGGTTGCGGTAAACAGGCGGCTGCCAAGTTTCCAGCTGGTTTTGACATGTTTGAGCTTGCGGTTTCGCGTGATAAAATAGCCCTGCTCGCCATCCGTGCGCACATAGACAGGGTGATCCTCGCCATTAATATTCACCACCCAGCTGGCGCCGATCGCACGCTCACGGCCGCGAATCTGCTGGCTGATTTTCGCCGCGCGCTCCGCGTCGCGCAGGAAGATGGTGGTCGCGGATGCCACAAAAATACGAAGCAGGTCTTCGGAAAGCGGCGCGCCTTTGAAACCATCGGGATATTCCTGATCAATAAAACTGGTGGCGATATCGCCGCTGATAAAGCGCGGATGGTTCAAGATCGCTTCCAAGAACATGCCGTTATGGGTGATGCCTTCGATGATAAACGCCGAAAGCGCGGACTTCATCACGGCGAGCGACGCCTCGCGGTTTTCGCCCCAGCTGCACACCTTGGCAATCATCGGGTCGTAAAATGGCGTGATTTCGCTGCCGTCATAAATGCCGGTATCCACCAGCACATTGTCCATTTCAACCGGCGGCTGATAGCGGGTGATGCGGCCGGTCGATGGCATGAAGCCGCGCTTGGGATCTTCCGCATACACCCGGGATTCAATCGCCCAGCCGCTATACTGGATATCCTTCTGCGAGAAGGCGAGCTTTTCGCCGTAAGCCACGCGGATCATCTGCTCCACGAGGTCGATACCGGTGATCAGCTCGGTGACGCGGTGCTCGACCTGCAGGCGGGTATTCATCTCGAGGAAATAAAAATTCTTGTTCTGATCGACGATGAATTCCACCGTGCCCGCCGAGTCATACTTCACCTCGCGCGCCAGCGCGGCGGCCTGCTCACCCATTTTTTTGCGGGTGGCATCATCAAGGAACGGGCTTGGCGCCTCTTCGATCACCTTCTGGTGGCGGCGCTGGATGGAGCATTCGCGCTCGCCCAGCCACAGCACGTTGCCATGATGGTCGGCCATAATTTGAATTTCGATATGGCGCGGGTTGTCAACATAGCGCTCGATAAACACGCGGCCATCTTTAAATGCGGAGTTTGCCTCGTTAGTGCAGGCCTTGATGGCGGCCATCAGCTCGCCTTCGGCGCGCACAATACGCATGCCCTTGCCGCCGCCGCCCGCCGCCGCCTTCACGATCACCGGGTAGCCAATATCTTTCACCACATTTCGCGCCGCCTCTTCACTGGCGACCGCATCCAGCACGCCTGGCACCGTGGATACGCCAGCCGCCTGCGCGATTTTTTTGGATTCGATTTTATCGCCCATCAGGCGCACGGCCTCTGGGTTTGGGCCGATCAGCACCACGCCTTCGGCTTTCAGCCTGCGGGCAAATTCAGCATTTTCAGAGAGAAAACCATAGCCGGGATGCACCGCCTGCGCGCCGCTTTCTTTCACGGCGGCCACCACCGCATCGATGTTCAGGTAGCTCTGGCTGGAGGGCGCAGGCCCTACGCAAATCGCTTCGTCGGCTTCTTTCACGTGGAGCGCATTGGCGTCCGCCTCAGAATAAATGGCCACCGTTGAAATGCCCATTTTACGCGCCGTCTGCATGATGCGCACGGCAATTTCACCACGGTTGCTAATCAGAATTTTTTTGAACATGAATCGTCCGTTTTATTGGTTTTTTGATTTGCCTGCCATGCCCACGCGGCGTTCAATGCTCGCTGCGATATGGCTCCGGCTAGGGTTTTCGGGGTCGTAGTAAACATCAATGCGGTCGCCGCTGCGGATCGATTGATAAATGTCGTCATACTCGATAAATTCCTGCGCGGTGTGGGTTTTCATGCCGCGGTGGGTATCGAAATTATAGGTCACCCATTTTTCCTTGCGCTGGTTTTTGGGGTCAGCCACGCGCTCTTCTTTTTTCAGCACGACGCCGTGAGTTTTCTCAGCCGTCTCAAGAAATTTTTTATACTCATCCCCCTGCCGGAAGGTGACATACACCGCCAGCGAGATCACAACAATAATAGCAATGACAATTTTCGTGGTCATCTGCTGGTACCTTTACTCATTCCAGAAAGTCGATCCGGTGCATAAACCGGGTCAACATTCATCGTATCCGATAATTTTTTGATTATTCCTTTTTCTATTCGTTCAATCTCTATTTTTCCCTTTTCGGTTTTAGCATCGATATCTTTGGCAAGTGCTATGATCTTTCTCAAATCACCAATTACACCTCCAACTCTGCCTGTTTCATAATAGCGGCTACCTAGTACTGCAGCTTCCGCAAAAGGAAGGAATGAGGCTGCAGATTTATCCTGTTTGAGTTTTTGGAGGAACTGTAATTGCAAAAAAAACATCGCCCCAATCCGACTTAAACCATCTTCCTGCGCTTGATTTTTATCCACACTTGCGCTGCTAGCGAAGGACTCCTGAACAGGGCTCAAGATTTCCCGCATGTGCTTTTCAGCGAGGTCCATAAATTGTTTTTCTCTGCCTTCTTGTACAGCAAGTGCCGCACTTGCGAGCCCCATCACCACATATGACGTTGAATTTTGCACCGCATCTTGCAAATCTGCGGCAGATTCTTTGGCTGCCTGAATTGCATCAGAGCCTTCGAGCATAGATTCTTTGAAACGCTCCCTAGCCTGCCCCAATTCCTGCCGAATGTGGTCAAAATCTGTTTTAGGATTGGCCGCAAATTGGCTCGCGATAACACGAATGCCGTCCAAGTCGATGCCAACTTTTTTTATTGTGGGATTTTGCAATGCTTCTTTAATTCCCGCATTAATGACTTCAACCGTTCGGATGTTCTGACGAAATAATTCTTTCTGAGCTTCTACGATCGCGCGCAACTCGTTTTCATTAAATACATTCTTCGCTCTTAGTTTCTCGATATCTTCCCCCAAGAGCGCTTCAGAAACACGCACCGTATCTTTCACAGCTCGGGTTTGAAAATCCAGCATCTTAATGAGCAGGTCAATTGTCTCGCCTTTGAGCGGCTTCATAGCAATATCGGGATGCTGTTCCTTATCCCAAATCGGAAGGTTAAACATACTCGTCCTTACAGCGGCAGGTTGTCGTGTTTTTTCCAGGGATTCTGCATGTCTTTCGAGCGCAGAATCGATAGCGCGCGGCAGATGCGCCAGCGCGTGTTCTGCGGACGAATCACATCATCCAGAAAGCCGCGCGAGGCGGAGGCAAAGGGCGAAGCGAATTTTTCTTTGTAGTCATCAATCAGCTTCTGCTGCTCTTCTTCGCTGGAATATTTGCCGCGGAACACAATCTCCACCGCACCCTTAGGACCCATCACCGCAATCTCAGCCGATGGCCACGCATAGTTCACATCGCCGCGCAGGTGCTTGCTGCTCATCACGATATAGGCGCCGCCATAGGCTTTGCGCGTAACGACGGTGATTTTCGGCACGGTGGCTTCCGCGTAAGCATAAAGTAGCTTCGCGCCGTGGCGGATGATGCCGTTATGCTCCTGATGCGTGCCCGGCATGAAGCCCGGCACATCCACAAACGACACGATGGGAATCGAAAACGCATCGCAGAAGCGGATAAAGCGTGCAGCTTTGCGCGAGGAGTCAATATCCAGCGTGCCGGCCATGTGCATTGGCTGATTGGCGACGAATCCCACCGTCTGGCCTTCCATGCGGCCAAAACCAACGATGATGTTTTTTGCAAAATCCGGCTGGATTTCAAAGAAATCCCCCTCATCCACCACGCGGTCGATCAGCTCGCGCATGTTGTAGGGTTTACCGGGGTTTTCCGGCACCAGCGTGTTAAGCGCGAGATCAATGCGATCAGCCGGGTCTGAGGTCGGGCGAATCGGCACCCCAACACGGTTATTCAGCGGCAGAAAGTTAAACAGGCGGCGCGTCTGCTGCAGCGCCTCGATGTCGTTATTAAAGGCGAGATCCGCCACGCCGGTTTTGCGGGTATGGGTATCGGCGCCGCCTAAATCCTCCTGCGAAACCTGCTCGTGGGTGACGGTTTTCACCACATCGGGGCCGGTCACAAACATATAAGAGCTGCCGCGCACCATCATGGTAAAATCGGTGAGCGCCGGCGAATAAACCGCGCCGCCTGCACACGGCCCCATGATGACGGAAATCTGCGGAATCACGCCGCTGGCCAGCACGTTGCGCTGGAAAATTTCGGCAAACCCGCCCAGCGAATCCACCCCCTCCTGAATGCGTGCGCCGCCGGAATCAAGCAGGCCGATCACCGGCGCGCCGACCTTCATAGCGGTATCCATGATCTTGCAAATCTTTTGGGCGTTGGTTTCCGAAAGCGAGCCGCCATACACCGTGAAATCCTGTGAATAAACGAACACCGGGCGACCATTGATCGTGCCGTGGCCGGTCACGCAGCCATCGCCGGGGATGGTGTTATTCGCCATATCAAAATTGGTGCAGCGATGCTCGACGAACATGTCATATTCTTCAAACGAATCCGGGTCGAGCAGCACTTCAATGCGCTCACGGGCGGTGAGCTTGCCTTTATTATGCTGGGCTTCGATGCGCGTCTGGCCGCCGCCAAGGCGCGCGCGATCACGTTTTTCTTCGAGCTGGGTGATGATGGTTTTGCGTTGCATGGGTTCGTGAGCCTTTGCGGGTTTAGGTTCTGGTTGTATCGCTTGCTTGCGCGCGGGTTGTACCATAGATGACACCTGTTATTTTGGCTGGAATTTAAACGGTTTAGCTAGCCTCTAGCAAGCGTAAAAAGTGGCCTGCGGCATGGGTTTCGGCCTTGACACGGGCGTTTTTTTTCTCTGCATCCGCATCCACTCCCCAGCGCTCGTTCTGCACAACCTCTTCAAGCCTTGAGAGTTCAAAGGCTTCGGCCTCAGAAACCCTTCTCTTCAGCACCGCCAGCGCCAGCAGCAGTGATGAATAACACGATACCAGCACGCATGCCGCGGAAAGGCGCATGGCACCTTGCGTTTTCAAATAGGCGCGGATCGCCTCATGCATTTCTGGCACCTGCATAGCGGGTTCGATACCGCTGGCCGTTTGCCAGATCGCGCCGAACTCGCGGCTTGCCCAGTCAATCATTGGCTTCCAAAGCCGCTGCTGGCGCGTTGCCAGCGGCTCATTCTCGCTCGCGGATGCTACATAGCTCAGCGTATCGGTATCGCCGTAAACCATCAGCGCATCGATGATCGCCTCTTCCTGCCCCTCGATGCGATCAATAGCGGTATAGGAAAGCGCGGTGAGTGGTGCTTGCGCGGATGACGGATGACGGATAACGGATGACGGTTTCGCTTTCCTAAACTCGTCCGCAATCGCATCTGCTAATGCCCGCGTGGGAACCCATAACGGATTTTTTTGCGGCGTCAGAAGTTCTTGGCCATCAAGCGCAATGATTATTTTTTTGTCATCCGTCATCCGTCATCCGTCATCTAGGAACTTCAATCCCGAGCGCCTCGAAACTTTGCTTCATATGCGGCGGTAGCGGCGCTTTGACGTCGATCGCTTTCAGGCCGCCCTGAGCTGGAATTTGAATTCGGCGCGCGTGCAGGTGCAGCACGTTTTCTACGCCAAGGCTTTTGGCATCCGGCATGGAGCCGCCATATTTATGATCCCCGACAATCGGGCAACCGATCGCCGCGCAATGAACACGCAGCTGGTGCGTGCGACCAGTGAGCGGTATCAGCTCCATCAGCGAGAATTTTCGTGCCAGATGCTCGATCACGCGATAGTCGGTTTTGGCGTATTTGCCGTCCTCATCATCCACCGCCACGCGTTCAAAGGAATTTTCTCCTGCAACCGCCTTAATGAGTTTGTAATCGATGGTGCCCTTGAAATCGAGCGGCGTGCCGCTTACCAGCGCCCAGTAGGTTTTCTGCATGTCTTTGCCGGAAAAGGCGCGCGATAAGATGGCGGCTGTTTTGGTGTTTCGCGCGAGTACCAGCACCCCGCTGGTATCGCGGTCAAGCCGGTGCACCAGCTTGGGGCGATCTGGCGCATCAAACTGTATCGCGCCAAGCAAATCATCGACGCTTTTGCTGACCTTGCTGCCACCCTGCACTGGCAGACCAAACGGCTTGTTGATGACGATGACATTCGCATCTTTGTAAAGCACGGATTTTTGCATCATCAGCACGTCTTCCGGCTCGATCGGGCTCATTTTTACATGCGTTTTTTGCGGCTTTTTTTCTGCATCGCCTGTGAGTTCAAATTTAATCTGAATCTCCTGGCCGGTGTGAATATGATCCGACGATTTGGCTTTTTTACCATCAAGCCGAATCAGCCCTTTCCTGAGCTGCTTCTCAACCATCCCGTGGGGAATGCCCGGGTAATGGCGCTTAAACCATCGATCCAAGCGGATATCGTCATCAGCATCGGTGACAATGGCTTTGGTGACACTCACGTCGCCAAACTCCGCACCAGCCACATACCCGCTATCAGCGCCAGCACTGACATCACAACCGAGCCAAACACATAGAAAAAAGCCTGATTGTAAAGGCCGCGCTCCATCAGCATGTAGCTATCCATCGAAAAGGCGGAAAAGGTAGTAAAACCGCCAAGAAACCCCACCGCCAGAATCAAATGCAGCTCTTTGCCGCGCCCGGGCATAACCAACGCAATCATCGCCACCAGCGCCCCGAGCAGAAACGAGCCCAGCACATTCACAGCGAGCGTACCGTAGGGAAAGCCGGCCGCGCTCATGCGCGATACCAGCTCAACCAGCAGATAGCGGCTCATGGCACCAGCGGCGCCACCAAATGCAACATACATCAGATGAAGGCTATTCATGCGCTTACCGTATGGTGAGTGTCACGACGTTATTGCCACGTTTATAGACGATCTGCCAGCTGCGCGCAGCTTTTTTAAGTATCCGCTGCAATGATTTCAGGTCAGAAATTTTCTGGTTGTTGATTTCGAGTATCACATCCCCTGGGGCAAGCGCCAGCGCCTGCACGCCTTTTTGCGCATCCACCACCACGACAGCTGGTAGCTCCATGCCCGTAATATCAAGCTGCGCCGCCAGATCTTTGGAAAGCTCTGTCACCACCAGCCCGCTCAGCGGGTGATTGCCAGACAATGCCACTTGCGTCAGTTTCATTGACTCTGGCGCCCCTTCCATCGCCACCGCGATGGTCATTTCACTGCCGCCGCGCAGCAGCCTGAAGCTTGCTTCCTCGCCAATCGGGCGCAGCGACACGCGGTAGCGGATTTCCTCTTCGGTTGAAACATCATGGCCATCCACCGATAAAATCACATCGCCCACGCGCAGCCCCGCTTTTTCCGCTGATGATCCCGCTTTTATTCCTCGCACCATCACGCCGCGCGGCGCAGCAAGCCCCAGTGAATCAGCCATATCGCTGGTCACCGGCTGCACCGAAAGCCCCACCCACGGGCGCACCACCTTGCCGTTTTCAAGCTTGCCGCTCATCAGCGAGCGCACCATGTTGGCGGGAATCGCAAAGCCAATGCCCATCGAGCCGCCGGAGCGCGAGTAGATAGCGGTGTTCACGCCAATCAAATTCCCCGATAAATCCACCAGCGCGCCGCCAGAATTACCGGGGTTGATCGCCGCATCCGTCTGAATAAAAAACTGGTAGTCTGACACGCCTTCTGCCTTGCGTGCCAGCGCGGAAATAATGCCCTGCGTCACCGTCTGGCCAACGCCAAATGGGTTACCAATGGCCAGCACGATATCACCCACCTCCAGCGTGTCTGAATCACGAAGCGATAGATATGGCAGGGCGCTTGGCGCTGCGACTTTGAGAAATGCTAAATCAGACTGCGGGTCGCGCATGGTGACGGTGGCTTCCAGTTCACGCTTATCCGAAAGCACCACCGTGATTTCCTGTGCGCCCTGTATCACATGATGCGAGGTCACAATCAGCCCATCCGGCTGGATGATCACGCCCGAGCCAAGCGAGCTGACCACTCGCTCGCGCGAAGGCCCCTGAAAGGCGGGGTTATTACCAAAGAACTGTTGAAAGAACGGATCTCCCATGAAGGGCGACAGCCCCTGGTTCACCTGCACACGGCGCTTGGTATAAATATTCACCACCGCCGGCACCGCTTTTTTTACCACCGGCGAAAAGGAAAGCTGCATCTGCTCTTTCGATTGCGGCACGATCTGCGCATGCGCGGTGCTTAGCGGCAGGCAGAAAAAAACCGCCATACACAATATCAAGCGTATGGCGGTTTGACTTTTCATCATCTAAGCGGCGGTTAAGCGGCGGCTTGCTCGCCAGCTTCCTGAACCTGCACCGGCCCAGAATCTTTGCCTTTGGCTGACTCATCGCGATCCACCAGTTCGATAATCGCCATCGGCGCTTTATCGCCATAGCGGAAACCAGCTTTCATCACGCGGGTATAGCCGCCCTTGCGCTCTTTGTAGCGCTCAGCAATGGTGGTGAAAAGTTTGCTGGTTAAGTCTTCATCGCGAAGGCGGGCGCGCACCAGACGGCGTGCATTCAGATCGCCGCGCTTGGCGAGCGTGATCAGGCGCTCCACCACCGGGCGAAGATCTTTCGCCTTCGGCAGCGTGGTCATGATCTGCTCATGCTTCACCAGCGCTTGCGCGAGGTTAGCAAACATCGACACACGATGGCCGCTCTTGCGGCTAAATTTTCTTCCGTTCATTCCGTGACGCATAATTTTCTCCTGTCATCCTCGGCGATATCACATATCGCCGTGGATCTTTGTCCTAAATTTACGAGATCCCCGGTCGCACAAGGTGCGCCCGAGGATGACGATCAATACGGATCCTCGTACTTACGTGCGAGTTCCTCAATGTTTTCTGGCGGCCAGCCCTGCACTTCCATGCCGAATTTCAGGCCGATTTTTGCCAGTTTTTCTTTGATTTCGTTGAGCGACTTGCGGCCAAAGTTCGGGGTTTTGAGCATTTCGGCCTCGGTCTTCTGCACCAGATCACCCACATAAACGATGTTGTCGTTTTTGAGGCAGTTGGTAGCACGCACCGAAAGCTCATCGAGATCATAGACTTTTTTGAGCAGATACGGGCTGAACGGTAGATCCGGCTTATCTTCTTTCTTCGCTTCAATTTTCGACTCTTCGAAATTGATGAAGAGCTGCAGCTGATCCTGAAGAATACGAGCCGCCAGCGCCACCGCATCTTCCGGGCTCACCGAGCCGTCGGTTTCGATGGTCATGGCGAGCTTGTCATAATCCGTGATCTGACCGACACGGGCATGATCCACTTTGTAAGTCACTTTGGTCACGGGCGAGAACAACGCATCCACCGGAATGATGCCAATCGCGGCATCGCTTGCTTTCTGAGCACGCACGTAGCCTTTACCAGTTTCCACGGTCATTTCCATATGCAGCTTCGCACCTTTATCAAGCGTGCAGATGACATGGTCCTTGTTGATGACCTCAATATCGCCAGGCGTTTCAATCTGGCTGGCTTTCACTTCGCCGGGGCCGGTAGCGCTCAGCACCAGGCGCTTTTTCTCGCCGCCGGCAGATTTAATGCGCAGTTCTTTCAGGTTTAGAATGATGTCGGTCACATCCTCACGAACACCAGGAACCGAAGAAAACTCGTGCAGTACGCCTTCGATTTTCACCTGCGTAATTGCAGCACCCTGCAGGCTGGAGAGTAACACACGACGCAGCGCAACGCCTAGCGTATGACCAAAACCACGCTCCAGCGGCTCAGCAACAATCGTTGCCTGACGCGGATTATTTCTTGATGTCTGGATATCCAGCTTGTTGGGTTTAATCAGATCTTGCCAGTTTTTTGCGAGCATTGTTTTCTCCTTTTGTCATCCTCGGCGGCATCTCGTATCGCCGGGGATCTTTATCCTAAAAATTCACGCAATCCTGCACTCGCGCCACGCGCGCCGCAGGATGACGGCTATACCCTTCTACGTTTCGGCGGACGGCAGCCATTGTGCGGCACTGGCGTCACATCCGTAATCTGGGTAATCAGAAAACCTACGGACTGCAGCGCGCGCAGCGCAGACTCGCGTCCAGCGCCCGGGCCTTTGACTTCAACCGCCAGCGTCTTTACGCCGTGCTCCTGCGCCTTGCGACCCGCATCTTCAGCAGTCACTTGCGCCGCATAAGGGGTGGATTTGCGCGAGCCTTTAAAGCCGTGATGACCCGCCGACGACCACGCAACGGTGTTGCCCTGCGTGTCAGTGATGGTAACGATGGTGTTGTTGAACGACGAGTTCACATGCGCCACACCGGTGGTGATGTTCTTACGTTCTTTCTTTTTGAGGCGGGGAGCCTCTTTCGTTGCAGCCATGTCCTGGTTCCTTACTTAATTATTTGGTGGCCATTTTCTTGCCGGCGATGGGCTTCGCTTTTCCTTTGCGGGTGCGCGCGTTGGTGTGCGTGCGCTGGCCGCGAACGGGCAGTTTTTTACGATGACGCAGGCCACGATAGCAGCCAAGGTCAACAAGACGCTTGATATTCATCGCCACTTCACGGCGCAGGTCGCCCTCCACCATGTAGTCACGATCGATAATTTCGCGGATTTTAATCACTTCCGACTCACTCATCTGATGCACGCGTTTTTCCGGCGCCAGACCTGCTTTTTCGCAGATTTGCGCGGCTTTCACGCGGCCAATGCCATGGATATAAGTGAGCGCGATGTCGAGGCGCTTAGCAGTTGGGATGTTGACACCAGCAATACGAGCCACAAAAACCTCAAAAAATCAATAAGTTGCAAAAAATTTGGTTAATAAGGAACAGGGATTCTAGTGAGTTTTCCCATCACGTCAACTGCTTTTTCAAGCTTTTTTTCGGGCTTTTGATAAAACCCGATATCTGACGCGCAACATCATCAATATCGGCCATGCCATCCAGCGATACCAGTACGCCGCGTTTCGCATAATAAGGAAGCAGCGGCGCAGTTTGTTCGTGATAGGCCGCAAGACGCTTCGTCACGGTGGCTTCATTATCATCCTCGCGGCGCTTGAATGCTTTGCTGCCGCACTCATCGCAGATGCCAGCCTGGGCAGGCCGCTTGAACTCATCGTGGTAACCCGCACCGCATGTCGCGCAGGAAAAGCGCCCCGTAATACGACGAACGAGTTTTTCATCATCCACTTTCAGCTCAATCACCTGATCGAGGTTTTTTCCGGCCTTTGCGAGCATCACATCCAGCGCTTCGGCCTGCGCCACGGTTCGTGGAAAGCCATCAAGGATAAATCCACCAGCACAATCACTCTGCGCAATACGATCCTCAATCAGCGCGACCATCAGCGGATCCGGCACCAGCTGGCCGCGCGCCATGATATCTTTTGCCTCAAGCCCGAGCGCCGACCCCGAAGCCACTGCCGCGCGCAGCATATCGCCGGTGGAGAGTTTGGCCATGCCATAGTCTTTGCTTAAGCGATCTGCCTGCGTTCCTTTGCCAGCGCCTGGGGGACCAAAAAGAATGAGATTCACAACATCCTCACTGTCACCCCGCATCTGTTGCGGGGTCTCCATTCTACTGCACCAGATCCCGCAACAAGTGCGGGATGACGGGAGTCTAAGCTCGTAGGCTCGCTAAGACTTGCCGTCATTTCAGACGGCCTTTCAGTTTTGCCTTCTTGATGAGACCTTCATATTGGTGGGCAAACAGGTGTGATTGAACCTGGGTAACAAAATCGATCGTCACCGTCACAACAATCAGCAGTCCCGTGCCGCCGAGCTGAAATGGGATTGAGTATTTCGCAATAAACAGCTCGGGAAGCACGCAGACAAACGCGATGTAAGCGGCACCAATCACTGTAATTCGGTTTAAAATAAAGCTCAGGTAGTCTGCCGTTTGCTGGCCGGGGCGCACACCAGCAATAAAACCGCCATTTTTCTTCAGATTATCTGCGGTTTCTGCAGGGTTGAACACTACCGAGGTATAAAAAAAGCAAAAGAAAACGATCAGTGCCGCATAAAGAAAAATATAAAGCGGCTGACCATGAGCGAGGTAGGTGCTAATCGTGCGCAGAATTTCGTTTCCACCATCGGCGTGGAAGCTGGCAATGGTCAGTGGAAAGAGCAGTAGCGAGCTGGCAAAAATCGGCGGTATCACACCCGATGTATTGAGCTTAAGCGGCATATGGGTGGACTCGCCGCCATACATTTTATTACCGACCTGACGCTTGGGATATTGCACAGGGATGCGGCGCTGGGCACGCTCCATCAGCACAATGAAGTAAATCAGTGCGAGCACGGTGACAATAATAAAAATAATCATGCCGGTGGAAAGAACACCGGTACGGCCAAGCTCAAAGGTCTGGCTGAGTGCGGTGGGAAGACCGGTAATAATCCCCACAAAAATAATCAGCGAAATACCATTGCCGATGCCGCGCGCGGTGATCTGTTCCCCCAGCCACATCAGGAACATCGTGCCGCCCACGAGGGTCACGGTGGCGGTGAAGCGGTAGAAAAGTCCGGGATCAATGACCGCAGAACGGCCGTCAGCGCCTGTCATCCCCTCGAGACCCACGGCAATGCCATAGCCCTGGAATATCGCCAGAACCAGCGTGCCATAGCGGGTATATTGGTTGATTTTGCGGCGGCCTGCCTCGCCTTCTTTCTTAAGAGCGGCTAAGCTTGGCACTGCCACCGTCAAAATCTGCATGATGATCGACGCCGAAATATAAGGCATCACGGCAAGGGCAAAAATGGTCATGCGGCCAAGCGCGCCGCCCGAAAACATGTTGAATACACCAAGCACACCGCCGGAATGTTTAGCAAAAATTTCGCTTAAGATATGCGGGTCAATGCCCGGCACGGGAATAAAACAGCCGAGGCGGTATACCACCAGCGCGCCAAGCACAAACCACAGGCGCTTTTTAAGCTCAGTTGCGCGCGCCAGCACGCCAAAATTCATGTTAGAAGCGAGTCGTTCAGCAGCGGAGGTCATAAGCTAGCAGCATGTGGTAAGTGGTGGGTGACAGGTAACATAGTTAGCTGGGCGAGTGATTGCAACTCGCCAATTGTTACGCAGCACTCGTCACTTGCAGCGATCCACCAGCTTTCTCAACAGCCGCTTTCGCCGCTTCGGATGCGCGGGCGATCGACACGTTGATTTTTGCCTTCAGCTCACCTTTAGCAAGGAGCTTGATATTCTCAGCATTGCTGCGAACGAGGCCGGCCTGCTTCAGGGCTTCGAGGTTGATCTCTTTTTTGCCATCCAGCTTACCGCTATCGATCGCCTTTTGCAGGTCACCGATATTCACGCCGGTATATTCCACGCGGGTGTGGTTTTTGAAGCCACGCTTCGGCAGGCGGCGGTGAATGGGGGTCTGACCACCTTCGAAGCCGTTGATGCGAACGCCGGTACGAGCCGTCTGGCCTTTGCCGCCGCGACCTGCGGTTTTACCTTTGGATGAACCGATACCACGGCCAACGCGCATTTTGCGGTGTTTGGCGCCAGGATTGGCTTTGAGTTGATTCAGTTGCATAAAAAACCTTTTAGCTTGCTTTTTCTACGGTGACTAAGTGCCTGACTTTATAAACCATGCCGCGGATTTCTGGGGTATCGAGAAGCACGCGCGAACGATGGCGCTTACCAAGGCCAAGGCCGCGAAGGGTCGCTTCCTGATCCCATTTGCGAGCGATCGAGCCCTGCAGCTGAGTCACTTTAATCTTACCCACGCCAGCGTGATCTTTTTTGGGCTGGGCGGCTTTCTTTTCTGCTTTGGGCGCCGCTTCTTTTTTAGCTGCGGGCACTTTTTCGGCTTTCGGCTTTGCCGTTTTTGCGGGTTGGGTTGCCATAGATTATGCCTTTGCTTTTTTCTCAGTTACTTCTTCGGCTTTGCCTTCGCGGCGCTCAACAATCTCGCCGACCTTTTTGCCACGACGCGCAGCAACAGCGCGCGGCGAACGCATATCCTGCAGGGCGGCAAAGGTTGCCTTGAGCATGTTGTGCGGGTTGGAGGTGCCAACGGATTTGGCAACGACGTCCTGGACGCCGAGTGCTTCAAACACAGCACGCATCGGACCACCGGCAATGATACCAGTGCCAACGGGCGCGGTGCGGATGATGACTTTACCAGCACCGAAGCGACCATAAAGATCGTGGTGGATGGTGCGGCCTTCGCGCAGCGGGATGCGGATCATGGATTTTTTCGCATCATCGGTTGCTTTGCGCATCGCGTCAGACACTTCTTTGGCCTTGCCCGTGCCGTAACCAACGCGGCCTTTGCCATCGCCGACAACGACGAGTGCGGCGAAGCCGAAACGACGGCCACCCTTCACTACTTTGGCAACACGGTTGATCGAGACGAGTTTATCGATCAGCTCGTTTGCACCTTCTTCTCTGTTTTGCGATTCATTGCGTTCTGGACGTGCCATGGTTTCTGTACCTTCTATTAAAATGATAAGCCGGCTTCACGTGCTGCATCTGCCAGAGCCTTCACACGCCCGTGGAACAGATAGCCGCCGCGATCAAACACGACTTCTTTTACATTTGCCTTCTGGCCGCGCTTAGCGATCATCTCACCGACGGATTTTGCCGCCTCGATGGTGGCCGCTTTCACTTTGCCTTTGATTTCTTTATCGAGCGTCGATGCTGAAGCCAGGGTGACACCTTTGCTGTCGTCGATAAGCTGCGCGTAGATATGCTGTCCGGAACGGAACACAGACAGGCGCACACGGCCTGCGGCGTTCCTGCGGAGCGACGTACGGACGCGCTGCTTGCGGCGAGCAAAGAGCGCTTTCGATTTGGTTGATTGACTCATAATACTTACCCTAACTTTGTCACCCCGCATTTATTGCGGGGTCTCCTTCTTTGTTGCACTAGATCCCGCAACAAGTGCGGGATGACGGGAGCCTAAGCGATAAATCGCTAAGGCTTACCGTCACTTCTTCTTCCCTTCTTTCTTACGCACGTATTCATTCTCGTAGCGAATGCCTTTGCCTTTGTAAGGCTCTGGCTTACGAAGCGCGCGAATTTCTGCCGCCACCTGGCCTACCAGCTTCTTATCGAAGCCAGATACCGCGATGCTGGTGGGTTTTTCGCACTTGATCTCAATCCCTGCCGGAATGGCGTATTTGATTTCATGGCTGTAGCCGAGTGCCATGGTGAGGTAGTTTTTATCCGCAGCAGCGCGATAGCCGACGCCGAGGATTTCCATCTTCACCGTGAAGCCCTTGGAAACACCTTCCACCATGTTGTTAATCTGGTTGCGGGTGGTGCCCCAGAAGGTGCGCGAACGCTTGTTGTTCTTGTCGCGCGGCAGCACAAGAACTTTGCCGTCCTTCACTTCCACGGACACTTCCGGCGAGGTTTTATATTTCATCTCACCTTTGGCACCTTTAACGGTGATCTCGCTCGGGTTCACCGATACGGTGACACCAGAGGGAATCGCAACAGGCGCTTTACCTACACGTGACATAATTCACTCCACTAGAATACGCTGCACAGCACTTCGCCGCCAACACCTGCTTTGCGCGCATCATAATCAGACATCACGCCACGCGAGGTGGAGAGGATCGAAATACCAAGGCCGTTAAATTGCTTCGGCAAGTTTTCAATTTTCGAATAAACGCGGCGACCCGGCTTGGAAATGCACACCACTTCGCGGATGGCCTGTTCGCCGTCCTGATAACGCAGGGCGATAACAAATTCAGCATTGCCTTTGCCGGTTTCTTCGCGCTTGTAATCTTCGATATAGCCTTCGTTCTTCAGCACCTCAAGGACGCTACCTAAGAACTTGGATGCCTGCACACGCACCTCGGCAAGGCGTGCTGCCTGACCGTTGCGGATTTGTGTAAGCATGTCTGCCAAACGATAGTTCATGGACATGAGACTTCTCCTTACCAGCTTGCCTTGGTCAGGCCGGGGACACGGCCGACAGAACCAAGCTCGCGCAGCTTGATGCGCGACAGTTTGAATTTGCGATAGGTACCGCGCGCACGACCCGTGAGCTCGCAGCGGTTACGGTGACGATTGGCAGCGCCGTTGCGCGGCATGGCCGACAGCTTGATCTGAGCCGCAAGGCGTTCTTCGAACGGCAGCTCCTTGTTCATGATGATGGCTTTGAGCGCAGCGCGCTTGCCAGCATCGCGCTTGATCATCTTAGCGCGGCGGTTGTTTTTGTTGATAGAGCTCAGTTTAGCCATGATATCCTCTACTTAATGAATGGCATGTTAAAGCCAGCGAGCAGCGCCTTGGCTTCAGCATCGGTTTTCGCGGTGGTGCAGATGATGATGTCCATCCCGCGCACCTGATCGATCTTATCGTAGTTGATTTCCGGAAACACCAGCTGCTCTTTCAAACCCAGCGCATAGTTACCGCGGCCATCAAAGCTGTTGCCTTTCACGCCACGGAAGTCGCGCACGCGCGGCAGAGCCGTGTTGATCAGGCGATCCAGGAATTCATACATTTTCTGCTTGCGCAGCGTCACTTTGCAGCCAATCGGCAGGTTTTCGCGCAGTTTAAAACCGGCGATTGCCTTTTTGGCCTTGGTGGTAACCGGCTTCTGGCCAGCAATCAGCGTCAGGTCAGACACAGCGGCCTGGATGATTTTGCTATCGGCCACGGTCTCGCCAACGCCCATGTTGATGACGATTTTGTCGAGCTTGGGAACCTGCATGGGATTCTTGTAGCCAAACTGCTTCTGCAGGCTGCTACGCACTTCCTTTTCATACACACTCTGGAGGCGCGGGGTGTAAGCGCTTTCCTTCTTTGCTGCGGATGTCTTAGCCATTGATCACTTCTCCTGATTTTCTGGCAACACGGACTTTCTTGCCGTCTTGCAGGGTCTTGTAGCCGACGCGCGTGCCTTTGCCGGATTTCGGATCCACCAGCATCACGTTCGACACATGCAGCGGCGAGGCTTTAGCCACGATACCGCCAGCGCTGGTGCGGCTCGGCTTGGTGTGGCGCTTAATCATGTTCACGCCATCAACGATCACGCGGCTTTCATCGGGAATGACCTTCACGATCTTGCCCTTTTTGCCTTTGTCCTTACCGGCGATCACAATCACTTCGTCGCCTTTTTTTACTTTGAGCTTATTCGCCATAAACTGTCTCTTTTCCTATAATACTTCCGGTGCCAGCGACACGATCTTCATGAACTGCTTTGCACGCAGTTCGCGAGTGACGGGGCCGAAGATACGGGTGCCGATCGGCTCATTCTGTTTGTCGATGAGCACGGCAGCGTTTTTATCGAAACGGATAGTGGAACCATCAGCACGGTGGATGTCGCGCTTGGTGCGCACAATCACCGCACGGTGAACTTCACCCTTTTTCACTTTGCCACGAGGAATCGCATCCTTGATCGATACGACGATGATATCGCCGACCGACGCGGTCTTGCGCATGGAGCCGCCAAGCACCTTAATGCACATCACGCGGCGTGCACCAGAGTTATCGGCTACTTCTAAATTACTTTGTTGCTGGATCATAAGCCTGTTTCCTACACCCTACTCGTACACAACCTGCCAGCGCTTGGTCTTGGAAATCGGCGCGGATTCAATGATGGAGACTTTATCACCCATCTTGAACTGGCCTTTTTCGTCATGCGCAGCATATTTTTTTGATTTCTGAATGGTCTTCTTATAAATGGGGTGCGACACGCGGCGATCCACGCGAACCACCACCGTCTTTTCCATTTTGTCGCTCACCACGACACCTTGTAATACGCGTTTGGGCATGGTCTATGCCTCCTTCTTTGCTTTTTTGGCAGCGGGCTTTTTAGCTGCTGCTGGTTTCTTGGCCGGCGCGGCTGTACCTTCCGGCTGGTTCATCACCGTTTTGGCGCGGGCGATGGTTTTACGCACTTCCTTGAAGCGGCTTTGCTTTTCCAGCTGGCCGGTGGAAGCCTGCATACGCAGGTTGAACAGCTCTTTTTTCGAGGTAAGCACGAGCTCTTTCAGTTCGTCTTTACCTTTGGTACGAATATCAGCGATCTTCATGGATTAAGCTCCTTCATGCAGACGGGCGACGAATTTCGTCTTAATCGGCAGCTTGGCGGAAGCGCGGTCAAACGCCTCACGTGCTACTGCCTCAGGCACGCCCTCGATTTCAAAAAGGATACGACCCGGCTCAACGCGTGCCGCCCAGAACTCGACCGAGCCCTTACCCGAGCCCATGCGCACTTCGGCTGGTTTGCGGGTCACCGGCACATCGGGGAAAATACGAATCCACATGCGGCCGACGCGCTTCACATGGCGCGAGATCGCACGGCGCGCTGCTTCAATCTGGCGCGCGGTGATACGCTCCGGCTGCATGGCTTTCAGGCCATACTCACCGAAATTCAGGGTAAAACCGCCTTTAGCGTTGCCACGGATGCGGCCTTTGTGCTGCTTGCGGTATTTTGTTTTTTTAGGACTCATCATAAATTCGTCACCAGTCTTTAGTCGTTAGCTTTGTGCCGTGGTTTCTTCTTCACCGAACGTGGCGTCTTTGATCTCAGGAGCCTCACCGACAATCACTTTCTTTTCCTTGCCGATGATTTCACCTTTGAACACCCATACTTTCACGCCGATGGTGCCATACGCGGTTTCAGCGCGTGCGGTGCCATAGTCGATATCAGAGCGCAGCGTGTGCAATGGCACGCGACCTTCGCGATACCATTCCATACGCGCAATCTCCGCGCCGCCGAGACGGCCAGAAACGTTGATACGAATACCCTGTGCGCCAAGGCGAAGTGCTGATTGCACCGCGCGCTTCATCGCACGGCGGAACGCCACGCGCTTTTCCAGCTGCTGCGCCACACCTTCTGCGATCAGGGTCGCATCCAACTCGGGCTTTGCTACCGGCACGATGTTCACATGGACTTCGTCCTTGGTGAATTTCGCCAGGTCTTTTTTAATTTTGTCGATATCGGCGCCTTTTTTGCCGATCACCACGCCCGGACGAGCAGTGTGAATCGTCACATTGGCTTTTTTGCTGGGGCGCTCAATCACCACCTTACCAACACCGGCAGCATCAAGCTGCTTTTTAAGGTATTTCTGCATGCGCAGGTCTTCATGCAGCTTTTCTGCATAATCCTTGGATGCAAACCAGCGGGAGTCCCAGGTTTTGTTGATGCCGACCCGAAGGCCGATGGCGTTAACTTTCTGACCCATTAGTTTGTCTCCTTCTTCGCAGCCGGTTTTTTCTTAGCGGCTTTCTTTTCAGGCTTTTTCGCTTCGGGCGCCATTTCTTCAGCCTGTTCACGCACGATCAGCGTCAGGTTGGAAAACGGCTTTTTAATAGCGGCCGATTTACCGCGACCACGGGTGTGGAAGCGCTTCATCACCAGATTTTTGCCCACATAGGCCTCTTTAATGACGAGTTCATCGACATTGAGGTTGTGGTTGTTTTCTGCGTTGGCAATCGCCGACTGCAGGGCTTTCTTCACATCATTGGCAATGCGCTTTTCCGAGAAGGAAAGCTGGGTGAGCGCCTGGCCCACTTTCATGCCACGAATGAGACCGGCAACCAGGCCGAGCTTACGCGGGCTAACGCGCAGGCGGCGAATGACAGCTTTCGCTTCATTGTCAGCCAGCTGGCGCTCGAGTGATTTCTTACCCATAGACTACCTTCCTATTTCTCTTCTTTTTTGACCGTCGTGCCATGGGCAACGAAGGTGCGCGTCGGCGCGAATTCACCGAGCTTATGACCGATCATGTCCTCATTCACCGATACGGGAATGAATTTCTTGCCGTTATACACACCAAAGGTGAGGCCAACGAACTGGGGGATGATCGTCGAGCGGCGCGACCAGGTCTTGATGATCTGGTTCTTGCCGGACGCTCTTGCTTCATCTGCCTTCTTAAGCAGATAACCATCCACAAACGGGCCTTTCCATACTGCACGTGCCATAATGTTTAGTGGCTAGTGGCTAGTGGCTAGTGGCTAGTGACGACCGTCACTTTGCACCGCTCTATTCCATTTTTTCCACTCCTCCTAAATTTATCCAATGTTTCAATTCACTAGTCACCAGCACTAGTCACTAGCACTATTTGCCATGCCGATTTTTGATGATCAGCTTGTTCTTTTTCTTTTTGGAACGAGTTTTCGTTCCTTTGGTGCCCTTGCCCCATGGCGTCACTGGGTGACGGCCACCAGAGGTGCGGCCTTCGCCACCACCATGCGGATGATCCACCGGGTTCATTGCTACACCGCGAACACAGGGACGGATGCCCAGCCAGCGGGAGCGGCCCGCTTTGCCGATGACAGCGTTCTGGTTGTCGGGGTTGGATACCGCGCCAATCGTGGCGAGGCACACATCACGTACCAGGCGAAGTTCGCCGGAGCGCAGCTTGATCTGGGCATAGCCAGCGTCTTTGCCGACGAGCTGGACATAGCTGCCTGCCGCGCGTGCGAGCTGGCCGCCTTTGCCTTCTTTCATCTCCACGTTGTGGATGATGGTACCGACAGGGATGCTGCGCAGGTGCATGGTGTTACCCGGCTTGATATCCGCTTTGTCGGAGGAAATCACAGTATCACCGACAGCGAGGCGCTGCGGCGCTAGAATGTAAGAGAGCTCGCCATCCTGATATTTGATCAGCGCGATGAACGCCGAGCGGTTCGGATCATATTCAATACGCTCAACCACCGCCGGAACGTCAAACTTTTTGCGCTTGAAATCGATGATACGATAAGCCTGCTTGTGACCACCACCAACGCGAAACGCGGTAAGACGGCCATAGCTGTTGCGGCCACCAGACTTGGTTTTGCCCTTGGTCAGCGACTTCACCGGCTTGCCTTTGAAAAGCTCGCTGCGATCCACGATCACCAGCTGACGCTGGGCGGGAGTCACGGGTTTGAATGACTTGAGTGCCATGTTATTTCACTCCACCTTCGAGATTGATGCTCTGACCTTCCGCCAGCGTGATGATGGCTTTTTTGGTATCAGAGAGTTTACCCATCGTGTTACGGAAGCGCTTCTGCTTGCCGAGGCGCACGAGCGTGTTCACACTTTTGACTTTCACGCCAAAGAGCGCTTCCACGGCAGTTTTAATGTCTTGCTTGCCGGCATCTAGGCGCACATTGAACATCACCTTGTTCTGCTCCGAAATACGGGTCGACTTCTCAGTCACCACCGGGGAGACAATCACATCATAGTGATACGCGCGTGCGGTCGCGGCTGTTTGTTTTTTTGCCTTGCTCATGCAAACCTCTCTTCGAGATGCTTCAGTGCATCTTTGGTCAGAATGAGCTGCTTGTGGCGCAGGATGTCATAAACATTCGCACCAGCGCTTGGCAGCACATCCACGTGTTTGATATTGCGCGCAGCTTTAGCAAACTGCTCGTCAATGTTAGCATCGATAATGAGCGGGGCTGTCCAGCCGTTCTTCTTGAAAGAATCCGCCATTTTCTTGGTTTTTGCGTCCTTCACCTGAGCGCTGTCAATCACAATTAGCGAGCCTTCTTTCTGCTTGGCAGACAGGGCGTGTTTCAAGGCAAGAGCGCGCTCTTTTTTGTTCATGTTCACAGCATGGCTGCGTACCACCGGGCCAAAGATGGTCGCACCGCCGCGCATCTGGGCACTCCTGAGCGAACCCTGACGAGCAGAGCCCGTGCCTTTCTGTTTGAACGGCTTTTTGGTCGTGCCGGAGATTTCCGAAATAGTTTTGGTTTTGTGGGTGCCGCTCTGCGCTTTTGCACGCTGGTATTCCACCATGCGATGCAGCAGGTCGCTGCGGACTTCCAGACCAAAGATCGCATCAGGAAGTTCAACTTCCCCTGCGGCCTTGTTCTCCAATGTGACAACTTTCACTTTCATATTCACCTCTATGTTCCTCGCACTTGCGGGGATTTACACCTTATGCTTTCGGTTCTTCTGCTGGCGCTTCTGCTACAGCGGGAGCTTCAGCGGCTTTGCGCACCCCAGCGGGGAACGGCGCCTGCGGATGATTACCTTTTTTCATGGCATCTTTAATCAGCACGTAGCTGTTTTCCGCGCCTGGAACATTGCCGCTGACCATGATAATGCCCTGCGACTCATCCACCGAAATCACTTTCAGGTTCTGCGCCGTGCGACGGCGATCCCCCATATGACCCGGCATTTTTTTGCCTTTGAAAACTTTACCCGGATCCTGACGCTGACCCGTCGAACCACCAGCGCGGTGAGCAACAGACACACCGTGGGTTGCCTCGAGGCCTGAGAAGTTCCAGCGCTTCATCCAGCCTGCAAAGCCGCGACCAACGGTCTGACCGGTGACGTCAACAAACTGGCCTGGAACAAAATGGCTGGCAACGATTTCAGTGCCCGGCTCCAGCATGGCATTTTCTGTCACGCGGAATTCCACCAGCTTGCGCTTGGGCTCCACTTTCGCTTTGGCAAAGTGGCCACGCAGTGCCTTGGACACGTTTTTCACTTTAGCCGCGCCTACACCAAGCTGAAGCGCGGTATAGCCGTCTTTTTCCTTGGTTTTCTTGGCCACCACCTGGCAGTTCTCCACGTGCAGTACAGTTACGCAGATCTGCTCGCCAGCGTCGTTATAGACGTCGGTCATGCCCAGTTTTTTTGCAATCAGTCCGGTACGCATAGTATCTCCTAGGCTGCTTCTGCCTTGATTTTAATATCCACACCGCTGGCCAGATCGAGCTTCATTAACGCATCGACGGTCTGCGGGGTTGGATCCACGATATCGATCATCCGCTTATGGGTGCGGATTTCGAATTGCTCGCGCGATTTTTTATCCACGTGCGGCGAACGGTTCACCGTGAAGCGCTCGATGCGGCGCGGCAGCGGGATCGGACCACGAACCTGAGCGCCAGTGCGCTTCGCGGTGGACACAATCTCGGCCGTGCTGGAATCGAGCACGCGGTGATCAAACGCCTTGATCCAAATGCGGATTTTCTGGTTCTGCATGGGTTACTCCACAATCTTCGCAACAACGCCTGCGCCGACGGTACGGCCACCTTCGCGGATCGCGAAGCGCAGACCTTCTTCCATCGCGATCGGGCTGATCAGCGTCGCTTCAATCGTGATGTTGTCGCCAGGCATCACCATCTCGGTG
>JANRJW010000006.1:2500-33804 GCA_033763775.1 Alphaproteobacteria bacterium | reverse complement strand
GCTTTGCTCGCGGCGGGGGCTGCGCTACGCTCCGACACTTCAGCAACCGTCTTTTCAAGCGCCCGGTTACTTTATTCTCTTTTCCGCTCGCTTTGCTCGCGGCGGGGGCTGCGCTACGCTCCGACGACTCCTGCAAAAAAGTCCCTCGCTTCGCTCGGTGTACTTTTTTACAGTTTAACTTGGCCAAATTGAGCTTGAAGCGGTTCTTCGGCTCAATTTGAATCTTTTCTTTAGTGAATTAAGGGAGCGCGACCATACTCAAGGCCAGCTGGTTTCGCAAGTCCTCTTTCAACTCGGCCAGCGCCTGGGCGCTGATGGCTTCGCAGCGCGCTACCAGCATGGGCTGAGTGTTGGAGGCGCGCAGCAGCCACCAGCCATGTGGCTGGGTCAGCCTTATGCCATCAACATCGTTAAACTGGCGGTGGGCGGCTGTAAGGCGGGTCTTGACTTCATCAATCACATGGAATTTGCGCGCATCATCACAGGGGAAGCGAATTTCCGGCGTGCTGATGCGGCTTGGAAGCTGTTTGCGAATGTCTGACAGGCGCTGACCCTGACTGGCCAGCAGCTGCACCAGCCGAACTGCGGCATAAAGCGCATCATCAAAACCGTAATAATGATCCGCAAAAAATAGATGGCCGCTCATTTCCCCGGCCAGCGGCGCGCCGGTTTGTGCCATTTTCGATTTAATCAGCGAGTGGCCGGTTTTCCACATCAGCGGCTGGCCGCCATGCTGCGCGATATCGTCAAACAGCGCGCCGGACGCCTTAACATCGGCAATCACCGTGGCGCCTGGGCGCTGCTTCAGAATATCGCGGGCAAAAAGCATCAGCAGCTGATCCCCCCACCAGATTTCGCCCTCATCATCCACCACACCAATCCGGTCGCCATCGCCATCAAAAGCAATCCCG
Organism: Alphaproteobacteria bacterium; assembly: GCA_033763775.1. Lineage (GTDB taxonomy): Bacteria > Pseudomonadota > Alphaproteobacteria > Rickettsiales > SXRF01 > JAJTHB01. Next base: position 32,893 of record JANRJW010000006.1, on the reverse strand, counting down.
GCATCGAGCGTATGATCACGCACCAGCGCGATCAGCTGCGCGAGGTTTTCGGGAATGGTCGGGTCAGGATGATGTGCGGGAAAACGACCATCCACGCGCTCGTTAATCAGCCAATGCTCACCGCTGAGGCGCTGGCACAGACGGGTCATGATTTCGCCGGTTGCGCCGTTGCCGGCATCCCAACCGATGCGCAGCGGCGCACTGACATCAATATCGCGCAGCAGGCGGTCGCAATAAATATTACCTATATCTTTGCAGCGAAGCGTGCCGTGTGGTTTATCGCTGAACGCGCCGGAGGCAATGCGCTGGCGTAGCGACTGGATCTGTGCGCCATAAAAAGCACCGCTACTGGGCATGAATTTCATGCCATTATGATTCGGCGGGTTGTGCGAACCGGTGATCATGATGCCGCCAGCTGCGCCAAAATGTTTCACTGCAAAATAGAGCATCGGGGTTGGCCCCATGCCAATATCAATGACCTGAGCGCCCTCGCGCACCAGCGCGCCTGCCACCGCCTCGGCAATCTCGGGAGAACTCAGGCGGCCATCACGCGCAAGAATCATGGTTTGGCCCTGCTGATCGCAGGCGGTTTCGGCAAAAGCGCGAGCAATCAGCGCCGCCTCATCGGCACCAAAATTCGCACCGACAACACCGCGCACATCATATTCGCGAAAAATCGCGGCATCTGGCAAAGACTGAGACATTATGGTGATGGCGGCGAAGAAGAGGGTAAAGGATTGCTGGGCGTCGCCGTAATCGTATTGAATTTGGCATTGTTAATCTGCCGCTGCGCCGCCAGCTGCACCGTGACGGCCTTGGCCTTCTGCGGCGACATTTCAGCAAGAATGGGGGCGGCTTTTTTTTCTGACATTTTATCCACCACCATCAGCAGCACTGGCATTTCCAGCTCATCAAAAATACGGGCGGCATCACGCGGCTTCATGTTCTCATAAATACGAACCAAACTTCGAATCTCTGCATCTTCCTTGGTGTTATATTCCGCGAGCAGCTCACTGACTTCTTTTTTCATCGCCTCAATCTGGGCGATTTTATCGTTGATGCGTTTTTCCGTGGCATCGAGCGCCGTTTCCTTCACCTGAATATTCGTTTCCCAGCGCTGCAGCTCATCACGGCGCTTGGCCAGGTTCTGCAGCAGCTCCAGCTCGACCTTGCTGAAGGTGCGATCGGCGACATCACCGGCGGTTTCTGTCACGTTCGGGTTGGGAGCGTCTTTCTTAGCATCTTTAGCACCACCCTGCGCGTCATCACTTTTAGCCGGTTCCTGGGTGGCGGGTTTGGCTTCTGCCTCGGGTTTGGCCGCTGGTTCTTTGGCGGGCTGGGCGGCTGGCTCCTCGGTTTGTGCCTGCACGCGGGAAATAAACAGCGCCTCAGAAAGCGCTTCGGTGCCGCGCGCGACATCCGTCATTTTCACCACAAGAAGCAGGCTGGCCGCACCAATGGTCAGTGGAATAAGCCGCATGCCCTACCCTTTCAGACCGCTGCGGACAATATCGAGCAGCTCCTGCTCTGCTTTCGAGCGCCCGCGAATAGCTGATTTGGAGGGAGCCGGCGCTTCGTCGTCGCTTTCTGGTGCGGGCTTGTTTCGGCCAACCACGCGCTCCAGCACCGCCTCGAGCGATGCAACGGCTTTTTCCTTGCCTGTTTTTTCTGGGCTGCTGCGGCGTGATTCCAGCGTCGGTGTAGGCTTCACGAGTGCGGGCTGCTCCGCCGGCTCGAACGCCGGCTCAGAATCAATGCTGGCACGGCTGCGCGCGCGGCTAACCGCCACACTGGCTTCCAGCTGGCTTGAAATTTTTCCGGCGCGCTCAACCAGAAAACCAAGATCATCAATCACGTAATTGGCTTTTTCAATACGGTGCTGAATATTCTCGCCGATGCGTTTGCTCGCGGTTTGCAACGCGACAATGCTTTCCGAGGCGCGCTGGGTGGATTCATCGAAATGCGTCAACAGCTGCGCCAGCTCGCTTTTGCTATCCTGCAGCAGCTTGATGCGACGATTAAGCACCCAGCAATAGCTGATGGTAGCGGCCAGAAGCCCGACAATCACGATGTTCAGCAGCAGATTCGCGATGATTCCGGTCATGTTGCTTCCCTCATTTTACGCTGAATGGCGTCGTTGAGTGAAATGGCCATGCTTTCACCCACTTTGCCCATCAGGCCGGTGGTCACCGGAATGCCGCCGCAGCGCATGGTCACCTCGTCGTCGGGCGTGCAGTCCATCAGCAGTGTGCTGCCGACTTTGAAACTCATGACATCTTTCAGTGTCACCATTTTTTCTTTGAGCACGGCTTCGATCTCCACATTGGCGTTGCGCAGCTCTTTGCCGAGATGTTTTTCCCACACCGTGTCCTGGCCGAAATTTTCGCCCATGAACATCTGCAGCAGCAGGTCGCGGATAGGCTCCAGCGTGGTGTGCGGCAGCAGCACTTCAATCATGCCGCCGCGATTTTCTACCATTTCCACACGGAATTTCACCAGCAGCGCCGGGTTGCCCGGGCGGGTGATGGTGGCAAAGCGTGGATTGGTCTCCAGACGCTCAAAATGAAATGTAATTGGCGAGATTGGCTCAAAGGAGCTGCTCATATCCGCCAGCACCACATCGATCGCGCGCTTGACGATATCCTGCTCAATGGTGGTGTAGGGTCTGCCCTCCACACGCGCCGGACGGTTCGCCTTGCGACCGCCGAGCAGAATATCCACCAGCGAATAAATCTGCGAGCTATCGACCGTCACCATGCCAAAATTTTCCCATTCCACCGCGCGAAACACCACGAGCAGCGCCGGCAGCGGAATAGAGTTGAGATAGTCTTCAAAGCGGATGCTCGTCATTGAATCGAGGCTGACATCCACGTTTTCTGAGGTGAAGTTGCGCAGGCTGGTGGACATCTGCCTGACCATGCGATCAAACACCACCTCGATCATCGGCAGCTTTTCATAGGCTGTCATCGATTTATCGAGAATGGCGAAAATACCATCCGTTTTGCTGTTGCCACCCGCCTTGGTATCGAAGCCGAGCAGGCTATCAATCTCATCCTGATTGAGGATGCGCTGCGCCTCTGCCGGCTCGCCGCTTGCCGCGGCGCCCTCGTCTTTTTCCAGCATCGCCGCCCATTCGGCGGCGGCGGCATCATCCTGATTGGTGTCGTTATCAGCCATAAGAGACCTTATCGTTCAGTAACTTATAACACAGGCTGTCGCCTGCGACAATCCCGCTTTGCACAGTTCATGGCAATTGCCGTGCCATGCGCGCTACTGAACCACAATTTCTTTAAACAGCACATCATTGATTTTGACCGGCGCGAGCGATTTGTTAGCGCGGATGAGCAGCTCCTCGCGCAGCCTTTGCACGCCCGCCGAGCCGGAAAGATCACTGGCGCGCAGCTCGCGAAGATAGGTGTTGATTGCATCCACCACACGCGGCAGGTTCGCTTCAATTTTCGGAATATCTTCCTGATTGGCAACTTCGAGAATCACCGTAGTTTTCAGAAAGCTTGCCGTACGGCCACTGGTGTTGAGGTTGATAAGGAAATCCGGCAGCGTGTAAAACACCACCTTTTCCGGCTTGCTTTCGGTTTCCTGAGCTTCACCTTCCGGCGCACCGTGACCACCAAACAGGCCAGCAAAATAGGCACCGCCAACACCAGCCAGCAGCACGACCAGCGCTGCCACGCCGATGATGATCATTTTCTTTTTCGATTTTTTACCCGCGCCCGCTTCGCCTTCTGCGCCTTCTACTGCTTCGCCGCCTTCGGCCTTGGCGGCATCTTTTGCTTCGGCGGCGTCATCTGGTTTTTTTGCGTCGTCTTTGGCCATGGTCTCTCCTGCAAGCGGTTCGTTATTCCATTACGACAGTAAGCGTAAAACGCAACTGAATTTACACGCCCGCAACATTTGGCACGAAACATGCATTCAATATTCGCATCAATGTGTTTGATGAATGAAGGTGCTTTTCTGCTATGGATAACGGCGTCTATATCATGCTCTCGCGGCAGCTGGCTCTCTTCCGTGATATGGAAGTGACGGCGAACAATATCGCCAACAGCAACACCACTGGCTACAACTCGCAGCACATGCTGTTTAATTCCTACCTGACCAAGGATGTGAATCAGGGTGTGCGAAACCCGATGTCGTTTGCCTACGATATTTCCACCTACCGCAACACGGAAAGCGGCTCGATGATTTCTACCGGCAACCCGATGGATTTTGCGATTCAGGGGGATGGCTACTTCATGATCGAAACGCCGCTGGGTATTCGCTATACGCGCGCCGGAAATTTTCAGATTGATGCCAGCGGTATCATCACCACACCAGACGGCTATCCGGTGCTGGGGCCGGGCGAGCAACGCATCACCCTGCCGGAAGGGGCACGCAATATCGAAGTGGGCACGAATGGCTCGGTGCGAGTCAATGGCGAGGAGTTCGCGTTCATGAGCGTGGTGCGTTTTGATAACGAGCAGCTGCTCGAACGTGTCGGCGACCGCCTCTACAAAACCGATATCGAACCGCAGGATGCACCGCAGGCACGCATTGTTCAGGGGGTGCTGGAAGGCGCGAATGTCAAACCCGTGCTGGAGATGACACACATGATTGATGTCTCGCGCTCCGTGGGCAGCACCGCGCGTTTCATCGAAGTGGTCTATGATTTGCAACGTAAAGCCGCCAACACCTGGGCTCAACAAGGATAAGATAGGATAGGACACATTTATGCGCTCTCTGGATATCGCCGCTACCGGCATGCAGGCACAGCAGCTCTATGTGGATGTGACCTCGCAGAACCTTGCGAACATCAACACCACCGCCTACAAGCTGCAGCGCCCGGAATTTCAGGATCTGCTCTATCAGAACGCCCGCCGCGTCGGCACCAACTCCGCCGATACCGGAACCATTGTTCCCACCGGGGTGCAGATTGGTCTTGGCGTTCGCACCGCCGCGATTTACCGCAACACCGGTCAGGGCACGCTCCAGAACACCGAAAATCCGCTGGATCTCGCCATTCAGGGCAAAGGCTATTTCCAGATTACCCAGCCCGACGGCACCACCGCCTACACACGCGCCGGCGCGCTGCAGCTCAGCCCTACCGGCGTGCTTGTCACCAGCGATGGCTTCGAGGTTCAGCCCGCCATCACGGTGCCAACCAACGCCATCAGCGTCAGCGTGAATCAGTCCGGTGAGGTGTTTGCCACCATTCCCGGTCAGACTGCGCCCCAGAATCTCGGCCAGCTACAGACTGCTACCTTCGTGAATGAAGCCGGTCTGCAGGCCATTGGCCAGAATCTCTATCTGGAAACCGCCGCATCCGGCACCCCCACCACCGGCAACCCGGGCGTGGATGGGTTTGGCACCATTATTCAGGGATTTCTTGAAACCTCCAACGTCAATCCAGTCACAGAGCTGACCAATCTGATTCGCGCTCAGCGCGTTTATGAGATGACCAGCCGCGTGATCTCCAAAACGGATGAAATGCTGCAATCACTCACTCAGAGCGTGTAAGATCATGAGCCTTATTTTTAGGTATTTTGTTGTGAGCTGTGTGGCCGGTTTTGTGGTGCCATCGCTGGCTTTTGCCACCATCGAGCAGCTGCCTTCGCCGGCAGCGGCTACGCCCGTAGCCCTCCATGCGCCGGGTACCGAGCTCTTTGTGCTCACCAGCCGCGATGCCGAAGAAGCAATCAGCTTTGCGCTCGCCGAGCGCGGCGCTGGTAGCAAAGTCAGCGCCAGCATCACGGGTCGCAGCGATGACACGCTCTTTTCTCATGCGCAGCCGCTATCAGTTGAAATACGCGGACTCAGCTTTGATAAAAACACCTCGCGCTGGCAGGCAAGCCTGATGTTTCTGAGCGATGGTCAGGTGATCTCCGCCATGCCGGTGGGCGGCCGCTATGATGAGGTGATGAGCGTGCCGGTTTTAAAACGTCAGGTTCGCCCGGGGGATGTGATTCAGGAGGCGGATCTCGAAGTTCGTGACTTCAGCCTGTCGCGCACGCGCAGCGACACGATTGCTGATGCCGCCGCGCTGGTTGGCAAATCGCCGGTTCGCAGCATCTCCGCCGGACGACCCATTCGCGAACAGGAAATTGCGCAGCCCGCGCTGATTCGAAAAAATGACATTATTCAGGTGGATTATCGCTCGCCTGGCGTTTCCATCAGCACCACCGCGCAGGCGCTGGAAGATGGCAGCCTCGGCAGCACCATCAATGTGCGCAATCTTTCCAGCAAGAAGCTGGTGCGCGCCGTGGTTCAGGATGAAAAAACAGCGGTGATTCACACCGGCAATACAGGAGTTCGTTATGCTGCTATCCCGTAAATTTGCCGCCGTGCTACTGGCAAGCTCGCTGCTGACCGCCTGCTCCAGCACGCTGGATAAGCTTGATAATGTCGGCAAACCACCACCATTTTCCGAAGTGGTTAACCCACAGGAAAAACCCGACTACCGTCCGATGAGCTGGCCGCTGCCAGAAAATCAGCCGCCCGCCAAACAATATGCCAATTCGCTATGGCAGCCGGGCGCACGCGCCTTCTACCGCGACCAGCGCGCGGCGCGTGTGGGTGATATTCTGCGCATCAATATCAGCATTGATGACAAGGCGGAGGTCGATAACCAGACGCAAGCCAACCGTAGCACCGGCGAACGACTCGGCGCGCCGAAGGTGTTTGGTTTTGAAAATCTACTGGCGGGCAATGTTGAAATTCTCGGCAACAAACTGCCACTGAAAGATCCAGCCACGCCGACGAGCCTGCTCGATATAACCGGTAGCACCAACACGCAGGGCACTGGTGCCATCAAGCGCAAAGAAAAAATCGATACGCAAATTGCGGCACTGATTACGCAGGTGCTGCCCAATGGCAATTTTGTGATCGATGGCAGTCAGGAAATCCTGATTAACAGTGAAATTCGAGAACTCACCGTGAAAGGTGTTATCCGTCCGCAGGACATTAAATCGGATAACACCATTGACTCTACCCAGATCGCTGAAGCACGCATCACCTATGGTGGTCGCGGGCAACTCAGCGATGTCCAGCGGGGTCGCTGGGGAAGCCAGGTCGTCGATGCCCTTGCCCCCTTCTGACGCGTAGCGCGAAAGTCGCGCCCCCGCCTAAAACGCCGGATGCCCCCTCGTCCGGCGTTTTTCTTTTTTTGTCATTCCTGCGAAAGCAGGGATCCTGTAGCACGATTTTTCGGAAACGGGTGATTCAAAGAATCAGCGCTGTATATAGCGCATGGTAGGTTTGTTTGTGCTCAGGAAGATAGTTTTTATTGGAAAATTGCACCCAAAATGTTTCACATGAAACAATTTGCTAATTAACCCTCACCCAACCCTCTCCCTGAGAGGGAGAGGGCTTTAAAAATGTTTCACGTGAAACGTTTTAAGAACTAGCCGATTGCCATGGACGCGCCACGCGACTGACCAATAATATTCGGCAGGTTTGCAGGCAAAATAAACCCGCCGATATCCTCCGGACTTACGTTCTGTACCTGATAGGCGCCGGCCAGACTTACCATTGGCATCGCAGCTGCTTTTGCCAGATTGGCGATGTTATCAGGAAATGAGGGGGCCTGTACACTACTTGACTGCTGCTGACTGGTGGCCACCGCAGGGCTCGGTGATGGAGCCACAACAGTACTTTCAGAACGGGAGCTTTCAGTTCCCCCGCGTGATACCCCCGCCGAGGCGACCGCCTCGCCCAAGGCGCTCATGCCGGGAATCATGGCAATCAGCGCACCTAATCCGCTTGCCGCCACCTGAACGCCTTTAGAGGCAAGCTCGATGGATTTTTCGCCAAGCCATTGCAGGCCATCCATGACCTGCTTACCAATTCCTTGAGCTTGTTCTGGTGCGGCCATGCCGAATACCTCGTTATGGTTTCATTTTAGTCTGTTCTGCGGCTTGGTTGTATGAACCTTTTATGACAATTGTATTGGTTACGCTGTCCAGAGATGGGGTAAGATCCACGCTTTCACGGGAATATTTACCGCCCGCCCATCGCGCTATCGACTTCCACGGGGGCGTTGTCATTGGCGGCCTCCAGGGTGAAACCCTCCGCATCCGCACGGCGCGCCACACCACGCGCACGATTTTCCAGCTGGGCAAAGGTGCGGTCAAGCATGGTCACCATGGTGTTATCACGGGCGCTGGCGCTGGATCCGCCCATCACCACCGCGACAATATTGTAATTGCCGCGCTTGACTGAGGTGACAAGGTTAAAGCCCGAAGCTCGTATGTAGCCGGTTTTGATACCATCCGCCCCGCTCACCCGCCCGAGAACACGGTTGTGAGTGGTGTAGTTAATGCCGTTATAGCTGAAATCACGCAGCTTGAAAAAGTGATAATATTCCGGAAAATCACGCCGAAGCGCTATGCCAAGACGCGCCATGTCATAGGCAGTGGTGACCTGCTGAGTATCCGGCAGGCCATGCGGATTGCGGAACGTTGTATCTTTCATGCCGAGCTGACGAGCCTTGCGCGTCATCATCAACGCAAAGTTCCACTGAGTATCGCCCAGCGCCTCGGCCAGCACCATTGAGGCATCGTTCGCCGAGCGAATCACCAGGCTTTCAATGGCCTTGCGCACCGGCAAGCGATCCCCCTCGCTGAGGCTGATATTCGTCTGAGGCTGTCCGGCAGCCTTGGCCGACACCGGCATGGTATCATCCAGACGGAGGCGACCCGATTTGAGCGCGTCAAAGGTGAGGTAGAGTGTCATCATCTTGGTGAGTGAAGCGGGATAGCGCGGATCCCCTGCATTTTTTTCGTATAGTACATGGCCAGTGCTGGCATCGACCACTAGCGCCGCAAAGCGATTTTGCGATGCCTGCTGCTCTGCCGCTCGGGCAGACTGGCTTTTTCTGGCTTTTTTGCGCGCCTGCTTTTTCTTAGGCTGTTTCGCTTTGGCTGAGGGTTTAGCTGAGGTTTTGGCGGCAGGTTTGGCTGTGGAAGGCTTCGCCGCAGGCTGCGACTGAGCCAACGCGTCCCCCGCAGCCGGCGACATCAGTACCGCAGCGAACCACGCACAAAGCACCACAAGCAGCCTGACTGAGCCCCTGAACACTGGATTAAATCCCCCCGATTTTATTAAAAAACCTTGCAAACGCGCATACTAAGCGTTGTGGTTTTATTCTTATTCCTAACAAGATAAAGTAGAAAATGATGGGTGTAAACGATATTTTTTATCGCGCAGCTCATCGCAGCAAGCGCTTGTATTAAAATATAGTAACACAATTAAACCGAGTAGTTGGGCTTGACAAAGCATGACTCTGGCACTATGTGTGGCATCATGTTGCAATGCAGTATGCAGCGCGAAATCACAACGCATGGAGCACAACCAATGTCACAGCCACAGAAAAAACCCCAGCCGCAGCCCGCGGCTAAACTAGCCACCAACCTCGCGGATAAAGCCGCCAAGCAGGCTTTTGATGCCGCCCAGAGCACCCGCAGTTCGGCTGAAAATGTTGTTCGCATTGGCTCCAGCGCCATGCAGGAATTTTTCACTACCAGCGCTGGCGAAGCCCAGAAAGCTCAGGAAAAAATCTTTTCCATGGGTCGTGAACAAGCGGAACAGCTTGCTAAATCCGCTGATTCGATGACTAAAATGATGGTGGAATCCGTGGCGATGTCGCGCGATAATATCGAGACCTGTGTTGAGTGCGGTAACATGACCGCTTCGTTCGCCAAAGATATGTCGGCGGAAATGATGGAATCTGCCAACAAGGCATTTGCTGACAGCGTGGAAATGACCAAAGCGTTTTTCGCCTGCCGCACCATCAACGATATGATGGAACTGCAAAACCGCGCCGCCCAGAGCATGATTGATAATTTCTTCAGCCAGTCTGCGAAATATTCCAACATGTTCTTTGAATATAGCAGCGACACGCTGGAGCCGATCAACGAGCGCATCGCCGAGGCGACCGAGCAGTTCAGCAAAAACTTCTCTGCTTAATTGCACTTGCAAAGACGACAAAAAAACCCCGCCAGTCCGGCGGGGTTTTTTTATGCTGATTGTTGGAGCTCAGCGCTTTTTACCGGTTGGTTTTTTGCTTGGCACCGTTTTTTTCGCTGCTTTAGCGGCGGCTGGTTTAGCTTTTGCTTTTGCTTTGGCTGAGGCGGAAGGCTTTAGCGGTTTTTTAGCTGCGGATTTGCTGCGGCTGGAGGCAGGTTCATCCTCCTCCTCTTCCTCGTCTTCTTCGTCCACACCCAGCTCTTCTTCGGCTTCTTCCACATCATCGATTAAAGCTTCATCGCCCACATCATCTTCATCGAGCGCGATGTCATCATCCAGATCGTCGTCGCTATCTTCCACATCCTCCAGCTCCTCGAGATCCTCGACATCATCAATCTCTTCGATTTCTTCGATTTCCTCATCGCCCTCGGCGGCTTCAATATCTTCAAATTCATCAAGATCCACCCCTTCGATCTTCTTGATGGGTTTTTTCTTGAGAAGAGCCTGCTGCGCCGCTTTTGCTGCCTCAGGATCTTCTTTCACTACGGCCGGACTCGTTTTGCCTTTACGGCGTGTTTTCAGCGGCACATTGATATCATACACAAAACCGCATTTCGGGCAGGCGGCAGGGTTTTTTCCCAGATCGTAATAGCGGTTGCTGCATTTCGGGCAGTGACGCTTCAGACCCCAGCTTGTTTTCATTGCTTACTCCCTGTATTTAAGTCGTTGTCAGGTTAGAGATACGAGGTGATTTTTTTTTTGCAACCATATTCTTGAAAACGCACCAAGTTTACCCCATGTTTGGGCTGCCACTAACTAATACTACAAGAAATGAGATGTCGCTATGACCCAGTCCGATGCTGCGAATGAAAACGCCGAACCACTCCAGCCAGCAGACACCACGCCCGACCACGCCAAGCCCGACGCGCTCGCCGAGCAGCTGCTCGCCATGAAAGATCAATGGCTTCGCGCAGTCGCCGAGACCGAAAATGTGCGAAAGCGCGCCGAGCGTGACCGCGAGGAAACCAGCAAATATGCCATTACCGCCTTTGCGCGAGACATGGTCAGTGTGCTTGAAAATTTGAAGCGCGCCTCAGAGAGCATCCCGCCAGAAATGCGCGCGGCAGATGAGAAACTGAAAACGCTCGGCGAAGGGGTGGATCTAACGCTGCAGGAGCTGCTTTCCATTTTTGACCGCTATCAAATCAAGCGCATTGACCCGATGGGCGAAAAATTTGACCACAACTTCCATCAGGCAGTGGTGCAGGTCGAGCGGCCGGATCTGGCGGCTGGCACGGTGATTCAGGTGGTGCAGGCCGGCTATGTGATCCATGATCGGCTACTGCGGCCAGCGATGGTCGCCGTTTCAAAACAGAGCGAAAACGCAAAACAAGTTGATACCAGCGCGTGAACTGCCTATCCTTGCGCGAATGTTAGAAAGCCGATCAGATATTTATTTCGCGGGGGATGACTCCAGCCAGTTCCTGCCTTGGATTGCCGGCATTATGGTGTTTCTCGCCACGTTCCTGCTGTGCGTGGGTATCAGCGTTGGCAGCTGGGTGGCGGAGCGCAGCAGTAGCTTTGAAGGGCGCTTTACGGTGAGCATCCCCGCTTCTAAGGACGCTCCTGCCGCCGCCGAACGCGTGGAGGAGATGCTACGCAAGCAGTCAGGCATCCGTGATGTTGAGCGGCTGAATGATGATGATCTCAGCGCATTGCTTGCACCATGGCTTGGCAATCGTCACGGGGTTGAGCAGCTGCCGGTACCGGTGGTATTTGAGGTGATGCTGGAGCCGGAGGCCGCAGGCAAGACGGATTACAACGCGATCAAAACCAGCCTGCGCAGCATTGCACCGGGCACCGAGCTGGATGCACAGGAGATCTGGGTGCAAACATTTACGCGTTTTTCAACCGCGCTGCAGCAGGTGCTGATTGTGTTTGCAGTGCTGGCAACCTGCGGGCTGGCGATGATGGTGGCATTCACCTCGCGTTCGGCGCTGAAACTTCATGCACGTACGGTGCAGCTGCTGCATTCCATCGGCGCGGAAGATCGCTATGTCACACGGCAGTTTCAGCACGAATCACTGCGGCTGACTGCGCCGGGGGCATTTGCAGGTAGCGCGTGTGCTGGCGGCGTCTTTGCGGGGCTTGGTTTTTTTATCGCATCGCTCGATAGCGCGCTGATGCCAAGTCTTGCTTTTTCGAGCGCACATGGTGCCCTGCTGGTGGCGGTGCCGGTGGCGTGCTGCCTGCTTTCGTGGGCGGTGGCGCGGCTGATTGTGATGCAGCAGCTGGGGCGCAGCCTGTGATGGTGTGGCTTGGACGCATGATCGGTTCGCTGGCGCTGTGCGCGGGCGCGTGGCTGGCCGGCCTTGTCTGGTTTGCTGCTCAGATACCTTCAGCGCCCGCCCCTGCTGATGCAAAGGCCGCAGCCATTGTGGCGCTTACCGGCGGCAAGGGGCGACTTGAAGAAGGTTTTCAGCGGCTGGCAGCGGGTAGCGCGCCGGTGCTGTTTATCAGCGGTGTGGGCGATGATGTGCGTGTGATTGACCTGCTGCGCCCACTGCCCGATGCACTGCAAACCAGACTGCGCGCTCTGCCTAAAAGCAGCATTGTGCTTGGCCACCATGCACGCAACACGATTGGTAACGCCGAAGAAACCATGCGCTGGCTCAGCCGCGATCCCAAATCATCGATTCTGCTGGTGACCTCGGATTACCACATGCCCCGCTCGCTGAGCGAATTTTCCAGCCTGATGCCTTCGCTTGCCATTACGCCGGTGCCGGTACTGGCAGACGCAAGTGAGCGCCCGTGGTGGTCGAATGACGGCAGCCGCGAGCTGGTGCTTTCTGAATATCATAAATTTCTTGCCAGCAAAATCAGGCACTGGCTGGTTTTAAATACTGAGCAGGAATGATGCTGGCGCGCTGTCTTTTGTTTAATGTGTGTTTTATCGCGTGGGCGCTCTTGTCGTCGGTGATATTTGCTCCCTTGTTTTTAACCTCCACCGCCGCCGCGCAGCGGGTTGGCAAGCCGTGGGCGCTGGGTTCGCTATGGCTTGCACGGATTATTCTCGGGCTGAGATACGAAGTCAGGGGACAGGAATATGTCAAAAATGGGGCTTTTATTTATGCCTGCAAACATCAATCCGCATGGGATACGATTATTTTTCTGGTGCTTTTCCGCCGCCCGGCCTATGTGCTCAAGCGCGAGCTGCTGCGTATTCCCGGCTGGGGCTGGTATTTATGGCGCATGAAGATGATCGCGATTGATCGCGCGGCAGGCGCGGCCAGCATCAAGCAGATGATCAAAGAAGCTAAGGAAGCACTGGCTGCGCGCCGCCCGATTGTGATTTATCCCGAAGGTACGCGCACCCGCCCCGGCGCTGAGGTGGAGTATCATCCCGGCACTACCGCGCTTTACAGCATGCTGAAAGTGCCCGTCGTGCCGGTCGCGCTGAATTCCGGTTTTTATTGGGGTAAAGATGCCTTCCTTAAAAAACCGGGCACCATTATCATTGAGTTCTTACCCGCCATCGAGCCGGGGCTTTCCAAAGAAGATTTTGCCACCACCCTTAAAAACACCATCGAAACTCGCTCTGCAAGCCTGCTTGCAGAAGCCAGCAACCAAAGGAACTGATATGCGCCCCTCCGGCAGACAAGCAAACGAACTTCGCCGCCTTATCATTGAACCGGGCGTCAGCCGACATGCGGAAGGCTCGTGCCTGATCAGCTGCGGCAACACCAGAGTGCTATGCACTGCCAGCGTGGAGGAAACGGTGCCCTCCTTTTTGCGCAAAACCGGCAAAGGCTGGGTGACCGCTGAATATGGCATGCTGCCACGCGCCACCGGCACGCGCGTGCCGCGTGAAGCCGCCAAGGGCAAGGTTTCCGGCCGCACTCAGGAAATTCAGCGCCTGATTGGCCGAAGCCTGCGCGCCATTATCGACCTTGGCAAACTTGGCGAACGCCAGATCACCATCGATTGCGATGTTATCGAGGCCGATGGCGGCACGCGTACCGCTGCCATTACTGGCAGCTATGTGGCGCTCTCGCTGGCAATTCGCCACCTTATCAGCAAAGGTCAGCTTGTCAGCTCGCCCATCACCGGGCAGGTGGCGGCGGTGTCGTGTGGGGTGTATCAGAATATTGCGGTGCTGGATCTGGATTATGATGAAGATAGCAACGCGATGATGGATGCTAATTTTGTGCTGACGCAGGATGGCCGCATCATCGAAGTGCAGTGCACCGCCGAGCAGGAGCCGGTGACCGAAGCACAGCTGGCAGAGCTGTTTGCACTTGCCAAAAACGGCATCACCCAGCTTTGCGCAGCTCAGCAGGCGGCGCTTTCCCGCTGATGCTGCTACTCGCCACCCATAATCAGGGCAAGCTCGCCGAAATCCGCACCATGCTCGCGCCGCTTGGCCTCAGCGTGACCTCCGCAGGTGAGCAGCACATTCCCGAGCCGGAAGAAACCGCTGATAGCTTTCATGGCAATGCCGAGCTGAAAGCGCGCGCCTGCATGGCTGCCAGCGGCTATAGCTGCCTTGCGGATGATTCCGGGCTGGTGATTCCCGCGCTGGGCGGCGCGCCGGGCATTTATTCCGCCCGCTGGGCAGGGGCGGATAAAAATTTCAGTGTGGCATTTGAGCGCATCACCCGCGAGCTGGGAAACGCCGCAGAAGGAACGAGTGCTTATTTTATCTGCGTGCTGTGCCTGTGCTCGCCGGATGGCCGCGTAGAATTTTTTGAAGGCAGGCTGCATGGCACCCTCACCTTCCCACCGCGTGGCGATAAAGGCTTTGGGTATGATCCGATTTTTGTGCCTGAAGGCCGCAGCCAAACACTTGCCGAGATGGACGCAGCGGAAAAAAACCGCATCAGCCACCGCGCGCAGGCGTTTGAACTATTGCGTTTGCACTTGGCTGGAAGCGAAAAGCGGGCAAGCTAGGCGGTGGGGGTGCGTGACTGACCAGCGGGGTTGCTGAAGCTTACACCCGGACTGATAACATCATTGGAACCCACATCACTGTAAGCATAGCGTGCGTTAGGAGACTTGGTAAGGCTTCTATCGGTCGACTCCTGAAGATAGCGATCATTCGTCGTCATGCGGCGCAGCTCGTCTTCCGTTAAAATAACTGATGCCGGCTCAAATCGCTGAGTGATCTTTTTTCCATCTAAAATGTCATCAACTGAAGGCAATTTAGCATCATAGACCGTAACACGGTAGGTAACGCCATTAACAGACTCCGGCAGTTTATCAATCCGGTAGTCGCCGCCGAAGGTGCGAACCTGAACCGACCCGTCGTTGAGCCGCTTGAAAATTTCTTCCCGCGTGATGGCTGGATCCAGTATCGTTGCGCCGGCTGCTTTGGTGGACATGGCAAGCTGCATCTGAAACGTTTCATCAGGATGGGGCTGTGGATTCTTGTAGGGTGTTAGCCTCAGATTTTCGGCCTGACTCCAATATTGATTGGCTTCACGGAAACGAACACCACGGAACTCTTCGCCCTGCAGGCGGCTATCGCCATTACCATTTAGTGCTGACTGAGCCTGATCAAGAAGATTGCTTCTTTTTGAATAATACCCGTCTCTTTCATCACGGAAGAGAGCGTGTCTTGCGAGAATTTCTTTAGTCTGATCGCGATAGTTATCTGAACTTAGATCAACATAGTTCAACGGCTCTCTGGGTTGTTGCGCATCATCGCGCCCCGATGAGCGATCCCGATATTGCCTGCGGGTATTTTCGTAGGCATGTGTTCCTTCATCATGAGCTCCACGTCCATCCGGAGCATAGCGTCGATGTGATGCACCACCAGCGCCCGATGCTCGGTGGGAGGTGTTATCCTTTCCGCCTGTTTTGAAACCGAAAATGCCCGCAATCAGCGCGCCAATCGCCGCAAAAATCGCACCGATATTGTCTAACAGATTGCCAAACCATCCCTTTTCTGCTGGCTGGTTTCGCTGCGTATTACCTGCTTGGGGCATGAAAACTCCGTTGGCACTGTTTATAACTGTGCATATTCTAATTTGATTTTTTTATTATAGCCGCAGACTGCTTAAGATTGTGTGACAATTTCATGAATCCTTGTATGACACTTGTCATGGCGCTCTAAAATGCTTATATTCTAATGGTTTGCAGGGAGATAGCGAATGCATATCAGGCTGGGATTATTGTTGTGTTTCATGGCGCTAAGCCCTTCGCTGCCGGCATTTGCCGCCAGCGAATCAGTGCAGCTGGCGCATAGCCGCGCCACGCTTGTTTCAGCGCAGGAAGCGCTGGTTGCCGGCAAGCCGCTTCGAGTGGGGTTGGTGCTGGATCACGAACCGGGTTGGCACAGCTACTGGGAAAATCCCGGTGAGGCCGGTATTCCCACCACCTTAAACTGGCAATTGCCGGATGGTTTTTCGGCCAGCGCTATCGACTGGCCACTGCCGAAACAGGTGCGGGAAGGCCCGCTGCTGGTTCACTCTTACTACGGGCAGTTTCTACTGCCGGTGACGCTGACAGTGCCCGATGCACTGGACGCTGATAGTATCACTCTCGCTCTGACTGCGGACTGGCTGGTGTGCAAGGATATCTGTATTCCGGAAACAGCCGAACTATCGCTCACGCTGCCAGTGCGCAGCGAAAGCGAAGCGAGCATTTATGCCAGCATGTTTGAAACCCACGATGAAACGAAGCCAAAGCCACTATCTGAAAAAGGACTCTATAGCATCGCCGGCAAGGAGTTTAGCCTTTCTGTGCCGCTGGCGGCGCTGGGCGATGGCACCATCACATCCGCCTTTTTCTTTCCCCGCGAGCAGGGTCACATTGTCTATTCATCCGAGCAAATTATCGAGCTAGACAGCGACACGCTGACACTCACCACCACCGCCTCTGACACGGCTCCCAGTGGTAATCTGACCGGCTTTCTGGCCGTGACCACCGAGCGCGAAAGCCGCGCTTTTGCTATCACGCTGGCACCTGCTGCGAACGCCGCTACGCTACAGGATACGCCAAGTCTCAGCTTTCTAACGGCGCTGCTGCTGGCGCTGATCGGCGGCGTGATTTTAAACCTGATGCCCTGCGTGCTACCGGTGCTGTCGCTGAAAGCACTGGCGATTGTCAAAAAAACCGGCCATGAGCGCGCGCATGTGGCGAAGCTCGGTGTGGCCTATACGCTGGGCATTCTGGTTTCATTTGCCGGAATAGCCGCTGTGCTGATCGGGCTGCAGCATGGTGGCGAAGCCGTGGGCTGGGGTTATCAGATGCAATCGCCGGTGTTTGTCACCTTGCTGGTGTATCTGCTGTTTCTGGTGGGGCTGAATTTGTCGGGCCTGTTTGACCTGCCGGTGCTGCTAGGCGCGCAGGCCTCCGCAATGAATGACTCCAGTGTCAGAGGTAGCTTTGCCACCGGCGTGCTGGCCACCGCCGTGGCAACACCCTGCACCGCGCCTTTCATGGCCTCGGCGCTGGGGCTGGCGCTGACCCTGCCCTCATGGCAAGCCATGCTTGTGTTCTTATCTCTTGGGCTTGGCCTTGCGCTGCCATTTCTGCTGATCAGCTTTTTTCCCGCCCTGCTTCGTTTCCTGCCAAAACCCGGCGCATGGATGGAAAGCTTCAAGCAGCTGCTGGCATTTCCGATGTATGGTTCGGCGATCTGGCTGCTGTGGGTGCTGGCGCTGCAAACCGGCGCCGATGGGGTGGCGCTCGCGCTCATCGGTCTGCTGATGCTGGTGCTGGCGATCTGGATGAAGCGCCTGTTTGCGCCGGAAAGTCGCGCCTATCTGCCGCTGGCATTGTTGCTGGCGCTACTGGCAGTAGGCTACACCACCAGCACCATCGCAGCGCTGGACGCCCCGCGTCAGCAAACTGACGCGAGCAGTCACGGCATCGAGACAGTTGATTATTCCAAGGAGCAGCTTGCCGCGCTTCGCAGCCAGCCAAGGCCGGTGTTTCTGGATGCTACTGCCGCATGGTGCATTACCTGCAAAGTGAATGCGGCGGTCGCCATCCATACAGAGGCTTCTGCCAGGGCTTTCCGGGATAGTGGCACGGTGCTGATGATCGCGGACTGGACACGGCGCAACCCTGAAATTACCGAGCTTCTGAAAAGTTTTGGCTATCAAGGTGTGCCGCTTTATGTCTATTATGCACCCGGTAGAGATCCTGTCGTGCTACCGCAGGTGCTTAGTGAAGATCTCGTCATTCGCACCCTCACCCAACAAGGAGAACCATGATGCGTTCATTACTTTTTTCCATGATTGCCTGCTTTGCCCTGTCGGGCGCTGCTATTGCCGCGCCAACCCTCGGCCAGAGCGCACCTGATTTCACTGCCACGGATATCACTGGCAAGGAAGTGAAACTCTCAAGCCTCAAAGGCAAGCCCGTGGTGCTGGAATGGCATAATCCCGGCTGCCCGTTTGTGCATAAATTTTATGATGGCGGCGACATGCAGAAGCTGCAGGCAGAACTCAAAGCCAAAGGCGCCGTGTGGCTGACGATCAACTCCGGTGCTGAAGGTAAGCAGGGGCATATGTCCGCCGCGGATGCTGCTAAATATCTCGCGGAGCAGAAAGCAGCCTCTGACCATTATATCATTGATAGCAGCGGCGCGATTGGCCGTCTGTATGATGCTAAAACCACACCGCATATGTATGTGGTTGATGCGCAGGGCAAACTCGCCTATCAGGGCGCTATTGACGACAAACCCACCGCCAAAAGCAGCGATATCGCCGGCGCAAGCAACTATGTTCGCGCAGCAGTAGAAGCGCTGGTGGCAGGCAAACCCGTTGCCACCCCTGCGACCGATCCTTATGGCTGCTCGGTGAAATACAAAGAATAGTACACCGCAACTTTTTTTATCAGGCTATCTCACCGCTACGGGGAGATAGCCTTTTTTTTTCAGGGGCGTGCTTTCTGACTGGACATTGCCGGCTTTGCGGTTGCCACACGCGAGCGAGCAGATTTTCTGGCAAGTGCCGGCTGACGGATGGCGGCATAAATCTGCTTTTCTGCCTCAATGAGCAGTACCCCACCGACAAAGGGGCACAAAGCACGGCCGATTTTTTCCAACCGCGGCGCTAAGCGCCACAGCCACGGCCAGTTAAGCGGCGGCATGAACAATGCCGAAGCCGTGCGCAGTGTGGTGAACTGATGCCTGACCATGAGATCACGAAGCTGCATCATCGAAAATGGACGTCCATAACCAAACGGTGTTTTGGACGACCGCGCCCACAGGCCAAGCCGATTCGGCACCACCGCCAGAAGCCTGCCGCCAGGAGTGAGCACGCGCCACATCTCCTGCATCAGTGCGGAAAGCTGTTCTGTATTTTCCAGACAATGCAGCAGCAGAATGCGGTTGATGCTGTTTTCGCGCAGCGGCAATTCCGACTCATGCGCCATGAACACAAGGTTACCGCGCGATGGCGGCCAATAGACCGCCCCCTGCTCGCCTGACATGCATACCGCTACCTGCGCGCCTTCGGTCAGAAACGGCTGAAGTAACGGCACTGAGTAGCCCATGCCGAGCAGCTGATCCCCCGCTGCCTGCGGCCAGAGCTGCGCCACAGCGCGCGCGATAAGCTGCGTTGAAACTTCGCCCGCCGGGCTTGCATAATAATGTTTCAGGCTGATGACATCAGGAGTGAGCATAGGTTCACCGCAGCCACTTACGTTGGTTGGTTTACAGATGATGATGATACGGTTACAGTACACCGGCTTATGATTCTTCGACTAGTTTTTTTTGCAGCGCTGGGGCTGTGGCTTGCGGCTGGAAGCGCCCTGGCTGATTCGCCTCAGGCCGCCAATGAACATGTGCGTAGCGCATTTCTTTTTGCTGAGCGCCGGCAGTGGCAGGATGCCACCCTTCACGCCAGAAGAAGCGGAGATCCGGCGCTGCAGCGTTTGATGGAATGGCTGAGCTATCTGGATGCGGATTCTGGCGCCAGTTTTACCGATATTAGTGGCTTTATGACCGAGCACCCGCAGTGGCCTCAACAAAAGCGGCTACAGCTGCGTGCTGAGCAGGCCATTAGCCGGAGCAGCACCAGCGATGAGGCGCTGCTGGCATGGTTTGCCGATCATCCCCCCATCACTGGCGCTGGCAAAATAGCACAGGCCGAGGCGCTGCTGCGTGCGGGTGATAAAGACAGCAACATCGCCGCTACATTACTGCGCGAAGGCTGGGTTGCCGGCGACTTTGACAGGCAGGAAACGCGGCGTATTCTGGACGCACATGACCGCCAGCTGACACCGGAGGATCATCTGCGCCGGCTGGATCGCCTGCTGTGGGACGAAAAACTGGCCGCCGCCAGAGACATGTTACCACTGGTAAGCCAAAGCCAAAGGCAGCTTGCCAGCGCACGCATGGCACTGATGCGCGATGATGCAGACGCGCCAAGACTGGTCGGTGAGCTTCCTTCCTCGCTGGCCGCACATGCAGGTGTGAAATATGAACGCATGCGGTGGCGCGCGCGGCGCGATGATGACGAAGGGGTGCGCGAGATTCTGCTCTCGCTGCCGAGCGATGTGCCCTTCCCGGAAAAATGGTGGGATTATCGCGAACGCAGTGTGCGAGAGGCGGTTGATGAAGGCAAATATAAACTTGCTGCTAAATTGCTTGATCATCACGGACTGAAGGAAGGCTCCGATTTTGTGGATGCCAGCTGGCTGAAGGGCTGGATCAAGCTGGAGTTTCTGAACCAGCCGGATGATGCCTATGATATTTTTGAGCAGATGTATGAGACGGTGCGTTTCCCAGTCAGCCGCGCGCGCGCAGCTTATTGGGCGGCACGCGCCGCCGAGGCTGATGACAGAAAATCAGATGCGTCCTCATGGTATGAACGCGCCAGCGCCTATCCCACCGCTTTTTATGGCCAGCTCGCCGCGCTGAAAGCCCATGGTCATGCGCCTCTACGCTTTGCCGCTGAACCCAAACCCAGCCAATCAGCAATGGCGGCCTTTGAACGCAACTTGCTGCCGCGCGCGGTGAAACTTGCCATTCACGCCGGCAGGCATGACCTGGCAAGCCGCCTTCTCACCAGCATGATTGAGGAAGCAGACAGCAAAGAAGAAGCCGCGATGATGGCACTGATTGGCCAGAAAGCTGGCCAGCCTTTTCTGAGTGTGCGCGCGGCAAAAAAAGTGATGCAGCATCATAATAGCGTTTTGCTGAAAGCGGGCTATCCCACACCCACCACCCCGGAGCAGGCCGCAGTTGAACGCGCGCTGGTGCTTGCGATTACGCGTCAGGAGAGTGAGTTTGATGCGGATGCAAAAAGCCCGGCCAATGCCATGGGCATGATGCAGGTGCTCCCCGGCACCGCCAAGGAAACCGCGCGCAAAGCAGGACTTAGCTATCATGTGTCACGGCTTTACGAGCCTCACTATAGCTGGCTGATTGGCAGCCACTATCTCAACCGGATGATAAAGCATTATGATGGCTCGTATATTCTTGCGATTGCCGCCTATAATGCCGGGCCGGGCAATGTGCGCCGGTGGATTGATGAATTCGGCCGCCCGGGAAACAGCACGGAAGAAGCGGTGCAGTGGATTGAGAAAATTCCCTTCAAAGAAACCAGAAACTATGTGCAGCGCGTGCTGGAGAATCTACAGGTTTATCGCCATTTGCTCGCAGGTGACCATGCGCCGACTCTGCAGCTTAGCGAAGACCTGCTGCGCTGAGTACGGGCTAGGAAACCGCTCATTGCATCAGGGATTTAATTGCAGAAATCGTCATCCATACAGCTGCTGACCGATGAGGGCGGGGTATAGCCAGCATCATTCTGGCGGCTTTCATAGGCGCGGTAGACCTTGGAATAGTCAATGTCTTCCCACTTGCTGCGCTTGGCTGGCGCGCAGGCCACAACCAGGCACAGGGTCATCATGGTGCTTACCGCTCTGTAGCGCTCTTGCATGACTAACCTTTATCCAACAGATGTTAAGCAACATTTAATAAGCAGCAAGTTTCCGGCGTAGTGCAAAGTGCATTAGCGCAATACCGACAATGGTCGAAAGCAGCGAGCCCGCCAGCACACCAAGGCGAACCTGCGCCTGCATGGCGGGATCAGTGAAAGCAAGCATGCCGATAAACAGGCTCATGGTAAAGCCGATACCGGCAATGACGGAGACCGCGTAAAACTCAAGCCATGTCGCGCGGTCAGGCAGTGCCGCCAGCTTCAATTTCACTGCCAGCCATGCAAAACCGAATATGCCCAGCTGCTTGCCAGCAAACAGCCCGAGGATAATTCCCAGCGGCACAGGATTCATCATCATATCAAACGAGACGCCCTGAAGCGAAACACCCGCATTGGCAAATGCAAAGAGCGGCATGATGCCAAAGGCCACCCATGGATGCAGCGCGTGGATGCAGGTTTTTCCCAGCGCCACCGGCATGAGCATGCCGAGCATTACGCCGGCCACCGTGGGGTGAATACCGGAATAAAGCATGCCCACCCACATCACCAGCCCAACCAGCAGGTAGGGTAGAATCGTGGCCACATTGCCCTGCGCCATGCGCCATAGAATCAGCGCTGCGGCAAGCGCTATGGCCAGCGCGGGATAATTGAGGCCGCCGGAATAAAACAAAGCGATAATCAGCACCGCCGCCATGTCATCAATGATCGCCAGGGCCATCAGAAAAATCTTGATGGTGATATTCATCCGGCTGCCAAAGAGCGCCAGCACCCCCAGCGCAAAGGCAATGTCGGTGGCGCAGGGAATCGCCCAGCCACGGATTTCCGGTGTATTCCAGTTCAAGGCTGCATAAATAATGGCCGGCAGCACCACCCCGCCCAGCGCGCCCACCAGCGGTAGCGCTGCCTTGCGCATGGTGGAAAGCTCGCCCTGAACAATCTCGCGCTTCACCTCAAGGCCAATCAGGAAAAAGAAAATGGCCATCAGCCCATCTTTAATCGGCACCTGCAGCGGCGTTACCAGCTGGAAATAAGGCTCCGATACGGGCGAATTGGCCAACCCCATGGCCAGCACCGCCACCGCCATCAGCACGATACCGGCCGAGGCCTCCATGTGCAGAAATTGTTTGATGGCGCTGATGATTTTCATGGCACCTCTTTAGCCAATAGCTAATCAAAAAGCAACCGCAAGCGGCACAATGATTTTTCAATGAATAAAGAGAAATCAACCATTTATTTACATTTATCTGCAATGGTAATGGGCTCTATTTGATTATTCACAAGGAGTTCATGATGTCTGCTGCTGAAAAAGCCCTGCCCGCCAGCCCTTCGCCCAGTACACGCAGCGCCACGCTAAGCGTGGACGGTAAAACTGTTAGTATGCCGGTCTATGACGCAACTGAAGGCCAGAGCGTGATCGATATCAGCAAGCTCTATGCAGAAACCGGCATGTTCACGTATGACCCCGGCTTCATGTCCACCGCTTCCTGCGAATCCAAAATCACGTTTATTGATGGCGACAAAGGCATTCTGCGCTATCGCGGCTATGATATTGATAAACTCGCGGATCAGTGCGATTTCCTCGAGGTCGCTTATCTGCTGCTGAATGGCGAGCTGCCGAATAAAAATCAAAAAAACGCGTTTGACCGCAAAGTCACGCTGCACACCATGATCCATGAGCAGGCGCATTTCCTGTTTCGTGGCTTTCCGCGCGCGTCCCATCCCATGGCAATCATGGTGGGTGCGGCCGCTTCGCTGTCTGCATTTTATCATGATTCACTGGATATTAACGTGCCGGAACAGCGAGATCTCGCAGCGTTCCGCCTGATTGCCAAAATGCCAACCCTGGCGGCCATGGCTTATAAATACTCCATCGGGCATCCGTTCATTTATCCGCAGAATGAGATGAGTTTTTCTGAAAACTTCCTGCATATGATGTTTGCGACGCCGTGCGAGAAATACAAGGTCAGCCCCACGCTGATCCGCGCGATGGACAAGCTGCTCATTCTCCATGCCGATCATGAGCAAAACGCCTCGACCTCAACCGTGCGGCTGGCAGGCTCTTCGGGCGCCAATCCGTTCGCCTGTATTGGCGCGGGCATTGCTTCGCTGTGGGGGCCGGCACATGGCGGCGCCAACGAGGCGGTGATTCACATGTTGCAGGAAATCGGGGATGTGAAAAACATTCCTGAGTTTATCAAAAAGGTGAAAGATAAGCAGTCTGGCGTGAAGCTGATGGGCTTTGGCCACCGTGTTTACAAAAACTATGATCCACGAGCTAAAGTGCTGCACGCAACCTGCCAGGAAGTGCTTGCAGAGCTTGGCCAGATTAATGAACCGCTACTCAAAATCGCCGTTGAGCTGGAGCGTATCGCGCTTTCGGATGAATATTTCATCGAGCGCAAGCTTTATCCAAACGTTGATTTTTACTCGGGCATTATTTACCGCGCGATGGGTATTCCATCCAAACTGTTTACGGTGCTGTTTGCTGTTGCACGTACGGTTGGCTGGGTCGCGCAGTGGAAAGAAATGATGGAAGATCCCAAAACCAAAATTGGCCGTCCGCGCCAGCTTTTCACCGGCAGCGCCCCACGCGCCTTTGTATCGCTGGAGAAACGATAATAATAATGGTATTACTCTATAACACCTTAGGGAGAAACTACATGTCGCATCATCAGGAAAAATCTTCGAATGTCAGTAAGCTCATGTGGTGGGCCACGCTGGTAGTCGCGGTCATGGCTGTGCCGGGCTTTGGCGTGGTGGTGGCATTCATGTCGCCCACCAGCGGTGTGCTGCAGCTTGCTGTGTTTGTGCTGGCGTGCTGGCTATGCACGTATCTTGGCATGAAGCTAATGAGCGACCCGCGCATGGATAAGAAAATCGGCGGTAAGGAATAAATACTACAGCATTTAGCGCTGGCTGCCTAAATCTTGCTGCTTGATGCCGAGCTCTGAGCTAACAGCAGCAATATAAGCGTTGATGGCTTTTTCTACGAATATCGCTCTGGCCTTATCATCTGGAAAAAATGCTTTGAGGCTGTCCACCACCCCTGTTTTAATGCCGATGAGCTGATCAATATTTTCAGCTTTGCCGAGTGTTTTTGCCAATGTCTCAATGTCTGCATTTTCGAAGGAGCGCGCCTGCGCCTCACCAGCCTCATATTCCGCATCAAAGGCAGATTTAAGCGCCTCACGCCCGCGACGTTTTGCTTCCAGCGTAAGACGGACTGCGCCAGCCATCAGCCAATCAGCTTCAGCACATTCGGCTGCAGGCGGTTGCCTTGCGCCTGAACGGCAATCTGGGCATTGCGAAGAAGACTCGCGAGCGATCCTTCGGTCGCAGCACCGGCAAAATCAGCATCCTGCAGAATCGAGCGAGCCGCTTCCTGATTAGCGACGGCTGAATCAATATTCGCCGCAGCGTAATTCAGTGTTTGCAGAAATGAACCCGTCTGCGCGCGCGCACGGTCAACGCGCTGCGCCGCTGCATCCAGCACCTCGAGCGAGGCACCGGCGGATTGCGCCGTACTGACATCAATACCGGCTTCGCCAAGAAGGCTGCGCGCGGTCAGGCTATCCAGACTGAAGCTTTCAGAATCCGCTGCATCGCCCGCGCCAAGCAGGTTGGTGAGCGAAAGACTGCTGGCGCCAGACAGGCTGCCATCGAGAAGTTTTTTGCCATTAAAGCTGGTACTGCCAGCGATGCGATCAATCTCCGCTGCCAGCCCCTGCACCTGACGGTTCAGCGCCTCGCGCGACTCTGGGCTGGTGGTGGGCGCTGCGGCCTGCTGAGCAATTGAGCGAATTTCATCCACGGCGCGGCGAATTTCCGCGATACCGCCATCGGCCACCTGCGCTAGGCTTGATGCCTGTGCGATGTTGCCGGAAGCCTGCTTGAGGCTGGATACTTCGGATTGCAGCTGCGTGGCGATGGAAAGTGCCGCCACATCATCCGCAGCACGGTTGATACGCGAGCCGCTGACCAGCTGCGCAATGGCCGCCTGAAGACGACTATTGGTTTTTTGAATATTTTGCTGGGACTGGCTCCCAGTCAGGCCGCCGATGCCGGTGATCATGTATCCTCCTGATACCTCTATTGCGCTACCTACGCCCCCTCAGGCGCTTTAGTACTCTTTTACCCTAAACCGCAAAGATTAACAAACAATTAATGCGGGCTTAATCCGCTTTATCCGCCAGCCCAACCATGCCGGTGGCAAATCTATCCGGATCAAACGCATCCAGATCTTCGATCGCCTCGCCCACCCCCAGCGCATGAATGGGCAGGCCAAACTGCTTGGCAAGCGCCACCACCACGCCGCCCTTAGCAGTGCCATCGAGCTTAGTGATGATAAGGCCGGTGACGCGCGCCATTTCCTTAAAAGTCTGCACCTGGCTGATGGCATTCTGGCCGGTGGTGGCATCGAGCACCTGGATGACATGGTGCGGCGCCTCGGGATCGGCCTTGCCAATGACGCTGACAATTTTTTGCAGCTCCTGCATCAGGTTGGATTTATTATGGAGGCGTCCGGCCGTGTCGATCATCAGCACATCCACGCCCTGCTCTTTGGCTGCGATGCAGGCACGGTAAGCGACGCTGGCAGGGTCGGCGTTTGGTTCACCGGTGATAATCGGCACCGCCGCGCGCTTTGACCACTCCACCAGCTGCTCCACCGCCGCTGCGCGGAATGTATCCGCCGCTGCGAGCATCACCTTCTTTCCTTCGCGCTGAAATTTCAGCGCAAGCTTGCCGATGGTCGTGGTTTTGCCATTGCCGTTCACCCCCACCACTAAGATGATGGTCAGCGGTTGGCCACTGGCGGCAAGTGGCCTCGCGACCGGTTCTAACACCGCGGCGATTTCTCTGGCCAGAAACTCGCGCACCTGCTCAGGCGAGGTATCTTTTTCAAAGCGCTCCTTGGCCAGCTTCGCGCAAAGCTCTGCGGCGAGCTTTGCCCCCATATCGGTTTCAATCAGCAATTCTTCCAGCTGCTCCAGCGAGAGATCATCCAGCTTGCGCTTGGTGAAAATGCCCACCACGCCATCCGTGAGCTTGCTGGATGTTTTGGAAAGACCGGATTTGAGGCGGGCGAGGAAGTTCATGGGGTAACCTTATAACGATGATACGAGCGAGGCACGCAGGGCAGAGGTGGTTGCGCCTGTAACTTTTACCTGAAGAACACTGCCCGGAATAGAATCTCCATCCAGCTCGACCATCGCAAAATGCTCGCTGCGGCCAAGGCGCGGCTTTTCCACCACTACCGATGCTGCCTTTCCAACTTGAGCAGAAAGCCAATGCGCCAGCTGCTTTTCACCTGCGGCGCGTAATTTCGCGGCACGTTCCTTGCGCACAGACTTGGCCACCTGCGGCATTTTCGCGGCGGGTGTTCCTTCGCGCGCTGAATAAGGAAACACATGCAAATGAATGAGCTGCAGCTCTTCGACCAGCCTCAGTGTATTATCAAACATCGCATCGGTTTCAGTGGGAAAGCCAGCGATGATATCAGCGCCAAACACCATATCTGGCCTTAATGCTCGCACCTTCTGAGCGAAGGCCACAATATCGCCGCGCAGGTGGCGGCGCTTCATGCGCTTTAAGACCATATCATCCCCCGCCTGCAGGCTGACATGCAGATGCGGCATCAGGCGCTGCTCTTCGGCGATAAGCCGGTAAAGATCATCATCCACCTCCACCGCATCAATCGAGGAAAGCCGAAGCCTTTTTAATTCCGGCACCAGCGCGAGCAGGCGGCGCATCATCTGCCCGAGTGTCGGCTCGCCCGGCAGGTCTTTGCCATAATCACTGATATCCACACCGGTGAGCACGATTTCATGATAGCCCTGCTCCACCAGAGCTCGCACCTGCGAGACCACCTCCCCCATCGGCACCGAGCGGGAATTACCGCGGCCGTAGGGGATGATGCAAAATGTACAACGATGGTTGCAGCCATTCTGCACCTGCACAAATGCCCTCGCCCGGCCGTCAAACGATGCCACCATGTGCGACGCCGTTTCCTTCACCGACATGATATCGTTCACGAGAATCTTTTCGTCGTCTTCAATTGTCATCCTGAGCGAAGCGTCAGCGGAGTCGAAGGATCCAGGATCCCTCGACTGCGCTCGGGATGACAGCAAAGAATAACTCGCCGCTTTCAGCTTTTCTTCATTGCCCAGCACCGCATCCACTTCCGGCATGGCGGCATAGTCTTTCGGGTGAATCTGCGCGCCGCAACCAGTCACGATGATTTTCGCTTCCGGATTTTCTTTCCGCGCACGGCGTATGGCCTGCTTCACCTGCCGTTCGGCCTCTGCCGTCACCGCGCAGCTATTAAAAATCAGCGCGCCATCCAGCCCGGCCTTGTTTGCCTGCTCGCGAATCACCTCGCCTTCATAGCTATTGAGGCGGCAGCCGAAATTATACACCTGAGCCATGCCACACCCCTTCAAACACAAACGCCACCCCGCCGGTCATGATGACATGCCCCGTGGCCTCATCCCAGCGAATATCCAAATCACCACCAGGCAGGCTAACCTTGCCGAAACGGCCGGTTAAACCTTTTTTCGCACAGGCCACCAGCGCCGCGCATGCCGCCGTGCCGCAAGCGAGCGTTGCCCCTGCCCCGCGCTCCCACACACGCAGCGCAATATGCTGCGGCGACACCACTTCAGCGAAGCTGATATTCGCGCGCTGGGGAAAAAGCGCGTGATGCTCCAGCGCTGCGCCGATCTGCCGCCAATGAATCGCCTCAGCATCTTTTACCACAAACACCGCATGCGGGTTGCCCATGCTGACGGCCATACCCGAAGCTGGATGATGGATGACGGATGAAAGATCCATCACATCCACCTCCTTGGATAGTGGAATCTGCTGCCAGTCAAAAATCGGCGCGCCCATATCCACCGACACGCGGCCATCTGCCGTGCGCGTGCAGCTGAGCAGGCCGCCAAGTGTCTTGATAGCAATACTATTACGGCCGGTTTCTTCCATCAGCCGCCATGCGATGCAGCGCGTGGCATTGCCGCAGCTCTCTGCCTCAGAGCCGTCTGGGTTATAAATGCGCATGAAACAATCAATTGTCTCCGCTGCGCGGGCTGATGGCTCGATGATAATCAGCTGATCGCAGCCAATGCCAAAGCGGCGGTCGCAGATCGTCTGAATGGCGCTCATGGACAAATGAACAGGCGTTGCGCGCGCGTCGAGCACGACAAAATCATTGCCCAGCCCATGCATTTTGACAAACGAAAGCGCCATGACCAAAAAACCCTTAAGGAAAGCGCGGCATTATAGGTATTTCAGGCGGAAATACAAAGCTTTTCAGGGTTGTCTTTCGCGCTGGCTGCCATCTGGGCGATACCACTCCCTTGCCCGCTCCATATCCTCATGAAGCAGCTGCTCTTCTGATTTACCTCCGCGTCTTGCTGCCATCAGCAGCAGCGCCCCGCCCATCACGACACCAGCGCCGCAGCAAACCTCCAGATTTGCCCGAGTTTGTGCCTCCTGACTTGGCGCTTTCGTGGCGGCTTTCTGAGCCTGCGGGGCGTGCCTGTTCGCGCCCATCTGCGCCTCAAGCTGCGATGGCGCCAGCACCGCGCCAAGCGCCACACTGGCTGCGGCCATGGATCGCCTCATCGTGCCCGGCCTTTCTCGCCATCATCCTTACCGCGACGCCCTACGGGCTTTTGAACAAGTTCCGGCCGCCCATCCGGCGGAAGCTCCTGCTCGCGGCGTAGAGGGGGCGGCGCTGATTGCCCCTGCATGGCGCTGCCCGAGCCTGCATAGGCACTGTAGGCAAATAACGGCGCCATCGGCGCGGCAACCGCCAGCGCCAGCGCACCAGCAATCACTGCCGCAGGCGGTGGCTCCCCCCGCCCGAATGGTGAGGCCTCCGGCGCATTGAGATCGGCAGGTCCAAGCCCATCATGATCATGAAGAATGCGTATGCTACTGACGCTTTTTCCGTCTTTCGCGCGCAGATGGGCTCGCTCAATTTTTAGCAGCAACGCGCGGTCATCCAGCAGGTCGCTGGCGGACTTTTCCCAATGCGCTGCCGCTTGTTGTGGCACAATCGTGCCGTGGCGCAGTGCCTGCGCCAGTTGCTGATCGGCATACCAGGATACAGCCTGCATCTGCTGCTTAGTAAGTATGGGGCGATGGGTGCTTTGATTGGGATTCATCATGCCTCAGCATAAGGCGCTGCCGGCATATTGTGTATGAAGATTTCAAGACAATTATCCAAAAAACAAGCCCCCGCCGCCCCATCCGGCAGCAGGGGCTTTGCCTTCGCAGGCGTAATCAGGCTGCGGTCTTTTCTGCCTGAATTTCCTTGCGGCGAGCGTCGCAGGCTTTTTTGAGCTCCATCAGCGCTTTGCGAGCGCGGGTACCAGCCGATTTGTTGCCACTTTCAAACTTGGCATTTTCTTCCTGAAATACGCGAACAAGTTCAATGATTTGTGCTGTCGTTTGTGACATGTGATAAAGCTCCTTGATTCATTAGGTTATGGGTCGTGCCCAGTGCACGGTAGCCGCAATGAATACCGGCGGT
>JANRJW010000005.1:0-155102 GCA_033763775.1 Alphaproteobacteria bacterium | reverse complement strand
CAAGAAATCCGGCTTGATACGCCTCGGCAATCGCATATTCCAACCGGTCGGCTTCCTCACGAAATTCGCCGCGAATATAGATATACGCCGCCACCGCACGCATGGCGAAGCAGGCGATCAAACAGCCTTCCAACAGCTTGTGCGGCTCGTGGCGCATCATGTCGCGGTCTTTGCAGGTGCCGGGCTCGCCCTCATCGGCATTCACCACCAGGTAGCTGGGTCTGCCATCCGATTGCTTGGGCATAAACGACCACTTCATGCCGGTAGCAAAGCCTGCACCGCCGCGGCCGCGAAGGCCGGAGGCTTTCACTGCCTCAATAATATCTTCAGGCGTGTGGCTGAGAATGGCTTTGGTATTGTCCCAATCGCCGCGGGCGCGGGCACCAGCAAGGCGCCAGTCTTCTAAGCCGTAAAGGTTGGTAAAAATGCGATCTTGCGGGGCTAACATTTATGCGTCTCCTGCGGGTTCACTGCTTCTGCGGCCGCTTTGCGGACCAGGTTTGGGGCGCTGCCCTAATATCATCTGGTCAATCAGTTTGCTCATCGTTTCCGGCGTCAAATCTTCGTAGTAATGCTCCCCCACCTGACACATCGGCGCATTGACACAAGCACCAAGACACTCTGCCTCTTTGAGAGTAAACTTGCCATCGGGCGTGGTTTCACCCACCTTGATACCGAGTTTTTTCTCGCATGCCGCCACAATTGCGTCTGACCCGCGCAGCCAGCAGGGCGTTGTGGTGCAGACTTCGATCATGAATTCACCCACAGGTTCAAGGTTATACATCGTGTAAAATGATGCGACCTCATAAACGCGTACCGGCGCCATGCCAAGGATGGAGGCAACATAATCCATCGCCGCTTTGCTCAAATAATTCTGGTTCTGTTTCTGCGCCAGCATCAGCAGCGGCATGACAGCGCTCTGTTGCTTGCCCGCGGGATAGCGTGCGATAATCGCGTTAGCGCGTTCAAAATTATCGCGGTTAAAGGAAAATTCTTGTTCCGCAGCGTGCCTGCGGCTGATTGAACTGGTCATCGTTTTAGCGCCTCTGGCGAGGGTTTTTTGCCCCGTGGCCGGTTGAAGTTGTGATAGACTCTAAGGACGCGATGCTTGACTTCCTCGCCTGGCTGAGGCGCAGGAGGCATCAGCAACATGCGGCCTTTTTTAAATTCATCCGTGTCATTCGCCACAATAAAACAGGCCTGCGTATCGAGTGCATTGCCGTCATTATAAAAATAAACAAATCCTTCATGCACCACGTATTGCATCAGCGGGTCGCCTTCTTTGCGTTTAAAGCGATCATAAAACGCGCGGCGATTGCGCGACTGATTTGCCAGCTTCAGCGGCCGATAGGTGCTATCGGCAGCAAAATGAAGAAACTGAAGAGGCGTAGCCTGAAAATCAGTGGATTCGTCGCCAGCGGGCTGTTCGTATAATTTTTCGAGACGGAAATACCCCCATAGATCTTCGCTGGTGCAGGGTCTGGAAGGCGGCAGGGTCGGAAATGTATTGACCAGCACTGAGTTAATCGCATTCGCGTTATCAGTAGCCAACACAGGGCGGCTGGTGGGTGCGGTCTGCGGCGGAATAATTGAGGCGGCATTGGCAGGAGCAGGTGCAGCAACACCATCGGCCGCGGCAACACCGGCGGTCTGAGCCAACGCAGCAGGCGCCGCCATCATCACCAATAATGCTGGCAGCAGTCGCTTCACCGATCAATCTCCCCAAACACGATATCCATCGTGCCGATGATTGCCGTCACATCGGCCAGCATATGACCCTTGCTCATGAATTCCATCGCCTGCAGGTGGGCAAATCCCGGAGCGCGGATTTTGCAGCGGTAGGGCTTGTTAGAACCATCCGCCACCACATACACGCCGAATTCGCCCTTGGGCGCTTCTACAGCCGTGTAGGACTCGCCAGCGGGCACATGGTAGCCTTCCGTGTAGAGCTTGAAATGATGAATCAGCCCTTCCATCGACTGCTTCATCAGGCCGCGCTTTGGCGGCGCGATTTTGGGATCATCTGTTACCACCGCTCCACGCGGCATTTGATTGAGGCACTGCTCAATGATTTTAAGCGACTGGCGCATCTCTTCCATGCGGATGAGGTAGCGATCCCAGCAATCACCATTCTTACCGATTGGCACATCAAATTCCAGCCGGTCATAGATTTCGTAGGGCTGCGATTTACGCAAATCCCACGCAACGCCAGAGCCGCGCAGCATCGGGCCGGTAAAGCCCCAATCCATGGCCTCGCTGGCCGACACCACGCCAATATCCACCATGCGCTGTTTGAAGATGCGGTTTTCGGTGAGTAGCTCGTCGACATCGTCGATGATTTTTTTGAAGCCATTCACAAATTTCGCAATATCGTCATCAAGCCCGGCGGGGATATCCTGATGCACGCCGCCCGGGCGGATATAGGCA
This sequence comes from Alphaproteobacteria bacterium, assembly GCA_033763775.1. Taxonomy (GTDB): domain Bacteria; phylum Pseudomonadota; class Alphaproteobacteria; order Rickettsiales; family SXRF01; genus JAJTHB01. The sequence goes on along the minus strand of JANRJW010000005.1, from coordinate 152,675 downwards.
GAATGGAAACGTGCTCCGGAAGCGCGCTCATAAAATTCGAGCATTTTCTCACGCTCTTCAAACATCCAAAGCAGCGGCGTCATCGCGCCGACATCAAGTGCCTGCGTGGTCACGTTCAGGATGTGGTTGAGGATGCGCGTGAGCTCGCAGAACATCACGCGGATATATTTCGCGCGTTCGGGAATCTCGCAGCCCAGCAGCTTTTCCACCGCCAGCGAAAAACAATGTTCCTGACACATCGGCGAGACATAATCCAGCCGGTCAAAATATGGCAGCGCCTGAAGGTAGGTTTTGTGTTCGATGAGTTTCTCGGTGCCGCGATGAAGCAGGCCAATATGCGGATCGGCACGCTCCACCACCTCGCCATCCATTTCAAGCACAAGGCGAAGCACGCCATGCGCCGCTGGATGCTGCGGGCCAAAATTGAGGGTAAGATTTTTCAGGTCAACGGTGGGCTGGGTCATCTTTATAAAAAGTGCTGGTGGCTAGTGCTGGTGGCTAGTGATTCCTTGTAACTTCTTTTCAAGCGCTTGATTTAGTGCATTTAACATTTTTCCTACCTCGCGAGCAAGTCCGATTGTGCTACTAAAGTTATCTTTATCGATATAACGCAAACGATAAGCAATGATTAATTGCGTTTCAACTTCTGCAAGTGATCCCTGCGAAACACTGACAAACCTTATAAATTCTTTTGTCGTATGGCGCATACTGCCTTCAGCAATATTAGAAGGTACAGAAACGGCCGCTCTGCTGAGCTGGTCAACCAAACGATATTGTTCCTTTTTAGGAAATGACTCAGTCGTATGGTAGATTCTCTCCACCAAATCCATGGCTTTTTGCCAGACAGTTAGGTCTTCATAGCTTCGAATAGCCATAAGCTTCTCTTTCACCAGCCACCAGCACTAGTCACTAGCACTTATTTCATAAAAATTGGTGCATCACATACACATCGACATAGCCTTTTTTGGCATGGCGGAAACCTTTCGGCAGCGTGCCGACAATCTTCATGCCCAGCGATTGCCACAGCTTCACCGCCACCTCGTTGGTGCTGACCACAAAATTAAACTGCATGGCTTTGTAGCCAAGCTTCTTCGCGGTTTTCAGCGCATGCCCCCCCAGCGCTTTGGCAATACCTATGCCGCGAAATTCGGGATGCACAATGAATGACGCATTCGCCACATGCTCTGCGCGGCCGGTGCGGTTGCGGCGAATGGTGGCGATGCCCGCTACCTTCCCCCCCACATCCGCCACATAGCAGTGCGTGTCCGGCGCGGTCATCCAGTAAGCGAGCGAACGCTCCGGCGTCATTTCCTCGCGGGTGTAGGAATAGGTCATGCCTTCGTCGAGAATCTGGCAGAAGATACCGTAAATCTCTTCAAAATCCTCGAGGCGGGCGGGACGAATGAAGTATTGTGCTTGGTGCTTTGTGATGGGTACTTTGTTTTTTGATTTCATGGCTTTTTTTACACGGCACTAAGCACAAACTACTAAGCACTCTTTGCCTTCTCATCCCCCGGAAGCACATAATTCGGCCCTTCCCATGGGCTTAGATAGTCAAAATTTCGATAAGCCTGATTCAGCTTCACCGGCTCATACACCACGCGCTTCTGCGCCTCGTCATAGCGCAGCTCGACATAGCCAGTCAGCGGGAAATCCTTGCGCTGCGGGTGGCCGTCAAAACCATAATCGGTGAGGATACGGCGCAGATCGGGGTTGCCATCAAACAAAATGCCATACATATCCCACGCCTCACGCTCATACCAGCCCGCGCTGGAAAACACCGAAACCACGGACGGCACCGGCGTCAGCTCGTCAGTTGCTACTTTCACACGCAGCCGGAGATTATGTTTGAGGCTGAGGAGCTGGTAGACCACCTCAAAACGCTGCTCGCGCTCGGGATAGTCCACCCCGGCGATATCAATAAGCTGCTTGCACAGCGTGTGGGGGTTATCGCGCAGAAATTCCAGCAGCGCTACAACGTGATCGCGCTCTGCAAGCAGCACCATTTCACCGCTGACAATAGACGCATCGCGGATATGCGAAGGATAAGTCTGCTGAAGATAGGAAAGCAGTTCGTTCATAAATGACTCATTTTAGCAATGCATCGTAGTCGGCGTGAGAGCCAATCCAATGCCAAATAAACACACCGTCATTATTAATCGCAAGTGCACGATGATTCAAACCAATTCTAACCGACCAAAAGCGCCCCGCTTTTTTGAAATGTAGCGAAGGGTGACTAGGGTTTTGCTTGATAAGCTCGAAGTTCCTTTGCGCCAAATCACGAACATCACCGGATAGGGCGTTATAACACGCCCAAAATTTGCCGGTGGCACGATGCTTCATAAATCTTTGGTCGTGGGCAAATGCGTTGAGGCAAGCGCATCATCGTAGAATGCATCGAGTTTACCGGAGGCGCTGTCGGCTTCAATCTGCCTATCCCAAGCATCCTGATCGATCTGCGCGGCGACATAATCACCAAGCCAGCGTGTAAGCTGTGCAAGCTCTTGCTTCGGCAAGGCAGCAATGGCGGATTCTATCTGGTGTAAATTCATTCGAAGAATGTAACAAAAAAATGAGGCTTTTTCAACGTTTATTCCTCGCCACTAACGGATGATTGTTCCCTTGCGGCGGATTTTTTTCTGCAGCTGCAAAATGCCATACATCAGCGCTTCGGCGGTCGGCGGGCAGCCCGGCACATACACATCCACCGGCACAATGCGGTCACAGCCGCGCACCACCGAATAGGAATAGTGGTAATAGCCGCCGCCATTAGCGCAACTGCCCATCGAAATCACATAGCGCGGCTCGGCCATCTGGTCATACACCTTGCGCAGCGCTGGCGCCATTTTATTGCACAGCGTGCCGGCAACAATCATCACATCCGCCTGCCTTGGGCTGGGGCGAAACACAACACCAAAGCGATCCATATCATAGCGCGAAGCTGCGGCCTGCATCATCTCCACCGCGCAGCAGGCGAGACCAAAGGTCATCGGCCACAAGCTGCCGGAGCGCGCCCAGTTCACCAAATGGTCGAGCTTAGCAACGACAAAACCTTTGTCGTTAAACTCATTTGCGATCTCGGTCGGCAATGTATTGGGGCTGGGCATAGGGCTTAGGGCTTGAGGCTTAGGTGAAATCATACTTCATTCCTTTGCGCCCATGCCCTAAGCCCTAAGACTAATGCCTTGCTCACTCCCATTCCAGTGCTCCTTTTTTCCACTCATAAATGAAGCCGATGGTCAGCACGAATAAAAAGCCCATCATCGACCAGAAGCCAAACACACCAATCTCATCCAGCGAGATCGCCCAGGGGAATAAAAACGCGACCTCAAGGTCAAAGATAATGAATAAAATTGCCACCAGATAAAAGCGAACATCGAACTTACCGCGCGCATCGCCGAAGGCTTCAAAGCCACATTCATAGGCGGAAAGCTTCTCACTGTCAGGCTTCTGGCGGCCAATCAGCATTGGCAAAAACACCATCACCAGCGCAAGGCCGATGGCGATGCCAAAGAACACTAAAATAGGAAAGTAGGAATGAACGACGTCAGACATGGTAATGATTATTATGTTTAGTGTGATGATTTGCCAAGCAAAATCATCGCTAGATTGTTTAACTTTCAGGAATTATTTTTTTAGCATTTAGGCGCTTGCAAAGCAAAACAAAACACGCTAGAAGCTCTCCTCTCGCATCTGGCACCGTTATCAAATTCGCTAGGCTGCCGCGAAAATTCTGGTTTTTGAGAACCGCAGCGCAGATGTACATAGAAGTACATGCGCAGCGGAAGCGAAAAAAAACAGGATTTGCAGCAAGGCATAGTAGCATTTGATAACGGTGCCATGCGAAGGGCGCTTAGCTCAGTTGGTTAGAGCATCTCGTTTACACCGAGAGGGTCCGCGGTTCGAGTCCGTGAGCGCCCACCACCCTACGCCTTCGGCTTCGGGTGGCAGGCCACTTCCGGCCTGACATACGAACGCCGACATTCGGCGTAGGAGTGTCGCCCGAAGCTCCTTCAGGAGCGTAGGGGGACTGATAACAGTAGATTATACATACACTTCTTTGCGGGGGTGTAGCTCAGTTGGTTAGAGCGTCGCCCTGTCACGGCGAAGGCCGCGGGTTCGAGTCCCGTCACTCCCGCCACTTACTTAAAAAGCCCCGCACGGGGCTTTTTAAGTAAGTGGAACTAAGTTGCTCGAACCCGCGCGGGTTCGAAATTTTTTCAGGAAGAAAAAATTGAGGGCGCATCACGCCGTAGCTACAGCGGAGGCGGAGAGCCACCCCTTGAGGGTGAGTGGCCAGCAGGCCACGAATCCGTCCCGTCACTCAACCGAAGTTTTTGCCATGCTCACTCTCCGCCCCGCCCTTCGCTCTGATTCATCGCTCATCGTCAGCTATATTCTTGAACCAACCTAGGGTTAAAAGATCGCCGCCTGACGAGAAGGTTTTTATTTGCCCCTGATGCGTGTATGATAGCGACATGGAATATGCGCTGATTTACACGTTGATTGCCAGCATCGTCACCGCCTTTGTTTTTGGAATGGTCGCGGTAAAGCTGAAGCTGCCCGCCATTCTCGGCTATTTGCTGGCGGGGGTGGCGATCGGCCCGAACACGCCGGGCTTTGTCGCCGATACGTCGCTTGCCAAGCAGCTGGCGGAGATCGGCATCATCCTGCTGATGTTTGGCGTCGGGCTGCATTTTTCTATCAGCGACCTGCTGAAGGCGCGGCGCGTGGCGCTGCCCGGCGCGCTGGGGCAGATGCTTGCTGCTACGCTGGTGGGCGCGCTGCTGGCGGTCTATCTCGGGTTTGGGCTGCTGGAAGGATTTATTTTTGGCTTTTCGCTCTCGGTTGCCAGCACCATTGTGATGATACGCAGCCTCGAGCAGCGGCGCGAGCTGAATTCCGAGGCGGGGAAAATCGCAGTCAGCTGGCTGATTATTGAGGATATCGCGATGGTGCTGGCGCTGGTGATGCTGCCGGTGGTGGCCGAGGTGCTGACGCGCGGTGAAGCCATCAGCCCTACCCTGCTGATTGCCACCTTCTTGGAGGTGGTGTTTAAAATTGGCGGCTTTTTCCTGTTCATGTTTGTGGTGGGGCGGCGCTTTCTGCCGTGGCTACTCGTCAACATCGCCAAGCTGCGCTCCAGCGAGCTCAGTACGCTCGGCACGCTGGCGATTGCACTGGGCTTTGCCTCCATTGCGTTTGTGGTGTTTGACGCATCGCTGGCACTGGGGGCGTTTCTGGCGGGTATGATGCTGAGCGAAAGTGAGATTGGTCAGAAATCGGCGGAAAGCTCGCTGCCGATGCGCGATGCATTTTCGGTGCTGTTTTTTGTTTCCGTGGGCATGCTGTTCAAACCGATGACGCTGCTGAACGAGCCGATGGCAGTGCTCGCGACCTTCTTCATCATCATCGTCATCAAAAGTGTGGTGGCGTATGGCATCATCCGGCTCTTTCGCCAGAGCCGCACGGTGGGCTACACTGTATCAGTCAGCCTCGCGCAGATTGGCGAGTTTTCATTCATCCTCAGCGGCCTTGCCCTCAGCAAGGGGCTGCTTTCAGACAATCTCTATAACCTGATTCTTGCCGGGGCGATGCTCTCGATTGTCGCCAATGCATTTCTGTTCAGACTGCTGGACAGCATAAAAAAACAGCCATAAAAAGACGCCCGACCAAAGCCGGGCGTTTTTATCTCATGTCATTCCGATTGAGCGAAGCGAACAGAGGAATCTTAAGATCCCTCGACTACGCTCGGGATGACATTAGGCTGCCTTCTTCTTGCTGCCTTTGTTCACCATTTCAGCCAGCGCTTTGCCAGGCTTGAATTTCGGCTTGTTAGCAGCAGCGATTTTGATCACAGCGCCGGTGCGTGGGTTGCGGCCTTCGGTTGCTTTGCGGTGCACGGTGCAGAAGGTGCCGAAACCAACGAGGCGAACTTCATCGCCTTTCGCCATTGCTTTGGACACGATCGCGCAGAATGCATCAACGCAATCAGCAGCCTGTGCTTTGGTCATTTCGCATTTGTCAGCCAGTTCGGCGATCAGCTCATTCTTGTTCATAAAAACTCCCTAGTTGCTTTGGTTTAAGTTTCTACTTGTACGATGCGCGGAAAACCTTCCTTACATCGTTTCAGCTACAAGTAACGGTTTCGTTCAAGCACTAAAAAAACGGCTTGTAAACAAGAAAATCTGCGCATCGCTCAAAAAAAAATGCTTGCTGGGGCGCAGCCATGCTTGTTTTTCCGCCATATCATTCCGCATTCGCAACAATCAAATACATAGAAAAAATACAGGAAAACAGCTGTTTACACTAGGTTTGACAGAAAGCTGCGCGACATACTGACGCGCATAATTTACAGCCTACGAACGCCGCAAAAAAAGATCTCAGCACGCCAGCAATCAAACCACTGGCACCACATTATCCGAAAAGCCAGAATCAATTAGCTTGATTTTTTACCACTCTGTTTGGCATCGCTGTGCACAATCACCGGTGCGGCGGCGTTGTCCACCACATCGGCATTGATGATCACTTCCTCAACATTTTCCTGGCTCGGAATATCGTACATCAGATCCAGCAGAATGCCTTCCAGAATAGCACGCAGGCCGCGCGCGCCGGTTTTGCGTTTGATCGCTTTCGCGGCGATGGCTTTCAGCGCATCATCCGAGAATTTCAGGCGCACACCCTCCATCTCGAAGAGCTTCGCATATTGTTTCACCAGCGCGTTTTTCGGCTCGGTGAGAATCGAAATCAGCGCCGCTTCGTCGAGGTCGGTCAGAGTAGCGATCACTGGCAGGCGACCCACGAATTCAGGAATCAAACCAAACTTGAGTAGATCTTCCGGCTCTACTTTAGAGAACAGATCGCCAATGCGCTGGTTCTCGCTGGAGCGCACATCCGCACCAAAACCAATAGCAGTGCCTTTGCCGCGCGCCGAGATAATTTTTTCAAGGCCAGAGAATGCACCGCCGCAGATAAAGAGGATATTCGCAGTATCCACCTGCAGAAACTCCTGCTGCGGATGTTTGCGGCCACCCTGCGGCGGAACACTGGCCACGGTGCCTTCCATGAGCTTGAGCAGTGCCTGCTGCACGCCCTCGCCGGAGACGTCACGGGTGATGGATGGGTTGTCCGATTTGCGGGAAATTTTATCCACCTCGTCGATATAAACGATACCGCGCTGGGCGCGCTCAACGTTATAGTCTGCCGCCTGCAGCAGTCTGAGGATGATGTTTTCCACGTCTTCGCCAACATAGCCCGCTTCAGTGAGCGTGGTGGCATCAGCCATGGTAAAGGGCACATCGAGAATGCGCGCGAGTGTCTGTGCGAGCAGCGTTTTGCCCGAACCGGTGGGGCCGATGAGTAGAATGTTGGATTTGGCAAGCTCAACGTCGGTATTTTTTTCGAGCAGTGAGATGCGCTTATAGTGGTTATGCACCGCCACCGAGAGGATGCGCTTGGCTTTTTCCTGACCAATCACATAGTCATCAAGCACCTTGGCGATGTCGGCTGGTTTAGCGATATCGTCACCTTCCTTGGCCAGCACGCCTTTATCCGCCGCACGGATAATATCCATGCACAGCACCACGCACTCATCGCAGATGAACACGGTGGGGCCAGCAATCAGCTTGCGCACCTCATGTTCGCTTTTACCGCAGAAGCTGCAATAGCGGGTGTTTTTGGATTCTCTGCTGCCAGTTTTGGTCACGTGTTCCTCGGTTTCTTTCTTTTATTGTAGCGTCTAGGTATGACTAATGTGTTAACAGGTTTTTTATCAGGATTTAGGTTTTTTATCAGCATCTTCACCGGCACCACGTTTTTCGATGATGTGGTCAATCAGGCCGAATTCCCTGGCGGCTTCCGCGGTCATGAAGTTATCGCGCTCCATGTTTTTCTCAATGTGCGAGAGTTTCTGACCGGTATGCTTCACATAAATCTGGTTCAGGCGCGCCTTCAGGCTGAGAATTTCTTTGGCATGAATTTCGATATCGGTTGCCTGGCCCTGGAAACCACCGGATGGCTGGTGGATCATGATACGCGAGTTTGGCAGCGAATAGCGCATGCCCGGCTCACCGGCTGACAGCAGCAGCGAACCCATCGAAGCAGCCTGGCCGAAGCACAGCGTCGCCACTTTCGGGCGGATATATTGCATGGTGTCGTAGATCGAAAGACCGGATGTTACCACGCCGCCGGGCGAGTTGATGTACATGAAAATTTCTTTGTCCGGGTTTTCGGATTCCAGAAACAGAAGCTGGGCGCAGATGAGCGAGGCCATGTTGTCGTTCACCGGGCCGATAGCGAAAATGATGCGCTCTTTGAGCAGGCGGGAGTAAATGTCAAACGAGCGCTCGCCGCGGGCGGTCTGCTCAATGACGATGGGAACGAGCATGTTATCAACGGTGTCCATAATATCAGCCATAAATGCCTCTTGTTGTTTTTGTATATAGGTTACCCTATGCCTTTTGTGTAGAGGCGAAAAGTTAATTATGTGTTATAGCCAATAAAGTTTTTATTGGCTATGCCAGCTTAGGCGGAAAGCCAAGCAGGCCGCGCCGTAGGCAGCGTCAAAATACGTCAGTATTTTGTTAGCTTGCTATAGTGGCGCGGGGAGTGATGTCACTGAGGTTTCTTAGGTCGATAGGGTTTGTTCGGTTAACCTCGAAAAACTAAGGAACCCTAAAAACCTAATAGACCTAATCGACCTAATCGATCACTTTGTAAGACTACTTCGTGGATTTCTTCTTCGCAGACGCCTTGGCTTTGGCCGGTTTGCTTTCGGCTTCGCCCTGCTCTTCGTCGTCTTTCATCAGCTCATCGATGGTGATTTTTTTGTCGCTGATTTTGACTTTAGAAAGAATAAGGTCGACCGATTTTTCTTCCAGAATCGGGCCGCGAAGATCTTCCATGCGGTCAGGATTTTTCTGATAAAACTCGATCACCTGACGTTCCTGCCCGGGGAAATTGCTGGCCTGCTGCATCACCGCGCGGGAGAGTTCCTCACGGCTGATCTGCAGTTTATTTTTCTGGCCAATTTCAGCGAGCATAATACCCAGCTTCACGCGGCGCTTCGCAATGGCGCGATATTCTTCTTTCAGCTCATCGTCGCTTTTGCCTTCCAGTGAGCTATCGCCGCTTTGCTTGGCCTGCTGCAGACGTTCCCAGATGGAATTAAATTCCATCTCCACCATGCCCTGCGGCAGCTCAATCTCAAACGCGCTGTCCAGCTGGTCAAAGAGCTGTTTTTTCATCTTGCTGCGTACCACCGAATCATATTCCTTCGCCAGCTGGCTGCGGATCGCTTCGCGTAACGCTTTGCCGTCTTCAAAGCCGCGCGCTTTGGCAAATGCATCATTCACCTCGGGCACTTCCTTGTGATAAATCGCATGGACTTTCACAGCGAAGCTGGCTTCTTTGCCCGCCAGATTCTCGGCTGGGTAGGCTTCGGGGAAGGTCACGGTCACGATCTTATCATCACCCACTTTGCTGCCGATCAGCTGGTCTTCAAAACCATCGATAAATTGCTTGCTGCCCAGTTCCAGCTTGAAGCCTTCGGCGGTGCCGCCATCAAAGGCCACACCATCCATCATGCCTTTAAAATCAATCGAAAGCACATCGCCCTTAGCGGCTTTGGCGCCTTCTTTCGCGTCTTTAAGTTCCGGCGAGCGCTCGGCAATGCGTTTTGCCGCTTCATCGATCTCCTGATCGCTGATCTCATAGGTCAGGCGCTCGAGGGTGATGTCCGTAAACTTGATCTCCGGCATCTCCGGAAAGCGCTCCACTTCCATGGTAAAAGTCAGGTCGCCGCCATCCTGATAGGTGTCGATATTAATCTGCGGCGCCAGCGCCGGACGGATATTTTTTTCGCGCAGCACCTCCACCGTGGTCTGGTTGATCACGCTTTTGAGCACATCACCCTGCACCGCTTTCCCATAGCGCTGCTGCAGCACTTTCATGGGGATATAGCCCGGGCGGAAGCCGGGGATTTTCACCTTTTCACCGGCGGCTTTCAGCTCGGTCTCGGTCTGCTGGTTGATGACGCTGGCAGGCACCACCAGTTTGAATTTCGTTTTCAGGCCTTGGGATTCAAGTTCGTTGATTTGCATGAGTTATCCTTAGAGTTATTCATTTGTCATTCCCGCGAAAGCGGGAATCCAGTCAAACCAATCAGAATCGCGGACATTGATGTCGCGATCGCAATGACCATCTGTTAGCTGGATTCCCGCTTTCGCGGGAATGACAAAAATTAATGTGCATCACGGCAAAGCACAAACCATGCCAAAATGCAAGGGGGGAATTGGGATTATCCAACCGCGTGGCCAGTAGCATTGTTAGCAACAGCAACGGCAACTAACGGCGCGGGGGGCAAACCACCGTTTAAGCCAACATCCCTTGGATCATTGGCGCCTGCTGTGCGCGCTGCAGTGGCTGCGTCTCTAGCACTCTGCAACACTTCTGGCGAAGCGGTATTACTTTCTGGCGTGGCAGCCGTCGGCGACGCAGGAGTTGCCGGCTGTGCAGCAACCTGAGTCTCCGGCTTTCTGAGGCCATTAAAAATTTTTTCGCGCTCTTCATCAGAAAATTTGACCGTGATTCCTTGAACCTCAAGCGGCACACTCAGCTTATCAGCAACACCAGCGGCCTTTGTATCTCTTGCTTTTTCCTCTGGCGTGCGCTTATCACCAATACTGGCAATCATATCACCAACGATCGGCAGATGCTTGAGCAAGTCCCATAGAAAGCCAAAAATACCGCCCAACCCGCCGACCACGGTGTTGATAATACCGCGAATGAGGCCGGTGGATGTTTCCTTTTCCCGCTTCTCGGCGGGATCCATCAGCTTGTACGTATTCGCATCACCACCGGCAGCCGCGCCTTCGCGTGCTCTCGCGACGATTGCTGCATCAAATTCTTTACCCGCTTCTTCCAGCTTTGCCTGACGTTTTTCTGGCGTACTGTAGTAGTTAGCATCCAGATTTTCATTCAGTTTAGCCAGAAATTCTTTGCGCTTGTTCAACAGCGGACTTAAGTGCTCCTGCCCGGGCGCGGGATTCAGCTGCTCGCGCACATAGCGCTCCGCCCTGTCTGCGGCGGCCTGCTTGGAAAGATTGGCTTCATCACCCATGGTTTTGACGTATCGTTGGTTTATTTATCCATCGTAACTCTAACACGAATCCCCACGCAAGCATGTTAAATTTTGATGACAGCGCGTTTTACCCCTCCCTGCCCTTTGTCATCAGACAGTCATAAATCCCCCTCTGGCGCACAAAACCAACTGCTCAGGAAGGGGGTATTTTTTACTAATTATCTGTTTTTTATAGAAAAATGTTTCACGTGAAACAATTTTTCTTAAATCAGCTGCCAGTCCTGCCTTCGCTCTCAAAAGAGCTTCGGCGGACACTCCTTCGCCAAGTACCGGCGTTCGCGCGACTTACGCTAAAGTGGCGTAAGCCACCCGAAGCCGTAGGCGAAGGGTGGTGCGGATGAAGGGACTCGAACCCCCACGCCTCGCGGCGCCAGGACCTAAACCTGGTGCGTCTACCAGTTCCGCCACATCCGCAGGATCCGTCGTCAGTCTTCGACCTCCAGGCACAACATCATGTTTTTTTACAACAAATTAACTTGTATGCGACTGGAGAGCGTAAACGAGCGACTAACTACTGGTAAACGCTTCGTAGTTGGCCTATATTAACTTTGCAAGTCTAATTGTTTCACGTGAAACATTTCTCAATTGACGTTTGGGTGTTATGACGACCGAATCCAGAACCGATATCTACCCGCTCCTTCCCCTGCGCGATATTGTGGTGTTTCCATCCATGGTGGTGCCGCTGTTTGTCGGGCGCGAGAAATCCGTGCGTGCACTGGAAGAAGTGGTGCGCCGCGAGGGCAAGATTCTGCTGGTCACGCAAAAAAGCGGCGGGGTGGATGACCCCAAGGAAACTGACCTTTATCATGTTGGCACGATTGGCAATATTCTCCAGCTGCTCAGGCTCCCCGACGGCACGGTGAAAGTGCTGGTGGAAGGTGTGGCGCGCGCCAATATCAAGGAGTTTGTCAGCGGCAGTGATTATTTTCAGGTGCTGGCCGAAACTGTCAGCGAGCAGCAGGGCAGCCATGATGAGGCGGAAGGTATTTTCCGCGCGGTGCTTGGGCAGTTTGAGCAATATGTGAAGCTCAATAAAAAGATTCAGCCGGAAACGCTGGGCACGGTGGGTAAAATCACCCATCCGTCGCTGCTGGCCGATACCATTGCCGCGCATATGTCGGTTGATATCAAGGAAAAGCAGAAAATCCTTGAGATGTTCAGCGTCACCCAGCGCCTTGAGCACCTGTTTACGCTGATGGAAAATGAAATTTCTGTGCTGAACACTGAGCGGCGGATTCGCTCTCGCGTCAAGCGTCAGATGGAAAAAACCCAGCGCGAATATTACCTCAACGAGCAGATGAAGGCGATTCAGAAAGAGCTCGGCGAAGGTGAAGATGGCAAAGACGAAATCGGCCAGATGGAAGAAACCATCAAAAAAACCCGCCTGAGCAAAGAAGCGCGCGAGAAAGCGCTCAGCGAGCTGAAAAAGCTGCGCACCATGAGCAGCATGTCGGCGGAGGCGTCGGTCATTCGCAACTATCTGGATTGGATGACCACCATTCCGTGGAAAAAAACATCGCGCATCATCAGCGACCTCAAATTCGCGCAGAAGGTGCTGGATGAAGATCATTACGGCCTCGAGAAAGTCAAAGACCGCGTGCTGGAATATCTCGCGGTGCAGCAGCGCACCAAACAGGTCAGAAGCCAGATTCTCTGCATCGTTGGCCCGCCGGGCGTGGGCAAGACATCGCTCGCCAAATCCATCGCGCGTGCCACCGGTCGCAGCTTCGTGCGCATTTCGCTGGGCGGTGTGCGTGATGAGGCGGAAATTCGCGGTCACCGCCGCACTTACATCGGTTCGATGCCCGGAAAAATCATCCAGTCGATGAAAAAAGCCAAAACATCCAACCCACTTTTCCTGCTCGATGAAATCGATAAAATGGGCTCGGATTATCGCGGCGACCCTGCCGCAGCCTTGCTGGAAGTGCTCGATCCCGAACAGAACAAAACCTTCGGCGATCACTATCTGGAAGTGGATTACGATCTGTCGGATGTCATGTTTATCGCCACCGCCAATTCCACCAACATGCCGCGCCCCCTGCTCGACCGCATGGAGCTGATTCGCATTCCCGGCTATACCGAAGATGAAAAGGTGCATATTGCTAAACGCCACCTGATTCCCAAGCAGATGAAAATGCACGGGCTGAAAAAGGATGAGTGGTCGCTTTCCGAAGATGCGCTGCGCGATGTCATTCGCTACTACACGCGCGAAGCGGGCGTTCGTAATCTTGAGCGCGAGATTGCGAGCATGGCGCGCAAATCGGTCAAAGACATTCTGATGAAGGGCAAAAACGCCATCAAAGTTTCCACCAGCAACCTCGCGAAATTTGCGGGTGTCCGCAAATTCAGCTACGGCGAGATGGAAAAAGAAGATCTCGTTGGTATGGTGACCGGCCTTGCCTGGACGGAAGTGGGCGGCGACCTGCTCGTCATTGAAGCGGTGACCATGCCCGGCAAAGGCATGACCGCAATCACCGGCAAACTCGGCGATGTGATGCAGGAATCAGTCAAAGCGGCGATTGCTTATGTGCGCTCGCGCTCGCTGGCGTTTGGTATTATTCCGCCGGTTTTCCAGCAGAAAGATATTCACGTGCACGTGCCCGAAGGCGCGACTCCGAAAGACGGCCCCTCAGCTGGTATTGCAATGACCACGGCGATTGTTTCCGTGCTGACCGGCATTGCTGTGAAAAAGAACGTGGCCATGACCGGAGAGGTGACGCTGCGCGGCCGCGTGCTGGCGATTGGCGGCCTGAAAGAAAAGCTGCTGGCGGCGATGCGCGGCGGCATCACTACGGTGCTGATTCCTGAAGAAAATATCAAAGACCTGCAGGAAATTCCCGACAATGTGAAAAAAGGGTTGAGTATTATTCCGGTGGCAACGGTAGACGAAGTGCTACGTCATGCGCTGGTGCGCCAGCCTGAAGCAGTGGAATGGAACCCGCCGCGCGACAAGGACGGCCTGCCAGTAATGCCCAAGACAGATGGCGATGCGCCGCTGGTGACGCATTGATAGCTACTTGAAAACAACCGTTTTCTGACCATTCAGAAACACGCGGTGTTCCGAGTGATATTTCACAGCGCGCGCCAGAACACTTGCCTCAATATCCGCGCCGATAGCCGCCAGCTGCTGCGGCGTCTGTGTGTGGTCGACGCGCGCCACTTCCTGCTCAATAATCGGCCCTTCATCGAGATCGGTGGTCACATAATGGGCGGTGGCGCCAATCAGCTTCACACCGCGCGCGTAAGCCTGATGATAGGGTCTTGCACCCTTGAAGCTGGGCAGAAATGAGTGGTGAATGTTCATCGCCCTGCCGACCAGCGACTGACACATGGACGGCGACAGAATCTGCATGTAGCGCGCAAGCACCAGAAGGTCGATGGATTCTTTTTCCATCAGCGCCAACACTGATTTTTCCTGCGCAGGCCTCGATGTTGCATCCACCGGCCAGTGATGAAACGGAATCTGGTAATGGCTGGCAATCGGCTCCAGCGCCTGATGGTTGGAGATAATCGCCGGCACTTCAATCGCCAGCTGGCCGGCGCTTGTGCGGTAAAGCAGATCCTGCAGGCAGTGGCCGTGCTGCGACACCATGATCAGCACGCGGGGCTTTCGCGCTTTGGGCACCATCTGCCAGCGCATGGCAAAGGGCGCCGCAACCTCTGCTGCAAACGCGGCTGAAAGCGCCTCGAGCGATACATCATTTTTCTCCAGCGCAAAATCCACACGCATGAAAAACTGCTCGGTATCTTCATCGCCAAACTGCGCCGACTCCAAAATAAAGCCGCCATGCTGCGCGAGAAAGCCTGTGACGCGGTGGACAATGCCGCGCACATCCGGGCAGGATAATGTGAGAATGAAGCGGTGCGGATGCTGCATCAGGCGACTTTCTTTCTTGTTTTCGGCTTAATCTCCAGCGCCGGATTATGGCGTGGCAGATGACACTCGACACGAGTGCCATGGCCAGTTTCAGAGTGTAGCATCACGCGGCCGCCATGCAGCTCCACAAAGCTTCGCACAATCGAAAGCCCAAGCCCGGTGCCGGAACGCTGGCCAGATTTGCCGCGCGCCGCTTCCTGGGTTTTGCCTTTATAGAATTTATCGAACACCGCCTCCTGCTCTTCGGCGGGAATACCCTGACCTTCATCCTGTACCCAGAAAATAAGCTGCTCTCCCTCCTCTTCTCGCACCCCCAGTGTCACTTTGCTGCCCGATTCAGAGAAATTCACCGCATTCGACAGCAGGTTATACAGCACTTGCTTGAGGCGGGTTTCATCCCCGGTCATTTTGCCAAATTTCGCAGGGCATTCCAGCACCACGCCAACCTCGTGCTCGCGTGCGCGCTCTGCCATCAGCAGCACCACGGAACCAAGCATCGCCGGCACATCAAATTTGCTGACATCAAGGCGCATGTAGCCCGCCTCGATGCTGGCCAGATCCAGAATATCATTAATCAGGTGCATCAGATGCTGTGATGATTGGTGAATGCCCTGAACATATTCCTTCTGCTTATCAGATAGCGGGCCGAAATATTCCTGCGCCAGCATTTCAGAAAAGCCGGCAATGGAGGTGAGCGGCGAACGCAGCTCATAGGACACATTCGCCAGAAATTCGGTTTTAAGACGATCCGCCTCCTGCAACGCTTCGTTGCGCTCGCGCAGGCTGCGCTCGACCAGCGTGCTATCCGTGATATCGAGATAGGAAATAAGCGTCGCGCCATCGGGCAGCGGCACCTTGCGCCAGTCAATCACCTTGCCATCCGCGCGCTCGAGATGCTGCGCTAAGTAGCTGCGCGACTGGATGCGCTCGATATGCGCTTTTTTAAACGCCACCCAATCTTCCACCGCAAATAGTGGGCGGCAGCGCTCGATGATGTCGCCAAGGTGCGGCTCGGTCTGCGTCATTTCGGCAGGAAGGTTCCACATTTTAATGTAGCCCGGGTTGCACAGCTTCAGGCGGCCATCTTCGCCAAATACCGCCACGCCCTCATGCAGGTTATCAAGCGTTTCACGCTGCACAGCAATGAGCGTGTTGTAGGAGCGCTCCAGTGCCAGCCGGTCGGTGACATCCTCATAGGCGAAGAGGATACCGCCAAGCGCATGCGGAATCGCAATCACGCGCAGCGCCTTGCCATCAGGCAGGTAGAAAAATTCCTCACGCGGATCAATCAAATCCGTAAACAGCTTCAGCTGCTGCTGCTTGAAAAGCTGGAAGTTGGCCTGCTCCGGCAGCTTTCTTTTTTCGCGCAGCACTTCCAAAATCTCGCCGTAGGTGGGCTGGGTGTCGAGCCAGAGTTCGTCGAGTTTCCACAGCGAAACAAACGCATAATTAAACGACTTCAGACGCATGTCCGAACCATAAATCGCCATCGCGCTGGCGGAGCTTTCGAGCAGGTCGTCCTGCGCCGACATATGGCGAGAGAGCTCTTCTTTCAGACGGTCAATTTCCGCCATCTCAACCGCAAAGCCCACCAGCTTGTCTTCTTCTCGAAGTGGATGCTCAGAGATATGGTAGAGCCGTCGCTGGCCACCGAGAATGATATGTTGATATTCCGACATGGTCTTGCCGGTTTCCAGCGCCATGCGCGCAAGACCACGCACTTTTTTATCCATCTCCGGTGTTTCGTCCGGCTTGTCGTGAAGATCTTCGACTGCCTCGCCATAAGCAAGGTTGTAGTAGCGGATATTCAGCTGAGCATCGCGCTGCCAGATGGGAAACGGCGCCATGTTAAGAATGGTGGAAAGATTTTTCAGCTCGGTTTTGAGCTTTTCGTTTTCAGCCTGCAGACGGCTTGTTTCAGGGTCTGGCTGGCGGGGTTTGCCTTGCTGCGACAGCAGCTGCATCAACCGGAGATCTGCGCGCAGCCAGCCCGTCAGCGCGGCAGCGGCAACGGCCATGACCAGCCAGAAAATGATTACATCAGGTGAAGTCGTCATGCTGGGAATTGGTTGTAACACCAATTCCCCAGATGCGACAACTGCTAATAACGATAACCTTCAGGTTTAAATGGTCCGGCTGCGGAGACGTTCAGATACTCCGCCTGCTCCTTGGTGAGCTTGGTGAGTTTCACGCCAAGTTTTTCAAGGTGAAGCGCCGCTACTTTTTCATCAAGATGCTTTGGCAGCACATAGACTTTGTTTTCATAGTTGCTGTGATTTTTCCACAGCTCAATCTGCGCTAGCACCTGGTTCGAGAAGCTGGTGGACATCACAAAGCTGGGGTGCCCGGTAGCGCAGCCAAGATTGACCAGACGCCCTTTAGCAAGCACGATGATGCGCTTGCCATCGGGAAATTCCACTTCATCCACCTGCGGTTTCACTTCCGTCCATTTCATGTTGCGCAGCGCGGCAATCTGGATTTCGGAATCGAAATGACCGATGTTGCAGACAATCGCGCGATCTTTCATCTTACGCATGTGATCGAGCGTGATGACATCGACGTTACCAGTCGCGGTGACGAAAATATCGCCCATGCTTGCCGCTTCGTCCATGGTGGTCACCTGATAGCCTTCCATTGCCGCCTGCAGCGCGCAGATCGGATCGATTTCAGTCACGACTACTCGGGCGCCCTGGTTCTTAAGGCTTGCGGCTGAGCCTTTGCCCACATCGCCAAAGCCAGCCACCACCGCGACTTTACCAGCAAACATCACATCGGTCGCGCGCTTCAGGCCATCCGGCAGCGATTCGCGGCAGCCATAGAGGTTGTCGAACTTTGATTTGGTCACCGAATTATTGACATCAATCGCGGGCACTTTGAGCTTGCCAGCCTTCACCATCTCATGCAAGCGGTGCACGCCGGTGGTGGTTTCTTCGGAGATGCCTTTGATATCAGTGAGTAGTTCGGTGTATTTTTCATGCACCATCTTGGTGAGGTCGCCGCCATCATCAAGAATCATATTCGGCTTCCAGCCATTCGGGCCATGGATGGTCTGCTCCACGCACCAGTCATATTCCTCTTCGGTTTCGCCTTTCCAAGCAAATACCGGGATGCCCGCCGCCGCAATCGCCGCCGCTGCCTGATCCTGTGTGGAAAAAATGTTGCAGCTTGACCAGCGCACGGATGCGCCAAGAGCGGTCAGCGTCTCGATGAGCACGGCGGTCTGAATCGTCATGTGCAGACAGCCAGCAATGCGCGCGCCTTTCAGCGGCTGCGAAGCGGCATATTCCTTGCGGATCGCCATCAGGCCGGGCATTTCGCTCTCGGCAATGGAGATTTCTTTGCGCCCCCAGTCGGCGAGCGACATATCCGCAACTTTGAAATCGTTGGGCAGGGCGTGTGATTTAGCGGTGGCAGACATGATGGATTCCTTATGCTGGGTTAAAACGGGCGGAAAGTAACGGCAGGCGGGTAAAAGAGCAAGGAAAAACTAGGGCGTGTGGATGAGGATGCGGGTCTTTGTATCAATGTGCTCCAGCAACTTAAGCAGATCGTTTTTCGCCAGCGCCACGCAGCCTTCGGTGGGCTGATAATCTTCGGTTGCGCAGTGAAGGAAAATAGCGCTGCCCTTGCCTGCGACAACCGGATCATCATTGTAGCCGATCTCCACAAACACATCATACAGCCCATCCCCCCGCCAGAGCTTCTCATGCGAGCCGCTGTAAGGAAGGCGCACCGGCTTGTTGTAGTCCGGCTTTGATGGATCATCCGACCAGCCATAATCCTCACGAATAATGGAAAGCGGCAGGTGCGTTACTACACAATCCACCTTGTCATGGCGATACCAGCATTTGCGAAGCGCAAATTCCCCCAGCGGCGTGCAGCCGTCACCTTCTTTTTTGTGTTTGGAAAAGCCACCTTTGCCAATCGCGCAGCGATAGGTTTTATCCATGAAGGTGAGGTGATTTTTTTGAACGATGATGTTCGTCATTGCGAGCGCCAGCGAAGCAATCCATTTTTTATCAATGTAAGGAGCTGGATTGCTTCGTCGCTTACACTCCTCGCAATGACGAAAACACTACCCATGGTTTTTCACCAGCTGCGGTTTGGCACCGAGGCGCGCGCGCGCGGCTTCGATAATCTGCTCGGCGTTCAGGCCTGCCTCGTCATATTGCGCTTTGGGGTTGCCATGCTCGATGAAGCTGTCCGGCAGACACAGAGGCAAAATCTGGCAGTTTGCCAGCCAGCCTTCATGTGCCGCAAGATGCATCACATGAGCGCCAAATCCGCCGATTGACCCCTCCTCCACCGTGATGAGCAGGCTGTGGCGTGTCATCAGATCGTGGATTAATGCATGGTCGAGTGGTTTGGCAAAACGTGCATCAGCCACGGTGGCGCTGAGTGCTTCACCGGCTTTCATGCATTCACCAAGCCTCGTGCCGAGCGAAAGAATCGCGACATCTTGACCTTCTCTAACAAGCCTTCCTTTACCAATCGGAAGAACTTCGCCGCGATCCGGCATCGTGCAGCCAACGCCCTCACCGCGCGGGTAGCGTAGCGCGATCGGGCCCTGATCGTAAGCTGCTGCGGTCGCCACCATGTGTTTCAGCTCGGCTTCATCGCTGGGCGCCATCACCACAAAATTCGGCAGTGTGGCAAGGTAGGTGATATCAAACGAACCGGCGTGGGTGGGGCCATCCGCGCCCACCAGCCCCGCGCGATCCAGCGCAAAACGGACAGGTAGATTCTGCACCGCCACATCATGCACCACCTGATCATAGGCGCGCTGGAGGAAGGTGGAATAAATCGCGCAGAAGGGCTTGTAGCCCTGGGCGGCAAGCCCTGCCGCAAAGGTCACAGCGTGCTGCTCGGCAATGCCGACATCAAAACAGCGATCCGGGTATTGTTTGGCAAATAAATCAAGGCCGGTGCCCGATGGCATGGCGGCGGTGACTCCGATGATTTTTTCATCGCGCTTTGCTTCACCCACCAAGCTTTCGGCAAATACTTTGGTATAGCTCGGTGCGCTGGCAGCGGGTTTTTTCTGCGCGCCGGTCGCCACATCAAACTTCACCACGCCGTGATATTTATCGTCGGAGGCTTCGGCGGGGGCATAGCCATGGCCTTTTTTGGTAACGACATGGATGAGCACTGGCCCAGACTCTTTTTCATTTTTCACGTTGCGCAGCACGGGTAGCAAATGATTCAGGTTGTGGCCATCCACCGGCCCGACATAGTAAAAGCCAAGCTGGTCAAACAGCGTGCCGCCCACTGCCATATTTCGCGCCATGTGCTCCGCGCGCTTGGCGAGGCGCGCCAGCGGCTCGGGGAATTTATCCGTGACCGCTTTGCCGATATCGCGCAGCTTGTGGTAGGAATGCGAGGAGATGAGCCTTGCGAGGTAAGCGCTCATCGCGCCGACCGGCGGCGCAATCGACATATCATTATCGTTCAGGATGACGATGAGGCGCGTATCCAGCGCGCCAGCATTATTCATTGCTTCAAACGCCATGCCCGCACTCATCGCGCCATCACCGATGACAGCGATGACTTCGTGATCTTTCTTATCAAAATCACGCGCGACCGCCATGCCGAGGGCGGCGGAAATGGAAGTGGAGCTATGGCCGGCGCCAAACACATCATACGGGCTTTCATCGCGCTTGCAAAAACCGGCAAGGCCGCCGGGCTGGCGAATGGTTTGCATGCGCTGGCGGCGGCCGGTGAGCATTTTATGCGGGTAAGACTGGTGGCCAACATCCCAGATGAGCAGGTCGTCCGGGGTGTTGAAAACGTGATGCAGCGCAATCGTCAGCTCCACCACACCAAGGCCAGCACCAAGGTGGCCGCCCGTCTGCGACACCACCTCGATCAGCTCGCTACGAACCTCGCTGGCAAGCTGCGTAAGCTCGCTGTCGGTCATGATGCGAAGATCGGCGGGGCTGCTGACGCGGTCTAGTACAGGGCGAAGGCTCAAGGCGATTTCTCAAATTGGTTGAGGCGCTGTTTTACTAGGAAAAAAAAGGATTGTCAGGTGGTTTTTAATACCCAACGCGAGTACGGATTCTGGTGCGCTCACCATCAAGCACCTCCATGACAAGCAGACCATCCGCAATAACATAGTTGCCATCCGGCACGGGGCGTACAACCCCATCGCTGGCCTTGGTATAAACGCGTGTTGCCCGATATTGCAACTGGACATTGCTGGGCAGCCACATCAGCTCGTCGCCACGCAACGAGGCTGTGGTTTTAGTGGGATCAAAGATCGGAATGTTACTTTCCGGCTTGGGTGGTGGCGGGTAATAGCCCTGAGGCTGGGTGGGCTGCGTGCCGTCAGGTGGTGGAGTCATTGCCTCCGGCTCCGGTAGCGTATCCTGCTGCTGCGGATTCAGTGATGGTGGCAAGGTTCTTGTCATTGGGCGCGGCTGGCGCGGCTGCATGCCACCAATTCCCGTATTTTGATCCTCTAGATGCTTTTCTATCTCGTAAACAAGAACACCTTTTTCATCGATTTCCTTGCGGCGCTGCTCACGCGCTTCCTGCACCGGATTGCGTCCGAACGCCACGAGTAGCACAATAAAAATTGTGCCGATGATGACCCATTTAAGATTCATAGCAACATAATACAGCAAATCTGTTTAAAAATCAATCGCTAGACACCAAAGAAGAATGGCTTTTTGCACATGCAGGCGGTTTTCCGCTTCATCAAAGACGCGTGACTGCGGCCCGTCAATCACGCCAGCCGTCACCTCCTCGCCGCGATGGGCGGGCAAGCAGTGCAGGAAAATTGCACCCGGCGCGGCGCCCGCCATCAGCGCTTCATCGACCCGGTAACCGCGCAGTAGCTTCATCTGTTTTTCCGCGTCCGGATCCCCCATCGAGACCCAGGTGTCAGTGGTCACCACATCTGCCCCTGCTGCCGCTTCCTGCGGCGAGGTGGTGAGCAGAATATCGCCGCCGTGCGCCCTCGCCCAGCTCATCACCTCCGGCAGCGGTGACAGCTTCGCCGGACAGGCAAGGCGCAGACGAAAACCAAGCCGGGTCGCAGCGTGAATCCAGCTCTGCGCGACATTGTTGCCATCGCCGATCCATGCCACGGTTTTGCCGCGCATATTGCCAAACTGCTCTTCGGCAGTCATGACATCCGCCATGATCTGGCAGGGGTGGCTGAATTCCGTCAGGCCGTTAATCACCGGCACGCTGGCGCTTTGCGCCAGCTCCATCAGCTTATCGTGGCTATGGCAGCGCAGCATGATCGCATCGACATAGCGCGAGAGAACCTTGGCCGTATCACCAATCGTTTCGCCGCGCCCCAGCTGCAATTCATTGCCCGAAAGAAAAATGGCATGGCCGCCCAGCTCCACCATCGCCACCTCGAACGAGACACGCGTGCGGGTGGAATTTTTTTCAAAAATCATGGCGAGTTTTTTACCCGCCAGCAGCGGGTTGAGCGTGCCTTTCTTTCGCTCCGCCTTGAGCGCTTTCGCGCGCTCCAGCATGCTGCGGATGTCAGCTGCTTCGAGTAGCGATAAATCGGTAAAGTGACGGCTCATGCCCATGCCCCACTAACTTTTTCAAGCACTGCAAGCGCTTCATCCACATAGCTTTCATGGATGATCAGCGGCGGCAGAATGCGTATCACACCGCCATAAGCCGGCGCGGTGAAAAGTCCAGCCTCGCGCAGCTTCTGCGCAAATGCCTGATGATCGACTTTCATCGCAAGACCGAGCATGAGGCCGGTGCCGCGCACCTCGCCTATCAGCGCCGGATAGCGCTTTGCAAGCCCCTCCAGCCTTGCTTTGAGCAAGCCGCCCATGCGCTGAACATGCTCAAAAAATCCGTCCGCCAGCATCACATCGAGCACGGCATTGCCCACCGCCATGGCGAGCGGGTTGGCACCATAGGTGGAGCCATGCGCGCCGGGCGACATGCAGTTTGCAACCCGTTTGGTCATCAGGCATGCCGCCAGCGGAAAGCCATTGCCAATGCCCTTGGCCGCGGTGAGTATGTCGGGTGTGATGCCAGCATATTCATGAGCAAATAGCCGGCCGCTGCGCCCCATGCCGCACTGCACCTCATCAAAGATCAGCAGCAGGCCATGCTCATCGCATAGTGCCCTCAGCGCGTGCAGAAACTCTGGCGTCGCCACATTCACCCCGCCCTCGCCCTGAATCGGCTCCAGCAATATCGCCGCTGTTTCGCGGGTGATTTTTTGTTTCACATCCGAAATGTTATTAAACTGTGCCGCATCAAAACCATCCAGCAGCGGCGCATAGCCTTCGCGCGCAACCTGATTGCCGCCCGCTGAAATGCAGGCCATGGTGCGGCCATGAAACCCGCCCGTCATGGTGATGATGCGATAACGCTCGCATTTATTTTGGTAATGAAACCGCCTTGCGAGCTTAATGGCGCATTCCACCGCCTCGCTGCCGGAATTGCAGAAAAACACCTGATCGGCAAAGCAGGCCGCCGTGAGCCGCTCGGCAAAGCGTTCTAATCCAGCCGTGCGATACATATTGGAACAGTGCCAGAGCTGATCCGCTTGCTCCTTTAGCGCCGCCACTACATGCGGGTGGCCATGCCCCAGCGCGTTGACCGCGATGCCGGTCGCAAAATCAAGGTAGCGGGTGCCATCCTCGCCATACAGATACGCCCCCTCGCCCCGTGCGATGGTGATGTTGCTGCGACGATAAGCAGGAAGCAGAGCGGCGTGGTTCACGATTTTAACCGGTGCCCCTTGTTAAACAGCCATGCGGTGAGAACCCACAAGGTGATGTTTACAGCCGTAATCACCGCCATGCCTGTACCGATGGTGCCATCGGTGTAGCCGGTAAGTGCATAGCGGAAGCCGTCGATCATGTAGAAAAACGGGTTGAAGTGGCATAGCCAGTACCAGAACTCCGGCAGTTGCTTGATGGAATAAAACGTGCCCGAGAGAAAGGCCAGAGGCGTAATGATGTAGTTGGTGATGGCCGAGAGATGATCAAAGGTCTGCGACCAGATGCCGGTGAGCACCCCCAGCAGCGCCAGCATAACGCTGGCGGAGACCACATAAAACACCCCCACCCACACGCTGTGCAGGCTGAATGGCACAAAGAAATAGACCGCCGTCATCACCGCCGCGCCTACCGCCAGCCCGCGCACCAGCCCGCCCACCACCAGGCAAAATACAAGCTCGCTGCCTTTCAGCGGCGGCAGGAGAATATCGATAATCACCCCCTGAATTTTAGAGAGCATAAGCGAGGATGAGGTATTGGCGAAGGCGTTCTGCACAATCGCCATCATGATGAGGCCGGGGGCAATGAATTGATCATAAGGCACACCGTCAATCAGCCGCTCCTGCCCGCCCAGCGCCAGCATCAGCACCGCAAGAAAGAGCAGCGTGGTGATGACCGGCGCGATGATCGTCTGGTTCCAGACTTTGGCAAACCGCCAGATCTCCCGCTTACAGAGGGTATAGATGCCGATGGTGTTGAATGAGGAAGGCATTAGAGATTAGGTCTTGGGCATGTGAGTTAAACATTACATTTATATAATAAAGAAAGGGAGCGCAAGCGCCCCCTTCCCTGAAGCCTTAAGCCTGAAGCCTTAAGCCCAGACTATCGCCTTTCGCCAATGAAGCGCAGGATGTAGATAAAGATATTGATGAAGTCCATGTACAGGCTGAGTGCACCCATGATGGAGGCTTTGGCCATCGCTTCCGCGCTGCCCGCCACCTGATAATACATGGCTTTGATGCGCTGGGTATCATACGCGGTCAGCCCCACGAAGATCAGCACACCAATCACTGAGGTCGCAAACATCAGCGCCGAGCTTTGCAGGAAGATGTTCACGATCGAGGCGATGATCAGACCGATGAGACCCATCATCAGGAATGAACCCCAGCCGGAGAGGTCTTTTTTCGTGGTGTAGCCATACAGGCTCATGCCGCCGAACATCCCCGCCGAAATGAAGAAGGCGCGGGCAATCGACTCACCGGTATACATCAGGAAAATAGAGGTGAGCGACAGCCCCATGAGAACCGCAAAGCTCCAGAACGATATCTGAAGCGTGCTCGTGCTCATGCGGTTAATGCCGAGAGACATCCACAGCACCATGCCCAGCGGCGCAAACGCCACCAGCCAGCCAAGGCCGGTCATGCCTGCCAGCTGGCCGGTTTCTGTCACTTGATAGAGCGCGGAAAGCACCGCCGGAGAATTGGCGGCGAATAGCGCCGTGATACCGGTCAGCGCCAGCGCGCTGGCCATGTAGTTGTAAATCTTGAGCATGTAGCTGCGCAGCCCCATGTCATAGGCAGCTGCCTGTGACTGGCCGTAATCTACGGTGCTTACTTTTGCGAACGGATCGCGTAAATTCATGATATTCCTCCTAAGGTTAAACCGTCATGCCGGCATGTACCGGCATCCAGCTTTATTCAAGCCACACTATTATATGGTAGCGCGCCTGACCATTTCAACCAAAACCGGACAGAAGACCCACTTTTTTTGTAGGCTATTCGTTTTTACTTGATTTTAGGGGTAAAGCCCTCTAACAACCTACCTCCCTATCGTCGGGCGAGGCATTGCCTTGGCGGTAAGTTTTTGAGTAGTTTCCGTTCGCGTCTGCTGACGCTCACATGAAACAAGCTCAGGGCTGGTCAGCCTGCTGGCCTCCGGCCTGGTCACTAAATTTTTGAAAGGAACGAAAATGCCCAAACTGAAGACCAAATCAGGTTGCAAGAAACGCTTTAAGTTTACTGCAACCGGCAAAGTCGTCGCTCCTCAGGCTGGCAAACGCCACGGTATGAGCAAACGCACCAACCGCTTCATTCGCAATGCACGCGGTACGACCATCATGGATGAGTCGGATCAGCACCGCATTGTTCAATACATGCCGTACGGAGGATAAATCGCCATGGCACACGCAAAATCCGGCGCGAACCGCGCCCGCCGCAAAAAAATCCTCAAGATGGCCAAAGGCTATTATGGCCGCTCGAAAAACTGCATCACGATCGCTCGCGAAAAGGTCGAAAAAGGCCTGCGCTATGCTTACCGCGATCGCCGCACGAAAAAACGCAATTTCCGCAGCCTGTGGATCCAGCGCATCAACGCTGGTGTTCGCGAGCACGGCATGGTCTATTCGCAGTTCATGAATGGCCTGCTGAAAGCGGGGATCGAAGTGGATCGCAAGGTGCTTTCTGACCTCGCCACCCACGAACCAGCTGCCTTCAAAACGCTGGTGGATCAGTCCAAAGCCGCGCTGAAAAAAGCCGCTTAATTGTCTTTGCGAGGAGGGCTCTTGCCCGACGAAGCAATCCAGCCTACAACACTGGATTGCTTCGCTTCGCTCGCAATGACGGATTGATACCATGACCGACATCTCCACGCTTCGCACCGAATCGCTTGCTGCCGTTGCTGGCTGCGCATCTTCGTCTGCGCTGGAAGATCAGCGCGTGGCGCTGCTTGGCAAAAAAGGTAGCATCACCGAAGCGCTGAAAACACTTGGGCAGGCGACTCCCGAAGAGCGCAAAACTCTTGGCGCTGAGCTGAACAAACTCAAAACCGAAATCACAGACGCGATTGATGCTAAAAAAACGCAGCTTGCGCGCGCCGAGCTGGACGCGCGCCTTGCAAGCGAAACCATTGATGTGACGCTGCCCGCCGCCCCGGTGCCGCAGGGCAGAATCCACCCCGTGAGCTACGTGATGGAAGAGATCACCGCCATTTTCGCGCAGATGGGGTTTCATGTCGCGGATGGGCCGGATATTGAGGATGATTACCACAACTTTGATGCGCTCAATATTCCCGCCAGCCATCCGGCGCGGCAGATGCATGACACGTTTTATTTAAGCGGTGGCCAGCTGCTTCGCACTCACACCTCGCCTATTCAAATCAGAACCATGAAGGGCGGCAAACCACCGTTTCGCTTCATCGCTCCGGGCAGCACCTATCGCTGCGACTACGACCTCACCCACACCCCGATGTTTCACCAGATCGAAGTGTGCATGATTGATAAAAATGTGCATATGGGGCATCTCAAAGGCTGCATCCATGATTTCCTGAAAGCGTTTTTCGAGCTGGATGAAGTGCCGCTGCGTTTCCGCCCCAGCTTTTTCCCCTTCACGGAGCCTTCCGCCGAAGTGGATATTGGCTGCAAGCGCTCGCAGGGCGAGCTGAAGATCGGTGAAGGCTCGGACTGGCTTGAGGTGCTTGGCTGCGGCATGGTGCACCCGAATGTGCTCAAAAACTGCGGCATTAATCCCGATGAGTGGCAGGGGTTCGCGTTTGGCATGGGGGTGGAGCGCCTCGCCATGCTTAAATATGGCATTCCTGACCTGCGTACCTTCTTTGAAAGCGATGCGCGCTGGCTGAAACATTACGGGTTTGGCTTATGAAATTCACTTTAAGCTGGCTTAAAGACCATCTGGAAACCACGGCATCCATCAGTGAGATTGCACAGAAGCTGACCGCCATCGGACTTGAGGTGGAGCAGATTATCGATCGAAGCGAAAGCCTGAAGTCGTTCACGGTGGCACAAATTATTGCCGCCGAAAAACACCCGCAGGCAGATAAGCTGCGCGTGTGCAAAGTGGCGTCGGACGCCGGAGAATTGCAGATTGTCTGCGGCGCGCCCAATGCCCGCGCCGGCATCTATGTGGCGCTGGCTAAGGAAGGTGCGCTGATTCCCCGTGATGGATTTGTTATCAAAAAAACAAGCATCCGCGGCGTGGAATCAAACGGCATGCTGTGCTCGGCGGATGAACTGCAACTCGGCGGTGATTCGCAGGGCATCATCGAGCTGCCGGAAAGCAACATAGGCACCCCGATTGCTGAGGTGCTGGGGCTTTCTGACCCGGTGATTGATATCGCCATCACCCCCAACCGTGCGGACTGCCTTGGTGTTCGCGGCATTGCCCGCGATTTAGCGGCAGCCGGGCTGGGCACGCTCAAACCACTCGCCCCCATCAGTAGCGTGGAAGCCAGCAGTGAATCCCCCATCGGCATTACCATTGAAACCGCGAGCTGCCAGCAATTTATCGGTATCACTATCCGCGGTGTGAAAAATGCCCCTTCCCCGAAGTGGCTGGCGCAGCGCCTGGAAGCCATCGGCCAGAAGCCGATTTCGGCGCTGGTGGATATCACCAACTATTTCACCTTCGACCTTGGCCGCCCGCTGCATGTGTATGATGCGGATAAGCTGAAAGGGCCTCTTACCGTGCGCGGCGCGAGTGCCGGCGAGCCGCTGCATGCGCTGAATGACAAGCACTACGAGCTTGAGAGTGGCATGTGCGTGATTGCTGATAGCTCCGGCGCCGTGGCGCTCGGCGGCATCATCGGCGGCATGGCCACCGGCTGCGACCTCAGCACCCAGAACGTGCTGCTTGAAGTGGCGCTGTTTGATCCGGCACATGTGGCCGCGAGTGGCCGCGCGCTGCAGATTGAATCCGATGCACGCTATCGTTTTGAGCGCGGGCTGGATGTGGCGTTTCTTGAAGAAGGCGCAAGGCGCGCAGCGGCGATGATTCAGTCGCTGTGCGGCGGCGTGGCCTCACAGCCGGTTATGGCGGGTAAAACGCCGGATTGGCAGCGCACCATTGCCTTCACCCCCGAGCGCGTAAAAACCCTCGGCGGCGTCGATATTTCAGCAGAAACCAGTTATGGTGTTTTAGAAAAGCTTGGTTTTACCGTCATCCGCCATCCGTCATCCGTCGTCCCGCCCAGCTGGCGCGCGGATGTGGAAGGCGAGGCAGATCTGGTCGAAGAGATACTGCGCATCCACGGCTATGATCACATTCCGGCAAGCCCCCTGCCCGCTGCCGGCTTCAACACCAGCGCAGCACGAACCCCCGCACAGCTGCGCGTGCTTGCAGCGCGCCGGGCGGCGGTTGTGCTTGGCTATGATGAAACTTGTCATTACTCCTTCATTTCTGAAAAACAGGCGAAGGATTTTGGCGACCAGAAGCCCCAGCTGGTGCTGCAAAACCCGATCTCTGCCGATTTAAGCGTGATGCGCCCCAGCCTGCTGCCCGGCCTGCTTGCCAGCGCCCGCAGCAATATCAGCCGCGGCCAGAGCGATCTTGCGCTCGCCGAGCTTGGGCTGACATTTCATGATGTTGGCGAAAAAGGTCAGCAGATGGTGCTCGGCGCGCTGCGCACCGGCCGCAGCAAACATTATGTGTATGGCGCGCAGTTTCAGGAAAAGCGTGAGCTGCTATCCGCCTATGACGCCAAGCGCGAGGCACTGTTTGTGCTGTCGCAGCTCGGCGTGATGAAGGCCGATATCACCACGAGCGCCCCCGTATGGTACCATCCCGGCCGTAGCGGCGCGCTGACACTCGGCGGTAAAATCATTCTCGGCTATTTTGGCGAGCTGCACCCGGGGCTGCTCAGCGCGCATGACATCAATGAACCAGCGGTTGCTTTTGAAATTTTCCTTGGCGCGATTTTCGAACCGCGCGCAAAAGGCAAAATGAAACCCGCGTTGAAACGTTCGGACTTCCCAGCCGTGGAGCGCGACTTTGCCTTCATCGTGGATCAGAAACTTCCTGCGGCGGACATTGAAAAAACCATCCGCGCCGCGGATAAGCAGCTCATCACTGAGGTGCAGCTGTTTGATGTGTATAGCGGCAAAGGGGTGGATAGCGGCAAAAAATCGGTCGCCATCCGCGTGACGCTGCAATCGTTTGAGCGCACGCTGACCGAGGAAGATATCGCCGCCGCCTCGCGCCAGATTTTGCAGGCCGCTGGCAAGTTTGGCGGCGTGCTCAGACAATGATGTCATGCCGAGCAAAGCCGAGGCATCTTAAGATCCTTCGGCTACGCTTCGCTGCGCTCAGGATGACATAATCATGACCCCGGATTACTGGCCTAAAGCAAAAAAGTATCTTTCTAAAAGCGATCCGACGCTAAAAAAAATCATCGCGAGCTATGATGGCGAAGCGCTCTCGATTCGCGGCGATGCGTTTTACACTCTCGCCCGTTCGATTGCCGGACAGCAGATTTCGGTGAAGGCCGCCGACAGCATCTGGGCGCGCTTTGAAAAAACGGCCGGAAAAATGACGCCGGCCAGCGTGCTGAAACTCGATGTGCCGGCCATGCGCGCCTGCGGATTCTCAGCAAGCAAAGCCGCCTACATGCACGCGCTGGCGGAGCATTTCGTGGCGAACAAAAAGCTGATTGCGCGCTGGCCTGAGATGGAGGATGAGGCGATTATCGATGAGCTCACCACCATCAAAGGCATTGGCCGCTGGAGCGCAGAAATGTTCCTGATTTTCGCTCTGGGACGGCCGGATGTGTTTCCGGTGCTGGATATTGGCCTGCAGAAAGCCGTAGCACTGCATTATCACGATGGCCAGCGCCTGACTCCCAAACCGCTGCTGGCTTACGGCGAGCGCTGGCGGCCATATCGCTCGGTTGCGACATGGTATTTATGGCGAGCGCTTGACCCAGTGCCTGTTGCCTATTAGAAGAGTGGCATGATCCCACGCTACTCACGACCCGACATGACCGCCATCTGGAGCGATGACACACGTTTTCGCATCTGGTTTGAAATTGAAGCCCACGCCTGTGACGCGCTGGCAAAGCTGGGGGTGATTCCTAAGGAAGCGGCCGAAACCATCTGGAAAAAAGGGCGTTTTGACGCGCAGCGCGTGCATGAAATCGAGCGCGTCACTAAGCATGACGTCATCGCGTTTCTCACCAATGTGGCGGAGCATGTCGGCGCGGAGGCGCGCTTCCTGCATCAGGGCATGACCAGCTCTGATGTGCTGGATACCTGCCTTTCCGTGCAGCTGGTTCGCGCCACCGATATTCTGCTTGCTGATATGGATGCGCTGCTTAGCGCCATCAAGCGCCGCGCCTATGAGCACAAAGATACGGTCTGCGTTGGCCGCAGCCATGGTATCCACGCCGAGCCGGTGACGTTTGGTTTGAAGCTCGCCACCTACTACGCCGAGTTTTCGCGCTGCAAAGATCGCCTGATTGCCGCGCGAAAGGAAATTGCCACCTGTGCGATTTCCGGCGCTGTGGGCACCTTTGCCAATATCGATCCGTTTGTGGAACAATATGTCGCGGAGAAAATGGGGCTTACGATTGAGCCTGTGTCAACGCAGGTCATCCCGCGGGATCGCCATGCGATGTATTTTGCAACACTGGGGGTGATCGCCAGCAGTATGGAGCGGCTTGCCACGGAAATTCGCCACCTGCAGCGCACCGAAGTGCTCGAAGCTGAGGAATATTTCTCGCCGGGACAGAAAGGCTCTTCGGCCATGCCGCACAAGCGCAACCCGGTGCTTTCTGAAAATATCACCGGCCTTGCCCGGCTGGTGCGTGGCTACGCGCTGCCAGCGATGGAAAACGTCGCGCTGTGGCATGAGCGCGATATTTCGCATTCTTCGGTGGAGCGGATGATTGCACCGGATGCGACAGTGACGCTTGATTTTGCACTGAACCGCCTGACGAACATCATCGACCAGCTGGTGGTCTATCCCGATCAAATGGCCGAGAACATGAACATGCTGGGCGGCCTTGTCTTTTCGCAGCGTGTGCTGCTGGCGCTGACGCAGGCCGGGGTCTCGCGCGAAGACGCCTACACACTGGTGCAGCGAAACGCCATGAAAGTATGGGATTTCGGCAAAGACTTCCTCACCGAGCTATCAAGCGATGCCGATGTCACCGCACGCATTAAGCCCGCTGAACTGGCCAAACTCTTTGACCTTGGCTACCACACCAAACATGTGGACACGATTTTCAAGCGGGTTTTTTCTTAAATCCCCGCGAAAGCGGGGATCCTGAACCACCATGGTAGTAATGACATTCAGCCTTCACCCTCAGCTTGCCGCCGACACCCACCTCATTGGCGACCTACCAGCCTGCCGCCTGCTGCTGATGAACAACTCCAGCTTTCCATGGGTGATTCTGGTGCCGCGAAAAGATGGGCTTCGCGAGCTGTTTGACCTCAGCGCGGAGGATTACACGGCGGTGATGGCGGAAGTGCGTTTGGTCAGCGAAGCTTTCGCCAGCGAAACCCGCGCCGATAAAATGAATATCGCGGCGCTGGGCAACATGGTGCCGCAGCTACATATCCATATCATCGCGCGCTATAAAACTGATGCGGCGTGGCCAAACCCTGTGTGGAATTCAGGCATCGCTGCAACACCGTATCATGCGTCTGAACTCAGCGAAAAACTGGCTCAGCTGAGGATAGTTTTCAACATTACAAAGATGTAATGTTTTTTCCATAGCACCGTCATCGGCGCGCTGCTAAAACATCCTTGTCTTTAATCATGAAGACAATGTTTAACTTCTCTTTTTCAAAGGATTACCCCATGAACAAGACCCTCGCTCTCGTTGCCGCTCTCGGCCTCGTTGCTGCTCCTGCTTTCGCTTCTCCGGAAGCTGCTAAACCAGCTGCTGACAAAGTAGTTAAAGAAGCTGCTGCTCCTGCTGCTGCTAAAGAAGAAGGCAAAAAAGAAGAAGCCAAAAAAGCTGAAGAAGCTGCGAAAGCCGCTCCTGCTGCTGGCGAAGCCAAAAAAGAAGAAGCGAAACACTAATCGTTTCCCTGAATCTTTTGGATTCAAAAACCCGTGGGGCTATGGTTCCACGGGTTTTTTATTGCCCATGGCACTTTTTTCTTGCTTTTTCTCCCCCTAGTGCCTATCCCCTAATCCCTGACTTTTTGGCTCGGTAGCTCAGCGGTAGAGCAGGGGAATCATAATCCCTTGGTCGGGGGTTCAAATCCCTCTCGAGCCACCACCCTACGCCTTCGGCTTCGGGTGGCGCCGCCCCCTTCTTTTTCATCCTATGGTTTCGCCCACCGCGCATATGTGGTAGGATGAAGCCATGCGCTATTTTCTTTTAGTGCTGATGCTTGCCAGCTGTACCAGCCCCTACAAGGACTGGGAGAGCTATAGCGCGGCCAGCAGCGCCGCCGCGCCAGCCTCCTCCTGCTCTACACGCCTGACACTCGGCGGCGGGCTTTCCACACGCTGCCCCTCCCCCCCGCCTGCCGCCGCCACCAAACCGACAAAATAATTGGCATTTACAGCCCAATATTGTACACCGCTCGCGAGCTCATTTTCGGGAAAAACACCATGACCAACATGCTGCGCCTTGCCGCTATTCAAATGAAATATGCTGGTTCGCCAAAAGCGAGCCTTGCCCACGCGCTGGATATGCTCGGCGACGCGGCAGCTAAAGGCGCGCAGGTGGCGTGCCTGCCGGAACTGTTCCTCACGGATTATTTCTGCCAGGGGCTGGATAGCAGCCGTTTTGACCTTGCCGAGCCAGCGGACGGTGCCACCACACAGGCGCTGGCCAAACTGGCGAAGCAGACAGGCATGGTCATCATCAATTCCATTTTTGAAAAAGCCGCCGAGGGGCTGTATTACAACACCGCGGTGGTGATTGATAAAGACGGCAGCATCGCTGGCATTTACCGCAAAATGCACATCCCCCACGACCCGCTGTTTGAAGAAAAATATTACTTCACGCCCGGCGATCTTGGCTTTAAGGCACACGCCACCAGCGCCGGCAAGCTGGGCACGCTCATCTGCTGGGATCAGTGGTATCCCGAAGGCGCACGCCTCACTGCCATGCAGGGCGCGCACACCCTCTTCTACCCCACCGCCATCGGCTGGCATCCTTCCGAGAAGCGTGAGTGGGGCGAATCGCAGGTCGATAGCTGGATTACCATCCAGCGCGCCCACGCGATTGCGAGCGGCGTGTTTGTCTGCGCCGTAAACCGTATTGGCCACGAAATTCCGCCGCAGGGAGGCGATGGCCTTGAATTCTTCGGCAACTCCTTCATCTGCGATCCGTATGGCCGCTTCCTTGCCCATGCCTCGCACGACAAGGAGGAAGTGCTGATCGCTGAGTGCGACCTCTCGCTGGTGGAGCATAAGCGCCGCAACTGGCCGTTTTTCCGCGATCGGCGCGTGGATGCGTATGCGGGACTGACGTCCCGGTGGACGGATGACCGTGGACAGTAGACAAAGAGACACTATGTCATCCATCATCCGTCATCCGTCATCCTACAGAATGCCCGCTGAATGGGAACCGCAAGCCGCCATCTGGCTTGCGTGGCCGCATAATAAAGAAGACTGGCCGGATAAGTTTGAGCCGATTCCCTGGGTGTATGCGGAGATTATTCGTCATATTGCCCACACGCAGGTGGTGCGGCTGGTAGTGCAGAACGATAAAGAACAAAAACGCGCCACCGATGTGCTGGAGCGCGCCGGCGTGAACATGAAACACATCAAGTGGCATGTGATTCCCACCGATCGCATCTGGCTGCGCGATAGCGGCCCGATTTTTGTAAAGCCGGTGGACGGTGGACGGTGGACGGCTGACAAGAAAAAACAATCGCCGTCATCCGTCATCCGTCATCCGTCATCCGTTATGCTCGACTGGCGTTTTAACGCGTGGGCAAAATACCCCAACCACAAAAAAGACGACAAAGTGCCCGAGGCAATTAACACCACCTACCAGCTGGATCGCATCCAGCCGATGCACAAAGGAAAGCGCGTGGTGCTAGAAGGTGGCTCGATTGATGTGAACGGTAAAGGCACGCTGATCACCACCGAAGAATGCCTGCTTTCCAATATTCAGTGCCGCAACCCTGGCTTCACGCGTGATGATTATGCCGAGGTGTTTGCACGCTACCTCGGCATCAGCCAGATCATCTGGCTGGGCCATGGCATTGTTGGGGATGATACCCATGGTCATGTCGATGACATCACACGCTTTGTGAAAGCCGATACGATTGTTACGGTGGTGGAACGAGATAAACGCGATGATAATTACAGCCTGCTGCAGGACAATCTGAAACGCCTGAAAAAAGCACGCGACGCGAAGGGTAAGGCATTTAACATTGTTGAGCTTCCCATGCCACGGCCAGTAGTATTTGAAGGCCAGCGCCTGCCGGCCTCCTATGCCAATTTCCTCATCTG
Source organism: Alphaproteobacteria bacterium (assembly GCA_033763775.1). Taxonomy (GTDB): domain Bacteria; phylum Pseudomonadota; class Alphaproteobacteria; order Rickettsiales; family SXRF01; genus JAJTHB01. The sequence continues at coordinate 117,737 of JANRJW010000005.1, read as the reverse complement.
CAACGAGGTCGTGCTGGTGCCGACCTTTAACGACCCCATGGATAGAATAGCGCTCAATATTCTGGCCGAGTGCTTTCCGAAGCGCGAGGTGGTGGGTATTCATGCGGTGGATCTCGTCTGGGGGCTTGGCACCATCCACTGCATGAGCCAGCAGGAACCCGCATGACACGTAAAGCTGGCACATGCTGGCGGGTGTTTCGCAGCGCTGTGGCGAATACGGTGAATCATGATGGCATTGAACATGCTGGTTACCTTGCTTTTCTTGGCCTGCTCGCGCTGTTTCCTTTTTTAGTGTTCATGGTGTCGGTGATCGGTTTTATCGGCCAGGGTGAAGCGGGCGAGCGCCTGATCGCCGAGGCGCTTTCGGTGCTACCCGAGCATGTAACCGCCGCGCTGAAGCCTCGCGTGGTTGAGATTATTTCAGGCCCTCCGCAAGGGCTGCTGACGGTCGCGATTCTGGGCGCCATCTGGACAGCATCCTCCGCTGTGGAGGGCATCCGCACCGTGCTGAACCGCGCCTACCATGTCACCACGCCGCCGGCCTACTGGCTGAGGCGTAGCCTGAGTGTGCTGCAGCTACTCATTTTCACCGCTATTTTAATCACTGCCATGCTGGCGCTGGTCTTTCTGCCGATTGTGCTGGCCAACATTGAGCGCTGGCTCGGCATCGCGCTGATGGATGGCAGCGACCACGAGCTGGGGCGTCTTGTCATCTGGCTGGCGGTGGGCGCGATTTTTGCCGCTGTCAGTTATATTTATTACACCATCCCTAACATCAAGCAGAGTTTCATCGCGGTGTGGCCGGGGGCGCTGGTGGTGGTGGTGCTGTGGCTTTCTGCAGCGAACCTCTTTACCATGTATCTTTCGAATTTTAATCAGGTCAATCTGATTTATGGCAGCTTGGGCGGCATCATCGCCGCGCTACTGTTTTTTTATATCTGCAATGTGATTTTTATTTTCGGCGCCGAACTGAATTATGAAATCACCCGCGCACTTGGGCTTCGTGTAGTAGAGCGTGAGCATGGCGCTGATCGTTGACAAAACATCGACGCAAAGCAGCGCATCACACAGGCAAACATGGCTGGCGGTGATTGGGATGGCTGCGGGCTTTTTTCTTCTCGGCTTTGGCGATCGTTTAAGCGAAATCATCCCGCGCGAGCGAGCCAGCGATTATGCCATGCACCTGATTGCATTGCTGCTTGCGATACCGATTGCAGCCTCGGCCGTGCTGTGGTGGAAAAAATACCCCCCCGCTCGTGTGCTGGCGGTGGCGGTGGCGGGCGGGCTATTTGCTTTCATTCTGCTACCACCAAACCTTGCTGGCACGCTTGGTGTCGTTGAGCAGCTTGTCTGCAGCGTGGGTGCTGCGTTGTTACTGGTGTCGCTCTGCCGCGCCAGTTTTTTCAGGCGCGCTGCCACACGCGCCATGCCGTGGGTGCTGGTGCTTATGCGCGTGCCGGTATGGTGGTGGATTGGCGGCCTGTTTGTGCTTTTTCTGGCGCTCACCATCAGCCTGTCATGGTATCTGTTTGAGTTCCGCCCGTCTTATGATGATTCACTGGTGCAATATATTCAGGGTAAAATTTACGCGCAGGGCAAATTTTTCATCACCCACCCGCTGCAGGAATTTTTTGTCACCAAGCTGATGATTAACACGAAAGAGCAGTGGTATTCCATCTGGCAGCCGCTGCATGCGTTTTTTATTTCGCTTGGGTTTCGCGTGGGTGCGCCGTGGCTCACCAATCCCATGCTCGGCGCGCTCAGCCTGGTTGCGATTTATTTCCTCGCGCGGCGCGTCACCGATGAGAAAACCGCCCGCCTCGCTGCGCTTTTAACACTGCTGTGTCCGTTCGTCTTTTTCATGTCATCGGAATACATGGTGCATGCCACCTCCCTGCTCTTTTCGGCGCTATTTCTGTGGTTCTTTTTTGAAATGCGCCATGCGATTCAGCATCACAATCAAACTGATGCTGTCTGTTTTGGGCTGCTGGTCGGGCTGGCCATCGGCATGGTGTTTCTGATTCGGCCGCTGACAGCTATCGGCATGATGGTGCTGTTTGTCTTTTTCTTTCTCTACGAACTCTGGAAAAACCCGAAAGCCCACCTGCCATCCATGCTGGCAATTGGCCTTGGCTTTGCGGTGTGTGGCTGCATCCAGGTATGGTATAATCTGAACACCACCACAGTGTGGTGGCAGGCACCTTACATCAAAGAACATGAGCGCGGCCTGCCTGGTTTTGAGCGTGGCCATACCTGGCTGATCGGCCTGTTGAAAGGCCAGCGCGAGTGGCAGCTGCTCAACCATGCCATGTTTGAATGGTTTGTGCCCTCCACGCTGTTTGTGCTGATTGCCTGCCTGACGCCGATGAAAAATACCGCGCTACGGCTGCTGGCGGCAATGCTTGTGGTTTACAGCATGGTGAACATGTATAACCGCTTTATCTACCATATCTTTGGCCCACGCTTCATCTATGAGCTTGCGCCCGCCATCATCGTCCTCACCGCCTATGGCATGATGAAGCTTCCGGCGCTGCTTCGGCTTCACCATGTGCGTCTGGCCAGCGGCAGGCGCGTGGTGCAGGCCTCACTGCTGATCACGGTGATGGCTATTTTTGCCACCGGCTGGGCAGATAAAATACCGCCGGTTCTGCGCATGTATCAGAACTACGTGCATAACAAGCCAAAATTTGTGCACACTATCATGGAAGAAACGAATAAGCCTGCGCTGGTATTTATTGAGCGGCCGCGCCCAAAAACTGCAGCGCGACAACGCCCGGGCCCAAACAAATATCTGTGGGTTGCGTTTTTAAATCCGCCAACGCCAAACTCGCCAATCATTGTCGCGCGTGATTTGGGCGATCGCCGCAACCGCGAGCTGATGGCATACTATCCTAACCACACGCCCTACCTTGAATATAAAGGCCGACTCTTCCCCATCGATCGGCAAAGCGGCACTGCGCGCGAAGTGCGCGAAAAACAGCATCGTGAAAACAGGGCGGCCAAACCACGATAACCCGCGCCATGGTGTGGCCTCATGCAAGCGCAGCAATCTTGCCGAGATAATGCAGATATAAAAACGCCAGCGCAATCGCCACGCCGTAAGGCACCGGCTCGCCCGACCGAAGAATGCGCGGCAGTGTTTTGGCCAGCCTGAGCCACGGCAGAAGCTTTCGAACCAGTAGCAGCAGCAGCGCAAACACACCGCCAAAAATCGCGGTCAGGAAAATAAATTCGGGTAGCGCCGTCCAGCCAACCCACAACGCGCAGACTGTGATAAGTTTAATGTCACCGCCGCCCATCAGCCTCAGCGCAAACACCACGTAGCCCACGAGGAAAACAATACCAGCGCCGGCAAGCGCCATCATCCAGTCGGTCTGTTGCGGGTTGATGAATAACGCCGCCGGATAAAGCACGAGAATGGAAGCGACCAGCCAGTTGGGAATGATATAGCGCGTGACATCATACGCCATGACTGCCACCATGCTAAAAAGAATATAAAGGCTGATTGCGGTCATAAAAACCCCTGTTTTTGCCACATTATCAGCCAGTTCTTAACCAGAGATTAACGGGCTCTATGCTATGATAAAAGTTCGGATTCACACCATGCTGAACCTGTTGCTGTTACTACTTATTCTCTATGCTGCGCTGCTGGCAGGCATGTATGTGTTTCAGCGCTCGCTGATGTATCACCCAGCCAGCGCGATGGGCACGCCAGCGCAGCACGGGCTGACTGAATTTTCAGAACATTTTATCACAACACCTGACGGCGAGACGCTGCAGCTATGGTATCGCGCAGCGGGCGGCGCGCTTCCAACCGTGCTGTATTTTCATGGCAATGCCGGCAATATCGCCGGACGCGCGGGCATTTTTGCAGCGCTTGCAGCGCGGGGTTTTGGTGTGGCGGCGCTCAGCTATCGCGGCTATGGTCAAAGCAGCGGCCAGCCCAGCGAACAAGGTTTATATCGCGATGCCGCCGCCGCCATCGGCTGGCTGGCAAATGACAAAAACACACCGGAAAACAAACTGATTGTTTATGGCGAGTCGCTCGGCACCGGGGTCGCCAGCTGGGTGGCAACGCAGCACAACATTGGTCTGCTGGTGCTTCAGGCGCCGTATCTTTCCGTGGCCAAAAGAGCGCAGGAAATCTATCCATTCATCCCGGTGTCAATGCTGCTCAAGGATCATTTCAACAGCGCTTCGCGTATCGCCTCCATCCACGCGCCGCTGCTTCTGTTTCATGGCGAAGAGGATACAGTGATTCCCATTCACCACGGCCGCGCGCTGCTTGCGATGGCGCCGGAGCCTAAACGTTCATTTTTCCTGCCCGGCGTGGGTCATAATGATTTTGACAGCCGCGCAATTTCGTCGCATGTTGAAGACTATGCACGAGAGCTTGGTCTAATCCCGCAATGAACAGTAAACAGGAACGATTATATGGCTGGGGTCATGCCCCGCTGGCAACCTGCCGCTCATGGCGGCCGGAGAAAGAGCGCGAGCTGCGCGAACTGCTGCGGCAGGCGGGCAGCGATACGCTGCTGGCGCGCGGCATGGGGCGCGCCTATGGTGATGCCGCGCTGCAACCAGACGGGGTGATTCGCACCGAGCGTCTTGATCATCTGATTGAGTTTGATAGCGAGCATGGGCTGCTGCGCGCGCAGGCGGGCGTTACACTCGCTGAGGTGATGGATTTTGCTGTGCCACGTGGTTTTCTGCCACCAGTGATTCCCGGCACACGAAACATCACGCTGGGCGGCGCTTTTGCCTGCAACGTGCATGGCAAAAATCATTTCCGCAGCGGCGATTTTGCCGAACATGTGCAATCCATCCTGCTGCTGCTGGCGGATGGTCGCTCACTGGAATGCTCAGCGCAGGAACACAGCGATCTTTTCTGGGCGACTGCCGGCGGCATGGGCATGACTGGTATCATCCAGGAGATCACGTTGCGGCTTCAGCGTATCGCATCGCTGTCACTGAAAACCACCTCTTATCGCGTGGATTCCATCAGCGATATGATCGCCGCTTTTGAACATTACCGCGACCGAAGCGATTATATGATCGGCTGGATTGATCACATGGCACGCGGCGATGCGCTTGGCAGTGGTGTCTTTGAATTCGCCTCGCATATTACCACCGACGAGGGCGGCGAGCCGCTTGAGCGCTACCGACCACTGAAACCTGGCATGACGATTCCGTGTTTTGCGCCCTCATGGCTGCTGAACCGCTACAGCATGGCGCTGTATAACCGTCTGCGCTTCCGCCGCTACCAGCATGAGAGGCGCAGTGATGTCGTGCATTTTGACAGCTTCTTTCACCCGCTCGATCGTCTGGGTCACTGGTATCGGCTGTATGGGCGGCGCGGTTTTTTCCAATATCAATGCCTGATTCCCGAAACGCCGCAGGTGGCTCATCATGCTGAGCGATTTCTTGAAGTGCTCCAGAAAGAGCGTCTTTTTTCTTATCTCGCGGTCATCAAATACCACCGCGATGGGCTTGGCATGCTCACCTTCCCGCTGAAGGGCTATAGCCTTGCGCTGGATTTTCCGAACACCAAGCGCGTGCGCGCTTTTCTGCCGCAGCTCAGCCGCTGGGTGGCGGAGCGAGGCGGCCGCGTCTATCTCGCAAAAGATGCGCTGCTGACACCGGAGCTGTTCCGCCACATGTACAGCACCCATGCCGGGCTATGGCAGGAGGTGCTGGAGGAAGTGGATCCTGCGGCGCGCTTTACATCGCTGATGTCTGACCGGCTGAGCTGGAAACCATGGCGCCTGCCGAGCGCCTAGCGCGCTTTTTCTCCGCGCCGCCTTCGTGGCGCTGGCTGGTGCTGCTGCTGGCCGGACTACTTGCCGCGATGTTTCTTCGCGCCTGGGTGGCGGAGGATGCCTATATTACTTTCCGGGTGATTGACAATGCAGTCAGCGGCCATGGCCTGCGCTGGAACCTGCATGAGCGCGTGCAGGTCTATACGCATCCTTTGTGGCTACTGCTGAATATTCCGGTACATGCGCTGTGGGGCAACCTGTTTCATTCGGCGGTGGCGGTATCGCTCCTGTGCTCGCTGCTGGCGGTGGCGGTGGTACTGGCTACCAGACGCGCACCGATGATGATGGTGCTGGCGCTATTGCTGGTGCCATTCATGGCCAGCAAATCAGTGATGGACTATACCAGCTCCGGCCTTGAAACGGCGCTGGCTTATCTGCTGTTTGCCTTGGTTGGCTTTGTGCTCGTGCGGCTGCATGAACATCGTTATTTCTGGTTTTTTCTTTCGCTTGGCGTGGCGCTCTCGCTGCTCAACCGGCTGGATACAGCGATTTTATACGCGCCGGTACTGCTCTGGCTGGTTATCACGCAGCGGGCGCAGGTGCGCTGGTTACAGGTGGTGTATGGCGCGCTACCGCTCATTGCGTGGTTTTATTTTGCGCTGCTTTACTATGGCTTTGTCTTTCCCAACACCAAATACGCCAAGCTGGATACCGGCCTGCCGCTGGCGCTGTATCTGCAGCAGAGCGCTAACTATGTGAAATACCTGCTGGTGCTGGATCTGGCGGGGTTTGTGGTGCTTTGTTCCTCGCTTTGGTTCATTTTTGGTACGCGCGCTGTGGCGCAGATGATCGCGGTGGGCATTTACTGCTATTTTCTTTATGTGCTGCGCATCGGCGGGGATTACATGGCCGGGCGGTTCTGGGCGCTGCCGATTTTTGCCACCATCTGGCTATGGTATGTCTACCCGCCGCAGCGACTGCGAGCGGATCATCTCTTTGCCATCGCCGCCCTGCTCATCGCGGCGTATGTCGTCTCGCCGATGCTGCGAAATATTCATGAAAACTGCCGTGATTGCATTGAACTCAAAGGCCGCATCATTGATTCTACGCGTAGTTTCCGCGCCAACAGCCTGATAAAACAGCGCTGGCCGCTGGAAATCCGGCAATCCTCCAGCCACGGATTCTGCCGCGATGGAAGGCGGCGGCTGGCGAAAAAAAATCCGCCCGTGGAGGTGATGTTTTTTGTTGGCATGCATGCTTACTGCGCGGGGCCGCAGCTGCGCGCTATCGATATGCTCGGGCTGGGTGATGCGCTGCTGGCGCGGCTGCCCGCTTCGGACGATCAACGTTTTTATATTGGTCATTTCCGCCGTGAAATTCCCAAGGGCTATGCCTATGCGGTCGAGACGGGTTTCACCACTCTCATGCATCCCTCGCTGGCTCGCTATTATGAAAAGCTCCGGCTGATCACGCAAGGTGAGCTGTTTGATACAGAGCGGCTAAAAACCATTGTGCAATTCAATCTTGGCGCTTATGACCATTGGAAAGATGAGTATCTCAATGAAACAAAATGACACGGTGCTGGTGGTGGGTGCCACTTCCTCGATGGCGCAGGTGGTGTGCCGCGAGCTGGCCATGCGCGGCTATCAGCTGGTGCTGGTTGGGCGCGATGAAACAGAGCTGGAGTTGCTCGCCGCCGACCTGCGCACACGCAGCAGCGCCAGCTGTCGCACACAGGTGGCCGATATGGCAGAACCCGGCTTTTCCTGCGAGCAGCTGCTGGGCGCGGCAGGCGCGTTCAACCATGCGCTGATCGCGCTTGGCGATATGGGCGACGGCGCTGATGACGCCGCCAATCTTGCCCATGTCACACAGCTGAACTATCTCGCGCCAGCCGCACTGGCGGCGGCGGCAGCGAGCCGCCTTGCCGAATCAGGCGGCGGGGTGGTGGCATTGGTCAGCTCGGTGGCGGGGGATCGCGGCCGCGCGAGCAACTATGTTTATGGCAGCGCCAAGGCCGCGCTTTCCAGCTTTGCTTCTGGCCTGAGAAACCGCTACGCCAAGCTCGGCGTACATGTGCTGACCATCAAGCCCGGCTTTGTCGACACCCCCATGACCTGGGGCATGACAAGCCCGCTGATCGCCAGCCGCGAGCGTGTCGCGCGCGATATCGTGCGTGCCATGGAAACAAAACGCGATATTCTCTATACGCCATGGTTCTGGCGCCTCATCATGGGCATTATCCAGCACATTCCTGAGCGTGTGTTTAAGAAGCTGAAGTTGTAAGTTGCGTAAGTTGCGAAGATTACGCAGGTTGCAAAGGTTGATTGCCAAACCTACGAAACATCCGTAACCTCGGCGATCTACGCAACCTCAGAATGGCAATCTCGCCTTCAGCGCCGCGCCGAGCGTGCCATCATCGAGATAATCCAGCTCGCCGCCCATCGGAATACCCTGCGCGAGGCGTGAAATCGACACCGCGCAATTTTCCAGCCGGCCGGTTAAGTAATGGGCGGTGGTCTGGCCTTCGATGGTGGCGTTGGTGGCGAGAATAATCTCTTTCACCTGCTCGCTGGCCGCGCGGCGAACGAGAGATTCGATGTTCAGCTGTGCTGGCGAGCGATCATCCAGCGCGGAGAGCGTGCCGCCAAGCACATGGTACTGGCCGCGATACAGATTGCAGCGCTCAATCGCCCACAAATCCGCCAGATCCTCCACCACGCAGATGACCGAACCATCGCGCCGCGCATCGCTGCAGATGCTGCATGGGCTGATGGTATCGAGATTGCCGCAGGTGGCGCAGGGAATGACTTTCTGCATCGTGCGGGTGATCGCATCCGCGAGCGGTGCCATCATTTTTTCTTTATGGCGCACCAGCTGCAGCACAATGCGTCTGGCAGAGCGTGGCCCCAGCCCGGGCAATCTGGCAAAAAGGCGGATCAGTTCGTCGAGTTCGTGGGACATTCAGGAGGTTTCGAAAGTCTGGTTGGTTTCGTAGGTTGCGAAGGTTAAGCAAACAGTTTCCTTGCGAAACCTACGAAACATCCGAAACCTACGCAACCTTAAAACGGTAATTTGATGCCCGGCGGCAGATTAATGCTTTTGCTGAGGCGGTTCATTTCTTCGGTGGTGGTGCTGTCGACCTTCTCACGGGCATTCCGGTATGCGGCAATGATGAGATCTTCGAGCGTTTCTTTTTCTTCGGGCTTCAGCAGCTCGGCATCAATGTTCACGCGCAGCATTTCATGCTTGCCGGTGATGGTCATGCTTACCGCGCCGCCGCCGCTGCTGCCTTCAAAATGGCTGGCTTCCAGACGCGACTGCATCTCAGTCATCCGGCTTTGCATTTCCTGTGCTTGTTTCATCATTTTCTGTAGATTCATAATGGCCTCTTAGTTGGAATGGATTTTGGTGAGTGTGGCACCGGGGAACTGCTCGAGCACACTGGCAACAAGTGGATGCGCGGCGGCTTCGCTGATGGCATGCTGTTTCTTTGCTTCATGCTGCTGGGCAAGGCTTGGCTGACCCGGCTCGCTGGATGAGGAGAATTTCCATGGCTGCCCCGTCCAGCGCGACACCAGCTCGGCCACTCGCGGCAGAAAATCACGCGCGAATGATCCCGCCAGATGCACTTCCACCTGCCCGGGAGCGAATGACACCAGCTGTGTCTCATGAAACAGCTGGGTGTGCAGTAATGGCTCACGGTTTTTTTCAAACAGCTGAACCAGCTCGGCATAATTCTGCGGCTGCGGCTGCGTGTTAGTCACCAGCTCCAGACTTGGCCGCACAACCCCCTCTCCCTCTGGGAAAGGGTCGGGGTGAGGGCTGCCGTTTGCTCTTGCTGAATTTGAATGACCCTCGCTCAACCCTTTCCCAGAGGCAGAGGGCTTTTCTCCATCCTGTCGGGAGGAAGTGTTCTTTGTTAGCTCACCGAGAGTAGGAAGTTCCGCGGCATAGGCGATACGCACCAGAAGCATTTCCAGCGCCGAAAGCGGCAGCGGCGCCATGCGCACTTCTGAGAGGCCTTTGAGCAGCATCTGCCACAGGCGTGTGATGACCGCCATACTCGCCTGATCAGCAAGCTGCTTGGCATGGGCGCGCTCCTGCTCACTAAGCGATGGGTCGGACAGCGCCGCCGGCGCCACTTTAACACGGGTGATGAGATGCACCGCCTCCAGCGCGTTCTGCACCATCAATAGCGGATCCGCACCGGCCTCATATTGGCTGCGAAGCTGGGTCAGTGCTTGCGGCACATCGCCGCGAAGCAGTGTATCCAGCAGCACGAAGGTGGCGCTGTTATCAGCGGCGCCCAGCATCTGCCGCACCATGGCAGCGCTGAGACTGGCCTGCGCGCCATCCTCGCTGGCGCGGGCAATCGCCTGATCCAGCAGCGAGAGCGAATCACGCACCGAACCTTCCGCCGCCAGCGCCATCAGCGACAGCGCTTCCGGATCGGCAGCCACCTGTTCTTTTTCACAAATGCGCGCCAGATGCGCCGAGAGCATCTGACTTTCCACGCGCTTTAAATCAAAGCGTTGGCAGCGCGATAAAATCGTCACTGGGATTTTGCGCGACTCAGTGGTCGCAAAAATAAATTTCACATGCGGCGGCGGCTCTTCAAGCGTTTTGAGCAGCGCGTTAAAGGCGCTGGTCGATAGCATGTGCACTTCGTCGATGATGTAGATTTTATAGCGGGCACTGCTTGGCAGATAGCGCACGCCGTCAATCAGCTCGCGAATATCGCCCACGCCGGTGTGGCTCGCGGCATCCATCTCCAGCACATCGACATGACGATCTTCCCCGATCATCTGGCAGTGGCTGCAGACACCGCATGGCGAAATGGTGGCACCGCCCTGCCCGTCTTCACCGATGCAGTTAAGCGCGCGGGCGATGATACGGGCGGTGGTAGTTTTGCCGACACCACGAATGCCGGTGAGCAGAAAAGCATGCGCGATGCGGCCGGTTTTAATCGCGTTCGACAGCGTGCGCACCAACACATCCTGACCAATCAGGTCATCAAAGCTGGTGGGGCGATATTTGCGGGCGAGAACGCGGTAAGTCATGAAGTTACGGAGGTCACGAGGGTTACGTAGGTTGCGTAGGTTGTCTGTAATCTGCGCAACCTGCGCAACTTACGCAACCTCTGAAACCTTTTTAGTGACTGGTGGTGACCCGCAGAGCATCCTGGAACGGCTGCTTCCTTTCGGACCTGACCGGGTTAGCAGGCGACTGCGCCCACCACCAGCCTCTTGGGATTATGGGTTAAGACACCAAGGGGTGCAAGTGCTAAAATAGCCACTGTGCAAAGCTATGCACCAGCAGCCACGCCTGATGGATGATTTCAATCATCAGCCCGGCGGTCAGTGCAATCATCGCAACGGCGGCGATTACCAACAGCCCATCGCGCTCTAAAATAGCCAGCGCGATGATGGTAATGGCCATGCTTGGCAGAAAATTTCCGCCGGGAATGGGCATGGCCAGCACACCGGCGAGCAGCAGCATGGTCAGCGCCAGCAGCCGCTTGCACAGGCCGCCTGTTAAAAAAATCAGGCGCGGCTTGAGATAAACTTCAAGTTTTTTCATTGGCGCCACCGAGCGCATCAGCGAACCATGAATCACGCGCGGCGAGACAGACTTGGTGCGAATGCTCTCCGGCAACCAGATGCCATATTTTCCGATCATTATCTGGACGCAGATAAACATGATCGGCACTGCCATCAGCGTTGAAAAACCCGGGATAATGCCCGCCACCACCGAGCTGATGGCCAGCACTAAAATAGCAAGCGCGAGGCCGCGATGCCCCATTTTCTTGAGCAGTTCATCGATGGTCATGGTGCCATCGCGGTCAAAGTCAGCAACAATTTCAGCGATGATATCGCTGGTTTTCGAGGCGGTCTGTTTCATGAATCCTGCAATTGGAATAACTGAGCGCAAGACTATGCCAGATAAAACTAAACACAAGCTTAATCACCCGCCACTTCCTGCAGCGCGCTTTGTCATGCACCATACTGGTTAGCATGGTCACACAGCCAGCTGGGGCAATATCAGCCTTTGACTCTACGCAACAAAGGCTTTAAAACGGCTGTGGTTCAACTCAAACGGTGGCAATGCCCATGCCAAAACCGCGCGCGCGCACCCCGATTAGCCCTGCCTTTCGCCTTGGCGGCCTTGTGCTTGGGCTGTGGGTTGCATTTGCTGCTCTCAGCCTGCTTGGATATTATCCGGCGGATCCTTCGCTGAATCGTTCCAGTGAAGCGCCGGTGATGAACTGGGCGGGCTATGCCGGCGCGATCACTGCCGACCTGATGCTGCAGATCACCGGACTGGCGAGCCTGCTACTGGTCTTCGTGCCGCTGGCATGGGCGGCTAAATTCGCGGTAGGTGAACGCATCAGCTATTTGTGGATGCGCGCTTGCCTGCTGCCTTTGTCGCTGGTGCTGTCGGCGGCGCTGTTATCGAGCCTTGAGCCTCCACTTTCCTGGCCGATTGCCAGTGGTCTGGGCGGTGCGATTGGTGGCCTCGCACAGGATCATTTTGCCGGGCTGTTCAGGCACGCAAGCTTTATCGCCGCGCTGCTGGTGACCACCATCAGCATCTTATTGCTTACTTTTGGCCTGAGCGCCAGCGATTGGCTGGCACTGGCACAACGCTTGAAGGCCATGGCGCTACTGATCAGTGGGCTGGTATTTGCGCTGCTGGCGCGCCGCCGCCGTGACAATGATGACGCCGATGATGACGACGCGCCCGACGAGCGCCTCAGCCTGCGCGAGCGTTTCGCCATGTGGCGCGAACGTCGCCGTGGTAATGACGACGATGAAGAAGATGAGGATGAAGACGATACGGCGCTAGCGCGTGATGCGGCCGATGAGGAAGACACATCGGTTCCACCAAGCCGATCGCGTGATGTGAAAGTCGCGCGCGTCGCTAAAAAACCGCGTGATGATGGCAAAAAATCCGCGCCGCGGATTCAGGCAGCACTGGCGCTGCCACAGGGTGAATACGAATTGCCGCCTCTTAAGCTTCTAGCTACGGCGCCGCGTGCGAGAAAAAGCGCGATGTCGGAATCCGCCCTCACGCAGAATGCCAAGCTGCTTGAGGGTGTGCTACAGGAATTTGGTGTGCATGGCGAGATTACAGAAATTCGCCCGGGGCCGGTGGTGACGCTTTATGAGTTGGAACCGGAACCCGGCACGAGGTCTTCACGCGTGATTGGCTTATCGGATGATATTGCCCGCTCAATGAGCGCAGTGTCGGCACGCATTGCGGTGATTCCCGGGCGCAACGCGATCGGCATTGAACTGCCCAACTCAAACCGCGAGACAGTTTATTTCCGCGAAATGCTTGAAAACGAGGCCTTTGAAGCAACCGACGCCAAGTTACCGCTGGCGCTTGGTAAAGATATTGGCGGTGCGCCGATTATTGTGGATCTGGCGCGCATGCCGCATCTGCTGGTGGCGGGCACCACCGGCTCGGGTAAATCGGTGGCGATTAATACGATGATCATGTCGCTGGTATACCGCCTGACGCCGAATGAATGTAAATTCATTATGATCGACCCCAAAATGCTTGAGCTTTCGGGCTATGAAGGCATTCCGCACCTACTGACCCCGGTGGTCACCGAACCCGGCAAAGCCGTGGTGGCGCTGAAGTGGACCGTCAAGGAAATGGAAAACCGCTACCGGCTGATGAGCAATCTCGGCGTTAAAAACATTGATGGCTACAACAAAAAAATCCGCGAAGCAAAATCCAAAGGCCACGAGCTGACACGCACCGTGCAAACTGGTTTTAATACCGACACCGGTGAGGCTATTTTCGAGGAAGTCCCGCTGGAGATGACCGAGCTGCCGTTTATTGTGGTGGTGGTGGATGAGATGGCAGATCTGATGATTGTGGCAGGCAAAGAGATTGAAGGCTCCATCCAGCGTCTCGCGCAGATGGCGCGTGCCGCCGGTATCCATATCATCATGGCGACCCAGCGCCCATCGGTGGATGTGATTACCGGCGTGATCAAAGCCAACTTCCCCACGCGTATTTCGTTTCAGGTGACCAGCCGCATCGACAGCCGCACCATTCTTGGAGAACAAGGCGCCGATCAGCTGCTGGGGCAAGGCGATATGCTCTACATGGCGGGAGGCGGCCGCATCACCCGTGTTCATGGCCCCTTCGTGTCCGATAAAGAAGTTGAAGAGGTGGTGGCGCATCTCAAGGCGCAGGGCAGCCCAACTTATATCGAAGATGTCACGCGTGATGAAGAAGCAGAAGCGGACATGGGTGATATCGGCGAAAAAGACGAGCTGTATGATCAGGCGGTCAAGCTTGTCATGCGCGACGGCAAAGCCTCCACCAGCTATATCCAGCGCTGCCTGAGAGTAGGCTATAACCGCGCCGCCTCCATCATCGAGCTGATGGAGCGAGAAGGCATCGTCGGGCCGATGAACCATGTCGGCAAACGGGAAGTGCTGGCGCGTCATGATGCGGCATAAGCAGCATGGGCAGCAGAAGATGAGAGGCAGAATGAAGTTTGGCTGGGGGTGGATGAAGGTAGCGATGGTGATCACAATCATTCATCTTTCATCGCTTTTTGCTCATCCGGCTTTTGCTGAAACGACGCCAACCATTTTCATCCCGCAGCAGCAACTTGCCACGCATCAGCGAACCATTGACCGCGTGTCGCATTATTTGAGTGGGCTTTCCACGATTGTCGCGGATTTCACGCAGGTTGCGCCAGATGGCTCACTTACCAGTGGCAAATTTTATTTAAGCCGCCCCGGGCGCATGCGCTGGCAATACAACCCGCCAACGCCGATCCTGATGATCGCCAATGGCAAGGAGTTCGTCTATTACGACTATGAACTTCAGCAGGTCAGCTACATTCCGCTGGATTCAGCGCTGGTAGGATTTCTGGCGCAGGAAACCATCCGTTTTGATGGCAAGGTGGGCATTACCCTGTTTGAAGAGCAGGACGGTGTCATCCGCATCGGGCTTGCGCAGCGCGACAAACCCAGCGAAGGCGCGCTGATGCTGGAATTTTCTGATAAACCGCTGCTCATCCGAAACCTCAAAGTCACGGATGCCACCGGCCAGCAGACCAGCGTGGCGTTGTCGGATGCAAAATTTGGCGTGGCGCTGGATAAGGAACTGTTTGTTTTCCGCGATCCGCGCCAGAATCCGCGCGCGCCAAAGAACCGCACCTTGATGAATCAATAGCTTTGAATAAACACGCGATTTTGCGCAGCAGTAGAGTTTATCAAATTGTCATTGAAACTTCACAATACATTCCTACATGCCATGCTATAAATAATGGGTAACCCACTGGAGCATGTGCCTATGTCGACTGCCAATGAGTTTGATGACGCTTCCTATGTGATGCTCGATACCAACCCGGTGGCGTATGTTCGGCCGGTGATTACAGAACAGGGTAAAACCTACGGCGTTTTCAGCTCAGATGGCCAGCAGCTTGCACTTTTTTCCACGCAGGAAGCGGCGTATTTCGCCGCCAAGCAGCATGATCTGGATCCGGTGCTGATTCATTAGAGTTTTTTTGATTAAATGATGCACCCTCACTCGCAAACGGCATAGCCGCTGTTTTCCACTTACTCAAGGCAGAGGGTTGGGCTACATCAGGGAATGCAGCAAAAATCCGATGGCTTTAAGCGTAAAGATGGCTGCCAGCAGCCACTTCCAGCGCGCCAGACGATGATAATCATGCGGCAGCTTCACTAAAATTTTTTCGCGCATGTCTTTATCCGTTACTTCCTGAAGTGGCAGGTAAGGCGTGGCTATCGCCTGACGATAGCTGCCAAAGGAAGCAAGCTTGTAATGCTTTGGATACCATGTCACGGCGATGCTGTGTTCGTCTGCGCCGCCTTGCCCCACCTGATAGCGGTAATGGCTACAGATGCGACCGATGGCAACCTCGCCCAGCGCAGGCAGCGGCACCACCACCACATCATCCAGCGCAAGTCCGGTAAATTGCGGCCAGATCCTGTCGATTTTCAGTTGGATGCTTTCCGGCGGCGCCTCGGGATCCAGCTGCTCGAGCAGCCGCCGGAAGTCGTTTTCATTCGCGAGGCTGGAGAGATCCGGCAGCCCATCAAACGGCAGTATAAGCTCTGTACGCGACGTGATGGCGCTTTCTTCAGCGCGTGATAGTTTCTGCGTCAATATCCAGACGCTCATGCCACGTACGGCACCGGATCCACAATGCCATTTTCTCGAAAGCCTTTCAGCCGCAGCTGGCAGGCATCGCAGTGGCCGCAGGCGCGTCCCATCTCATCTGGGTCATAGCAGCTGGTCGAAAGCGCAAAATTCACGCCCAGCTTCAGCCCCTGCTGAATGATTTCAGTTTTGCTCATATCGATCAGCGGTGTGTGCAGCGTGATACGATGCGCACCTTCCTGCCCGTAGGCGGTGGCGATATTGGCCATGGTTTCAAATGCTGCGATGAAATCCGGCCGGCAATCCGGATAGCCGCTGTAATCCAGCGCATTGACACCGATAAACAGATCATAGGCCTTCAGCACCTCCGCCCATGCCAGCGCAAAGGATAGAAAAATGGTGTTGCGCGCCGGCACATAGGTGCTCGGAATACCATGGCCAATCGCATCCAGCGGCCGGTCTTTCGGCACGGTCATCGATTTCTGGGTGAGCGATGAGCCGCCAATGCCAGCCAGGTCGATGGTCATGATTTTGTGATCCGTCACACCAAAATGGCGGGCGATTTTCCGTGCCGCCACCAGCTCGTGCTGATGGCGCTGGCCATAAGAAAACGAGAGCGCATGCACATCAAACCCATGTGATTTCGCAATGGCGAGCGCCACCATCGAATCCAGCCCGCCGGAAAGCAGCAATACGGCTTTGTTGGCCATGTCAGTCAATCCCTAGAATTTTGTGCATCTGTAAAGATAGCAGGTAGCCATGCGTCATGGCAAGTGCCATTGCACGCTTCTGGTTTGCGCGGTTTTTATTTTCGTTATATTCGTCCATGGGTTGGACATAGACGGGGATCTTCCATTCACGCTGCCCCACCTCCGCCACGTCGCGGTAGCCCGGGCGGGATTCGGAGATGATAAATTTAAACGCGCGGATGAAGGGGCGAAGATCAGCGCGGATGGGAAAATACCCCTGCCCGGTATTTTTTGGCGAGCAGATGATTTCCACCTCTGGGGGTAACGGCTGGAAAAGCGTGCCGTTGCTTTCAATCTGCACTTTAAAGCCAGCTGCAATCAGCGCCGCACATAGCGGTATGATATTCTGGCGCAGTGGTTCACCGCCGGTAATCACGACCAGACGAATTTTAGCATCCTGCGTCTTACTTTTGACCTCTTCCAAGATACTGCCTAGGGGTATATCACGGAAGCTCTCAAACTCCGTATCGCAGAAATCACACGCCAGATTGCAACCGCCGAGGCGAATGAAGAGCGCTGGCCAGCCCGCATACGGTCCTTCGCCTTGCAGCGTTGGGAAGATGGATTTCACCTCCAGTGACAGGCCATCATGCTGGCGCGGTTTGCGGATGGGGTTATTGCCAAACATCGCTAAAACATCACCAGCAGAGAAAGTATGATGAGCACCGTGAGTGTGGAGGCGGTGCCGATCTGCCGGAAAATAACACGCCCGCGCTTCACCTCATGAATGGTGAGGCTGTAGGCGTGGCACATACGGCCAAATACCATTAGCGAACCAAGCGACGCCAGCAACTTGCCAGATGCACCGCTGAGTTCACACAGCGCCATCAGCACCAGCGCGAGCGGCACATATTCCGCAAAATTAGCATGGGCGCGGATGCGGCGGTTCATCTCGCTATGGCCGCCATCGCCCAGCGATACTTTATGAATGTAGCGCCCGCGAATCACTCCCACCGTGAGCGCAAGGTAGATCAGCGTGAGCAGGCCGGCAAAAAACGCGGTGACAGGAACCATAATTATCTCCTAAGATGCATCCATGAAAAGAGTAACAAAAAAGCCCAAATTAGCAACACGCCTTGTGCGCGCCGGCAGGCTTTCCAGCCCGTTTGGGGAAACCTCCGAAGCGCTGTTTCTAAACTCAGCCTACAGCTACGGCTCGGCGCAGGAAGGCGAAGGCCGCTTTGATGGCAGCATAGAAGGCTTCAAATATGGCCGCTATTCCCACCCGAACCTTGCCATGCTGCAGGATAGGCTGGTGGCGATGGAAGAAGGCGCCGAGAGCTGTATCGTCACAGCTTCCGGCATGGCGGCGATGTTTGCCATACTCATGAGCCACCTCAAAACCGGGGATCATGTGGTTGCTAACCGCGTGCTGTTTTCCTCGTGCCACCATATCATCACCCAGATTCTGCCGCGTTTTGGCATCACCCACACGCTGGTGGATAGCAGCGATAGCGCAGGCTGGAAACAAGCCATCACACCCAAAACCAAACTGGTTTTCATCGAAAGCCCTGCCAACCCAAACTTAGAAATTACCGACATTGCGGCGGTTGCAGCGCTTTGCAAAAAAGCTGGCGCGCTACTCGTGGTGGATAATGTATTTGCCACGCCACTGCTGCAACATCCGCTCAAACTCGGCGCGGATGTGGTGATGTATTCCACCACCAAGCACATTGATGGCCAGGGCCGCACACTGGGCGGCGCGGTGCTGGGCAAAAAGCAATGGATTGAGGGTACACTCATGCCGTTTGTGCGCCACACCGGGCCGCATATGAGTCCCTTTACCGCATGGGTGCTGACCAAAGCGCTGGAGACATTACCGCTGCGCATTAGCAAGCACTGTGAGAATGCACAAATCATTGCCGATACCCTGGTGGGGCATCCCAAACTTGCCTCCCTCACCTACCCCGGCCTTGCCAGCCATCCGCAATTTTCTATCGCGAAAAAACAAATGTCGCATGGCGGGCCGATCATCGCGCTGGAGATTAAAGGCGGCAAGAAAGCAGCGTTTCGTTTCCTCAATGCGCTGTCGATTTTTGATATTTCAAATAATCTTGGTAACAGCAAGAGCCTCGCCACCCACCCCGCCAGCACCACCCACGCAAGCCTTGGCGCACCGGAGCGAAAAAAGCTCGGTATCAGCGACGGGCTGATTCGTCTTTCCATCGGCATTGAAGATGCGGGCGACCTGCTGGAAGATATCTTGGCGGCACTTAAAGCCGTATAAAACTGAGGTAGGTTGGCCTTCCCGCCAGCGCTTTCTGTTCATACCGGGTGGGGGTATAGTCCGGCCATGGTTTCAGCCAGTCATCGCAGCTTTTCGCTGTCCATGTAAAATCAGGGTGGGCAAGCAGCCGCTCCAGCATCCAGGTTGCGTAATCGGCGTGGTCGGTAGCTAAGCGCAGCTCAGCTCCCGGCTTCATCACCCGCGCGAGGCTGGTTAGAAACTCAGTGGAAATGATGCGGCGCTTGTGGTGGCGGGTTTTCGGCCACGGGTCGGGATAGAGAATAAACACGCGGTCAAGCGATGCATCTGGCAACGCGTCGATCAGCGGCCGCGCATCATCGCCATGCAGGCGGATGTTCTTTAGTTTTCTGGTTTCAATCTGCTTTAAGAGCTCGCCGATGCCGTTGAGATAGGGTTCGCAGCCAATGATACCCACCCCGGGGTTTCTTTCAGCCTGATAGGCCAGATGCTCGCCGCCGCCAAAGCCGATCTCGAGCCACAACACACCTCCTCCCCTTTTTAGGGGGAGTGTGATAAGGAGCTCAGGCAAAAGCCCATCCATCAGCGATTGCTTGCCGGCACGAAGCCTGCGGCCGCGGCGGCGACCGAAAGATGCAAGGAGCCGCGGTTTACTAGACGTTTCCGGCGGCAATTTTCAGTGGCTCGTTTAGCTTGAACTCATCCTGCAGAGCGGCAACTAAATCCAGCTTTTCCCAGCTGAAGCCACCATCTTTATCCGGCTCGCGGCCAAAATGGCCGTAAGCAGCCGTGCGCGCATAGATGGGGCGGTTAAGCTGCAGGTGCTTTCTGATACCACGCGGGGTTAAATCCATCAGCTTCTGCAGCACGACTTCAAGCTTTGCTTCATCGACACGGCCGGTGCCATCAGTGCTCACATAAAACGAAATGGGCTTGGATACGCCAATGGCGTAGGAAAGCTGGATGGTGCAGCGATCAGCAAGACCTGCAGCTACCACGTTTTTCGCGAGGTAGCGCGCGGCGTAAGCTGCCGAGCGATCCACTTTCGTCGGGTCTTTGCCGGAGAACGCGCCGCCGCCATGCGGCGCCGAGCCGCCATAGCTATCGACAATGATTTTGCGGCCAGTCAGGCCGGTATCACCATCCGGCCCACCAATAATAAATTGGCCGGTGGGGTTCACGTAAAATTCCGCTTCATCGCACATCCAGCCCTTCGGCAGCGCTTCCATGACATACGGGCGTACGATCTCACGAATCTGTTTTTGTGATACTCCAGCGATATGCTGCGTGGAAACAACCACCGAGGTCGCCTTCACCGGCACGCCGTTTTCATAGAGCAGCGTGACCTGGCTTTTGGCATCCGGCCCCAGCTCTTTGGCCGCGCCGCTGTGGCGCGCGCGCGACAGCCCCAGAAGAATACGGTTAGCAAGCTGAATGGGCGCCGGCATCAGCGCTTTGGTTTCGTTGCACGCAAAGCCGAACATGATGCCCTGATCGCCTGCGCCTTCATCTTTATTATCTGCTGAGTCCACGCCCATCGCAATATCCGCCGACTGGCTGTGCAGGTGCACATACACATCCATATTATCAGCGTGGAAACCTTCCTGCAGATAGCCGATTTCGCGCACCTTATCGCGCGCGATGCGCTCAATCTGCGCCTTGGTGAGATCAGCGCCGCGTGTTTCCCCGGCGATCACCACCGTGTTGGTGGTGGCGAGTGTTTCGCATGCCACGCGCGCCTCAGGATTGATCGCCAGCATGGCATCAAGTACGGCGTCAGAAATCTGGTCGCAGACTTTATCGGGATGGCCTTCGGCAACGGATTCACTGGTGAAGACATAGCGGCTGCGGCCATGGAAACGAGAGGACATGAGAACTCCTTGAATGTTATTATATGGGGGATTTGCCGAAGCTCATAATCGCAGCGCTTAGACCAATATTTAACGTGGCGGCAAGCTGGCAAATCCCCACGATGCGAGGAAAGCTAGCGAAACGCTGCGTGTTGTCAAGGAAATCTAGTCGAGCAGCGGCTTATTTTCCGCGACCGCGCGCACCAGATCCGAAAGACGTTTGCGAATGGGCTGCTCTTTGATGCGCTTGAAGGCCTTCATCATTTCCAGCGATTCGCGCTCAGAAACGCCGCCTTCAAATTCAAATTCCACGGCATCTTCGGCAAAGCCGGTGGGTGTCGCGGAGCTCGTGGCATAGCCTTCCAGCCCCTCAAAGAAATAGGCCACCGGCACATTCATGAAACGCGCGAACTCAACCAGTCGCGCCGCGTTCATGGCGTTGCTGCCTTTTTCGTATTTCTGCACCTGTTGGAAAGTAATGCCGACAGCTTTAGCGACGGCTTCCTGGCTTAGTCCCATCATGGTACGGCGCAATCGCAACCGTTTGCCCACATGGCCATCCACGTCCTGTTTGGTGGGAAGTGGAATTTTAATCTGCTTACTCATGCGCCTCGTGTAACAGTTAACTTTACAACTCGCAAGCGAAATTAATTAACCACCCTGATATTTCTTTGGTATATCAAGAGCAAAGCCATGATTAATAATAAAAAATAGACTGGCAGGTATGGATTATCATGATACAGGGTGGGAGTCGCTATCGGCTTTGGCAGCGGGGTGTCCAGCACCCCTTCTGCACCCAGTTCCAGCTTTGCTACAATACGGCCGTAACCGTCAGTCACCGCGCTAATCCCGGTGTTGGCCACACGCACCAGCGGCAACCCCTGCTCCACCGCGCGCAGCCGCGCCATGTGGAAATGTTGATGGGGGCCCGTGCTGAGGCCAAACCATGCATCATTGGTGAGATTAAGCAGAAAATCCGGCCTTGTCTCACTTATGGACAGTTCGGGAAAAATTGCCTCATAACAGATGAGTGGACTAACCGGCGGCAAGCCATGCCAGCGAAGGGTTTGCGGCCCGCTTCCGGCGCTGAAATCTTTCATTCCCACCGGGGTTTCCAGCGTATCAGGAATCAGCCAGCGCAGCGGCAAAAACTCGCCAAATGGCACCAGCTTGTGTTTATCATACCGGCCAAGAATCTCGCCATGTGGGTCAATGGCGGCGATGCTGTTGAAAATCTCATCCTGCTCGGCATGCAGCCCGCCGGTGATAAGCAGCTGGTGTGGCAGCAGCATATCGCCAAGACGCTGGGTGAGTGTAGCATCAGCGCGAATAACATAGGGGACAGCGGTTTCCGGCCAGATGATGTGCGTGATATTGTCACTGCCGCCCTGCTGGCTGAGCGTAACATGGCGGCGCAGCCCTTCAAATTGCAACCTCGGATCCCATTTGTGATGCTGCGCGATATTGGCCTGCACAAGACGCAGCATGACCCCCTCCTGCATCGACGCTGCGCCAGCCATCGTCAGCCGTTCATGCCCCCAAAGCCACAATGCCAGAGAGCCTGTCACACCCAGAAGCAGCGCTGGTTTAGCATATGCGTAGCGCAGCAGCAGCGCCGCGGGCAGGCATGCCATCAGCACCAGCAGAAACGACAAGCCGTAAGCCCCCACCAGTGATGCCGCCTGCATCAATTCATCGCTCGCCATCAGGCTGTAGCCGGCGAGGTTCCACGGAAAACCCGTAAGTGCGTGGCCGCGCACAAGCTCCACCAGCACCCACACGACGGAAAAAAGCAGTACATCAGTGATGTGGCCGCGGCGTAGCAGCGCGTAAATCCATGTCGTCATGCCGATGTAGACCGCAATCACCGCGGTGAGGCCAAACAGGGCAAACGGAATCAGCCACGCGAATTTTTCCGGCTCGGTGAGCAGCGCGATGGTGAACCAGTAAAGCCCGGCGATGAAATAGCCCCAGCCCCAGAAAAAACCATCGCGGAAGGCCTGAAGTCGCGTGGTTTTCTGGCTAAGAAGCCAGAACAGGCCGCCATATGCAACCACGGCAAAGGGCAGCCAGAAAAAAGGGGGCAATGTTAGCACGCCAAGAGCGCCGAGCAGAAACGCTGTCAGGTTGCGCCGCCAGCCCGTTATCAATTCTCCCCCCGCTTGCGGGGGGAGATAGAGGGGGGTGATGATAGTTTTAGGACTCAATTTCAACCCCACCTAACCTCCCCCGTGATTCCGGCCTTCGCCGGGAGGGGAGTAAATTTATCATGCCGTCGTATGAATGCGGATTTTGTGAATGCGCCGCGCGTCCGCCTCGAGAATCTCAAAGCGCATGCCGCCAATATGCGGCACCACCTCGCCCTTCACCGGCACCCGGCCAATCTGGAAAAAAATCAGGCCGCCGAGCGTATCAAAATCGTCATCTTTTTCTTCGGTGATCAGGTTGAGACCCAGTGATTTTTCTAGCGCATCAATATGGATTCTCGCGCTGACATCATACACGCCGGCCGCATGTTTATGGATGCGGTTGGTATCTTCCTCGCTGTCATCATGCTCATCGCGGATATCGCCGATAATCTCTTCCACCACGTCTTCGAGCGTCACCAGACCATCGGTGCCGCCATATTCATCCACCACCATGGCCATGTGGCTGCCGGAGTGGCGCATCTTGCGCAGTAGATCAACAATACGCATGGAGGGTGGCACAAACAGCACCGGCCGCAGCACGCTGGTGAGCGAAAAGGGTTGATCCCCGGCAAACATCGGCAGCAGATCCTTCACATGCACAAAGCCGCGCACATGATCGAGCGTTTCCTCATAAACCGGAATGCGCGTGTGGCGGTGTTCCATGATGTGTGTTTTAAGCTGCGGCATTGCAATATCCTGCGGCACCGCCTCAATATCCGTGCGTGGCACCATGATGTCGTGCACCTGTGTGTCGCCAAACGACAGCACGTTATGAAGCATTACTTTTTCTTCCGGCTCGAGCCGCTCTTCGCTATGCTCCTCATGCTCTTCAATCACCTCGTCCAGCACCTCTTTCAGCGATGCTTCCTGACGGCCGCCAAACAAGGTGCGCATCCATAAGCGCAGTGAAAATGTCGCGCCGGAGCGCCGCTCACTGGCCATAATACGAGCATTAGAAACAGCAAGCGCCGGCTTGCTGGCAGACTCAGCAGAAGATGATTGGTTCATAGATGGCAGGGTTCATAAGCTAATTAGATTATAGTTGTTTAAATCAATAATGTGACACATTATTGATTCGTTTCGCTCGCTACGCAGCGCAAAACCGCCGCTTTCGGCGACGGCTTTGATACTCACTTGCACAATAGATTGCGCAAGTGAATATAGTGTAGCATGGCTTGCGAAATTAATACAAGTAGGGATTCGTAATCCCCAGTTTTTTAAGAATTTTTATTTCAAGCCGCTCCATCGTTTCGGCATCGGATTCATTCTCGTGATCATAACCGAGCAGGTGAAGCGTGCCATGCACCAGCATGTGCATCGCATGATGCTCAAAGCTTTTGCCCTGCTCAGCAGCTTCGCGCTTAATGGTTTCAAAGGCGAGGATAATATCCCCCAGATACTGTTTCTCACCGCTGGGAAACGACAGCACATTCGTTGGCTTGTTCTTGCCACGGTAAGTTTTATTCAGCTCGCGGATCAGCGCATCATCGGTCAGCACGATGGTCAGTTCTGCTGTATGCTTGCCAAGCGCCGCCGAAACCGCCGCCCGCACCGTTTTGCAATACGGCCTCAGCGAGCTTTTCCACGGCGCGGCATGAAGCTGAACATGGATCTTACTTGCCGTCATCGTCCATCTGCTGGCGGCTGCTGAGTTTCTTTTTGCGATCCCAGTCATCATAGGCTTTGATGATTTTCGCGGCGAGTGCATGGCGCACCACATCTTTGTCGGAAAAACGCACCAGGCCAATACCATCAATGCCTTCAAGCTTGCGTACCGCATCGCCAAGGCCGGATTTCACATCTTTCGGAAGGTCGGTTTGTGATAAATCGCCGGTCGCCACCATGCGCGAATTTTCGCCCATGCGGGTTAAGAACATTTTCATCTGCGTGGCGGTGGTGTTCTGCGCTTCATCGAGAATCACAAACGCATTCGAGAAGGTGCGGCCGCGCATGAACGCCAGCGGCGCCACCTCAATCTCGCCATTTTCCATGTGCCGCGCCAGCTTTTCGGCGGGTATCATGTCAAACAGCGCGTCGTAAAGCGGGCGCAGGTAGGGATCAACTTTGTCTTTCAGGTCGCCGGGCAGGAAGCCGAGCTTCTCCCCCGCCTCCACCGCCGGACGCGACAGAATGATTTTCTCCACACGCCCACTGATAAACTGCGCCACCGCCATCGCCACCGCGATGTAAGTCTTACCCGTACCCGCCGGCCCCAGCGCAAACACCAGGTCATGCTTCTGCAGCTTCTGCATATACTCAGCCTGAATGTGTGAATAAGGCTTGATATTTTTCTTCATGGTTTTGATCAGGATGTCGTGGCTGCCAAACAGCCCCTCCTCTTCGCTGCTGGATGCCATACGAATCGCCGCATCCACCTGCGCATTGCCGATTTCCTGCCCCTTGCGCAAATCATCATAGAGGCGCTTCAGCACTGCGTGTGCCTGATCCACCTGCGCTTTCTCGCCCTCCAGCTCCACCACACTACCGCGCGACGACGCCGTGACACCGAGCTGGCGTTCAACACGCGCAAGATGGCAGTCATCCTGCCCAAGCAGCATGGAAAGCAGGCGGTTATCATCAAACATCATGCTGAGGCTGGTGGATTCGTGTGAGTGTTTGCCGTTTTTATCTTTCACGCTGCTCTCCTTTGGTTAGGCTGCCATGATCGGGGTTTCGCGGGCGATTTCGCCGGCAAGGCTGTTTAAATAGCCGCCGGTGATACGCACACCCACAATGCGGTTCATGATGCCGCTTGTGCCCTGCACATACACCGATTGCAGGTACGGGCTTTTGCCAAGCAGCTGGCCGTCATGCTTGCCATCTTTGGTAAACAGCACCGGCAGCGTTTTGCCAACACTCGCCTCATTGAATTGCTGCTGCTGCTGGCGCAGCAATGCCTGCAGCGCCTGCAGGCGCTCATCTTTAACGGATTCAGGAAGCTGGCGATCATCCGTGGCGGCGGGTGTGCCCGGGCGTGGGCTGTATTTGAAAGAATAGGCCTGCGCATAGTGCACATGGCGAACCAGCGCCATGGTTTCTTCAAAATGCTTGTCGCTTTCGCCGGGGAAGCCCACAATAAAATCTGACGACAGCGCAATATCCGGGCGCTGCCTACGCAGCCGCTCGATGATATCGATATAAAACGCCGCCGTGTGCTTGCGGTTCATGCGCTTTAGCACTTCATCGCTGCCGGACTGGATGGGCAGGTGCAGGTAGGGCATGAGTTTGGGTTCACTGCCGTGAAGCGCGATTAAATCTTCGCTCATATCGCGCGGGTGGGAGGTCGTGTAGCGAATGCGTTCAAGACCGCCAATCTGCGCAAGGCGGCTGATTAAATCCGCCAGACTGGCGGTAGCGCCGTGCTCATCTGCGCCATGATAGGCATTCACATTCTGGCCAAGCAATGTGATTTCCAGCACGCCGCTATCCACCATTTTTTTTGCTTCGTCAACGATGGCTGATACCCGGCGGGAGTATTCCGCCCCGCGCGTGTAGGGCACCACGCAGAAAGTGCAGAACTTATCGCAGCCCTCCTGCACCGCCAGAAATGCGGATACCCCCTGGGGGGATGTAGATTCCGGCAGGCGATCAAATTTATCTTCTTCCTCAAAATCCAGCGCCACTACCGCACCTTTACCCCGTAGCGCCTTGGTAACCAGCTCTGGTAGCTGGTGATAGTTCTGGGGGCCAAACACCATATCCACAAATGGCGCGCGGCGAATAATCTCTTCGCCTTCCGCCTGGCCAACACAGCCTCCCACCGCAATCAGCACCGGATCGCCGGATGCTTTTCTTTTTTCTTTTTCAGCGCGCACACGGCCAAGGTCGGAATAGACTTTTTCTTCGGCCTTTTCGCGAATGTGACAGGTGTTAAGAATCACAAGGTCGGCATCGTCAGGCGACTCGGTTTCATTATAGCCCAGCGGCGCCATGACATCTTTCATGCGCACCGAATCATAGGCGTTCATCTGGCAGCCGTAGGTTTTAATGTAGAGTTTTTTATTCATGAGCGAAATTTAATATGTTTGAGCTTGCGCGCGGGGATGACCTCGAGCCTGCCATCTTTCCATGTCGATAGAGATACCCCCTCTTGAATTCGCTCAAGTAAAAGCTTTCTGAAAGCTTCTTTCATGGCGGTGAGGCTTTTTTCAGCCCGGGAGGATGCGGCACGTTTTTTTTTCATACAGCGCTCAATGTGTCATACAGTTTCTGGTTAATGATACGGCACTTACTGCTCGTTCCTTCTGCGATCAGCTCGCAGCCAGCCTTTGTATTATCCAATATTTGCCACTCATCTGCCAGTGTTTTATAACGTGTCATAAAATTTCTGAGGCTTTTCTGATAACGCCTCCTGACCTGAACGGATGGAATGTAATGACCGCCCAGGGCCACTCTTTCCTTAATTCGTGCAATGCACAGAGACGGCGACGGTACCCACAAATAGAGTATGTGAACCTCATACCCACGTTGTTTGAGCCTGCTTATGAATGCCACATGGCTAAGACCAGAAAGCGTTGATTCAAAGGCAAACGTCTCACCTTTTTCTGAAAGTTCGCGCAGCTCCTCTAGCATCATGCGCCCGGCCTTAATCGCAGCTTTTTCAGGCCGAAAGGGCGACAGGCCTTTAGCGATAAGATCGGCATTCACAAAATGCCTGCATTTAGCATAATGCGGTAGAAATTCAGTGGCGAACGTGGTTTTGCCCGCGCCATTGGCGCCTGCAATGATGTAGGCGCGTGGGCGCTTAAGGCTGGATGGCATTAATCTTCGCGGCGATGATGAAATCATTCTCATGCAGGCCGCTGATGGTGTGCGTCCAGAGAACAATTTCCACATAGCCCCAGCCCATCATGATATCCGGATGGTGGGCTTCGCTTTCAGCGATGTCGGCCACTTTGTTGACAAAGGCAAGGCCGCTCATGAAATCTTTGAACAGGTAGCGGCGTTTGATGGCTCGGTTAGAAAGCGCAAGCTCCCAGCCGGGTACCTGAGCAAGGTAAGGCTTGGCCTTGAATTCATCAATGACGGGGGTGCCCGGCGCGCAGACCGTGCATTTTTTTTGCGCTAGCGCGAAACCGGACGTTGTATCTTGAGCCATAATGGCTTAAGTCTTTAGCGCTTCAAGGGAATTTCGTCAATCAGTTCGTTGTAGCGGGGCGCAGGTGGTGTTACTGGGCATAGAAACGGCAACCGGGCCATTCAGCGTGGCGCTGTGGAAACATGGCACGGTGGCGGCGCTACGCCAATCCCCCCACTCGCATCAGCAATCCACCCAACTACTACCGATGATCGAAGCGCTGCTGGCGGAAACACAGACGGCTTTCAGCGAGCTGACGAAGGTTGCCTGCAGCGTTGGGCCGGGCAGCTTTACCAGCCTGCGTGTGGGGCTGGCGGCAGCGCGCGGGCTGTGCCTCTCGCTGGGGATACCCGGGCTGGGTTTGACCACACTCGAAATCATGGCGCATGGCCAGCAGCCACAGCTGACGCAGCCCATCATCACCTGCCTGCTGGGCGCGGGTAAGGGTGAAATGGTTGGCCAGAGCTTCGTTCATGATGCGGCGCTGACACACGTCTCAGAGCCGCGTGTGGCACAGGCAGAAGAGCTGATAGCCGCCATGCCCGCCGGTGCGGCGCTGGTCAGTAATCAGCCGCTGGAGCAGCCGGCGATACTTGCCGCGCCGCGCGCCGATCATCTGGTCATGCTTGCGGCCAAGCGCGGCAGCGGCCAGCCACTTTCGCCTTTTTATGTACGACCACCAGACGCCAAACCAATGGACACCAGCCCGAAGCGCGATATGATACCACCTGCACTCAGCTAACCGAGGGAGCCATGTTATGCGAACCACACTCAAGCGCCTTATGCTGGCCGCCTGCGCCGCATTTGGCCTTACCAGCTGCGCGAGCGAATCGCCGGTGGATTTTCCGCCGCTGAGTTTTCTGCGCTACCAGCCCATCTTTCTGAATGTCACGAGCATTGAATTTGTGGATGAATACAAATCCCCCATGCGCTCACCTTACGTGGAGCATTTAATGCCCTATTCCCCCGCCGATGCCATGCGTATCTGGGTGAAGGATCGCATCCGCGCGGTGGGGCCAGATAAGGTGCTGCAGGTGATTATCAAGGATGGCCGCGTCACCGTCAGCCAGATTCACAAAGACAGCAGCATCGAGGATTTTTTCACCGTTGATCAGGATCGGCGCTATGAAGCCGCGCTGGATGTGGAGATGCGGATTTATGGCAGTGATGGCGCGATGTCGGAAGCCAGCGTGGTGGTGAAGGCCACGCGCTCCATCACCATGTCGGAAAATGCCAGTGTATGGCGGCGCAACTATGAGTTCCGCAAAATGATTTTTGAAATGATGGAAGCCGTCAACGCCGAGCTGGAAAAAAACATCTATCAATATATGGGCGGCCATATCAACTACAGCCGAATGCCCTGATGCACGTCTACCTTCCCATCGCTGAGATGTCGGTGAATGTGTTCGCCATTCTCGGGCTGGGCGGCGCGGCGGGCCTGCTTGCCGGCATGTTTGGGGTGGGCGGCGGCTTTCTGCTCACGCCGCTGCTTATTTTTATTGGTGTTTCACCGTCGGTGGCGGTGGCGACCTCGGCGAATCAGATCATCGCTTCGTCGGTGTCTGGTTTTGTCACACACTGGCGCCGCCAGAATGTTGATGTCAAGATGGGGCTGTTTCTACTCGCGGGCGGGGTGGTGGGTTCAACGCTCGGGGTGGCGCTGTTTCGCTGGCTAAAACAGATTGGCCATGTGGATCTGATCATCTCGCTGGCTTATGTCACTTTTCTTGGGCTGATTGGCCTGCTGATGGCGCGCGATAGCTACCGCGCCTACCGCAAACAGCCAGCTTCTGCGCCCGTCTCCAGCCGTCTGCGCTGGCTGTCGCAGCTTCCTTACCCGGTGGCATTTCCCGCCTCACGCATTACCATCAGCGCGCTGATACCGCTTGCAGTGGGGCTGTTTGTGGGAGTGATGGTGTCGCTGATGGGCATTGGCGGCGGCTTTTTTCTGGTACCGGCGATGATTTATCTCATCGGCATGCCCACCACCATGGTCATCGGCACGTCGCTGTTTCAGATTATTTTTATCACTGCGCATGTCACGCTCCTGCAGGCCATCACCACCCAGACGGTGGACATCATGCTCGCGCTGCTGCTGCTGTCCGGCTCGGTGTTTGGGGCGCAGCTTGGCATCCGCCTTGGGGCACGCATCTCAGGCAACCTGCTGCGCGCCATGCTGGCGGCGCTGGTGCTGGGCATTGCAATCAAGCTTGCGGCGGGGCTTTTGACACCACCAGACAACATCTACAGCGTGGGGCTGCTCGATGAATAGGTGGCTATTGCTTCTGCTGTGCCTGCTGTTTGCGCCGCCCGCGAAGGCCTCGCCGCTGGTGGCGGATTTATCGCAATATCGCATCGAGATGGATGCCAATTTCAATGGCACGCGGTTGTTTCTCTTCGGCGCGCGCAACGATGTGGGGGACGTGGTGGCGGTGGTGCGCGGGCCCGCTCGCCATTACATGGTGCGAAAAAAAGAGCCCATGATGGGGCTGTGGGTGAACCGTGAGCGGATGAAGCTGTATGATGTGCCCAGCTTTTTCGCTCTTGCCAGCAGCAAACCGCTGGAAGAGCTGCAGGCGGATGTAGCGCTGGCGCGGCTCGGTATCAGCCGCGATGGACTTCTGCCGCCGCCAGCCAGCAGCACCCAGCAGACACGTCACAGCGAATTCACCGATGCATTTCTTACCTATCAGCAGCAGCGGCGGCTCTACACGAAGGCGCCAACTCAGCTGCGCTTCATGGGCGAAATGCTGTTTAAAACCACCATCGAATTTCCAGATACCATTCCGCCCGGCGACTACACTGCCGAGCTTTATCTACTGCGCGATGGCGAGATTGCCGGCATGCAATCCATTCCAATCACCGTCAATAAAACCGGGCTGGATGCCTTTATTTACAACGCCGCGCACCGCTTTCCTTTTTTATATGGCATCTGCGCTATTCTGCTGGCGCTGGGCGCTGGATGGCTCGCTGGGCGCTGGCTGGAGAGAAACTGATGGAGGCACGCATGACCGTAGCAATGACCCCGGGCAAGCCGCCCAAATATCTTGTTTGTGTGGATCAGCGCGAAGAATGTCTGGCCGCGCTCAGGCTGGTGTGCCTGAAGGCGCTGGCGAGATCAGGGTGCGTGGATATGCTGCATGTCACGCCGCCAGCGGATTTCCAGACGCTCGGCACCATCGCCGACCGTATCCGCGAGGAGCGCCGCGGCGAGGCAGGCCAGCTGCTTGCCCGGCTTGCGGATGAGTGTCAGCAGCAGCTGGGGCTACGCCCGGGTATCGTGCTTCGCGAGGGGGCGATTGGCGAAGAAATTATCGCCGCCGCCACCGCCGACCCTGATGCGATCATGGTGGTCATCGGCACCTCGCACAGCGGCGCGCGCGGCTCGCTCGCGGCATGGCTGGCTAACCAGCTGGGCACAAAGCTGCCTATTCCTCTTTTAATGGTGCCGGGGAACCTGACTCAGCAGCAGCTGGCTCAGCTGATTTAGCCGCTTTCGGCACCACCAGCACCACACTGCGCGCCAGCTTATCGTGCCAACCCTGCGCGCGTTTATCAAAGGCGATCCAGAAAAAGCCAATGCAGAGTGTAAGCGTTGAAATCACATAACCAAACAGCCGAATGATCACCTGCCAGTCACTCAGCAGCGACTCTGTGCGCGCATCCACCACCCGCATACGCAGCAGCCATTTGCCCGGTGTCGCACCAAAAAGCCGCCAGGAGAGGCCAGTGACAATCGCCAGCACCAGTAGCTGCGTGATAAAATTACCAAACCACTGCCGTGCATAGCCGCTGGAGATAAGGTAGCTGCTCATCAGCCGGTTGACCTGCTGCTCGCTCATATCCGGGGTTATCTGTGCTCTCACCGCCGACCAATCAAGCGGTGGTAGCGGCGAGTGCCACGATAAAAAACCATCGATCACCGGCGCCAGAATCAGCATCGCCAGCACCGAATCAATCGTAGCGGCGAACATGCGCCGATGAAAGCTGGCATAGCGGGGATCAGGGAGTTTCTTTTCATAAAACCCAAACAGCCCAATCGCATAAAGCGGTTTTTCTTTCTTTGCACTCATGATGGCTCCACCAGCCAGCGGATGGGCGGCATATGCTCCCAGGGCTTGGCTTTACTACTGCGCGGCAGTTTCACAATCGGTATATCGCGCGAGATAAACTGCTCAAACGTTCTCACCGTATCTTCCATCGGTACATCGCTCATCGGCGATTCGCTAACCACCAGCGCATGCAGCGGCACGCCGCGCTGGCGCAATACTTCAATCGCCGTCAGGGTGTGGCTGATCGTACCTAAATAGCTTCCCACCACCAATATCACCGGCCAGCCCAGCACCGCCATCCAATCGAGCACAGTGTGCTGATGATTCAGTGGCACCATCACCCCGCCAACACCCTCCACCAGCAGAACATCGTTTGCCAGCGCCGCATGCTCGCGGCAAAATGCCACCAGCTCATCCACCTGCGGGGCTGGCTTTCCCTCGCGCTCGGCTGCCATGTTGGGCGCCAGCGGTGCGGCAAACTGCCAGGGCGAAATCGTCTCTAGCAGCTGCGGTGCGTGCGTAAGTCCCAGGCTTTGCAGTATCAGCGCGCTGTCGGTGGCGGGGTCATCCTGCCTGAAGCCACTGATGACAGGCTTAAGTGCGGTGACTTTTTTTCCGGCCTGCGCCAGCTGCCAGCACAGCGTGGTAGTGACATGGGTTTTACCCACGCCAGTGCCAGATGAAGTGATAAAAAAAGGGCGCATCAACAGTCCTTCCGCAAAACAAGAAATACAATTTGCCAGCTAGCGGGCAGGCCGCGCGCGCTGCGCCGCGCCTCATAGGCCTGCTCAAGACGCGCAAATTGCCGCGGTGTCATCAGCGAACGGCGGCGGGCGTGGTGCGCGTTGGTAGCGCCGATGGCCTGAAGGCTGCGCATCAACGCGATGCTGTCCGGATAGTATTCGGTGATGGTTTCCTGTGACAAATGAAGGCAGGAAAAACCAGCACGCGCCGCATACCCCATCAGGGTATAGGCTTCCATGAATTCACTGATATGGGGCGTATCATCCACCGCTGCAAACGCTTCTTTCAGCTCGGCAAGCGTGCCGTGAGTCGGCACCGTGAGTATCGCTGCTGCGCCTTGCTTCAGCACACGCGCCATCTCCAAAAAAACCTGCTGCGGCGCATTGCACCACTGCAGCATAAGCGAAGAAAATACACCGTCCATGCTGCCATCTGCCAGCGGCAGCTGGTGAGCGTCCGCGCAAATGGCGGCGCGGCAAACTGTGGCTGCCTGCTGGCACATGCCATGCGCCCAATCAATCCCCAGCACCTGCCAGCGCGTGCCCGCATGGCTGCTTTCCAGCGCAAACTGGCCAGTGCCACAACCAAGATCCAGCAGCTTCGCCCCTTCTTGCCAGTAGCGGCTTGCGAATGTCATCGCGTGGGTGCGCACCAGCTGCTGCAGCCCTGCATGCTGCGCATAATGGCTCGCGGCGCGGCTGAAATGGCTGGCAGTGGCGTGGTTATCAAGCATTGAGATGCTCAGTGATAAGCTGTTTAAAACGAGTGGTATCATGCCAGTGGGGGGCATGTCCACAGCCCGGCCACAGCGAAAGCGTTGCCTGCGGCAGGCGCTCGGCAAAGCGCGCCGACTGCGAGGCATCCACCACCACATCCGCCTCGCCATGCAACAGCAAGGTGGGCGGAAAATGGTCAAAATCCAGCGCATCACAGCTATAGCCATCCAGCAGCGAAAGCCAGCTCAGCCAGTTATTCGCCAGCACCGCGTGCTTGGAAAAAGCAGCAAGCTGGCTGCGGATAGCATCGCTGAAAACATCCTCATACCCCACCAGATCCCACGCTTTGGTCAGGGTACGCAGCGGATTGCTGCTGAAGTTGCTGGTGAATTGATCAAACGTCAGGCGCGGCATGCCCAGCTTGCTTGCCGGGCTTTGCACAAACTGATAAGGCGCAGCAATCAGCACAAGCTTTTTCGGCTGGATTATTTTTTCAGCCACGGCTCTTGCCGCCAGCTGCCCGCCAAGCGACCAGCCCACCAGCGCATCATGACCGCGCGCCTCCCGCCCGATTATAGCAAGCGCCGCCTCGACTGATTCTGAGGCCGCATAATCAATCGCATGGCTGCCGGGCAGCAGCTTCGTCAGCGCATCATGCGGCTGCCCCCAGCCGGAGAGCGTCGCGATGCTCATACCCACCCCCCGGTATGTAGTGCATCTAATAATGCATCCACCTGCGCGGGCTGATGCAGCGCCGAAAATGCAAACCGCAGGCGGCTACTGCCAGCAGGCACGGTAGGCGGCCGAATCGCCGGCACCCAGAAACCGTGCTGCTCAAGATAATTCGCCGCCGCCAGCGCGCGCTCATTATCCCCCAGCACCAGCGGCACAATGCCGCCCGCCGGCTTATTCAATTTCAGCGACTCAGCAAAGCGGCGCGCATGAGCAAGCGGCGCTTCTGTGCGTGCTGGTTCTTTTTCAAGAATATCCAGCGCTGCCAGCGCACCAGCAATGGTGGCGGGCGGCAGTGCGGTTGAAAAAATCAGGCTGCGCGCGGTGGTTTTGAGATAATCAATGAGAAGTTTTGATCCCGCCACATACCCCCCATAGGCACCCAGCGCTTTTGAAAGAGTGCCCAGCTGAATGACGGATGATGGATAACGGATGACGGATGGCTGGTAGAGGTCATGAGCAGAATCAATCAACACCCATGCATCATAGCGCTCCGCGAGTGCTGCGATTTCGGTGAGTGGCGCTGCATCACCATCCATGGAAAAAATACTTTCAGTGGCAATCAGGCAGTGGTGATGCTCGGCGCGATTGGCCTCAAGCAACATGTGCAGATGATCCAGATTATTGTGGGCAAAGCGCATGAGGTTTGCGCCGGAAAGCCGCGCACCATCGAGCATGCAGGCATGAGCAAGCTTATCCATCAGAATAAGATCGCCGCTGCCCATCAGCGCCGGTATCACACCAAGATTAGCAAGGTAGCCGCTGCCGAATACGCAGGCAGCCTCGGTCTGTCTGTGGGCAGCAAGCCGCTGCTCAAGCGGGTCATAAAGCGGGTGATTGCCGCTGATCAGCCGCGATGCCCCTGCCCCTGCCCCATAACGCTGCGCCGCCTGCGCCGCGGCTTTCATGACCTCAGGGCAGCGCGCAAGGCCAAGATAATCATTGCTGGCAAATGAGATGAGTGTTTGGCCGTCTTTGAAGATGGCTGCGCCTTCCTGCGGCTCGGCAGCAGGCGGGCTGCGCCGCGCATGGCGGGCTTGCTGAAGCTGCAATTTTTGCTGTAAAAACGCGTCTAAGGCTGGCATAAGGTTAGCTATCATAACCCAGAGGATTTGCCATGCAACCTGCTATCCGCCATGACTGGCGCGCTGAGGAAGTTAAAAGCTTGTTCGACCTGCCGTTTAACGAGCTGCTGTTTCGCGCAGCGAGCATCCACCGCGCCCATTTCAACCCTAGCGAAGTGCAGATTTCGACGCTGCTTTCCATCAAAACCGGCGGCTGCCCGGAAGACTGCGCTTACTGCCCGCAAAGCGCCAAATATGACACCGGCGTCAAAGCAGAAAAGCTGATGGATGAAGCAACGATCCTCAGCGAAGCGAAAAAAGCAAAAGAGGCTGGCGCCTCGCGCTTTTGCATGGGTGCGGCATGGCGCGCGCCGAAAGATCGCGATATTGAAAAAATGGAATCCATCATCCGCGGGGTGAAAGCACTCGGGCTTGAAACCTGCGCCACGCTCGGCATGCTGAGCAAACCGCAGGCAGGCCGCCTGAAAGAGGCCGGGCTTGATTATTACAACCACAACCTCGACACTTCCGAGGCATTTTACGACAAGATCATCACCACCCGCACCTATCAGGACCGGCTTGAGACCCTTGCTAATGTCCGTGAAGCGGGGATGAATGTCTGCTGCGGCGGCATTGTCGGCATGGGCGAAGCAATCTCCGACCGCGCGGAAATGCTGCGCACACTGGCGAACCTGCCCGAGCATCCGGAAAGCGTGCCGATTAACCTGCTGGTGCAGGTGGAAGGCACACCGCTTCATGGCCATAGCGCGCCGGATGGTTTTGATTTTGTGCGCATGATTGCGGTGGCGCGCATTCTGATGCCGCGCTCGTTTGTGCGGCTTTCAGCGGGGCGTGAATCGATGAGCGAAGAAATGCAGGCGCTGTGTTTCTTTGCTGGCGCAAACTCCATCTTTTATGGCGAAAAGCTGCTCACCACCCCCAACCCCGAGCAGGATCAGGACAAGAAACTGTTTGAGAAGCTGGGTTTAAAACCCACCTCCCCCGTCAGCACGCCACATGCTAACGCAGCCTGATTGGTTTGAAGCCGGCCTGCCGCACATCTGGCTGCCTTACACGCAAATGAAGATTGCGCCAAAGCCTCAGGCCGTGGCGGCGACAGAGGGCTGCCGCATCAAGCTTGCCGATGGCCGCGAGCTGGTGGACGGCATTGCCTCATGGTGGAGCGCCTGCCACGGCTACAACCACCCGCATATTTTAGCCGCGATGAAAGAGCAGCTGGAGACCATGCCGCATGTGATGTTTGGCGGGCTCGTCCACGCGCCGGCGCTGACACTGGCAAAACGTCTCGCCGCAATGACTGGGCTGCCGCGCGTCTTTTTTGCGGATTCAGGGTCGGTCGCGGTTGAGATTGCGCTGAAAATGGCGCTGCAATATTGGCGCATCAAAGCAAAGCCGAACAAGGATCGTTTCCTGTGCTTCCGTGATGGCTATCATGGCGACACGCTGGGCGCGATGTCGGTTTCTGACCCGCAGCGCTCACTGCACAAAGCATTCCAGAACAGTGTCATTAAGCAATATGTGGTGGATATTCCCAGCGATGAATATGGCTTTGCTGAGCTGGACGGCTTGCTTGCCGGCGTGGCAGGCAATCTTGCCGGCATGATCATTGAACCACTGGTGCAGGGTGCGGGCGGCATGTGCTTTTATTCCGCCGACACGCTGGCCGAGCTGCACCGCCTTGCCAAAAAACACGGCCTGCTTTTTATCGCCGACGAAATCGCTACCGGCTTTTTTCGCACCGGAAGCCGCTTTGCCTGCGACGAAGCCGGTGTCATGCCGGATATCATGTGCCTTGGCAAGGCGCTCACCGGCGGCGCAATTAATTTAGGCGCGGCGCTTGCCAGCGAAGAAATCTACAGCGCTTTTCTTTCGGATAAATTTGACGATGCATTCATGCACGGCCCCACTTACATGGCAAATCCGCTGGCCTCTGCGGCGGCTAATGCCAGCCTTGATTTGTTTGAACGCGAACCGCGCAGCGCTCAGGTTGAGGCGATTGAACAACAACTGACCGGCGAACTTGCGGCCTGTGAGGGGCTGGCGGGCGTGGTGGATGTACGGGTGAAGGGTGCAATTGGCGTGGTGCAGATTGAACCCAGCCGCATGGATTATTATGGGCTGCGCGAAAAGTTTATCGCGCGCGGCTGCTGGATTCGCCCGTTTAAGGATATCATCTATCTTGCGCCGAGCTTTACGATTTCAAGCGACGAACTATCGCAGCTGACGGGAGCGATTGCCAGTGTTCTCAGCGCGCCTGCGCAGCGCTAGCGCCCTTCTCTTGTTCGGCAATCAAGCGTAGCCAGGAAAGATCTAGTTTCGTTGCATCATCGTTAACAATGCGTGCAATCTGAAGTGAATCAAGCATATCTACACCTAGACTTTCTCTCATCGCATCAGTCAACAAAATTTCATTGTCCACACTTACAGCATCGAAATCTTTGATTCCGCTCACATGTTGACCCAGTATCTTTAATACTTTTTGAGCCGTTTCTTTACGTATTACTTCTAAATCTCTAACTTTTTTACCCACGAGCATCTCCTTATCTTATCTAATTCAACTGTCACTATAATCAACTTTGGTAAGAATGAATGTGACAATTTAATGAAGATTTTTAACTCATTCTGTTCATTTAATAAAGTTGGGCGCGCCCGCGTAGTTTTTTTAAGGTCGCTTACTGCGAAGCAGAAAGCTGGCGTTTGCAGGTGGGGTTGGTACCACGAACAGCGCCGCTTGCCACGGATGATCTACCACATCTGACAGCAAGACTTATCTCCGGCCGGAGTAAAGCTGACGATGCTTCAGAAAAAGATGCTCAGGAAGGGGGAAATTATCTTTTGCACTACGTGCATTGGGGCTCTTCGCCCCAAACCCCGCTGCTTCGCGCCGCGCCTTGCGCGGGTTAGCCAAATCTTCAAAGAATTCAAACTTATTCCCTCTCCCCGATGGGGAGAGGGAAGGTCAGAATTAAGCAGCTTTTTTACCGCTGAAGTTGCTCAGATCTTCGAAAATGCGGCGCTTGATGGCTACGCGATCGCTCGCCTGAATGCCGTAGCGGATGGCCAGCAGCGCGTAATCTTCATCAGACAGGGTGACTGGAATATGCACCGCTTCCTGATGCGCCACCGGCAGTTCAACAATGCGGCGCACGACATCCGACAGGCGCATTTCGCCGCGGATAGCTTCATCGATGATTTTATTTGCCACGCGCAGATCGCACTCGATGGACTCATTATCCATACCATTGCTGAGCTTGATGGTTTGCTTGTCGGCTTTTGGAAAAACATCCGACAGCGGACTTGCGAATTTCGATTTATCGGCAGCGCCGTTCATAGCGGTTTCGGTAGGCATGGGGGTGATCTCCTCTTGCTTGGGACTGGTTTGAATGGTGGTGGATGATGGGGATGAATGCTCTGGCAGCGCTGCAGCCACCATGGCAGGCGCGGCTTCGGGCTGCGGCAATGGTGATTTCACAAATTCCTGCAGCTTAATCGGCTCTGGCTTCGCCGCGGCCGCTGGCTCTGGCTCTGTCTTTGGCGAAGAAATCTCAGCTTTTTCGGATTTCGTGCTGGCAGCGCCAGCCACTTTACCAAGCGCGGCCAGTTTCAAATCCGCCCGCCCGAGATCCGCCCGCGCGGGATGGGTGATTTCGCCAATATCGGTCGTGCGGCGGTAGATGGTCGCGTACATTTCGATGCGGCCATCGGCATATTTCTCAATCTCGATGGCGTGTTCGTTATTATCGCTCACCAGCAAAGTGTAGGTAAATTGCTGCGCCTGTACTTTATCGGGGAGCGTCTCGCGGCGATAATCACCACGGAAAATAAAGCCCGTCAGGCCGTGAATTTCGCGCTGGTAGCGCGGCACCAGCCAGCCCTTGAACTCACTGAGCATTTCGCGGCAGCTCAGCAACAAAGCATCCGGCTGCTGCAGGATGCGCTCAAGGTCTGCTGAATCAAACAATCTGAGGCGATCCGACAGCGGCACACGGCGCGAAATCGCCAGATATTGCTCTCCCTCAGATTCAGCGATAATCATCGATACACCCGCATCCTGCTCCTGCGAGAGCACGAATGAAGTCAGCGTATCGTCGCCGAACTGGTAGGTGTTGATGCTGACAACCGACAGGCGGCGGCCATTTAAGGATGGTTGCGGCACGAAGCCAAAACCAATCGTGCTGCCTACTTGAAGCTGCTCAGGCTGGATACGCTCCGCCTGCGCATTTTTTTTCATCGGTTTCCAGAAATCGGAAAGTGCGTCGAGCATAGTCTACCTTATATTTCCCGTTGCTCGCGCTGGCTTTTTTTAGCGATTCTTTTCACGCATGATGCGTGCTTTGTCTTTCTGCCAGTCGCGTTGTTTGATGGTATCTCGTTTTTCGTATTCTTTTTTACCTGTTCCCAGACCTAATTTAATTTTTGCGATGCCTCTGCTGTTGAAATACAGCGCCAGCGGCACCAATGTGACTCCCTTGACCTTCAGCCTGCCGATCAGCTTGTTAATCTGCCGCCGATGCAGCAGCAATTTTCTCGGCCTGCGTTCCTCGTGGTTAAAACGGTTACCGCCTGCATAAGGAGCAATCGTGGCGTTGAAAAGCCAGAGTTCCTCACCTTTAGGGCCGGCATACGCATCCGCAATATTCGCTTTGCCGGCGCGCAGAGATTTAACCTCAGTTCCCGTCAAAGCCAGCCCTGCTTCCAGTTCCTCTTCGATCGCATAATTCGCAAAAGCCTTGCGATTATTCGCAACCGTGATGGAGGAAGAAGATTCTTTGCCGGCCATGACGTGTTCAGGGGTTGCTAATTAAGATGAAAAAAGTGTTTAAATCAAGCGTAAATTTTTTAACACTTCGGTGATGGCTTTCTGAGAGTTTTCACCAAGCGGAGCCAATGGAAGACGAAGATCTGGTTTGCATTTACCCATCAGCGACAAAGCAAATTTAACCGGCACTGGATTCGTTTCGATGAACATCACATCGTGCAGCGCCACCAGCGGATCATGCAGTTTCAGCGCGCCCACATACTCGCCCTTCAAACACGCATTCTGCACCGCGGCGCACGCACGCGGCGCCACGTTCGACGACACCGAAATGCAGCCCACGCCGCCGGACGCATTGAACGCCACCGCTGTCATGTCTTCACCGGAAAGCAGCGAGATATTTTTTTTGAGCTTGGCGCGCAGCGTGTATGGCCGGGCGAGATCACCGGTGGCATCTTTTAAACCCACAATGCGTGGCAGCTCAGCGAGTTTTGCCAGCGTGTCATCGGTGATGTTAATGCCGCTGCGGCCGGGGATGTTGTAGATCACAATCGGGATATCAACGGCATCATGAATCGCTTTGTAATGTGCATAGAGCCCGGCTTGCGTTGGCTTGTTATAGTAAGGCGCCACAATGAGCGCGCCGCTTGCCCCTGCTTCTTTAGCATGGCGGGTGAGGATGATCGCTTCCTCGGTGGAGTTGCTGCCAGTTCCGGCCATGACCGGCACCCTGCCCCTCGCCGCCTCGACGCACAGCGCCACCACGCGGTTATGCTCCTCATGCGACAAAGTCGGCGATTCGCCGGTGGTGCCGCACGGAACCAAGCCATGAATGCCCTCGGCAATCTGCCACTCGACTAAATCCTGAAATGCGCGCTCATCCACCTTGCCATTTGCAAAGGGCGTCACCAGCGCGGTAAAAACTCCTTGGAACATCATAAATCAAAAAATGGTTATTCATTGGTTGCGTTATTTGCTTGATAGTCCAACAGTCATCAACTATCAACCATCAACTTCTAGTCGGGGAGTAGCGCAGCCTGGTAGCGCATCTGGTTTGGGACCAGAGGGTCGTAGGTTCGAATCCTATCTCCCCGACCATTTTCTTTCCAAAAAGGCAGATTAATCTGCCTTTTTGGAAAGAAGTTAATGCGGTGATCGGGTTCGAACCCCTGGGTTCGTAAATTTTGCAGGAAGCAAAATTTGTAAGCGCAGTCTTGCCGGAGCTTTGGCAAAGGCGGACGAGCTGCCGCCTGACGGCACATGGCCAGGAGGCCATGTGACAATCCTATCTCCCCGACCATTTTAATATGAGCCGCCGCTGGTTTTGAACCTGCCTCAAATACGGGATTCAGAAAACCTCTGGATTTAACCAGCATAAAATTTAGGCAATTTATTACCCTGTATTTGTTAGGATATTTAGGTTCAAATCCTGTGAGGGTTTGCATGGAATACTTAACAAATGTCATAAAATCTTAATAAAATAACAAGCTAGAACGGTCTATAATCTTTTACGTGTACAATAGAAGGATTCTAGCCCCTTAACGTCCAACAGAATGAGAAATCACTATGGATAAATCTCTGACAGAAAATCCCACTCCTTCGAATATTGGAAGTGGTTGGAAAACTGGCTCAATGATTCAAAAAGAACAGGGGGGACACGGCCCAAAGTGGAATGAACGTATACAAACACTTGGTGAAGCTCTCGTAGGTGATATTGTTGCAAGTACAGATATGCCTGAAAGCGAGGCGCGCGAGATCGTTAATACGCATCTTGTCGGTATACGTTTGGCCGCAAATAATTTTCAAGCAATTGCTGCTAGTAAAGTTGCACAACGCCTGCTGCCTGAATTAGAGAAACATCCCATAATGGAAGATGGATGGAAAACAGGCAGTATGCTTAGGCATGAGCAGGGAGGTGGGCTCAAAGCGTGGAATGAAAAAATAACAAAACTACGCGAAGCATTGGTTGGAGATGTAATTAAATCTACTGGCTATTCAAAGAAAGAAGCTGAATTAATTGTTGATAAGCATCTAATCGGAGAGCGTTTAAATAGTGGTGAGCCAGTAACGGCAATAAGCCCGGATGCTGAGCGTCTATTGGAAGAACGTCCAAAGCTACCAGAAATTGAAGAGGGATGGCGAACGGCCAGTATGATAAGGAAGGATCAAGGCGGTGACAACAAGACTTGGCAAAAGAGAATTCAAAAATTACGTGGAGCGCTTATTCTGGATATTGTTGAATCGACGGGCTGTTCGCATGAAGAATCTTTGAAATTGGTAACCGATCATTTGATTGGCTTGCGCTCTAGCTCCGGCATGCCTGCGATGGCAATGAGCAAGGATGCGCAAAGGCAAATACCAGAAATAAAACCGCGCGAGCCTAAAGGGATAACACCTGCATTGATACCCCAGCCGAAACCGCTTGAAGATGATTGGCTTACTGGTAATCAGATGATGCAAAAACATGGTGGAGATCCTCGCGTTTGGAATAAACGCATTGAGGATTTATCTCATGCTCTTGTTGGAGATATTATAAAAAGCTCACAAGTATCCGAACAAGAAGCTCGTTCTATTGTAGAACATAATTTGATTGGAATGCGACTTCCGAATCGTGGGCCAGCTGCTCCATCTGTCAGTCC
Source organism: Alphaproteobacteria bacterium (assembly GCA_033763775.1). Classification (GTDB taxonomy): domain Bacteria; phylum Pseudomonadota; class Alphaproteobacteria; order Rickettsiales; family SXRF01; genus JAJTHB01. The sequence continues at coordinate 75,025 of JANRJW010000005.1, read as the reverse complement.
AGATGCGCAGAGAATACTTGAAGGTAAACTAGTAAAGCCTCTAAAAGACGGCTGGCAAAATGGCAATATGTTAGGGAAAGAATTCGTGGGTGATGGCCGCACATGGAATGATCGAATCCAACAATTAGCAAAGGCACTCTCGGGTGATATTGTAAAAGCTACGGGCATGTATGAAAAGGAAGCATCGGCTATTGTGGAAGAACATTTAATTGGCTTACGCCAGCCCGCCAGAAGTGTACCGGCTACTGCCGTAAGCCCTGATGCAAAACGAATTCTTGTGGAAAAATATCAGCCTACAAAACGCGGCGATGTATCTGGTGATTCGCCTCTGAGATAGCTTTATAGAATAAACTGCTGTTCAAACCGCTCGGTTACCATCTCCACAATCTGCGGAATGTGCATATACTTGTGCGCCTCGCCCATATACAAAATCAATAGCCTACGCTCATGGCAGGTTCTGAACCCGTCCGCTAAGGCCGACCATCCTACACCCTGCGGGCTTCGGATGGCACAGCCATTACGCCCCGCTTTGTTTTTCCAGACGTTTTGCGCGGATGACGGAAGCAATCATGGCGGTACCAAGAATCGCCACAATCACCGCCAGCGATACCGCGGTCGGGATTTTATAATGGTGCATGAGCAGCATCTTGATGCCGACAAAAATCAGCAGCACCGAAAGCCCCATCTTGAGATAGTAGAACTTGTGGATCAGGCCGGCGAGCATGAAATACATCGAGCGCAGACCCAGAATCGCAAACGCATTGGCGGTAAAGACAATGAACGGATCCAGCGTGACGGCGAAAATGGCCGGAATTGAATCCACGGCAAACACCAGATCGGTCGCCTCAACCAGCATCAGCACCAAGAAAAGCGGCGTGGCAATCCATTTGCCACCTTCCTTCACCCAGAACTTATTGCCGCGGAAATCCGGCGTCATCGGGATGTAACGCTTCACCAGCTTGACCACCGGGTTTTTGCTGGGGTCATACTGCTCATCTTTCGACATGGCAAGCTTGATACCCGTAAAGAGCAAAAATGCGCCGAACAGATAGATAATCCAGCCATATTCTTTCACCAGCTCGCTGCCGAGCCAGATCATGATGCCGCGCATCACCAGCGCGCCCAGAATACCCCAGAACAGCACGCGGTGCTGGTATTTCAGCGGCACGGAGAAATAAGTAAAAATAATCGCAATCACAAACACGTTATCCATCGATAGCGATAGCTCGATGATGTAGCCGGTGAAATATTCCAGCCCCTTCTGCGGGCCGAAATGGCTCCACACCCAACCGCCGAAAATCATGGCGAGCGATACCCAGATCGCGACGCGCACCGACGCATCCTTGAAGGTCAGCCCCTCTTCTTTTTTCTTGGTGACCCCAAGATCAATCATGATCGCGGTAATCAGAAAAATAACAAACGCGACCCAAAACCAAACACTGACGCCAGTTGCTGCTACCTGTTCCAAGGGATACTCCTAATCTTGTAGAATAAAAATAGGCGACCTATATAGTCGGCTAAATTTTAAAATAAAGGATAAAGCGACATGGGACTTCAAAATAGGCTACGCGCTGTGGTGGAAAAACCACTCTTTCAAAAAACCATCATTGCCCTGATTATCATTAATGCCATCACGCTGGGGCTGGAAACCTACCCCGATATCATGGCGCAATACGGCGCGCTGCTGACCAGCCTTGACCGCACTATTTTGTGGGTTTTTGTGGCCGAGCTTGTGATGCGTATCGGTGCCTATGGTCTTAAATTTTTCAAAGACCCGTGGAATCTGTTTGATTTTGCGATTGTGGGCGTGTCACTGGTGCCGGCGCAGGAGGGATTTTCAGTGCTGCGCGCGCTACGCGTTTTACGTGTACTGCGTCTTATTTCAGCATTCCCGCGCCTGCGCTCGGTGGTACAGGGGCTGGTGGGCGCGATTCCCGGCATCGCCTCCATTGCACTGATTATGATGCTGATTTTTTATGTGTTTGCTGTGATGGCGACCAAGCTTTACGGCGCCGCCTACCCTGAGTGGTTCGGCACGCTGGGCAACTCGTTTTTTACCCTGTTTCAGATCATGACACTGGAAGGCTGGGCGGATATGGTGCGCCAGATTCTCACCACCCATCCAAACGCCTGGATTTTCTTTGTTGTTTATATTCTGGCGGCGACCTTTACCGTGCTTAATTTATTCATCGCGGTGATTGTGGAAGCGATGCAAAGTGAGCACAAAAAACATGAAGCCGCGATGGAAGATACGGAGCGTCAGATTCTAGAGGAATTACGGGAACTGAAAGCTGAGCTGAGGCAACGCAAGTAAAAAATCTGCATTACTTTGGCACAATTATCGCATTCGTTAGTATATAATTAATACAATAGGACTAGATAGAATAAATAATTATTCGCTATGGAGGCAATGTATGCGCGATAACGGCCCCGTTACCCAACGTGAAGTAGTGATGGATGAAGGCTCGATGATCGTCTCGGTGACGGACGATAAGGGCAGAATTAAATCGGTGAACAAAGATTTTATCGATATCTCCGGCTTCACCAATGATGAGCTGATCGGCCAGCCGCATAATCTCATTCGCCACAGCGACATGCCGCCCGAGGCCTTTGCCGATATGTGGCGGGACCTGAAAGCCGGAAAGCCCTGGAGTGGTTATGTAAAAAACCGCGTTAAAAACGGGGATCATTACTGGGTGCACGCTAATGCCATGCCGATTGTTGAAAATGGGCAGGTTACCGGCTACATGTCCGTGCGCAATAAGCCGCGCGCCGATATTGTCAAGGCCGTGGAGGATATTTACCGCAAATTCCGGGCAGGCAAAGCAGGCAGCCTTGCTATTGAGCATGGCCAGGTGGTTGATCGCAGCCGTAGTGCTAGCCGCCGTCGCTGGCTGGGCTGCATCAGCAACCAGATTGCCGTGATGGGCTACATGCTTATTACCATGGTGCTAGTCAACGCCGCGGTTGGGCTTTATTTCAACCATCGATCAACCGAATCGCTGCATAGCGTCTATCTTGAAAGTGCCCTACCCGCAGCGCAAATGGCAGAAATTCGTGGGCTACTTCAGGATACAACGCTGACGCTGAGCCAGTTCGCCGCCACCGGCGGTAATGCAAATGAACTTTCCGCTCGTGTCAATGATTCGATGGCCAGCATCGACAAGCTATGGAGCAGCTACAGTGCTGCGCCACTCTCGCAGGAGGAAAAAGCACTGGCCGATAGCTTTGCCAATGCTCAAAAAGATTATATGGAATCCTTTGCCAAACCTGCACTCATTCTTGCTAATGAGGGCAGGCAGACAGAAATCACTGCCCTGATAACCAAAAGCAAACCGCTGATTGATGGCATCAAAGCAAAAAGTAACGAGCTTAGCAAACTACAGATGGATAGTGCGCAGGAGCGCTATGAATCGGCCAAAAGTGGTGAAATTATTGAGCTTGCCATTGTGATTATGACACTGCTTGTTGCTATTGCTGTTGGGATGATGGACACCAGCCGCATCAAAAAATTGCTGCAGCGCAGGCTCGGCTATATGAACCAGACGCTCACCTCCATCGCCAACGGTAATTATAAAACCGAGGTGGAACAAGGCACCGACGAATTCGAGGAAATTCTCACCCGCATCCGCGCACTGCAGAACAAGCTTGCTTTCGCAGACTATGAAAAAATTGAGCTGGAGAAAGATAAAAAACAAGTGCAGCAGCGCATGGCAAACGACTTTGAGCAAAGCATCAAGTCCATTGTCAACGTAGTTGCAGCGGCCGCCACCGAGCTGGCTCAAACGGCAGAAAGCATGGTGAACACCGCGCGCGATAGCAACCAGAAAGCCTCCCATGCCAGCGGCGCCGCCGCCAGCACTACGGCGAGTGTGCAATCCGTTGCAGCGGCGTCCGAAGAACTTGCCGCGACGGTGAAAGAAATTTCATCGCAGCTGCAAAAAACCACCAACCTCGTGCATGAATCACAAGAAAAAGCACGTAATGCCGACACTGTTGCCAGCGCGCTCAACGAAGCGATGAGTAAAGTTGCGACCGCCATGGATATGATTTCCAGCATTGCCGGGCAGATTAACCTGCTGGCACTCAACGCCACCATCGAATCCGCCCGCGCAGGTGAGGCGGGCAAAGGGTTTGCTGTGGTCGCCAGCGAAGTCAAAAACCTCGCAAGCCAGACCAACAAAACCACCGAAGAAATTCAGCAGGTGGTGGAAGAAATGCGACAAGCCGCCAATGCCATCATCAGCGCACTGAAAGAAATTGGCGGGTCAGTCGGCTCCATTTCTGAGGCCACCTCCAGTGTCGCTTCGGCGGTGGAAGAGCAGTCAGCCACGACCGGCGAGATCTCAAAAAATATGCAGACCGCGGCTTCCAGCACGCAGTCCATCGCAGATAGCCTTGGCGATGTACAGGCGGCATCATCCCATGCTGGTTCCGCCTCTGAGCAGATGCTTTCCGCCTCAAAGGAGCTTTCCAAGCAAGCGGAAGAGCTCAATACACAGGTGGATAGCTTCCTGCGCCGTGTGCGTGCTGCGTAACGCTCTGCCGGTATTTTAGTCACGGCCTCAAGTTCAGGCTGAATTAGCGCGGTGGATTAGGTTGCAAACTTGGTGAGCGCCGGTTGCATGCTTTCCCGCCCGATTACCACAAGCCGAAACACTAGCGCAGCTTGGGCAACGTGACATGAGCCATAAAATAAAGAATCGATGAAATATTAAAGGAGCGACTTGATTTGCTGTGAAATGGTGGAGGCGACAGGAATCGAACCCGCGACATTCTGCTTGCAAAGCAGACGCTCTACCAACTGAGCTACGCCCCCACAACAAAAGCAGAGGCGAGAAATTAGACATCTCTACAAGATAGTCAAGCGGTTTATTGCTCCATAATCCGCGTCAGGCGTTTAATCGAATCTTCGAGCTTGTTGTAGATGGTCGCCGCGACTTTGTGCAGGTCATCATACTGGCTCTGAAGCTCGCGGATTGTCTCACGCAGATCCGCCTGCTCGCTTCGCAGTGTTTCATTTTCCTGCGCAAATAACGCCAGCTGTCCGGATTCATGCTCGGTGGCTGGTGGCGGCGCCTGGCAGTGGCTGAGGCGATCCTCCAGCATATCTAACGCGGCAACCAGCCGTTCGGCCGCCTGCGCTAGCGCCTCGCTGGACTCGTTTTTTTGGTTGAGAAGTGCCTTCGCCTGTGCTTGAACCATAGCTTCTCATCCTAGCATCGGTGATTTCAATGTCTACAGCCTCGATTGCAGCTAAACCCTCGCCTGACTCTTCTGCTACCCATACGGAGATGGCGGGTGCCATCCGCGCCCTCTCGATGGACGCGGTGGAGCGCGCCAATTCCGGCCATCCTGGCATGCCGATGGGCATGGCCGATGTCGCCACGGTGCTTTTCCGCGATTTTCTAAAGTTTGATCCGCAGCATCCGCTCTGGCCGGCGCGCGATCGCTTTATTCTCTCGGCGGGTCACGGTTCGATGCTGCAATACGCCCTGCTCTATCTCACCGGCTATCCCGACATGACGCTGGAAGACATCAAAAACTTCCGCAAGCTCGGCGCGAAAACAGCCGGCCATCCTGAATATGGCCACGCCAGCGGCATTGAAACCACCACCGGCCCTCTCGGCCAGGGGCTGGCGAACAGCGTTGGCATGGCGCTGGCCGAACGCATGATGGCGGCGCGTTTTGGCGATATTGCTGAACATTATACTTATGTGATCGCCGGTGATGGCTGCCTCATGGAGGGCATCTCGCAGGAAGCGATCTCGCTGGCAGGGCACTGGAAACTAAACAAACTCATCGTGCTATGGGACGATAACAAAATCTCGATCGACGGCCCGACCTCGCTTGCCACCAGCGAAGACCAGCTGATGCGTTTTAGCGCATGCGGCTGGAATGTGCAGAGCGTAGATGGCCACAACCCTGAAGAGATTCGCCGCGCGATTGCCAGCGCGCAGAAAAGCGACAAACCCTCGCTGATTGCCTGCGCTACTAAAATTGGCTATGGCGCCCCCACCAAGGAAAATTCTGAAAAATGCCATGGCTCGCCGCTGGGAAAAGAAGAAATCGCCGGCGCTCGCCAAAAGCTTGGCATCAGCTACGGTGAGTTTGATGTGCCGCAGCAGGTGCTGGAAGCATGGCGCGCTGTTGGTAAAAAAGGCCATGATGCCTATCATGGCTGGAGCAAGCGCTACAGCGGTGTGGACGCATCAAAGCGCGCTGAGTTTGAGCGGCTGCAGCGGCGCGAACTGCCAGAAGGCTGGCTTGCCAAACTGAATGAATTCAAAAAGCAGCTGGCTGATAAAGCCCCGGCGGAGGCCACCCGCAAATCGTCGGAAAATGTGCTCAGTCTGCTCACCGAAGCGATTCCTGAACTCATTGGTGGCTCAGCGGATTTAACCGGCTCCAACAACACCAAAACCAAAATTCAGGCGCCGATCAGCAGCAAAAATTACAGCGGTTCCTATATTTATTACGGCGTACGTGAGCACGCGATGGGCGCGATCATGAACGGCCTTGCGCTGCACGGCGAGTTTATACCCTACGGGGGCACCTTCCTCGTCTTCACCGACTATTGCCGCCCCGCCATTCGCCTTTCGGCGCTCATGCAGCAGCGTGTGATTTATGTCATGACGCATGACTCCATTGGCCTTGGCGAAGATGGCCCCACGCATCAGCCCGTTGAACATCTCGCCTCGCTTCGCGCCATGCCGAATGTGAATGTTTTCCGCCCATGTGATGCCACGGAAACAGCCGAGTGCTGGGCACTCGCGCTGACCTCGGGGACGACACCCAGCATTTTGTCACTGACGCGCCAGAATGTGCCAGCGCTGCGCACCGCTTACACGCCGGATAATCTCTGCGCGCGCGGGGGGTATGTGCTGCGCGAGGCCGAGGTTGCGGATTCTGCGCCGGTCTTTACACTGATTGCGACCGGATCAGAAGTTTCGATTGCCGTCGAAGCGAAAAAATTGCTCGCGGAAAAAGACATCGCCGCGCGCGTGGTATCCATGCCATGCTGGGAGCTGTTTGACCAGCAGCCGGAAAGCTACCGCAGGCAGGTGCTGGGTAGCGGCCCACGTATCGCCATCGAGGCCGCCAGCGGTTTTGGCTGGGAAAAATACTTAGGCGATAAAGGTGCGTTCATCGGCATGAGTGGCTTCGGCGCCTCCGCCCCTGCCCCGGATTTATACAAACATTTTTGTATCACAGCGGAAGCGGTGGTAGATGCGGTGATGGGGTATAAGGCATGACGATTCGTGTAGGCATTAATGGATTAGGAAGAATCGGCCGCTGTGTGCTGCGCGCGATTTATGAAACACAAAACCAGACCCCGCCATTCGGCGGGGCTGATATCGAGCTGGTGGCAGTGAACGGCCCGGCAGATATCGCCACCCATGTGCACTTGCTGAAGTATGATTCGGTGCATGGCCGGTTTGGCACCAAGCTGGAAGCCGATGGTGAGGATGTGCTACGCATCGCGGGCAAACCGGTGAAGCTCACACGCCTCAAAGATCCGGCGCAGATACCCTGGGGGGCTATGGGTGTGGATGTGGTGCTGGAATGCTCCGGCAAATTCAACAAACGCGCCGAATCAGCAAAACACCTCCAAGGCGGTGCGAAGCGTGTACTTATTTCTGCGCCAGCGGAAGATGCGGATAGCACGATTGTTTACGGCGTGAACAACGCCATGCTGAAAAAAGAGCATCAGGTGATCTCAGTTGGATCCTGCACTACCAACGCCTTAGCGCCCGTTACTAAAGTATTGCATGAAGCGTTCGGCATCGAGTCCGGCTTCATGACCACCATCCATGCTTACACGGGGGATCAAAACCTCGTTGATAACTCCCACAAAGATTTACGCCGTGCGCGCTCAGCCGCCATGTCGATGATCCCCACCTCCACCGGCGCCGCCAAAACCATCGGGCTGATTATTCCCGAACTGAAAGGCAGGCTGGACGGCATTGCGATTCGTGTGCCGGTGCCGAACGTGTCGCTCGTGGATTTAAGCTTCACGACGCAAAAAACCGCCAGCAAAGAGGCGATCAACGATGCGCTGAATCAGGCCGCCGAAACAGACATGCTGAAAGATATTTTACATATTTCACGCCGGCCGCTAGTGTCGATTGATTATACCCATACCCCGTATAGCAGCATCGTGGATATCACCGGCACCTACATGACCGGCAATATCGGGCGTGTGGCTGCGTGGTATGATAATGAGTGGGGCTTTTCCTGCCGCATGCTGGATGTAGCCAAGCTGTGGAGCACCCTCTGATGTCCGAGTTCCTGCGTCTCGACGATATCAGCTTTTCCGGCAAAACGGTGCTGCTGCGCGCGGATCTCAACGTGCCGATGCAGGGCGGCAAAGTGACCGACGACACACGCATTGTTCGCCTGAAGCCTACCATTGATTATTTACTTAAGAAAAAAGCGAGGATTGTGCTGCTGTCGCATTTCGGGCGGCCGGAAGGCAAATTTGTGCCCAGCATGTCGCTGGCGCCGTTGGTGGATACGCTGGCAGCCGCTTACGGCGTTTCAGGGGTGAGGTTCGGGGTTGATTGTGTAGGCCCAGCGGCTAGTGAAGCTGTCAAAAAAACCAAAGCCGGTGAAATGGTGCTGCTGGAGAACTTACGCTTTCATCCCGAAGAAGAAAAAGGGGATAAAGCCTTCGCACGCGATCTGGCTAGCCTTGGCGATATTTTTGTGAACGATGCCTTTTCCTGCTCGCACCGCCCCCATGCTTCCATCACCGGAATCGCCGAGTTTCTGCCCACAGTCGCCGGCCGCCTGATGGAGGAAGAACTCACTCAGCTTTCCGCCATTTTCAGCCAGCCCCAAAAACCCATCACTGCGATCGTTGGCGGCTCGAAAGTTTCGACCAAGCTCGACCTGCTGAATAATTTGGTCAAAAAGATGGACAGCATCATCATCGGCGGTGCGATGGCGAACACATTTTTATACGCGCAGGGTTTCAAGGTCGGAAATTCGCTGCACGAGCCAAAGTTGAAGGCGACAGCGCTCAAAATCCTCAAAGCGGCAGAAAAGCATGGTTGCCGTGTGTTGCTGCCGACCGATGTGGTGATCGCGAAGGCCTTCGAGACGCGCTCGCCCTGCGTGGTTGCGGATGTGGATGACATACCCAGCTGGGGTATTGCGATTGATGTCGGGCCTTCGAGTATCCAGCTATTTTCTGAGGAGATTGCCCGATCCAAAACCGTGGTGTGGAATGGCCCCATGGGCGCATTTGAAATCAGCCCGTTTGACGCCTCCAGCATCATGCTTGCGCGCGTCGTCGCCAAACTCACGCGGCAGAAGAAAATCCGCTCCATTGGCGGTGGCGGCGATACCGTATCGGCGCTATCGCACTCGGCGCTGTCTGATTTCAGCTACATCTCCACCGCCGGCGGCGCGTTTCTGGAGTGGCTGGAGGGCAAGGAATTGCCGGGGGTTTTGTCGTTGTCTAAAGCAAATAACAGCAAAATGATTATGAATAAGTAGGGAGGAAGTATGAACGCCATGGCAAAAATGAAAGAGGTGAGCAGCATGACACCGGAAGTGAAAAAAATTCTCTCCCATTATGAGGGCATGAATAACGGCACGCGTGAGAACCTGACGCGCATCCTGATGCAGGGCAAGCTCGGTGGCACGGGCAAACTCGTGATCCTGCCGGTGGATCAAGGCTTCGAACATGGCCCGGCGCGCAGCTTCGCCAAAAACCCCGCCGCCTACGACCCGCATTATCATTACCAGCTCGCGATTGATGCTGGCTTATCAGCTTACGCCGCGCCGCTGGGCTTTTTAGAAGCGGGCATGGACAGCTTTGCCGGACAGATTCCCACCATCCTGAAAGTCAACAGCTCCAACTCGCTCACGCCGAAAGCCTCCGCGCCGAACCAGGCGGTGACCGGCTCGGTGAAAGAAGCTTTGCGCCTTGGCTGCTCGGCCATTGGTTTTACGATTTATCCCGGCTCGGCCGAGTGCCTGAACATGATGGAAGAAATCCGCGAGATGACCGAGGAAGCCAAAGCGGCTGGCCTGGTAGTCGTCATGTGGTCATACCCGCGCGGGGCGGATATTTCCAAAGAGGGTGAAACCGCGATCGACATCACCGCTTACGCCGCACACATGGCGGCGCTGATGGGCGCGCACATCATCAAGGTGAAACCGCCCACCGCGTTCATTGAGCAGGCAGAAGCCAAGAAAGTCTATGAATCGGAAAAGATTGATGTCTCAACCCCTGAAGCGCGCTTCCGCCACATCACGCAGGCCTGCTTCGCGGGTAAACGCATTGTCGTGTTCTCCGGCGGCGTGGCCAAGGGCGAAGACGACATTATGAACGAAGCCCGCGCGATTCGTGATGGTGGCGGCAATGGCTCAATCATCGGCCGCAACACCTTCCAGCGCCCGCGCGCCGAGGCGCTGAAGCTGCTCGAGAACATTATTGGGGTTTACCAAAGCAAACTATAATTGTCATGCCGAGCGCGGTCGAGGCATCTTAGATCCTTCGACTTCGCTTCGCTACGCTCAGGATGACACATGAACCATTGCCGCCTCTACCTCATCTCCCCGCCCGCGATCGAGCTGCCGAAATTCGCTGAGTCGCTGAAGGCAGCGTTTGATGGCGGCGATGTGGGCTCGTTTCAGCTGCGGTTGAAAAATGCGAGCGATGCTGAGGTGATGAAGGCAGCAGAAAAACTGATTCCAATCTGCCATGCACATGGGACGGCATTTATCATGAATGACCGGCCGGATCTAGCCGTCAAATGTGGTGCGGACGGTGTGCATCTAGGCCAGGAAGATTTGGAAACCATGCCCATCTCAAAAGCGCGCGAGATCATCGGCGAGCAATCAATCATCGGCGTGTCATGCCATGATTCGCGGCATCTGGCGATGGACGCTGGCGAAGCGGGTGCGGATTATGTGGCCTTCGGCGCGTTTTACCCGACCAAAAGCAAAGATGCCGCCAAACTGGCGAAATATGGCGTGCCAACAGCGGAAATCCTGAGCTGGTGGGCTGAAAATACCGTCTTGCCCTGTGTGGCGATTGGTGGTATGACCCCTGCCAACTCAGCGCCGCTGGCCAAAGCTGGAGCCGATTTCATCGCTGTGATTACAGCGGTATGGGAGCACCCGGATGGGCCAAAGAAGGCGGTGGAAGAATTTAATCGGGCGATAGAAAGAACAGCAATATGAAAATCGATGGTAGCGCAGTGCGCATGGGAATGGTAATTGAATGGCAGGACAAGCTGTGGCTGGTGGTGAAGCACGAAATCCGCACCCCGGGCAACCTTCGTTCGTTTAACCAGGTGGAGCTGAAAGATATCCGCACTGGCACGAAAAACACGCCGCGCTTTTCATCCGCTGAAAAAATCGAGCGCGTCTCGCTGGATTCCAAGCAATGCAACTTCCTTTATGCTGATGGCGATATGCTCACCTTCATGGATAATGAAAACTATGAGCAGTTCACCATGCATCAGGACATGCTCGGCGAGCGTGTCAAATTCCTGCAGGACGGCATGACCGTTGAGATGGAAACCTATGAAGGCAAGCCGCTTTCGGTGAAGCTGCCGCAGAAAGTGAAGCTGAAAATTGTGGAAGCCGACCCAGTTGTGAAAGGCCAGACCGCTGCCTCCAGCTATAAGCCTGCCATTTTAGAAAATGGCGTGCGCGTGATGGTGCCGCCGTTTATTCCAGCCGGTGAAATGATCGTGGTTGATACCGACACGCTGGAATATGTTGAGCGTGCAAAGGCTTCGTAACGCAACGTGAGTCAATCCCCTCTCATCAATGTCATGTCCGGCGCAGCCATTAAGGCTGGCAAGGGCTTGCTGCGCGATTTTTCGGAAGTGGACCACCTGCAGGTTTCCCGCAAGGGCACCTCTAACTTTGTGACGCAGGCCGACCTCAAAACTGAGAAGCTGCTACACCGCGAGCTTTCTAAAGCGCGGCCAGATTTCGGCTTTCTGATGGAAGAAAGCGGTGAAATGCCGGGGAAAAAAGATGAGTTTCGTTTTATTATTGATCCGCTGGATGGCACCACCAACTTTATCCATGCCACCGCTTATTTCTGTATTTCAATTGCTGTCGAACAGCGTTACCGCAATGGCGATACCGAAATTATTGCCGGGGTGATTTTTGATCCAATCAACAACGAACTTTTCACCGCGGAAAAAGGCAAAGGCGCTTTTGTGAATAGCCGCCGCATGCTGGTTTCCGGCCGCGATAAGCTGGAAGATGCTATGCTGGTCACTGGCGGTCTGCGCGGATCGCCGAAAGAGCGCTACAGCCCGTCGCTGCTTTCGGTCATTCATGAATGCGGTGCGACGATGCGCATTTTTGGCGCCACCGCTCTTGACCTTGCCCATCTTGCTGCTGGCCGCATCGATGCCTGCTGGTATTACAGCATCAAACCATGGGATATCGCTGCCGGTGCGCTGATGGTCCAGGAAGCCGGTGGTCTGGTCAGTGATCTTTCTGGCAGTACATTAACGATGGACAGCAACGGTCTGGTTGCCAGCAATAAACACCTTAACGATCCGGTTAAGAAACTGCTGAGCAAACACGTCTAGATTTTTGCTTGCGGTCAGGGGGCGTTTTGCCTTAAGTCATAGAGCTGGCAAAAACTTTTTTTCGGGCTCAACCTATGACCATCACTTCTCGCTTGCGCAATGCTGTATCACTTCTTGTTCTGCTCTCTCCAGTTTGGGCTATTGGTTCTCAAGCCCACGCATCTCAGCCGTCGATTGAGCTTAATCTTGATGTGCTGCAAGCACCAAATAATGCTGCAGCTAAGCCCGCTGTCATCGCAGCGCCACTTGCCTCTGAGCCCACCCCAACACCTACGGCTCCACCAGCCACGGATAGCGCCGCACCGCTGGCTGCTGTCAGCAGCACCGGCGAAAAGCTAATCTGGGTAAAAGGCCCGGAAGGCAAACCACTGACCGCCGAACAGGAACGCGCGCTGCGCAAGCGTCCATCGCAGCAGCCCGGCTATGCCAAGCCTAAAGTCGTAAAAAAACCAGACACTCTCAAGGATAGCGCCGCTAAAGAAATCAAGAAAGAAGTGCAGGAAACTCCAGAAATCAGCGCCACGCAACAGCAACTTCCGAAAGCGCCGCAGGCCGTGGAATTAAAGGAGCCGCCAGCGCCTACCCCTGAGACCAAAGAACAGGCACCAGCAGCTGAGGTAAAAGTAGAGCCCAAAGCCGAAGAAAAGCCAGCAGCAGCAGAACAGGCAGAAACTCCGGCACAGGACGCATCCGCGAAGCAGGAGGCCAAAGAACCACCACCAGCCGCGCCAGCAGCTGAAGCGCCAAAGGCAGCAGATCCGGCGCCTGCACTGCCCGCACCTCCGGCGCCACCCGCAGCGCCACAACAGCCGGCTCCGCCACCGCCGCCGCCAGCCGTTGCAACGCCACCCGCACCTCCGGCGCCACCCGCACCGCCAGCTCCCCCTGCCCCCCCTGCTGCGCCGAAACCTACGGTAGAACAGACGCCAGCAGCTCCAGCAGCGAATGATGCACCCTTGATTGCAGAGGAGCAGGCCTCGCCTGTCGCCGAAGCACCTGCTCCTGCGCCAGCCGCGCCACCTGCGCCGCCAGCTGAGCCTGAGGCTAAAAAGCCAGAACCTGCAGCAACCGCCACACAGCAGCCGGCAGAAAAAGCAATGGAAGCGGCTATTGCCGCGCCTGCAACCGCAAAGGCGGATCTCAGCATCGTATTTAAGCCGACGGAGACATCCGTACCGCTGACGATGAAGTCACAGCTGGACGAAACAGCTGAACGCATCAAAGCCAATGCCGGATCCCGCGTGAACCTGATTGCTTATGCCTCCGGTACCGAGGAACAAGCAAGCACGGCGCGCCGCGTTTCGCTTTCCCGTGCGCTGGCTGTTCGCGCTTATCTGATTGAAAAAGGCGTCGATAAGCTCGCCATCAATGTTCAGGCTGAGGGAAACAAAAATCCCGGCGGCGAAGCTGATCGTGTGGATGTGTTTGTGGTGAAGGGGGAAAGATAGATGGATTGATGAACGGATGAATGATTAACTGATAAAAAGATAATCATCGGCTCATCCTTCATCAAATCATCTTTCATCAAAACTACTATGGCAGGCCATTCCCAATTTAAAAACATCATGCGCCGCAAAGGCGCACAGGATGCCAAAAAAGCCAAGGTGCTGAACAAGGTCGCGCGCGAGATTATCTCCGCGTGCAAAACCGGTGCGCCGGATCCTTCGATGAATCCGCGCCTGCGCGCCGCCATCGGGTGGGCGCGTGAAGAAAATATGCCGCGTGATAAAATCGATGCGGCCATTAAGCGCGGCAGCGGCCAGACGGATAGCGACAAGTTCGAGCCTGTACGCTACGAAGGCTACGGCCCGGGCGGCACCGCGGTCATCGTGCAGGCGCTGACCGATAACCGCAACCGCACTGCTCCCGAAATGCGCGCCGCCTTCACTAAATATGGCGGTAATCTGGGTGAGACTGGCAGCGTGAGCTTCATGTTTGATCAAGTGGGCATGATTATTTTTGACGCGAAAGTCGCCCCCATTGAGCGCATGTTCGAGGCGGCAATTGAAGCAGGCGCGGATGATTGCGGTTTTGAAGCTGATCAGCATGTGATTATCGCTGCACCAACACAGTTTGGCAGCGTGCAGGCGGCGCTTGAGAAACATTATGGTGCACCGCTTTCTGCCAAGATGGTGTGGAAACCGAAAAACACCGTTGCCGTTGGCGACGAGCAGGCGCGCCTGCTGCTTAAACTCATCGAAACGCTTGAAGATAACGATGATGTGCAGGAAGTATTTACTAACGTTGCTGATGATTCGATGATTCGATTGTTCGATGATTCGAGCGCCGCATGATTTCCAAACACTCTCTTAGCCCTTCACCCCACTATCGCATCCTCGGCATCGACCCCGGCCTCACCCACACCGGCTGGGGCATCATCGACAGCCAGCAGAACCGCCTTTCATTTGTGGCGTGTGGCCGCATCACCCCGCCCGCGAAAGCGCCGATGGCGCTGCGCCTCAAGCACCTGCACGACGAACTTTCCCGCGTGCTTGCTCTTTACAGGCCCGAGGAAGCCGCCATGGAGGAAACCTTTGTCAATGTCAGCGGTGCCTCGTCGCTGAAGCTGGGGCAAGCGCGCGGCGCGCTGATGCTTTCGGTTTCGCTGGCCAACCTTGCGCTTTCTGAGTATAGTGCCACGCAGGTCAAAAAGAGCGTGGTTGGCTCCGGCCATGCCAGCAAAGAGCAGATTGCGATGATGGTCAAAACCCTGCTACCCGCAAGCAACGCCGCAAGCGCTGACAGCGCCGATGCGCTGGCCGTTGCCATTACGCATTCACATATGCGAACAATGAGAGCATACGCATGATCGGCAAACTCCGCGGACACATCGATGACAAAGAAGAAGACAGCCTGCTGCTGGATGTGGGCGGTGTCGGCTACCTGGTGTTTTGCTCACAGCGCACGCTGGCAGCGCTTGGCAAGGAGGGCGATGCGGCTGAGTTATATATTGAGATGATTGTGCGTGAAGATACCCAGCAGCTTTATGGATTCCCTGATAAAACCGAGCGCGAATGGTTTCGCCTGCTCACCACTGTGCAGCGTGTGGGCAATAAAGTAGCGCTGCAGATCATGAACGCCTACACACCGCAGCAGATGGCGCAGGCGATTCTGGCGAAGGATACCACCGCCTTTTCGCGCATTAAGGGCATTGGCGCCGGGCTTGCCGAACGCATCGTCACTGAGCTGAAAGACAAGGTGGCGAAGATGCCGGTAGACGGATTGCGGATGACGGATGATAAGAAAGCAATGCCAAGTCAAAAACCGTCAAACGTTAGCCGTTCACCGTCCACCGAAGATGCCATCTCCGCCCTCGTCAACCTTGGCTACTCGCGCACGGAAGCTTTCGCAGCGGCGCTGAAAGCCAGCGAAGTCGCGAAAGGGTTGGATGAGATGATTAGGATTAGTTTGAAGGAGTTGGCGCGAGGATGAAATCTTTCATTGTCATCCTGAGCAAGCAAAGCGCGTCGAAGGATCTTAAAGATCCCTCGACTACGCTCGGGATGACATTATGGTAAATGAAACCGCCGAACGCCTGATAACGCCCGATACGCGGGATGATGATGCCAGCCAGCACGCGCTGCGCCCGACATCGTTTTCGGATTTCACCGGCCAGCCCGAGGTATGCGAGAATCTGCGCGTGTTTGTCGGCGCGGCGAGAAAGCGAAAAGACGCGCTGGATCATGTGCTGCTTTACGGCCCGCCGGGGCTGGGAAAAACCACCCTCGCCCAGATTATCGCGCGCGAAATGGGGGTGGGATTCAAGCCAACCTCAGGGCCGATCCTGACCAAAGCTGGCGACCTTGCTGCCATCCTCACCAGCCTGCAACCGAATGATGTGCTGTTTGTCGATGAAATCCACCGCCTCTCGCCTGCGGTGGAGGAAGTGCTCTATCCGGCGATGGAGGATTTCAAGCTCGACCTCTTGATTGGTGAAGGCCCGGCGGCGCGCACCGTGCGCATCGACCTGCCCAAATTCACGCTGGTGGGCGCGACCACCCGCCTCGGGCTGATTGCCGGCCCGCTGCGTGATCGTTTTGGCATTCCACTGCGCCTGAGATTTTATGATGTGCCCGATTTGCAAAAAGTGATTGAGCGCGCCGCCAGCCTGCTTGAGATCGGCATCAGCAAAGATGGATCGCATGAAATTGCCCGCCGCTCGCGCGGCACGCCAAGAATCGCCATCCGCCTGCTGCGCCGTGTGCGCGATTATGCGGACAGCGCTGGGAGCAAGACCATTGATCAGAAACTGGCGGATAGCTCGCTGATGAAGCTGGAGGTAGATGCGCTGGGGCTGGACTCCGCCGATCACCGCTACCTGCGCTACATCGCCGAGCATTATCAGGGCGGGCCAGTCGGTGTGGAAACCATCGCCGCCGGGCTTTCTGAGCAGCGTGATGCAATTGAAGAAACCATCGAGCCCTACCTGCTGCAGGTGGGCTTTATCCAGCGCACGCCGCGCGGACGCTGCTTAACGCCGGGCTGCTTCAGCCATCTCGGCCTGAAACCACCGGCAAGCCTTGCAGCCCTGCCGCTCATAGATGAGCATGAATAACCCTTCTGCCTTCCCCATCCGCGTCTATTACGAAGATACCGATGCTGGCGGCGTGGTATATTACGCGAATTATCTCAAATTCGCCGAGCGCGCGCGCACGGAAGCGCTGCGCGCTGCCGGTCTGACACAACTGGAAATGCTGGAGCATGAAGGGATTGGTTTTGTGGTGCGCCATGCCAGCATCGATTACCTGAAACCCGCGCGTCTCGACGACCTGCTGCATGTCACCACCCAGCTTGAAGCGCTGGGTAAGGCAAGTATCACACTGAGCCAATCCATCCTGCGCGACTCGCTGTTACTCGCAAAGCTTGAGGTGAAACTCGTGATTGTGAATCGGCAGTTTGAACCAGTAAAGCTTGACGGCAAACTTAGAGAAACCCTTCAAGCTGTATTTAGTCAATCCTAGAGTGTTTAATGAGAAATAGACACCCTCACCCGCGCGCTTAAGCGCGCTCCCCTCTCCCTTTAAGGCAGAGGGTTAGGGTGAGGGTCGCCTTGCGACCCAAATGATATGTCTAACTTTTTGTTAAGCGCCATGACAAAAAATTCACTCGCCGCCGCACGTAGTTTGCTCTATAGGATGTGCGCTTTGTTCGTCTTGAAAAGAGGAGTTCCATGACTGCTGCAAACCAAGCTGTTTCCACCGCTGTTTCCGGTGTTGAGTCCACCACGCTGGCCGGAAGTGTCGCCAAAATCGATTTTTCGATGTGGGGCATGTTCATGCAGGCCGATTGGGTGGTGAAATCGGTCATGATTCTACTGGTACTCGCCTCGTTCTGGTGCTGGGCGATTATATTTGAAAAATACTTTCTCTTCCGCAGCATCAAGGCCAAGGCCGCTCGCTTTGAAAGCGATTTCTGGTCGTCGGAGGCGCTGGATAAATTTTATGAAAAATCTAAAAAACGCGCAAGCCATCCCATGGCCGTGATTTTTGTGGCCGCCATGGAGGAATGGTTCCGCTCAAAAAACGCAGCAAACCAGACCCCGCAGGGGCTGCGCCTGAGCCTCCGCGAGCGCATCGTGCAGGTGATGATGGTGGCGCGCAACCGCGAAGTGGAAAGCCTGGAGAAAGGTCTCGGCTTTCTGGCAACGGTCGGCTCATCCGCACCGTTTATCGGTCTGTTTGGCACCGTGTGGGGCATCATGAACAGCTTCCATTCGATTGCCATGTCGCAGAATACCTCGCTGGTCGCCGTGGCGCCCGGCATTGCGGAGGCGCTTTTTGCTACAGCCATCGGCTTGTTTGCAGCGATTCCTGCGGTGATTGCCTATAATAAATTCTCGAGCGAAGTCTCTCGCTTTTCCAACAAGCTGGATGATTTCTCGACCGAGTTCGATACGATTCTTTCGCGGCAGCTGGAGGCCTGAGCCATGGCAATCAAACTTGGCGGTGGTTCTTCTAGCAGGCGCTCGCGGCGCGGCTTTGCGCAGCCACAATTCACGGACATTAACGTCACCCCCTTTGTGGATGTGATGCTGGTGCTGCTGGTGATTTTCATGGTGGCCGCACCGATGATGACCACCGGCGTGACTGTCGATTTACCGAAAACATCATCATCGCCCGTGCAGGGGCAGGATGAGCCGCTCGCGGTTTCGATCGCGCCGGATGGCAAAGTCTTCATTCAGAAAACTGAGGTGCAGCTGGCGGAGCTGCAGACACGCCTTACCGCCATCGCCGGTGCGAAAAAAGATACGCGGATTTTTGTGCGCGGCGACCGCACCGTCGATTATGGCCGCATCATGCAGGTGGTGAGCGAAATCAATGCCGCCGGCTTTACCAAAGTCGCGCTGCTTACGGAGTCTTCGCAGCCGGCGAGGCAGGCGCGCTGACCGTGGCACAGGAGCGTCAAACCGGCGTTATTTATTCCGCAGCCCTGCATCTTGCGCTTTTTTTGCTGGCGTTTTTCGGCCTGCCTGATTTTTTGAAGCGCGATGAACCGATTATGCCCGCGGCTATTACGGTAGAAATTCTCCCGATTACCGGGATCACGAATGTTAAACCATCCGAGCAGCCGCCTGCCCCAGAGGAAAAGAAAGAAGAAAAACCAGAGCCAGAGCAGGCCAAGCCGAGCCCGCCGGTGAAACAGGCGGAAAGCGAGCCAGCGCCCAAAGAGCCGGAAGTGGTGAAACCAGAGAAAAAGCCGGCAGAGAAAAAGCCTGAGCCCAAGAAAGAAGAAAAGAAAGACGACAAGAAAAAGAAAGAAGAAGCGCTGGACGCTGTGCTGAAAGCCGTCAAAGACACGGCGCAGAAGAAAAAGGATGATACCAGCAAAAAAGAAAGCGATACCGCCAGCAGCAAGAGCAAAAGTTTTTCAAACCGCTTCGACCCATCCATGCAGCTATCGATGAGTGAGCGCGATGCGATCATGAGTCAGATTGCCAAATGCTGGAGCGTTCCCGCCGGTGCCAAAGATGCACAGAATCTAGTGGTAGTGGTGATGGTGGATATGAATCCGGACGGCAGCTACGCACGCGTGGAACTTTCGGATGAAAGCAAGTCGCGCTACAGCCGCGACAGCTTCTTCCGCGCAGCTGCGGATTCTGCCATCCGCGCAGTGAAAATGTGCAGCCCGCTGAAAGGCCTGCCTGCGGATCGCTACAATGGCTGGAGCCAGCTCGAGCTGCATTTTGATCCGAAATACATGCTTAATTAGTTGTTAGTTGTTGGTTGTTAGTTGTTGGTATATGGTTCGCTGAATTGTCATTTTCATTTCAAGGAATTTTTATGCGCATAGTGATTGCTGCTTTTCTTTCGCTTCTATTTTCATTGCCCGCCAACGCCGCGCTGCGTATTGATATTACGCGCGGCAATGTCGATCCGCTGCCGATTGCGCTGCCGGATCTCGCGGGCAATCCAGCAGGTGAAGATATCATGCGTGTGGTCGCCGCCAATCTTGAGCGCTCCGGCCTGTTTAAACCGATTCCCAAAGATGCATTTATTGAGCAAATTACGTCGCAAACCGGCATCCCCCGCTTTGGCGACTGGCGGCGCATCAATGCCGCAGCACTGGTCACTGGCTCAGTCACCAGTGAGGGCGGCGATAAGCTGAAAGTATCATTCCGGCTATGGGATGTGGTGGGCGAGCAGCAGATTGCCGGCAAAGAATATAATACCTTTAAAAGCAACTGGCGCCGCATCGCCCACATCATGTCCGACGAAATTTACAAGCGCCTGACGGGTGAAGATGGTTATTTTGATTCTCGCATTGTTTACATTGCAGAATCCGGCCCCGATACCAAACGCATCAAGCGCCTTGCCATCATGGATCAGGACGGAGAAAACCATAAATTCCTCACCGATGGCCGTTTTCTGGTGCTGACCCCCCGCTTCTCGCCTAACTCTCAGGAAATTCTCTATCTCTCCTATGCTGGCAAGCAACCACGCGTATTCTTGCGTGATCTGCAGACCGGCCGCGAGGAATCACTCGGCGTATTTGAAGGCATGTCGTTTGCCCCGCGCTTTGCCGAGGATGGCAATACCATCATCATGTCCATTGCTAACGGCGGTAATACCCAGATTTACCGTATGGATCTGCGCTCGCGCCGCATGGTCAAGCTCACCGATGGCGCTGGTATTAACACCTCGCCCAGCTATTCGCCCGATGGCAGTCAGATTGTCTTCAACTCTGACCGCGGCGGCTCACAGCAGCTTTATGTGATGAATGCTGATGGCTCGGGTGTGAAGCGCATCAGCTTCGGCGATGGGCGCTATGGCACCCCAGTCTGGTCACCGCGCGGCGATTTAATCGCCTTTACTAAAATGAGCGGCGGTCGCTTCTTTATCGGCGTCATGCGTCCGGATGGTAGCGGTGAACGCCTGCTCACCGAGAGCTACCTTGATGAAGGCCCCAGCTGGTCGCCCAACGGTCGCGTGATTGTTTTCCACCGATCGGAGCCGAACCGCGGCAACCGATCAGGTCGCACCCGCCTCTATTCCGTTGATCTGACCGGCTACAACCTGAGGGAAATAGTCACCCCGATGGATGGATCGGATCCCACCTGGTCGCCGCTGCTACCGATGTAACAACTTCAACTGTTGCCGTTTTGGCACATTGGGGGTTTTTCGGAAAGGTGGCTACCGGTTCCTGTTGATTTGCTCGTGGATTACACTAATTGGTAGACGTTTTTAAAAGCCTGCAAGGGCTGCGCGTTATACACCACTTACCCGTTAGGAGCTTGTTTATGAATATTTTTACCAAATCTCTTGCTATTGCTTCTGCTGTTCTGCTGCTCGCAGCGTGCGAAACCACCCCGGGCGGTTCCTCTGGCGCGGATGGCCGCGGCGGCGCAGGTGGCAATGCAGCCCCCGGCACTCAGGAAGACCTTGCCCAGAACGTGGGTGATCGCGTGTTCTTTGATTTCGATAGCGCGACCATCACTCCGGAAGGCCAGCGCACGCTCGAGCGTCAGGCTGCATGGCTGAAGCAGTATGGCAACATGAACGTGACCGTTGAAGGCCATGCGGATGAGCGCGGCACCCGTGAGTACAACCTCGCGCTCGGTGAGCGTCGTGCATCGGCTGTGAAAAAATATCTGGTTGGTCTTGGCGTTGCCGCCAACCGCGTCTCCACCATCAGCTACGGCAAAGAGCGCCCAGCTGTGATTGGTTCGGACGAGTCGGCATGGAGCCAGAATCGCCGCGGCGTAACGGTTCTCAGCAACTAATGATCAGCTGACAAAACATCGCCCTGCCCCAGCGGCAGGGCGATTTTTTTTGTGTCGTTTTCTAAAAACATCGCTATTCTTCCTGCACTATTAATCAGCCATAGGTTTGTTATGAAACGCCTGCTGTTTGTTGTTTACGTCGCTGCCTCTATCTGCTCCCCCGCCTACGCTCAGCTGACTGAGAATCAAGCGACCATGCTGCGCATGGAGCGTCTGGAGCGTGATTTGCAGCTGCTACAGCGTCAGATGGCGCGCGGCGAAACGCCTACCGCTACCCTAACCCCACTGAATGACAATGAGATTGCCGAAAGCGGCGGGCCAGCAGCACTGGGTGTGCGGCTGAGCCAGATGGAAGAAGAAATGCGCGCGCTGCGCGGAAAAGTCGAAGAAGTGGAGTTTAAAAACCGCCAGCTCGCTGAAAATTTTGAAAAATTCCAGCGCGATACTGAGTTCCGCTTCAATGAGGGCAAAGCAGCAGTATCGCCCGCAGCAACGGACGCACCAGCCACAGCGGCCGATACCAGCAAAACAGAGCGCAAGCCACTCACCGGCAACCTCGCAGAAAGCAAGCCAGAAACACCACCGGCTGAAGCTAAGACGACTGAATTTGCAACACCCCGCGAGCATTATCAGCATGCGTTTCGACTGCTGCAGCAGACCAACTACGATGAAGCCTCCAAAACTTTTGCTGACTTTATCAAACGCCATCCCAAAGATCCGCTGATTGGTAATGCCTATTACTGGCAGGGTGAAACCTACTATATCCGCCGTGACTATGTGCAGGCGGCGGATCATTTCCGGCAGGGATTCGAAGTCATGCCCAATGGGCAGAAAGCTGGCGATAATCTGCTGAAGCTTGCTATGTCGCTCAGCGCGCTGCAACGCGATAAGGAGGCCTGCGTGGTGCTGGGTCAGGTGGTGAGTCGTTTCAAGAAAAAATCCCCTGCCATTACCGAAAAAGCAGAACAGGAGCGGCAGCGCGTTGGCTGCTGACGCACCCTTAGCCGTTCATTTTACTGATTGCCGCGTGGCGATTGCTGTGTCTGGCGGTGCTGACAGCATGGCGCTGTTGCTGCTTGCGCGCGCATGGGCAGCGGCGCATGGCGGTGAGATAGCCGCACTGACGGTGGATCACGGCCTGAGAGAAGCCGCCGCCGCTGAGGCGAAGCAAGTGGCTGTCTGGTGTCATCAGCTGGGGGTTTCGCATCATATTCTGAGCGCAGCGGCCATGGGGATAGCGATTAAACGCAGGCAGGCCGATGCACGCGAGGCGCGTTACCAGCTGCTGAGTGCTTGGTGTGCGGCCAATGGCTATCCGGCGCTGGCCACCGGCCATCATCGCGGCGACCAGGCCGAAACACTGTTTTTCCGGCTGGGGCGCGGCAGCGGATTGCTCGGCCTTGCCTCGATAGCGCCC
Organism: Alphaproteobacteria bacterium; assembly: GCA_033763775.1. Lineage (GTDB taxonomy): Bacteria > Pseudomonadota > Alphaproteobacteria > Rickettsiales > SXRF01 > JAJTHB01. Next base: position 51,813 of record JANRJW010000005.1, on the reverse strand, counting down.
TTGTCGCAGCGCCACGGCATCAGCTTAGTGCGGCCGCTGCTGAACATCCCTAAATCGCAGCTGATAAATTATCTTCAAACGCAAAACCAGCCATGGCTGGAAGATGAAAGCAACCATAGCCCGCGCTATGTTCGCAATGTACTGCGCCAGGCATTACAGCAGCACCCCGACTATGAGCGCATCGAAGCGCGCGCAGCCGGACTCGCCGAGTTTTTCGGCCGCATGCGCGGGCATGTAGAACATCAGCTGTCAGCGGCGCTGGCAGAAACGACGCGGATGGATGGCGGGCACGCGATACTAAGCCTGTCTGGCTTTAAACATCTTCCCTGCGAACTTGGGCTGCTCATGCTCGCCCGCCTGATTACGCAGCTTACAGGCGATACCCACCCGCCGCGCAGCGCTAAACTCGCGCGCCTTGCCAGATGCCTGAAAGATGAAGATTTTACCGCTTACGAGCTGGCCGGGCTTGGTTTTAAGCGAATCGGAGTGGATGCAATTAAAATCAGCGGAAAGACTTGAAAAACGATGGCATAGTGCCATATTCTTTACCCTAAGCGCATTTCATATAGGGATCCTACATGCCTACGAATTTCGGAAAGAATGTTTTTGTGTGGCTGGTGATCGGCATCATGCTGGTGGCCATGTTCAATATGTTTCAGGATGGCGCGCAAACAGCGGGCTATAACCGCCTCGCTTTTTCTGATTTCCTGAGCAAAGTCGATCAAGGGCAGGTCAGCGATGTCACCATCAAAAGCACTCAGTCAAAAGGCTCTGTGATCACCGGCCATATGAGCGATGGCGCGGCGTTTATCACGCAATCGCCCGACTACCCGAACCTCGTTGAAAAACTGGCCGATAAAGGCGTTAAAATTTCCGCAAGCAGCGATGATGGCGCGATGAGTTCGTTCTGGAGCGTGCTTGCTTCGTGGTTTCCCATTCTGCTTCTTATTGGGGTGTATGTTTTCTTCATGCGCCAGATGCAGGGCGGCGGCGGCCGTGGCGGCGCGCTGGGTTTTGGCAAGTCTCGCGCCAAGCTCCTCACCGAGCGCACCGAGCGCGTGACTTTTGATGATGTGGCCGGCATCGAAGAAGCCAAAGATGAGCTGGTGGAGATTGTTGATTTTCTCAAAGACCCGCAGAAATACCAGCGCCTGGGGGGCAAGATACCCCGGGGGTGTTTGCTGGTGGGTCCACCAGGCACCGGTAAAACCCTGCTTGCCCGCGCCATTGCTGGTGAAGCGAAGGTGCCATTCTTTACCATCTCCGGCTCAGATTTTGTGGAGATGTTTGTGGGGGTGGGCGCGTCGCGCGTGCGTGATATGTTTGAGCAGGGCAAAAAAAATGCTCCCTGCATTATTTTCATTGATGAGATTGATGCGGTGGGTCGTCATCGCGGCGCTGGCCTTGGCGGCGGTAACGACGAGCGTGAGCAGACCTTAAACCAGCTGCTGGTGGAAATGGATGGGTTTGAGGCCAATGAATCAGTGATTATCGTGGCGGCAACCAACCGCCCCGATGTGCTGGATCCGGCGCTGCTGCGCCCGGGTCGCTTTGACCGCCAGATTGTCGTACCCAACCCAGACATCAACGGCCGTGCCAAAATTCTTGAAGTGCATCTGAAAAAAGTGCCCAAAGCGCCGGATGTGGATGCACACGTGATCGCACGTGGCACCCCCGGCTTTTCTGGCGCTGATCTTGCGAACATCGTGAACGAGAGCGCGCTGCTTGCTGCGCGTCAGGGCAAGAAAGTGGTCACCATGCGTGATCTGGAAGCAGCCAAAGACAAGGTCATGATGGGCGCTGAGCGCAAATCGATGGTGATGAGTGAAGAAGAAAAAACCATGACCGCCTACCACGAAGGTGGCCATGCGCTGGTATCGCTTTACGAACCGGCGTCGGATCCGATTCATAAAGCGACCATCATCCCGCGTGGCCGCGCGCTGGGTATGGTGATGCGCCTGCCGGAATCCGATAAGCTTTCCTACAAGCGCGAAAAAATGTATGCCGATCTTGCCGTTTCCATGGGCGGCCGTGTCGCAGAAGAAATTATTTTCGGTTACGAAAAAGTTTCCAGCGGCGCTTCCAGTGATATCAAATACGCAACCAAACTCGCCCGTGCGATGGTCACGGAATGGGGTATGTCCGATAAGATTGGCCCGCTTTTTTATGGCTCCGACCAGCAGGAGGTTTTCCTTGGCTACAGCATGGGACAGCAGTCGCAGGCAGTATCTGAGCAGATGGCGAACATGATCGATGACGAGGTGAAAAAAATCGTTGAGGGCGCTCATGAAAAGGCGCGCCAGATATTAAACGACAACCTGGGCCAGCTGCACGCTATTGCCAAAGCGTTGCTTGAGTATGAAACCCTCTCGGGTGATGAGATTAAGGCCATCATCAAGGGCGAGCCAATCCGCAGCAAACCAGATGATGGCGGCGTTAAAAAGCCCACGCTGGTGAAGTCTTCCCTGCCCTCCTCACGCAGCAAGAAGACCGGCACCGACGACCAGCCGACGGCCTGATCATGGCGCGGCTCTTCGGCACAGACGGCATACGCGGCGCGGCTGGAGAATATCCCATGACCGCCGAACTTGCCCTGAAAGTTGGCATGGCCGCAGGCACGCAGTTTCTACGCGGGAATCATCGCCACCGCGTGGTCATCGCCAAGGACACCCGCCTTTCCGGCTACATGATTGAACCGGCGCTGACGGCTGGCTTCATTGCTGTGGGCATGGATGTGGTGCTGGTCGGCCCCATGCCAACACCGGCCGTTGCCATGCTGGTGAAATCCATGCGAGCGGATCTCGGGGTGATGATTTCTGCCTCGCACAACGCCTATCATGATAACGGCATTAAGCTCTTTGGCCCGGACGGCTACAAACTTTCGGATGACACCGAAAACAAAATTGAAGCAATGATCCTTGCCTCGCAGGATATAGCCTGCGCCAAGGCTGATAAATTAGGCCGTGCCAGACGCCTGGATGATGCCCAGGGGCGGTATATTGAATTTGCCAAAGCCACCTTCCCCAAGCAGCTCACGCTTGAAGGCATGAAGATTGTGGTTGATTGCGCCAACGGCGCTGCCTATCAGGTGGCGCCCACCATCCTGCGCGAGCTGGGGGCAGAGGTTGTGGCGATAGGGGTGACGCCGGATGGCTTTAACATCAACGAAGGCTGCGGCTCCACTTCCCCCAAGCTGCTGTGTGACACGGTGGTTAAGGAAAAAGCCCATCTTGGCATCGCACTGGATGGTGATGCAGACCGGCTGGTGGTGTGCGATGAAACTGGCCATCTCGCGGATGGCGATCAGGTGATGGCGATGATTGCCACGCATTGTCACCATATGGGCACGATACGGGGTGGGGGTATTGTCGCCACCGATATGTCCAACATGGGGCTTGAGCGTTATCTCGCCAGCCTTGGCTTATCGCTGGCGCGCACCAAGGTGGGCGATCGCTATGTGGTGGAGCGCATGCGCGCTGAAGGCTATAATATTGGCGGCGAGCAGTCTGGCCATGTCATCCTTTCTGACTATGCAACAACCGGCGATGGCATCATCGCTGCGCTTCAGCTACTGGCCTATGCCCGCGAAGATGGGCGCAGAATTTCAGAGTGCAGCAGGCTTTTTACACCCCTGCCGCAGCTGCTGCGCAATGTTCCTTATCAAGGCACTTCCCCGCTGAAAAATAGTTCGGTGCAGGAAGCCATTGAGCGTGCCAGAAAAACACTCGGCAGCGCCGGGCGTGTGTTCATCCGTGAATCCGGCACCGAACCTCTGATACGCGTCATGGCAGAGGCCGAAAGCCCGGATATGGTGCAAGGCGTCGTTGCCTCCATCTGTGAATCACTAGAGAAAGCAGCCTGATGAAAGCCGCATCTGGCCGTGTGCTGATCATCGCGGGATCAGACTCTGGCGGAGGCGCTGGTATTCAGGGCGACATTAAAACAGTGACCTGCCTTGGCGGTTATGCCGCCAGCGCGATCACGGCACTCACCGCACAAAACACTCTGGGGGTGCAGGCTATTCTGCCCATTGCCCCTGACTTCATTGCTCAGCAGATTGAATCGGTCATGAGCGATATCGGCGCTGACAGCTTTAAAAGCGGGATGCTGCACAGCGCCAGCGTGATTGAAAAAGTAGCCAGTGAGATACGCCGTTATCCGAATATTCCTTATGTGCTTGATCCGGTGATGTTTGCGAAGGGCGGCGCAGCGCTGCTGGAAAAAGGCGCGCTGGCTGCGCTGAAAAATACACTGATTCCGCTAGCAACCATTATCACCCCCAATATTCCAGAAGCGGAATTTTTAAGCGGTATGACCATTGGCAGCACGGACGATATGCCTGAGGCCGCTCGCGCCATACAGTCGCTCGGCTGCCGCGCAGTGCTGCTGAAGGGCGGACATCTTGAGGGGGATGCGCTAAGTGACCTGCTGATGGATGGCGAGCAGATGCTCTGGCTTAGAAGCCCAAAACGAGATACCCCCCACACTCATGGCACCGGCTGTACGCTCGCCTCGGCAATTGCCACCGGCCTTGCTCAGGGCATGCCACTTGCGGCAGCAGTAAAACGTGCTCATGGTTATGTGCAGCAGGCGATCACCCATGCGCCGCAGCTTGGCAATGGCCACGGGCCTCTTGGCCACGGTTTTACTGTCGGGAAATTTAACGGCAATTAGCGCTGGACTGCTGCTTCGGCTGCGCGTGATTCATTCAGGCGCTGCACATAGCCCACCTGCTCTGCTGGTACGCGCGCAACACGCTCGACAAAGCTTCGCTGCGGTTGATCATGGTGGTGATGGCCAGGAAGATGCTCTGCCACCTGATGCAGCCGCTCCTTGATGGTCATGAGCACGGTATGGTTGGGTTTTTCGCCCGCCGTCGGCAGCACGCCGGAAGCTTTACCCTCGACTTTAAAGGTCAGCTCGGTCGCACGGATGCGGCCAGCGTTGATGTCATCCGTTATCGCCGTGATACCGAGTTTTTCACCCAGTGTCTGAATGATCGTTTCCTTATCTGCAACTTTGAGTTTATCGAAACTATTTCCATAAGTCGCAGTGATGTAATCATCAATCTCCGGATTGGCGCTCACAAACACGGACATCACACGCTCTTTTGTAATTTTGCGGTCATCCTCGCGGTCTTTAGCAATGGAGGCAATGCGCTCGAAGGTTGTTTTCTTATCTAAACCAAACGCTTTTTCAGCAATCATGGTGAGTGGTTTTTTAATAGCGCCAAAAGCCAGCAAGCTGGTTGCCACCTTGGCGGCGAACACGGCGATCTCACCATAGGCTGCCACCGGCGCAAACATGCTTGTCGCCAGAATACCAAAGCCGCCCGACATGACCGTAAGCAATGCAGCCGTGGCGACCGTGGCAATGAAAATTGTGCCGATGGAGACGTTGCGTTCTTTTTTATTCTTTTCCATCTGGATGGCGATCACGCCGCTCTTTTTCGAGAGGCTGTCGACATCGTCGTTGGTGACCGCATCGAGCGTCTTGGACTGTGATACGGCAATTTCCTGCCTCAGCATGTTGCGAATGTCGCGCTTCTTGGCAACATATTCCATCTGCGCGACAATCGCGCTGACTGCCGCACCCACCCCCACGCCGCCAAGCAATGCCGAGCCGGATACAGAGGCCGCACCGGCGCTGGCCGCGCCTGCGCCTGTCCCCGCGGCTGTGCCTGCAGGATTCGACGCCGCCATAAAAGCGGTGAATGTGGCTTTATCGCCGCCCACCTGAACCAGTTCCTTGGTTCCTGTGTGAAGCGCAGAGCCAGCTTTTTCTAACACTTGCGACATGAGATAAGTTTCTCCACTTTTGTATTGTAACTCAAAAGCGGCGCTAGAAATGTGAAAGTTTTATGACGTCGCGGCGGTTTGGTTAAGCGCCTGATATTCTGCAATATGTTTGTAATAATTCTCGGCGGAAATGGCGATAAAAGCTTTTTCCTGCGGGCTTAAGTCCCTGAAATATCTAGCAGGATTACCTGCCCAGAGCTGCCCGCTGGGGATGCGCTTTCCGGGCGTAACCAGCGCTCCGGCCGCCACCATCGCCCCACTTTCGACCACCGCGCCATCCATGATCGTGGCGCGCATGCCGACAAAACAGTCATCTTCGAGCATGCAGGCATGAAGCAGCGCCGCATGGCCAATGGTGATGTTGGAGCCGATGGTTGTGGGGCCGGTACTACGCGTGACATGGATGATGGTGCCGTCTTGAATGTTGGTGCGGCTGCCGATACGAACTGGCGCAACATCACCGCGGATGACGCAGCCGAACCACACCCCTGTGCCCGCGCCAATATGCACATCCCCCACCACCACCGCACCGGGGGCAACCCATGCCTTGGGCGAAATAACAGGCGATACCCCCTCGGGGGCATATTCACCACGGTAAGGAAGAATGATGGGAGCGTTCATGGAAATAATGCCGTGTAGTTGAGTGCGGTTTCTTCTGGCCAACCGACCATCACATTCATGTTCTGTACTGCTTGCCCGGCCGCACCTTTCACCAGGTTGTCAATCACAGAAACAATAATCAGCCTGCCGCGCGTGCGATCAGCAACAAGATTAATAACACAGCGATTCGTGCCGCGCACCTGATGGGTAGAGGGCATGATACCCTCTGGGAGTATATCGACAAAAGCTTCATGTTTGTAGGTTTGCTCCAGCACATGGCGCGCGTCTGCCGCGCTATGCGCCGGCGAAAGCGTACAATAGATGGTGGAAAGAATGCCGCGATTCATCGGTATCAGATGCGGAGTGAAAGACACCACGATATCCTGCTTCGCCGCCCAGCCGAGCGATTGCTCAATTTCCGGCGCATGGCGATGGGATGCGACGCCATATGCCGACATGCCGCCATCAATTTCAGCAAATAAACTTGCCTGCTTGGCACTTCTACCCGCGCCAGTGATACCCGATTTTGAATCAATCACGATACCATCAGGGAGTATATGATGAGTTTTTAGTAAAGGCAGAAGCGGCAGCAAAGCAGAGGTGGGGTAGCAGCCGGGATTGGCAATCAGGCGTGCTTTTCGAATATCAGCGCGGGCATGTTCGACAAGACCATAGACCGCCTCGCCCTGCAGGTGCATGGCGCGGTGTGGATGGCCATACCATGTTTCGTAAAGCTTGGGATCAAATAGCCGGAAATCGGCAGATAAATCGATGATCTTCAGATGATCGGGAAGCGCTGCAATAACCGCCTGAGTCTCGCCATGTGGCAGGCAGGCAAAGACCAGATCAATGGCTGTGAAATCCACCTCCTCATGCCTGACCAGCGCAGGGAGTTTTTTTTCGTAAAGATGTGGATAGACGGACTCGATGGGCTTTCCCGCCTGCGAATCGCCCGTCAGGGCGGCAATATTGACATACGGGTGTACAAGTAGAAGCCTCAGCAGCTCTGCTCCGGTATAGCCTGAGGCTCCTAAAATAGCGATGTTGATGCTAGGCTGCATACACACTCCTTATAACAAAAAAGGCGCCAGCTGGCGCCTTTTTTTTCGAATGAAAGACACCCAAATCAGCGCTTGCTGAACTGGAAGCTACGGCGTGCTTTTTTGTGGCCGTATTTCTTACGCTCAACCACACGGCTGTCGCGGGTAAGGAAGCCACCTTTGCGAAGTGCACCGTGGAAGATCGAATCATATTCGTCCAGCGCGCGGCTGATGCCGAGACGAACAGCGCCAGCCTGACCAGAAAGGCCACCACCAACAACCGTGCAGTTAATGTCGAAGTTGCCGATACGATCCACAGCGAGAAATGGTTGGTTGATGATCATGCGCAGCACAGGACGCGCAAAATACACTTCAAAGGCTTTGCCGTTCACGGTGATTTTACCGTTGCCGCGCTTCAGCCACACACGTGCAACCGCGTCTTTGCGACGGCCGGTGCCATAGGTGATGAGCTCGTTCGAAGCCGATTTTTCTTTCGCCGGCTTTGCCGCCTTCACAGGAGCAGCTGCAGGTTTAACAGACGCCGGTGCTTTGCCGGTTTTTGGTTTCACGGTTGCCACAGATTACCTCTTATTCTTAGGATTCATGGCCGCGAAGTTATACACTTCCGGCTTTTGCGCTTCCTGCTCGTGCTGAGAGCCGGCATAAACGCGGAGTTTGGTGAGTTGCTGGCGAGCGAGCGGGCTTTCTTTCGGCATCATACGCTCGACCGCTTTTTCGATCACGCGCTCAGGGAACGGGCCGCTCAAAATGAATTCCGCGGTGGGGCTTTTGATGCCGCCGGGAAAGCCGGTATGGCGGTGATACTGCTTCACCGAACGTTTTTTACCGGTCATTTTGACCTTCTCGGCATTGATGACAACGACATGATCGCCGGTGTCGATATGCGGAGTGAATATCGTTTTGTGCTTGCCGCGAAGCAGTTTCGCCACGTGCGAAGCGAGGCGTCCAAGCACGACGCCATCGGCGTCAATCAAAAGCCATTTCTTGTTTACTTCAGAAGGCTTAGCTGAATAGGTCTGCATAAAAAAACCACTATAAAAAACAGTCGATTTGCTAAAAAAGGAGCTGGAATCTATTGGATGGCGCTGGCCAAGTCAACAGCTATTTGGGGATAATTTGAGCCGTAAAGATTTTATAGCGCATACCGCCAAAAACGGCCTTCACCGCGCCATCCTCGCCAAGGGGCAGCAGGCACTGGCGATACTTGACCATATCACCGATGCTATTACGAAACTCGCCTTCATCCACCACGGGCGCTTTCGTGTGGATAATTTCCATGTAGCAATCCGCCAGGCGATCCGCATTGGGCGAGATCAGCCCGCCTGTGTCCGCCTCGGAAAGCCCGCCCTGATAGGCTTTTTTAATCTCAGAGCCGAGATAGGTATATTGGTAGCCTTCCTTGCCCATATCTTTAACGCTTAGCAGGAAACAGTAGTCCCACAGGTCAGCGATCGCATCCGGATCCACATCCTGCTCACGCGGCATAGGCCGGCCGGCTCTGATCTTTTCCCAATACGCCATGAGCCTGACGGTGATGCGGCGCTCGTTGACCGGAAAACCCATAGCATAACATCCTGAAATAGATAAAATTTTATGGATTATTATAGCAGAAAATCAGCGCCAGGTCTAGGCCTCAGGATCAGCCGTAGCGTCCCATGATATAGTCCTGCGTCTGTTTATGGACAGGGGCAGAGAAAATCTGCTTGGTGTCGCCCGTTTCAATCACCTTGCCGAGATGGAAAAAACAGGTCTGCTGCGAAACGCGAGCCGCCTGCTGCATGGAATGGGTCACAATAATAATGGTATAATGCTGGCGCAGCTCGGTAATCAGCTCTTCGATGCGCGCAGTGGCGATCGGGTCGAGCGCCGAGCACGGCTCATCCATGAGGATGATTTCCGGATTGACCGACAGTGTGCGGGCGATGCACAGACGCTGCTGCTGGCCGCCGGACAGGCCGGTTGCCATATCATGCAGGCGATCTTTGACCTCATCCCATAGCCCAGCGCGCATCAGGCTGCGCTCCACCAGCGCATCCATCTCTGCCTTACCACTGACCATGTGGTGAATGCGCGGGCCGTAGGCGATGTTTTCATAAATCGTTTTGGGAAAGGGGTTGGGTTTTTGAAACACCATGCCGATCCACGAGCGAAGCTGCACCACATCCTGCGATGGGTCGTTGATATCCTCGCCATCGACCAGAATTTTACCCTCCACACGGCAGCCTTCAATCGTGTCATTCATGCGGTTGATGCAGCGAAGAAAAGTGGATTTGCCGCAGCCGGAAGGCCCGATAAGGGCAGTGACGGTTTTGTCGGCAGCCTGAATATTCACGTCAAACAGCGCCTGTTTGGCACCATAAAACACATTCACATGCTCTGCAGAAAGTTTTGTCATCACCAACGAACCTCAAATTTTTTGCGTAAATAAATGGCCAGCGCATTCATGGCAAGGAGTAACACCAGCAGCACCAGAATGCCCGCCGCAGTTTTTTCAGCAAAGCCCGCCTCAGGGCTGCTCGCCCAGAGGAAAATCTGCACCGGCATGGCCGTGGCAGGATCAGTAAAGCCGCGCGGCACATCCGCAACAAAGGCCACCATGCCGATCATGAGCAGCGGCGCCGTCTCGCCGATAGCGCGCGCCATGCCGAGGATGGTGCCGGTCATGATACCGGGCATGGAAAGCGGCAGCGTATGATGCCACACCACCTGCAGCGGCGAAGCGCCGAGCGCGCGCGCCGCGTCGCGAATCGAATCAGGAATGGCGCGCAAGGAAGAACGCGTGGCAATGATGATCACCGGCAGCACCATCAGCGCCAGCGTAGCGCCGCCCACCAGCGCGGCTGATCGCGGCAGCCCCATCACATTGATGTAAATCGAAAGCCCAAGCAGGCCAAAGACAATCGATGGCACCGCCGCGAGATTATTGATATTCACTTCAATGATATCGACAAAGCGCCCCTTGCCAGCAAATTCCTCAAGGTACACGGCAGTTGCTACTCCCAGCGGAAATGCGACCAGCAGGCAGATGATGAGCGTGAGCGCGGAGCCAACCATCGCCCCCAGAAAACCTGCGCGCTCTGGCGTGCGGGAGTCGCCTTCACTTAAAAAAAGTTCGTTAAAGGAAAGCTGGATCATGCCCTTGGATTCCAGTTGCTTCAGCCAGCTGATCTGCTGGTTGGAAAGCCGGCGCTCAGATTCAGGCGCCGCCTCATCCACCTGCCCTTTAAAATATAAATCAGCATGGCTGGAAAGATAAAGCGTGATAGTCTGGGTGGTGCCAAGCAGCTTGCTGTCGTCCTGAAGCAGGCGCTTGATGGAAAGCCCGGCGCTGGCGCTCACCAAGCCATACAACCTGCGTAGCTCAGAGGGCTGCGTCACTTCAGGAAACTGTGCTTTAAGCGCCTGCTGAATCATACGATTATAAGCAGCAGGCGGCAGCGAGCCGGGATGGCGTCCCTCGTCCATATCCAGCAGCGCGGCGTCAAGCTGAACAGGCAATATCACTTTGCTGGCCACAAAACCGGGCGCGCCGCGCAGAAACAAGCTGCCAATCAGCAGCACCAGCACCAGCACCGCAAAGCCGAGCGCCGCCCTGCCATACCAGCGAAAACGCTTTTCCGCGTTGAGGCGAATCTCTAAATGCTGATTATGTTTTCGCAGTGAATGACTAGTCATATTGCTCCCGATATTTTTTGACGATACGAAGCGCAATAATATTCAGCACCAGTGTGATGCACAGCAGCGTGAGGCCGAGGGCAAACGCCGCCAAGGTTTTCGGGCTGTTAAATTCCTGGTCGCCCACAAGGAGCTTCACGATCTGCACCGTGACGGTGGTGACTGATTCGAGCGGGTTGAAGGTGAGGTTGGCGGCCATGCCGGCAGCCATCACCACAATCATGGTTTCGCCCACCGCGCGCGAGACGGCAAGCAGCACCGCGCCCATGATGCCCGGCAGCGCCGCCGGCAGTACCACGCGGCGAATCGTTTCGGATTTGGTAGCGCCCAGCGCATAGGAACCATCGCGAAGGCTGCGCGGCACCGCGGTGATAATGTCGTCGGACAGCGAAGAAACAAACGGAATGATCATGATGCCCATGACGATGCCGCCGGTGAGCGCGCTTTCGGTTGAAATATCAAGCCCGATGCTCTGGCCAAGGCCGCGCAGCAGCGGTGCTATCAGTATGATAGCAAAATAACCATACACCACCGTGGGAATGCCGGCGAGTATTTCAAGCGCGGGTTTCAGGCTGGTGCGTGTTTTCTGCCCGGCATATTCCGCAAGATAAATGGCGGAAAAAAGCCCCACGGGAATCGCAATCATCATCGCGATCAGCGTAATCAGCAATGTGCCCAGAAAAAGCGGCACCGCGCCGAACGCGCCGCTGGAGCCCGCCTGATCATCGCGAATCGCCATCTGCGGGCTCCACTGAAGCCCGGTTAAAAAATCAAACAGTGGCACCTGCGCAAAAAACCGCAGCGCTTCAAACAGCACCGAAAACACAATGGCAAGCGTGATGAGTATCGAAGCGGCAGAAGCCAGCCAAAGGAGCGCATATACCCCCATACGGGTATATTGCGTGTGCGGGCTGACTGTTTGTGTTCTGAGCGAGCGTGCCGTCATGCGGGCGCGACACTAGCCTAAACTCAACTGCTTTTCAATAGACCTCCTGCAGAACTCGCTTTGGCGAAAAAGCGCGAAGCGATAGAGTACGAGAAAACGAGTGTACAAGCAGGCACATGACGTTTTCGAGGGAGACTCTATCGAAAGCAGATTTGAAGTCAAAGTAGAGTTATGCAGGAGGTCTAATCGATAGTCATCGATTAAAAAACGATGACGCTCACTACGTGGCGGCAAGCGCGCATTCGCAAGGCGCGCTTGCAGACCCAGCCACCCCAAAGGCGATGGTTGGCTCTAAACTTTTTCCGCCAAGTAATCTTTCTGTTTTTGTTCGAGCTCAAGCGCATCCTCATACACCGGAAGGTAGACGCTGAAGATGCTGCCCTGCCCGACTTCACTTTCAATGGTCAGCACGCCGCGGTGGCGGTTTAGGATGTGCTTCACAATCGCAAGTCCGAGGCCAGTGCCGCCAACTTTGCGCGTGCGAGCGGAGTCCACACGGTAGAAACGCTCGGTGAGGCGCGGGATATGTTCTTTGGGGATGCCCTCACCCTGATCTTCGACCGAGAAACAAATGGCGCGGGTTAAGTTCCTGAGGCTCGGGTCTTTGGGAATGTCGTTGCTGATCCTAGCGGTCACCACAATCTCGGAATCAGGGTTCGTGTATTTAATGGCGTTGCCCAGCAGGTTGCGCACCACCTGCGCCAGCTCTTCATCCTCGCCTTTGGTGGCAGGCAGTGAATCGGTGAGCTTTAAGCGGATGCTCACATTTTTCTGTTTGCACGCCCACTCGAAATGCTGCTTTTCCGCACGGATAATGCGTAGTAAATCCACCTTCGATTGCGGCTTGCTCGCCGCGTTCATTTCAATTTTCGACAGCGACAGCAAATCCGCCACCAGCTTCGACATACGCTCAGCCTGATCGGCCATCACTTTAAGAAATTCCTCGCGCGCCACCGGATCATCTTTTGCGGGGCCGCGCAGCGTTTCGATAAACCCGATAATGGAGGCAAGCGGCGTGCGAATTTCATGGCTGGCATTGGCCACAAAATCCGCACGCATGTGCTGGATGCGCTTCTGGGAGGTGATGTCGGTCATGGTGATGACGATGGAAATACCGCCCTCGGAGGGAATCGGGAAGCGCTCAATCACCGCCTGAAAATCGCGCGAGATCGGCTCTTCGAGATGAAACTCCACCGCCTGCCCGTTCAAATCTTCAATCACCGCCGTGATGGCAGAAAGCAGCTTTTCATTGGGAATAATATCACGCAAGTGGCGATGAGCGAGATTCTGGCCGAAGATGTTGCGTGCGGCGCGGTTGGTGCGCACGATCAGCTTATCATCATTCGTCATGATCAGAATATCCGGCAGCGTATCCACCAGAATTTCGCGCTCGGTGATGATGGTTTCCATCTCCTGGCGCTTGTTTTCCCATGAGCGCTGTAGGCGGGTGAGCGCGCCGGAAAGCTCGCCGACATTCGACAGCACGCTGAGATCTGGCGCTCGCACGCGCTTGTCCTGCGCCAGATCATTCACATAGCGCGTGAGCGCCGAGATATTGGAAAGAAACGGCAGCGCAAGCAGCAGCGACACCAGCGCAATGCCGCCATACGCATAGCCGAAATGATGCAGCGTCATATCCCCCAGCAGCACCAGCGCCGCAAGCACCACCAGCGCCGGGCTGGTGAGCACCAGCATGGTTTTGATGACAGTGATAAACGGAATATTGGGCGCCGGCTGCATGAAAGGTGTGTGAAGTTCTAAAGTGAAACGAATCCTACCAAATCTTTGACCTCTTTCATAGTGGCATTGGCACGTGCGCGTGCGCGCTCAGTTCCTTTGGTCAGAATCGCATCAAGATAGGCCTGATCGGCCATCAGCTCTCTCATTTTTGCGGTGATCGGCGAGAGATGGGCAACGGCCACATCCGTCAGCTCTTTTTTGAAAGCTGAAAAATTCATACTGGCGACGATGGCAAGCGCCTGCTCGCGGCTGATGGCTTTCAGCGCCGCGTAAATATTGATAAGGTTCGAGGCTTCCGGCCTCGCCGCCTCATCATAGCTCATACCCTCTACCATATCGGATTTGGCTTTGCGGAACTTCAGCGCGATCGCGTCGGCATCATCCGTCAGGTTGATGCGCGAATAGTCGGACTCATCGGACTTGCTCATTTTTTTCAAACCGTCACGAAGGCTCATCACACGCGTCGCCTCGCCCATGATGGCGGGCTCAGGCAGCGGGAATAATTCCGCGCCATAAGCGCGGTTAAACGCGCCCGCAATATCGCGGCATAGTTCGAGATGCTGCTTCTGATCCTCACCCACCGGCACGTGGCTCGGCTTGTAAAGCAGAATATCCGCCGCCATCAGCACCGGATAGCCATACAGCCCCAGCACCGCTTCTTCGCGGTGCTTGCCTGCTTTTTCCTTGAACTGCGTCATGCGGTTCAGCCAGCCCAGAGGCGTGTGGCAGTTTAAAATCCATGCGAGCTCGGCATGGCTACTTACGCAGGATTGTGGGAAGATCGCGCTTTTTTCAGGATCGATACCGCAGGCGATGTAGGCCGCGGCGGTTTCGCGTACACTGGCGCGCAGCTTAGAGGGATCCTGAAACACGGTGATGGCGTGCATGTCCGCGAGAAACAGATAACATTCGGCGGATTCCTGAAGCTTTACCCAGTGGCGGATGGCGCCCAGATAGTTGCCCAGATGGAGGTTGCCGGTCGGCTGAACGCCGGAAAGAATGCGTGTCATGGAGGTCATGGGCATGGATATAGCAGTAACATCATAAGTTTACAGCGCTTTTTTAAGTGGCTGAATTGTCACCAAATCGTCACATGATTTTGCCTATTTTCATGCTAGATTTGAAAATGAGGAGTCGTGTTTAGACGATGGTTGTGGCTGTCAATAACGCTGAAAACAAACCAAAACCGCCTGAGAATCAGGCGGCGGCCAGTGATATGCCGAAAGCGCAGCCGGATGTCTCAAACGCGCCGGACTGGGCGAAGAAGCTCGGCCATTTTGCTTTTGAACATCGCGACCATTTCAACAGCACCACCGGCAGTATCTTATGGCGCAACATCGCCAAGGGCACGGTGGCGTGGGTGCCCACGGTCGTTGCCTTCACCGGCAACCGCTATTTGTTCAAAGCGCTGAGAGAAGAAGCCAAGCTGGGGCACTATCTCGCACCAAAAGCCAAAGAAATTCTTGCCAAGCCCTATCTTGGCCTTGCGATTGAAAACACCAGCTTCGTGGTCGCCGGTTTTACGACGTACCGATCCTTCATCAAATTCTGGCAGCGCGCCTATGACCGCGTGTTCAAAGATGCCAAAACCGAAGCCGAGGCGATTGATGCGGTGGCGCATATCCCCACCAACATCATCCCTGATGCCAAAGACATCATCCCGCATGAATTTTCGAGCACCTTCCTTGCGGCGCCTATACTAGCGTGTGTGCGCCTGGGGCTAAACCCTCCGGCCGGCGGGCTGGCTCCTGCCGCCCTCGATGGCAACTTCGCCGCCGCCAAAGCCGGTTATCTTCATGATCTGACTGCTGCCACCGTAGCTTACTCAGCGTTCTTTGAGGCCAACGACCGTGCTTATGCCAATATCAGCGGCGGCAAAGATCCGGTGGATAAGATGTATTCACCAGTCAAAGACCCTGCGCATTACGGTGAGAAGAAAAAATTCGGGTTTTTCACCGATGACGGTGTGGGACGCATTGTGTTCCGCCGCGTCGGCTCGGTGCTGGCTGGCTTTGCGCCTTACCTTGCCGTTCAGCGCTATTCGCGCGCTAAAGTTGGCGATGTGAAAGCCTTTGAGCATAGTTTTCTCAAAAACCTCACCAAAGAATATTCCAACCACGTGGCGTTTTGCCTCTACACCGCCGAGGCCGAGCTTTATGGCAAGGCCTATGACAGGCTGTTTGAAAAGCTGGAAGCGAAAGAAAAATCACCCAGCCTGAACTAGCTGCGCTTGCGCTTACCCCCGTGAGCCGCTAGAAAGCGGTCATGTCAGATTATTCATTCTCCTTTCCATCCACACGCCTGCGCAGGCTTCGCCGCGCGCCGTGGCTGCGCGAGATGGCCGCTGAAGTTCGGCTGCATCCGTCCGATTTGATTCTTCCGGTCTTTATTCAGGAAGGCACTAACACCGCGACACCGATTGCTTCGATGCCCGGCGTGTTTCGCCTGACGATTGATTTACTGGTGAAGGAGGCAAAAGAAGCCGCAGCGCTCGGCATTCCGGCGGTTGCTTTATTTCCGGTGATCGACGCCAAGCTTAAAACCGAGCGTGGGGATGAAGCGCTAAGCCCCGATAATCTCGTTTGCCGCGCGATTAAAACGCTTAAACATGCCGTGCCGCAGCTGGGCATCATCACCGATGTGGCGCTGGATCCCTACACCTCGCATGGGCAGGACGGGCTGGTGAAAAACGGCATTATTCTCAATGACGAAACGGTGGAGATTCTCTGCCAGCAGGCGATCAATCAGGCGCGTGCGGGCTGCGATATCGTCGCCCCCAGCGATATGATGGATGGTCGTATCGGCGCCATCCGCCGGGCGCTTGAGGCTGAAGGCTTTCAGGACACCGTCATTCTCTCTTACGCCGCAAAATACGCCTCCAATTTTTATGGACCATTTCGCGATGCGGTGGGCTCAAGCGCAGCCTTGCGCGCGGCAGAAGCCGCGACAGCCATGAGCCCGCGAAGCGGCGCCCCATGCGAAAGCCAGCAGGCTTTCGCGGGGGCATCTTTAAAGGCAACCTACCAGATGGATTTTAGAAATCGTGATGAAGCGCTGCGCGAAGTCGCACTAGATGTCGCGGAAGGCGCAGATATGGTGATGGTGAAGCCAGCAGGCACCTATCTTGACATTATATATAGAGTGTCTCAAGCTTGCCCGCTACCCGTGCTCGCCTATCAGGTGAGTGGGGAATATTCGATGATCAAGGCTGCTGCAGAAAAAGGCTGGCTGAGTGAGGATGCCGCGATGATCGAAAGCTTAATCGCCATCAAACGTGCCGGCGCACGTGTAATACTAAGTTATTTTGCAACAGGTGCCGCGAAAATCATCTCCGCCTGATATATCAGCTTGACTTACTCGCGCGAACAGCGCAGTAATCCTGACCAAACATAATCAAAGGTGAGTCATGTCCGTATCAAACCGTGTTTTTTTATTTGCTCTCGCCGCCGGCGCATCATTATTGCCTGCGGCTTCTTTTGCTCAGCCGGTTTCAGTCGACCCAGCGCAGGTGGAGCGTCGATTTGATCGTGAAACAGCAGCCCCACTCCCCGGACAACCCGCGCCACTTCCAGCCGTAGAAGCAGCGGCACCTGCCGCTGATGTGACCCAGCGCTTCGGTTTTGTGCTGCGTAATGTGACACTTAAGGGCAACCACGCCATCGCGACTTCATCACTCGAAAAAGCTTACCAACCATTCATCGGCAAGCGACTTGATCGCGCTGCAGCACAGAAAATTCAGCGTGCTATTGTTTCCGCTTATCGCGCTGAAGGCTTTGTTCTGGCGCAGGCTGCGTTGAAACCCGCCGCAAATCGCAGCTCGCTGGATATTGTGATTAATGAAGGCGCCATCAGCCAGGTTCGCTTTGCCAGCGGCCAACCACAGAACGCTACTATTCTGGCTTATGCCAACAAACTGACAGCAACCCGGCCGGTGCGTAATACGGACATTGAGCGCTTTCTGCTGCTTTTAAATGATTTGCCAGGCGTACGTGCCAGCGGCGCAGTAACTCCTTCCGCTAACCTTGATGGAACGGCGCAGCTGGTGGTATCACTCAGCGAGCGCCGATTTGATGGCAGCTATAATGTAGATAATCGCGGCAGCAAGCTGATCGGCCCGGTTCAACATAGCTTTGCCGCATCGGCTAATTCTCTGTTTGACCGCAGTGATCGTACAACAGCGCGTTTTGTCACCACCAGCCCAACCACCGAGCTGCGTTTCTTCGATATTTACCACCAGATGCCGGTTGGATCCGAGGGTGGCAAAGTGACCGCCACAGGCTCTCTCTCGAAGACAGAGCCGAAATCAACCCTCAGCGCTTCGAATATTACCGCGAATTCTAACTACACACAGCTGGGTTACACGCACCCGCTGCTCCGTGAGCGCCTGAAAACTCTTAGCGTGCGCGGCGCTGTTGATGCACGCAATACTGATGTCAAAACTGCCGGTGTTGTCACCAGCAAGGACAATATCAGAACCCTTCGCGGCGGTCTGAATTATGAATTTTCCGACGGGCTGAACGGCGCTAATATTATTGATGTTGAGCTGTCACAAGGCATTAAGGCTCTGGGCGCCTCTGAGCAGCGCGATGATACTTCGCGCAGCGGTGCTGATGGTGATTTTTCAAAAATTAATATCGACGTGTCTCGTACGCATTACTTGCCCGTCGCCGGGCTAAGCCTGCTGACCAGCGCTACAGGCCAGTTCGCATCAGATCGACTGCTGGGTGCTGAGCAGATCAGCTTTGGTGGCTATGGCTTCGGTCGTGGCTATAACCCCGCTGAAATCGCTGGCGACCACGGGCTTGGCGGTAAGGTTGAGCTTCGCTACAACCGTGCCACCACACTACCTGTTATGCCAAGCTATCAGGTCTACAGCTTTCTTGATGCAGGCCGCGTCTGGACGCGTGGCAACAACTCAACGGATGACAGCCTATCTTCGGTAGGACTTGGCGTTCGTGCGCAGATCTATCAGCAAGTATCAACTAATATCGAGATTGCACAGCCGCTGACGAAGAACGTCAGCAATGAAGGGAATCACGGTGACAGTCCACGCGTGTTTCTGGGAGCAACAACTCGCTTCTAAATCCTTCAAATAGTATCAGAGCAAAATCAATTGTTAATATTTAGTAAATAAATAGATACAATTTGATTGACCCCTGACACCAAGTCGTATATATTAATAAAGTATTACCAGAGAGTTTCACAGCGTATTTCAGGAAATCCCATGAAAAAGCCAGCAAGCAATTGTTTTAAATCGATAATTTTATCCATCACCGTGATTGCTGCGCCGTTCGGCGCTGCCGCGAACAGCCTCGAGGGCATAGATTTAGGTTCTCAGCAAATTAACCCGGTTATTGATAGTGTCAATTTCCCTCTGTTGGAAGGCGCTCCCACGGGCAACCTGCTGAACATTGTCAATGGCTCAAACGACATCATTATTGGTGGCAATATTCCTCTTCCTCCATCCCCACCGCCCGCACCCACTCCACAACCAACTGTCACCATGCCGGAAATTGACAATGGCGGCACCGGTGGTGGTGGCGACGGCATTACTGTCTTTCCGGATACTCCGGCGATTGTTTCCAACCCAGGCTCGTCTGGCGGATCTAATTCTGGAGGATCCAATGGAGCGACACTGCCAGAGCAGGATGGTGGCCAGCAAGGTGACCAGAACACCGCGCAAATTCGCCCGAATAACAGGGGCGATGCTGCCATTAATTGCGGTGTACTGAACAGTTCATCCGGCGTTTCCTCTTCCGGCGGCTGCGTTTCAATTACACCACCGGGTGGCGGCGGCAATAATGGTGGTGGCACTCCTCCGGCCGGCACAGGCACCACACCTGATATCAACCTGATTGAAGTGCTGCAAAGCTCGGTCATCGGCCCAGTTGGTGGTATCACTCCTCCCACTCAGGATCTTTTCTTTGCTGGTGCAACCGGCGGCGCTTCGCCTGATCAGCTAGCAGCGCTCGCTCCGGCTGGTGGTCAGCTCACGCCTGAACAGCTCGGCGCCCTCTCTCCAGCCGCAGGTGGCGGTGCAGGTCAGGGTGGTCTAAATGCGAATGATGAAAGCATTGCCTGCATGAACTCTTACCTGCAGAATGGCTGGGCAAGCGCAGAACTTCGCGGTCGCTGCGGCGGCGCCGGTGGTGATTCTGATATCTAATTCGTCACTCTGATGAACAATACAAAGGCGGCGCATACGGCGTCGCCTTTTTATTTTCCTGCCCACACAGAATTAATATAATCATATGGTTCGTTTTATCTATGTCCATGAGTCAACAAACACAAAAAAAAATCATTGTTGCCATCAGCGGTGCCTCCGGCGCGATTTATGGCATTGAGCTGCTGAAGAGTCTGAAGGCGGCGGGTGTCGAGACGCATCTGGTCATCAGCAAAACATCGCAAATCACCATCGCGCATGAGACGGATTACACGCTGCCGCAGGTGCATGCGCTGGCGGATTACTATTACTCCGTGAGTGATTTATCCGCCAGTATCGCCAGCGGATCATTTAAAACAGACGGTATGATTGTCGCGCCCTGCTCCATGCGCTCGCTGGCTGAAATCGCCACCGGCAACTCCACCAACCTGATCACGCGCGCGGCGGATGTCATCCTCAAGGAGCGCCGCCGGCTGGTGCTGATGGTGCGGGAAACACCGCTTCATTCCATTCACCTGCGCAACATGCTCACCCTCTCGGACATGGGGGTGATTATCGCGCCGCCTGTGCCCGCTTTTTACAGCAAACCCACCAGCATTGAGGCGATGATAAGGCATACGGTCGGGCGCATGCTGGATATGTTTGATATCGAGGCCGGGCTGGTGAAACGCTGGCAGGGTGTGGAAGTTTAGAAACCAAGCCTTAAGAATGTGATAAAAGTGTGGGCTTTTGGCGAATTTTTTGGTATAATTCGCACATCTTTCGATAGATCAAAACCTTAAGATGGATACTCATTCCATGAACGAAGACCTTTTGCTCCAAAAACAGCTGGAAACGCTCCGCGATCAGCACCGTGAACTGGATGAAAAAATCAAACTTAACGGCATTGATGAATTTTCCAAACAGCGCTTCAAGAAAATGAAGCTGCAGCTGCGCGACGAGATTATCCGTCTCGAACACCAGATTTATCCTGACATCATTGCCTGAACTCCACATCAACTCACTGGGCGGCCTCGGCGATGGCATCGGCCAGCTTGATGGCAAGCCCGTGTTTGTTGAAAAAGCAGCCACGGGTGATGTGCTGCGCATTCGGCTGATCCAGGAAACCAGGGAATTTTCCCGCGGCGAGATTGAAGAGATTATCAAAGCTGGTGATTCGCGTATCAACCCGCCCTGCCAGCACTATGGATCATGCGGCGGTTGCAGCCTGCAGCATCTAAGCACAAGCACCTATCAGGCGCATAAGCGCAAAGTGGCGGCAGATGCGCTAGCGCATGCCGGTTTTGCCGATACGCCGCTCGATATCATCTTTCTTCCGGCAGCCTCGCGCCGGCGCGTGGAGCTGAAATGGGACGGCGAGCGCTTCGCCTATTATGCTTCGCGGACGCGTCGCCTCGTACCCATTGATAGCTGCCTGATTCTTGAGCCGCAGCTTGCGGCGCTGCTTGCGCCACTCGCCAAAACGCTGCAACAATGGCAGCATGGCGCCAGCATCAAAACCATTCGCCTGACCGCGGCCGATAGCGGCATTGAGATGGCGCTGACGACGTCACACCCTCACCCTACCCCTCTGCCTTATAGGGAGAGGGAAGCGAGCCTGCGAGCGGGTGAGGGTCAATGGATGATGGCGCTCGCAGAAACTCTTAACATCTCTCGCCTATCAAAGGATGGCGAGATTCTTTTTGAACGTACCCCCATCACCATGCGCCTTGGCAACCATGATATTCCCCTGCCGCCAGATGCCTTTCTGCAGGCAAGCCGTAAGGGGCAGGAGTTGCTGGTGGAAGCGGTGCTCGCGGGCTGCGCGGGCGCGAGAAGCGTGGTGGATCTTTTCTGCGGCATTGGCACCTACAGCTTTCCGCTCAGCCAGAAAGCCTTGGTGCATGGCGCCGAGCTGGATAAAACCATGGCTCATAACTTAAAGCAGCAGGCCAAAAAGCTGGGCATCACGAGCCTTAGCGCCGAAACGCGGGATTTATTTGCGGCGCCGCTGCGCGCGGGTGAGCTTGCGCGCTTTGATGCAGCGGTCATCAACCCGCCGCGCCCGGGCGCCAAGGCGCAAGTAGAAGAAATCGCCAAATCCACTTTATCCCGTGTGGTCATGGTTTCCTGCAACCCGGCGAGCTTCGCCCGCGACGCCAAAATCCTGAAACAGGCAGGTTTCAGCCTTATTTCAGCGCAAGCGATCGACCAGTTCGTCTACAGCCCGCATTTGGAGATTGTGGCAGTGTTTGCGAGATAACACGATTTATTTACCTTGATCTGCTTCTTTCCCGCCCACTTGAACGCCCCCTCCTAGGTTCCAATTCATCTTGGATATCTTGGACAAGCGATGCTACTTGTTTGGCAATTTTTCTAGCGCTCGCTCTATCGCCGTTATCCAAGCTTTCTTTTAATTCTTCTACAGCGGATTTAAGGTCAAAGTAACTTTGCCTCACTAGCGATGCGGGTTTAAAATATTGATTTACGTCAACTGGATCAGCTTTATCATAGAATGGTCGTTTCATAACCGTGTAAAACATAACTCCTCCAAAAACTTAGTTTATTGCCAATAATTAACATCACTTAAGAAGCGTTTTCAATGCTTATTTCTTGCAGCAAACATTTCTGTTGATGGTAACTGTGTTTCAAAGATAGCTACCCTCTCCCGCCCCTGCACCGCTAAAGCAGGAGAGGGAGAAGATAAGTTGCTGCGCATCTGAAGCTGGTGGCAGTGTTTGCGAGATGATGATTGGATTA
Organism: Alphaproteobacteria bacterium; assembly: GCA_033763775.1. Taxonomy (GTDB): domain Bacteria; phylum Pseudomonadota; class Alphaproteobacteria; order Rickettsiales; family SXRF01; genus JAJTHB01. The sequence continues at coordinate 29,091 of JANRJW010000005.1, read as the reverse complement.
TTAGATGAATAGATGTTTAAATGTTGAGGTTTAAGCACTAATCGAATAATCAAATCATCCAAACATCCAATCATCTCACTTCTATGACCGACCTTTCCCTCATCCGAAATTTTTCCATCATTGCCCATATTGATCACGGTAAGTCGACACTCGCCGACCGTTTGATCGAGTTTTGCGGCGGGCTGGAAAAACGCGAAATGACCGAGCAGGTGCTCGACTCCATGGAGATTGAAAAAGAGCGCGGTATCACCATCAAAGCACAAACAGTACGCCTGAAATATAAGGCCAAGGATGGCAAAACCTACGTTCTGAACCTGATGGATACACCCGGACATGTGGATTTCGGCTATGAAGTGTCGCGCTGCCTGGCTGCCTGTGAGGGGTCGCTGCTGGTGGTCGATGCATCGCAGGGGGTGGAAGCACAAACCCTTGCCAACGTCTATAAGGCCATGGACTCCGGCCATGAGTTGGTACCGGTCTTAAATAAAATTGACCTGCCCGCCGCGGACACCCTCCGCGCCAAGCAGCAGATTGAAGATGTGATTGGCATCGATGCCTCAGAGGCCGTGCCCATCTCTGCGAAAGCGGGCATTGGCATTGAAGATATTCTGGAAGCGATTGTCACGCGCCTTCCTGCGCCTAAAGGTGATGCCAGCCTGCCTCTTAAGGCACTGCTGGTGGATAGCTGGTATGATACCTATCTCGGCGTGATTATTCTGGTGCGTGTAATGGAGGGTACACTCTCCAAAGGCGCTAAAATCCGCATGATGGCCACCGGCGCCGCCCACACCGTGGAACAGCTTGGTGTGTTTACGCCGAAGAAAATACCCGTGGAGTCATTATACCCCGGGGAGGTAGGGTATATCATCACCGGCATCAAGCTGGTTGCGGATTGCCGTGTGGGCGATACCATTACCGAGGAACGCCGCCCGGCCGAATCCCCCCTGCCCGGTTTTAAGCCATCGCAGTCGGTGGTGTTCTGCGGGCTATACCCCACCGATGCTGGCGACTTTGAACACCTCAAAGACTCCCTTGGCAAGCTGCGCCTGAATGATGCCAGCTTTGAGTTTGAAACCGAAAGCTCGACCGCGCTCGGTTTTGGTTTTCGCTGCGGCTTTCTTGGCATGCTGCATCTGGAGATTATCCAGGAGCGCCTCGAGCGCGAGTTTGATCTTGACCTGATCACCACCGCCCCGAGCGTTGTCTACCGCATCATGCTGACCGACGGCGAGTCGATCGAGCTGCACAACCCGAATGACATGCCGGATGTCACGAAAATCGAGCATATTGAAGAGCCGTGGATCAAAGCGACCATCATGACGCCGGATGATTACCTTGGCAACATCCTCGCGCTGTGCACAGAAAAACGCGGCATTCAGGAAACACTCACCTATGTCGGCTCGCGTGCCATGCTGGTCTACAAGCTGCCGCTGAACGAAGTGGTGTTTGATTTTTACGATCGCCTGAAAAGCTGCTCCAAAGGCTATGCCAGCTTCGATTACGAGATGGCGGGCTATCAGGAATCCGACCTCGTGAAAATGAACATTCTGGTGAACGGCGAGCCGGTAGATGCGCTGGCACTCATCGTCCACCGCACGCAGGCGGACTTCCGTGGCCGCAGGCTGTGCGAGCGCCTGAAAGACCTGATTCCCAAACATATGTTCGCGATTCCCATTCAGGCAGCAATCGGCGGCAAGATCATCGCGCGTGAAACCATTTCAGCGCTGCGCAAAGACGTCCTCGCGAAATGTTACGGCGGCGACGTGACGCGCAAACGCAAACTGCTTGAAAAGCAGAAAAAAGGTAAAAAGAAAATGCGCGAGATCGGCAACGTGAATATCCCCCAAAGCGCCTTCCTCTCTGCGCTAAAAATGGGTGATGAATAGGAGATTTTATGGCCTTGATGATCGATCCAGAACTCAAAAAAACCATTGATCAAATGGTCGCCAGCTTTACCCCTGTTTATCAGCTTTGGTTAGGTGGGCAAAGCGATCCCCAACTGCCACAAAAACCCGAAGATTGCCTCGCTGCAGATGTCATAAAAGTCGGCAGCTACATGTTAGCGGCCGATCAGGTATCACGCGCGCTCGAAAATAAATTGCTTTCTGAAATGGTTGCGTGCCTTCGTACTGAGTATGATCACATGCCTTATGATTATGAGCTGGCTGCTATCGATAGCTCGCTTGCTGAGCAGCTAACAAAAGAAGACGGCAGTACACCAATTCTGCTAAGTCAGCGCGTGTTGAGAGACTGGGTAGAGGGGCATCACGGCAATCGCATCCTTGCGAATGATTTGCTGAAGAAGTTTGTTGAACTGGCGAATAAGTTGGTCATCCGTGATGGACGACTTACCAACGAAGAGCTGGAGCGCCTAGGGCAACTGGAACGACATCTGTCGTTATAATGCACCCACAACGAATCAGTTTGCTGAGGTTCATACGCAACCATCTCGCGCGCCAGAAAACAAGTTTTGGCCTCTTGGTGATCATCTCGCTGATGTGGTCGGTCGAGCAGGTCGCCTTTCCTTATGTGATTAAAATGATCATTGATACCCTTACCGGGTATCAAGGCGATAAGGCAGAGATTTACAGTGCGCTTGCCACCCCGCTACTCATCGGCGCGCTGGTGTGGCTGGTATCGATTGCCGCGTGGCGGCTATCTGATATTGCGGATTATTTCTTCTCGCCACGCTTTCAGGCAAGCGTTCGTGAGGCGATGACAACCTATGTATTTGGCCACTCGCAGCGCTATTTTTCAGAACATCTCTCAGGCAGCATCGCCAATAAAATCGCTGACATGACACGCGGCACGCACTATCTCGCCACGCAGTTTGCGCGGTTCTTATTTCCTAACTTTGTTGCGATTCTTTTCGTCGCGGCGGTGATGGCGACCATCGCGCCGATTTTCGCGGTTATTCTGGTATCGTGGGCGGTCGTGCATCTATGGATCTGCGCCGCGACATCGCGCGTGTGCGACGAAGTGTCGCATACCCACTCAGAGCTTAAAAGCGAGCTGGCTGGCAGGATTGTTGATGCCGTAACAAACTTCATTACCGTGCGGCTGTTTGCACGGGCAAATGACGAAATGAATTATATTCGCGCCCACCAGCACAAAGAGATGAAAGCGCACAAGCGCGTGCTGATCACCATCGCCAAGGTGCGGCTGCTGCTGGAAGCGCCCTGCCTGCTGATGATTGTGGTGATGATTTATTTTATCATCGAGGGTTGGAAAGCGGGCACGGTGGGCACTGGCGATATTGCGTTCCTGCTCGGTGCCACCATGAACCTGATTTATATCCTGTGGCGTGTGGGCATGGAGTTTCCCGCGCTTTATCGCGAAATTGGTGTGTGCCAGCAGGCGCTCACGCTGCTTTCTGAGCCGCACGAAATTAAGGATAGAAATGATGCCTACCCCCTTAGGGTATCTTCCGGCGAGATTATTTTTGAAAATGTTTTTTTCCAGTATCGGCCGGGGCAGAACCTGTTTCGCGATAAAACGCTGCATATTCCCGCCGGACAGAAAGTCGGTTTGGTGGGGTTTTCCGGCAGTGGTAAAAGCACCTTTGCCAGCCTGCTCCTGCGGCTTTATGAACCCGAGCGCGGGCGTATCTTGATTGATGGGCAGAATATCACGGACGTCACGCAAGACAGCCTGCGCGCCGCCATTGCACTTATTCCTCAGGATCCGGCGCTGTTTCACCGCAGCCTGCGCGAAAATATTGCTTATGGCAACCCGTCCGCCAGCGAGGCTGAGATTATGCAAGCCGCACGCGATGCACACTGCCATGATTTCATCATGGCCGCTGAAGGTGGTTATGATGCGATTGTCGGCGAGCGCGGGGTCAAGCTCTCCGGCGGCCAGCGCCAGCGCATCGCCATTGCCCGCGCCATTATCAAAAATGCCCCCATCGTGGTGTTTGATGAAGCCACCTCGTCGCTCGATTCCGTGACAGAACTCGCCATCCAGCAGGGCATGCAGCGGATGATGCGCGGGCGCACCACCATCGTCATCGCCCACCGTCTTTCCACCCTGACCTTCATGGATAGAATCCTTGTGTTTGATCATGGCCGCATTATTGAAGATGGTAGCCACGAGGCGCTACTGGCCAAAGGCGGCCATTATGCGCGGCTATGGGGCATGCAGGCGCATGGCTTCCTGCCCGACCAAGCCGCCTAAATCGATACAATACTGATAAATGGTGGACTGTAGTGGAATAAGATCGAGCCGAGCGTACTAATCCTTAGAGGGATTGCATAGTATTAGGATGATGTTTCTACACGAAGATCTTGTTGTATAGCTATACAGTTTTTATCTTGTAGTGCATTCCAATCTACCAGCAATTATTTCGCATGTCGTGTGTTGAGTGTTTTGAGTAGGGGGTGGCGTGTAGATTGGTGGTGCGGAAGGATTTGCACGATAGTATTTAAGTTTTTGTATACAGTCGTTAAAATCTCCTCCAGGTTGGGTAGCATAAGCACGTGTGCTGTAGTTGCACACTTCTGCATCGCGCCTTAGTTGTTCCTGTTCTTGGTAATATTGCTGCTTTTGTGCTCGTTCCGCAGCAGCGGACTGGTTATATTTACTTATGCATTCAAGAAAGTTCTTCGAACCGGGTTTGAATCCGTTGTCTACACAATACAAATATTCAGGTGCACAATTAACCTGCCTTCTTCTTGCTTCTGGGATTGCAACAGTATCACCAAGGTTTGCCCAATAACACAGCTCTTTAGCGGGAAGTGCGGATAGCTGTTGTGGGGTCATATCATCAAGAGGCGTTTTAACCATACAGGCAGTCACCGATATGAGTAGTGAAAAAAATAAAAAGCTCTTCTTCATATCAATTTTTATCGTTAATGGTGGGCTGCGGTGAAATTACTTCAATCATGTATATTGGTATATCAAGGACTGCATAAAGTTGGACTATTTTTTCTTAATTGTAAAGTTTAAGTAGGGGGTAATTTGTTTTCTCGAGGGTTTTGATATAGACTGAATTCATGACTCAGAACTTACCAATACTTTGGAAAAAACACGCCGTATCAGCCGCGAAAACGAGAGGGGTTGACTTTGATTGTCTATGCGTGGAGATGCAGAACCCACCATTTATAATTCCCGGAAACAGAGGCTTAAGAGAAGTTTTTATTGTTCAGACCTTAGTGTCTGGCAAGCCATACCCGGTAGCTGTCCCCGTTTCAGCCGGAACTAATGGGCAAGATGCCTGGCTAACTCCTAAGTCAGTGATACTGAAAAGAGAATATAAGCATCTCTTCCAATTATAGAAAGTGGCCGGTTCTATTTCCACTCCACTAGGGTGGAATTGGTGGAGCATAGGAGAGTCGAACTCCTGACCTCTTCCATGCCATGGAAGCGCTCTACCAGCTGAGCTAATGCCCCAATCCAAAGGGATGGTGAAATTAAGTGGCAAACGAACCGTTGTCAACCCCCTTAATGACAAGGGTTTTTCCCACTCCCCCACGCAGCAATTGCATGGCGCGCATTTATACCCTATAGAGGTAGTCCACGTTTCAGGGAGGGGTATATGGCAAAAAAAGATAAAAAAGAAAAAAAACAGCAGCAGAAATCAGCCATTGATTTCGGCGACGAAATCAAACGGCTGAACCGGATCAACGGCCAGATCGACGGCATCTGCAAGATGATGCAAGATGGCCGCAAGCTCAGCGATGTGCTGATTCAATGCAAGGCGATTCATTCCGGCCTGCGCGCCATTGAATCACGCATTGTGCGCGCGCATCTTGAAGCCGCGCTTGATGAGGTGGTGCAGCTGGATAAAAAGAAAAACCGCGCAGAAAAAGTGGCCGAGCTGGAAGAGCTGTTTAAGCAGGCCGCGTAAGCCTGCGGCAATACAGCGCCACCAGCCCATTGGCGAGTGCAAGCACGCCAAACACCTGCGGCACCGATAGATTCATCTCCAGCAGCAGCACGGTCACGAGCGCCGCCGCCACCATGAAAAGCGCATTCATCACATTATTCGTGGCGATGGTGCGCGCGCGGCTTTCGGGCGCGCTATCATGCTGCATGATGGAATAAAGCGGCACGACGAAGATGCCGCCGCAGATGGCGACCATCAGCATATCAAACAGGATACGCCAGTTGGCTGCGTGCGCGAGAAACTGGCCTGCGGAGATCAGCGCGTCCGGTGTGCCGCGTGCGGCACCGGCGCTTGCCAGCACAAGATCCAGCGTAAATAGCGTGATCCCGGCGGCCGCCCATGGCGTATAGGCAGCGCTGACCTTACCCCTCAGCAGTGCATTGCAGGCGAATGATCCAATCCCGATGCCCACAGAAAAGACTGTGAGGAATAATGTCACAAGCGTTTCGTCAGCGAGTAATATATCTTTTGCGTAAGTCGGGAACTGCGAAAGAAACGTCGCGCCCACGAGCCAGAACCACGAAATGCCAATGATGCTTCTGAACACGCGGCGGTTTTCGCGGTCATGCGATACCATCACCCAGGTTTCGCGCACAATATGATAGCCGACTTTAAGCTGCGGGCTGGGGGCTGGCGCTGGGGGTATGTAGCGGCTGGCAAGATACCCCGCTACCGACACCACAACCATCGCCGCCACCACCAGATGCTCACCGCCCTGCGTCATGATCAGGATGCCGCCAAGGATGGTGCCGAGCAGAATGGCAAGAAACGTTCCGGCTTCGATATATGCATTGCCGGCGATGAGTTCATTCTCATGAAGGTGCTGCGGCAGCAGCGTGTATTTCACTGGCCCGAAGAAAGTTGATTGCACGCCAAAACAAAACAGCACAAACAACATGAAATAGGCATGGCCGCTATAAAGCCCCACGGCCGCCACAGCCACCACCACCATCTCCCATACTTTAGTGATGCGGGCGATGCGCGCGCGATCGTATTTGTCGGCGAACTGACCAGCCATCGCCGAAAACAAAAAATAAGGCAGGATGAAGAGTGCGCCTGCCAGCGTCACCAGAATTTGTGCATTGCCGGATTCATGCGTTGCCAGCTTGTAGGTGATGAACATCACGAGGGCATTTTTAAAAATATTGTCGTTAAAGGCACCGAGAAACTGCGTGATAAAAAGTGGCGCAAAGCGGCGGGTGGCAAGCAGGAACATCAGGCATTTTCCTCTTTGTTTTTTCGGCGGTGTTGCTGCTCAGCGACTTCATCAAGCGCGAGCGTTTCTTTGCGGTTTTGTTCTTCGGCGGCGCGCTTCTTGGCATTATCCGCAGCTATCTCATATTTTTTCTGTTCGCTGAATGCATCAGAAATTTCATCACGCGTTTTGGTGATCTCGATTTCTATCTTTTTAATCTCCTGATGAATGGCGTCCTGACGCTGCTGAATACGCTTGGCAAACCCGCCAAAAAAGCCGCTCATCTCTGGTTGCCCTCCCGCTAGTTCAAGCTCTTTTGCCAGCTCAGCAGACAAGCTGCGCAGCACTTCTTCCAATTGCGCTTTCTGGCCTTCGAGATTGCCGAGCTTGCGGCGGAGCTCATCGAGCCGGCGCTTGGATAGTTTGATAAGCGTTAAGAGGCCTTTCATACGGCGGACAGCAAACGGTAAACAGTGGACAAAAAAATGATCAGTTTATTGTATACTGTCCACCGTCCGCCGTCCACCGTCCACTCTATTTACTGCCGCGCCAATCCTTGATCCCCAACACCGCGGCGAGCTGGTCATAGCCCTCGTCAAGGCTGGTTTTTTCGTCCTTGCGCTGGCTTAGGAAACGCTCAATCGCCGGGTAATAATTCATCGCCTGATCAACCTCGGGGGTGGTGCCTTTTTTATAGGCGCCGAGGCGGATCATCTCCGCCATGTCCTCATAAGTAGATAGCATACCGCGTGCCACACGAATCAGCGCATTTTCCTGCTCGCTATTGCAATCGGGCATGGTACGCGAGACGCTTTTCAGAATATTAATCGCAGGATAGCGCCCGCGCTGCGCAATAGCACGATCGAGAATAATATGGCCATCCAGAATACCGCGCACTGTGTCGGAGATAGGTTCGTTGGTATCATCGCCTTCCACCAGCACTGTAAATAGGCCAGTGATGCTGCCCTGCCCCTTCTTACCCGGGCCAGCACGCTCCAGCAGTTTGGGCAGCTCAGCAAACACGGTAGGGGTATACCCCTTACTGGTAGGGGGTTCCCCTGCTGAAAGACCAATTTCGCGCTGCGCCATCGCGAAACGCGTGACCGAGTCCATCAGACATAAAACGTCTTTACCCTGATCACGGAAATATTCCGCCACCGACATGGTCATGTAGGCAGCCTGCCGGCGAAGCAGCGCATATTCGCTCGAGGTGGCAACGATGATGACCGAGCGCTTCAGCCCCTCCTCACCCAGATCATCTTCAATGAATTCCTGCAGCTCACGCGAGCGCTCACCGATGAGGCCGATGACGTTCACATCCGCCTGTGAGCTGCGCGCGAGCATGGACATCAGGATCGATTTACCCACTCCGGAGCCGGCAAAAATACCCATACGCTGGCCGCGGCAGCACGAAAGAAACGTGTTAATCGCACGCACGCCAAGGTTGAGCTTACCCTTGACACGCTGGCGTGAATGGGCATCGGGCGGATGGCTGCGCAGCAGATAGGGCGCGCCTCCCCGCGGCAGCGGCCCCTGCCCGTCCACCGGCTCGCCCATGGCGTTAATCACGCGGCCGAGCCATGCATCCGAAGGATAAACGACGGAAGCTGACTCTTCGAGATAGACCTTCGCGCCAGGGCCGATACCTTCCAGCGAATCAAACGGCATGAGCAGCGCTTTATTTTCACCGAACCCCACCACCTCGGCCATCATCTCTGGCGTTTTAATACCTGGCCGTGCTGTGCCAACGACACGGCAGCGCGCGCCCACAGACAGAAGCCTCTCCATGCCGCTACATTCAATGAGCATGCCGAGAACCGCAGTCACCGTGCCCGAAACACGCACCTCCTGAATATGACTCAAGTCATCAGCCAGCATGGGGGAAACCACTACCTATTGGGGTACTGTTGCAAAGATACCAGCAACTATAGATATTTTTCAAAAAAAATGCACTTAAAGATTGTTTGAATGAAATTTTTGTGATTAACTAATCTTTAATCTGTTAATGGTTTGCATCCAGCAAGCCTGCTAAATTAATAAAAACTTAAGGGGAGAGCCGCATGCGCGTTCTATTAGTTGAAGATGATTCGTCCACCGCTAAAGCCATTGAACTGTCGCTGGCGTCTGAGGGCATCATCTGCGATACCACCCAGCTCGGTGAAGAAGGGCTCGAAATTGGTAAACTTTACGATTACGACATCATTATTCTTGATCTGATGCTGCCTGATATTGATGGCTATGAGGTTCTGCGCCGTTTCCGCGCCGCCCGCGTGACCACACCGATTCTTATTCTCTCTGGCCTTTCCGGCCCTGACCAGAAGATTAAAGGTCTGGGTTACGGCGCGGATGACTACCTCACCAAACCCTTTAACAAAGGTGAGCTGATTGCCCGCATTCAGGCGATTGTCCGCCGCAGTAAAGGCCACAGCGAATCAATCATTCGCACTGGGAAACTGGCTGTTAACCTTGACACACGCTCGATTGAGGTGGATGGCAAGCCGCTGCACCTGACCAGCAAGGAATACTCCATCCTTGAGCTGCTGTCGCTTCGCAAAGGCACCACGCTTACCAAAGAGATGTTCCTTAACCATCTTTATGGCGGCATTGACGAGCCAGAGCTGAAAATCATTGACGTGTTCGTGTGCAAGCTTCGCAAAAAGCTGGCGACCGCTGCCGGCGGCGATAATTATATCGAAACAGTCTGGGGTCGCGGCTATGTGCTGAAGGATCCGGAAGCCGAAAGCGCCGACAGCCGCGAAGTTGCGGGCGAAGTGGCATGATTAAAAAGGCATTAGGCATCAGGGATTAGGGCATTATACCTAATCCCCAGTGCCTAATCCCCAATGCCTATTTAAGCTGATATGCGCCGCGGAAATCATCCAGCGGTTTAAAGAGCCCCTTGGGATCCACCAGACTTTCCGTTGAACCAATGATCAGAATGCCATGCGGTTGCAGCGTACGCGCCATTTTATCGGTGATGCCAGCTTTGGTAGCGTCATCAAAATAAATGAGCACATTGCGCAGGAAAACAATATCGAACTTGCCAAGCGCGGTGTAATCCTCAAGCAAGTTATGCGTTTTAAACTGCACCTGCGAACGAATCATATCCTTCAGCTGCCAGGTGGTATCGGGCAGTGAGGTGAAGTATTTCACCAGCATCTGAATGGGCAGGCCGCGCTGCGCTTCAAATTGCGAATAAATGCCCTGCTTTGCCTTGTCGACGACTTTTTTTGCAAGGTCGGTGCCGATAATCTCGAAGCTCCAGCCGGGCATTTTCGCTTTATCTTCTTCGATGCAGATAGCGATGGTGTAAGGTTCCTGCCCCGTGGAGCAAGCCGCCGACCAGATGCGCATGCGACGAGCTGCGCCGCTTGCCTGCATCATCATCGGAAATACCTGCTTGCGCAGTGATTCGTAGGGTTTGATATCGCGGAAGAACGACGATTCGTTGGTCGTCATCGCCTCAGTAATTTCCACCAGAAGCTCTTCCTTGGTACCGGCGCGGATATGGCCACAAAGCTGAGTGACATCAGCGAGCCCCTGCGCGCGCGCAATCGGCGTCAGGCGGCTTTCAATGAGGTAGGCTTTATCCTCAGTCAGCGCAAGACCAGAGCGTTTTTTAAGCAGGTCGGAAAGAAACTGGAAATCAGCAGGTTGCATGATCAGCGTCCTTCGATTTCACGGGTGAGATAAGCACCGATATCCGCAAGCGGCAACACAGCGCGACAAATGCCCGCTTCTGCAACGGCACGCGGCATACCATACACCACGCAGCTTGCTTCGTCCTGCGCAATCACGCTAGCGCCGTTTGCTGCGGCAATTTTAGCGCCTTCGGCGCCATCCGAACCCATGCCGGTGAGTACCACAATCACCAGCTGGCGGCCATAAATGCTACTTAGTGCGCGCAGCATCGGATCGGCTGCCGGGCGGCAGAAATTTTCCGGCGCATCCTGCGTGGTGTGCAGCACCACCTGCCCAGCTGCTGTTTTTTCCGGTATCAGATGATAATCGCCTGGAGCAATGTAGGCCTCGCCGGGCACGGCCTGCATGCCTTCCTGTGCTTCCCTGCATTCGCGACCGCCAGCTTTGGTGATGTGGCCAGCGAGAATGGTGGTAAAGGTGGGCGGCATGTGCTGCGTGATAAAAATCGGAATATTCGTCAGACGGCCTTTGATGTCGCCAAATAATTTCATTAGCGCCTGAGGGCCGCCGGTTGAGGATGCAATCGCAAGCGCTTTGACACCAGTCACATGCAGCGGCGAACTATTGACCACCATCGAAACGGGGCGCGCCGGTGTGGGCGCAGCGGCCGCGGGCGATGCAACAGCAGGTGTAGCAGCAAATTGCAGCGTAGCTGCTGTCTGAGACTGAATTGCAGTGCCCGAGGGCGATGGCGCCAGTGCCTTCACCTTGGCGATCAGGTCGCGGTAAAAATTGTCCACCTCGCCGCCCAGCCTTGCGGTAGGTTTGGGCAGGTAATCGGTGGCGCCAAGCGAGAGCGCACGCATGCTGATCTCTGCATTGCGCAGGCTAAGGGTGGAGGCGATAATCACTTTGGTTGCGGGCGAGACACGAATAATTTCAGGCAGGGCGGTGATGCCGTCCATCACCGGCATTTCAATATCCAGCACCATCACATCCGGACGCAGATCCGCCGCAAGCGAAATAGCCATCTGCCCGTTGGAGGCGCTACCAACCACCATAATCGATGAATCCGCTGCGAGCGCCTTATTCATCAGGCCGCGTATCACCGCAGAATCATCAACAATCAGAACACGAATGGGCACAATACTACCTGCGGATGGGTTCTAAAGCATGCCGATCTGCTGCAATTTCCCTTTAATGATTTCCGCATCGAACGGCTTCATGACATATTCATCCGCGCCACTGGATAGCGCCTGCATGATATTGTTCATTTCGCTTTCGGTGGTGCAGAAAATCACCTTAGGGAGATTGCCATCCGGCATGGCGCGCAGCACTTTGATAAACTCAAGACCATTCATCACCGGCATATGCCAATCAAGCAGAATCAGCTTGGGCTTAGTGTGCGTGCAATAGGTCTCCGCCTGCTTGCCGTCTTCGGCTTCTTCGCAGGTAAAGCCGAGCTCTTCCATGATGCGGCGCTCAAGCTTGCGCACCACTTTTGAATCATCGACGATCAGGCAGGAATTGGTCATCAGTGCATCCTTAATTTAAGCAAAGTTTCAACATCAATAATCACCAGTAGCTCATCCGACATTTTGTAAATGCCGCTTGCCACTTCTCTCCATGCGCCGCCCAGATTGGCTGGCACTTTTTCAATCGCGGCGCTGGGCGCGGTGAGCACATCGCCCACATGATCAACCATCAGGCTGTAAAGCTCACCCTTATGATCCACCACCACGAACATATATTTTGCGTCAGCGCTCATTTCCGGCAGACGCAGGCGGCGGCGCACATCAATCACGGTCACAATGCGGCCGCGCAGGTTCAGCGAGCCGGACACCTCGGGCGGCGAGAGCGGAATAGGTGTTACTTTCTGGCCACGCAGCACATCGCGTACAAAGCGCACAGGAATGCCAATCAGCTGGCGATCAATGCGCATGGTCACAAACATCTGGCTGTCGGCCATCGCCATGGCGCTTGGGGAAATAGTGCTGTCTTGTTGGGTTTGAGTGCTCATGCGGCCATCTCCTTTCTGCCATGGCTGGTCAGGCAGCGGGCGACAGACTCAAGCAGCCCCGGCCGGTCTGTTTTCATAATGCAGTCCTGCATGCCGACGGTTTTGGTGCGTTTGATAATTTCATCACTGACGGTAGCGGTGTAAGCAACAATCGGAATACCGTTGATGTTCGGGTTGCTGCGGCAGGCGGCGGCAAAATCAAAACCGTCCATGCCGGGCATTTCGATATCGGTCACAATCATATCAAATTTTTTCTGGCTCAGCTCATCAAGTGCATGACGTGCGTCTTCGGCGGCGGTCACTTTATAGCCTGCCGCAGAAAGCAGTGGCACGGTGAGATTCCTGAAGAACGGGCTATCTTCCACCAGCAGCAGCTTGCAATCCTGAAGTCCGGCATGTTTGCTCTTCTGTGCATCAGATACCACCTCGCCGATCATGTCAGACAGCAGGTGCGCCACGTCCACCACATCGGTGGTTTTTCCGGCAATCACCATACTACCGAGATAGCCATGCTCCTTGGCATCTTTAGAGCTGATTTTGATATCAAACGGCGCGTGGACGATATCGATAATATCTTTGACCACGAGACCGATGACTTTTTTGTCGTAGCTGAAAACAATCACATCCACCATGCCGGTATTGGGAATGGAGAAAGAGTCATCAAGCGTGACCAGTCGCATCAGCTCACCGCGATATTGCACCACCGGATAATCATCGGCAATTTCAATGGCGCTGACATCCACCTCTTCGAGGCGTGATACAAGCTCCAGGGGCACCGCTTTGGGTGCGCCTTTGCCCATGGTAAAGAGCAGGAAGCTGATGAGATGTTCGTTTTCTGCGCCCAGCGAAAGCGCCGCCACATCCTGACCGGAAGAGCGTGTTGCCATCTCGCTGCTGCCTACCGAACGTGCCAGGCCGTTGGCGTCGAGAATCATGATCACGCTGCCATCGCCGAGAATCGTATTGCCTGAATAAATGCTGAGCGATTTGAGAATCTCCGCCACCGGCTTCACCACGATTTCTTCGGTATCAAACACGCGGTCAACCACAATACCAAACTCATACGCACCAACTTTGCACACCACGATGTACATTTCGCGCTGCATCAGCTCTTGAGTGCTGACATTAAAGCCGAGCATCTGCGAAAGTGTGCCAAGCGGCAGCAATTTATCGCGCAGGCGCAGCACCAATGAATCATTGATTTTTTCCATGGCAAGGCTGCTATCCGGCGAAACACGCACCAGCTCCACCACATTAATCTGCGGCACGCCGAATTTCTGCCCACCAGCTTCCACCAGCAGCACCGACACAATCGCCAGTGTCAGTGGAATTTTAATCGCGACTGTTGAGCCTTTGCCCCAGCTGGAATCCAGATCAATCGTGCCACCAATTTTCTGAATATTAGTACGCACCACATCCATGCCAACACCGCGACCGGAAACAGCTGTCACCTTTTCAGCAGTGGAGAAGCCCGCAGCAAAAATATACTGGGCAATCTGCTTCTCAGTCATCGCTGCCAGCTCGGCCTCGCTGGCAAGGCCATTTTCAAGCGCCTTCTGCTTCACACGTTCGATGTTGATGCCGCGACCATCATCAGCAATCTCGATGATGATATGACCACCTTCATGGTAAGCAGAAAGTGTTACGGTTCCTGTTTCTGGTTTGCCGGCGGCACGGCGCACATCGGGCGTTTCCAGGCCATGATCGCACGAATTTCGCACCATGTGCGTCAGTGGGTCTTTAATAACTTCAAGCAGCTGGCGATCAAGATCCGTTTCTGCGCCAATCATCTTCAGCTCAATTTTTTTGCCCAGCTCCATGGACAGGTCGCGAATCAGACGTGGGAATTTCGACCATGCGTTACCAATCGGCTGCATGCGGGTTTTCATCACCCCTTCCTGCAGCTCGGTGGTAATCAGACTGAGCTGCTGCAGAGGCGTAAGAAATTCTTTGTCATCTTTGGTACGGGCAATCTGCATCAGCTGGTTTCGGGTCAGCACCAGCTCGCTGACCATCTGCATGAGATTTTCGAGTACATTGATATTCACGCGGATGCTCTGGTTGGCGGAATCACCGGCGCCTGCATCTTTATCTTCAGTTTTCGCGGCGGCTTTGCTTGCCGGAGCAGGCTTGGCGGCGGCCGGTTCGCTGGCAGCAGCCACAGCGGTTTTCGGCATCGGCACAGCCTCTGTTTGCGGTGCTGCGGCAGCGGCCGTTGGCGCCGCCGCAGGTGCTGCGCCGGTCTGTTCGGCCATGAGTTTTTCAATCGCGGCGGCAATTTCGGGGTCGTCCTCGCCTTTGAAAAATGGAAATGGGTTGTGCGCGCCGTTCGTGCCATTCATGCTGGAAGCGGGCGGTGTGGGCGCGGCAGTAGCGCCGGTAGCAGCCGTCTCCACCTGACCAGTTTCGGCAAAATGGTTCAGGCGGCGCTTGAGTTCATCATCACTTCCCTCAGGTTCGCTGCCATGGGCGCTGAGATGATCAATGAGGCCCTTGATGCAATCCAGCGATTCCAGCACCAGACTGATCGCCTGTGGTGTGGCCTGCAGCTGACGGTCACGGATTTTGCCCAGCACGTTTTCGCTGGCATGCGCCACACCTTCGAGGCGTGGCAGCCCAAGAAAGCCGCACGTGCCTTTAATCGTGTGCATAACGCGGAAGATATTGCTGAGAATCGCGACATCATCGGGATTCTGCTCAAGATTGACAAGTTCATTATCGAGCAGCGCGAGTGATTCCACTGTTTCGGTAATGAATTCACTGATTAAATCATCCATATGCCTGCCTCCTGCGTGCCATCAGCCCTGCTGGGCTCTGGGTTGAACGACGAGTAATTCCATTTCATCCGCACCGATGCGATATTCCACACGGCTGCGAAGATCTTCTGCGAAGCGGCGGGTGAGATACACCTGCACGTTTTTCGGTGACAGCTGCGAGGTTTCAACCGCGCCGCTCAGCATATGCTCCATTTCGGGTTCCCATTTCAGGCCGGCGCCGCTGGCCTGCACTGAAACATGGCGCTGGCCTGCTTCATCCTGACGGATGCGTACCATCAGCTTGCCGCCGCGAATGAGTGTGGAAGATGCCACAATGAGCAGATTGAAAATCAGCCGCGACATTTTCACACTGATTGAAACATCTGCGGCCTCGGTGTGGCTGTCCGGCCAGTCGAGCGAGATTTTGCTGCCGGTAAAAAAATCTGCGGCGATACGCTGTTTTTCGGAAAGATTCGCTTCACCCTGATCTTTGACGTGGCCATACGCCATGCGATAAAACTGCAGCCGCGACACCGCGGAAAAGGCGCTGCTGGTAATCAGCTCCACGGCCTGCGCCTGCATGCCCGCACCTTCTTCGCTGAGAAATTCCGCACCATTATTGACTGCGCCAATAGGCCCCGTCAGATCGTGACACAGGCGGGTCGAAAGCAGTTCAGCCATGCGTAGTTCGTCAATCATCACATTCTATCCAGCATTACATTGCCCAGCACTTGCCAAGAAATTCACGTTCCCACTATTGCGCCAGAAAGATAAAGATTTAGTAAATTTGCTGTCAGCTCAGATGGTTCTTTGCTGTCTTGTTTTGAAATGGAACAGCTAAAACCGCCCCAGCGCTCCCCAGAAAAAACTTTAGGCAAAGAAGATAAAGGGGTTTATAGTGAGCGAATGAGTGCAATGCAGAAAGAATTTTACCCCGCCGCCTCCAACCCGCTTGGCCAACGCCTCAAGCAGGAAATGAAGCGCTGCGGCATGAGTGTGGGTGATCTGGCGAAAAAGGCGGATGTTAAACCGTCTTTTCTATATGATGTGATCAGTGGAAAATCGACCAACCCCTCCACCATCAAACTGGCACGCGTGGCGCATTGCCTGAATATCAGCCTTGCTGCCCTTGCTGGCAGTGATCTGACTACCACACCTGCCCTGCCAGAGCATGCCAGCCAGGATTATGTGACAATTCCACGCATCACGGTTGATATTACGGCGGATGGCAACCGCGTCACCGCCCGCGAGCATGAGGCCGAGGCCTATTATTTCCGCCGCAGCTGGATTCAGGATCATCTCGGTGTCAGCGTGTCAGATTTACGGCTGATGTACATTCGCGGCGATAATATGGAACCCACGCTTTGCCATAACGATATGGTGATGGTGGACACCACCCAGAAAACGCCCTCACCGCCGGGTATTTTCATCTGCTTTGATGGGCTGGGGCTCACCGCGCGGCGGCTGGAGCTTCTGCCCGGCGAGCGCCGCCTGCGGCTGATGTCGGATAATTCTCAATATTCGATGTTTGAGCGCGATGCGGATGATACCATCATCATCGGACGTGTGGTCTGGTTTGCCCGCGAAATCTGATGCTCTTCAAGCTTGCGATACAGGGTTGAGCGGCCAATCCCTAGATATTTCGCGGCGCGGGTCATGCAACCACCGGAATGATGCAGCGCAAAACGTATTGCTTCCTCCTGAATCGAGCGCAGTGTCCTGATTTTTCCTTCCGCATCCACAATATTGGGCGGTGTGGGTGTGCTGGCTAGTGGCGGCAATAATGCGGCAAAATCAGCCAGTTCCAGCTGCGCCGAAGAAGCCATGCACACGGCGCGCCAGATCACATCCGACAGCTGGTGGACGTTGCCCGGCCAGGGCTGGCGGCTGAGCCATGCCATAGCATCAGCGCTTATGGATTGAACCACTTTCATTTCAGAAGCGCTGTGATGCGCCAGCCAGTATTGTGCTATCAGCGCAATATCGCCGCGCCGCTCGGCAAGTGGCGGCAGGGTAAGCACCACTGAGCGCAGGCGCTGTGTGAGCGGGTGCGCTCGGCGAGTATCGAAAGGCTGATGAGGTACGCTTCGGGTAGACGCGCAGATAATCCGCACATCCAGCTTCATCGCCGTTTCGGCGCCCAGCGGCAACACCATGCCGGTTTCAAGAAAGCCAAGCAGTTGGCTCTGCGCCGTGGCCGGCAGATCGCCAACCTCCTCCAGCAGCAGCGTGCCGCCCTCGGCTTCGCGCAGTTTGCCGAGCATGGCGTGGTCAGCACCTTTAGCGCCACCAAACAGCACCGCCTCGGCATAATCCGCCGAAATCATCCGGCAGTTCACCACCACCATCGGCTTGCTGGCGCGGCCGCTATCGCCATGAATGGCGCGGGCGAGCAGCTCCATCTCGGTGCCGGGTGCGCCTTCAATCCAGATAGGGATTTTGGATGCGGCGGCCTGCCGCGCCGTTTCAATCACACGCTGCATCTGAGGGTCACGCCCAATCAGGTCGCTGAAATCCATGCTGCCGGAAAGTTTGCGCTCCAGCCAGCCCATATAATCAGCCATATGACGGATACGCAGCACCATGCGCAAACTATGGCGAAGGCGCGCCAGCGAGGCCGGCATCGCAATAAAATCGCTCGCGCCAGCGGCGAGCAGCTCACACGCCATGTCATCCTGTGCGTAGCCGGTGAAAGCCACGAGCGGCAAGGCCGGATAAAGCGAGCGAAGACCGCGAATCACCTCCGGTGCCTTGGAGGATGAACTCCGCGCATCGAGCAGCAGCGCAGCAATTTCGGATATATCCATATCATTCAGCAAACGATGCGCTGCCGCGGCGCTGCGCGCGTGCATCAGCCGGAAAGGCAGCTGATGATCCAGCGTCTCCGACATTGCGGCAAACTCATGCTCAGCGCAGATAACCAGTAAATATTGCATGTTGGTATCCTTTTAGGCAAATCTAGAACGGTGTCTCATTACTATACTATTAATTGTATATTTAAATGAAATAATCAACCGAATGTTTCGGTTCGCTGCAATTAGTTGCTGCGTTTTAAGCAAAAAACGTTATGATAAGGGCGTATGAAATGGCTTAAAGCTGGTTTTTTGATTGCGGTGCTGGCGATGTCGTCAGGCTATCGCTTCCGCTGCTGGATGTTCTGTATGGATCAGACCTCCACCCAGCACGACTATATCGAGCAGCGCGATAAATGCCGCGATTATGCCGAGCTGAAGCAGGACATGCAGATTCGCGGCACGGTGAAAGGCCCCGCCACCACGCGTGATAAAAAGACCGCGCTCATCAGCCTGTTTAACGAGTGCATGGCCAATAACGGCTATAACATCACCAATCCGGCGCCGCCGCCGCCCATGGCAACGGCCGCCGCCGCGCCGCCTGCCGCCATGGGGCTGGCTGCTCAGCCGGCCTCTGCCAGTGCCTCTGCTGCTGCGCAAGCCGCCGGCGCCGCAGCTGCTGCACAAGCCGCGCCCAAAGCCGCCATCGTCGAACGCAGCGACAATAAAACAGCGCTTTCCCGCCATAGCGAATGTAATTTTGCGCGCCATGCGGCGAAGCACTCCACCATCGCGGCCACTCGCGCCAAAGCCTGTGATCTGGAATGCGCGCAGCGCCTGAAAGCCGCGCCGGATGGTCCCCGCCCCGCCGCCTGCCCGACCGACCGCACGCCCGATCCCGATCTAGAACGCGGTGTCTATCGCGGGGAATAACAACACCCGGTTCTAAAACGAAGCGCCCTCACCCTACCCCCCTCTCAGAGGCAGAGGGCAAAAATGTTTCACGTGAAATAATTTTTATAACAATTCTCTATCAAGCAAGTAATGTCATCCCAGCGAAAGCGGGGATCCAGTCAAAGCCCCGATTAACGGCGAAAAAAGCTTTTGGCTCGCAGGCGCTTGCCGCTGGCTCCCCGTTTTCGCGGGGATGACGTTATAATACTGGCGAAACAAATTAATATTACGTCTACTTTTCCCTTTCAGGAAAAAGGTTCGGACTATGCCCCAGAGCCTTAGCATAGGATAATGAGGCTTATTTTCTGCCATTGTTTCACGTGAAACATTTTTTCGTGCGGCTCTAGCCCTGCTGCTTATACTCTGAGCCGGGCGGCGCTTTGGGTGGGAAGAAGCTATCCAGCCAGCCGCGGCGCTTAAAGAAAATCACCATGCCGGTCGCCATAGCAAACATCGCGCCCATCACTGCAGGATAGCCGTAAGGGGAATGAAGCTCGGGGATATTGTCAAAGTTCATGCCATACACCCCGGCCACAAATGTCAGCGGAATGAAAATCGCCGAAATGAGCGTGAGGACTTTGACGATCTCATTGGTTTTGTGCCCCTCATAGGCGAGGTAGGTGTTGAGCAGGCCAGAGGCGGTGTCGCGGTAAAACTGCGTGAGCTCGTTGGCCTGCACGCTGTGGTCATAGCAGTCACGCAGATAACCGCGCACACCCTTGGTCAAGAGCGGTGTTTCTTCGCGCATCAGAAGGTTCACCATATCGCTGATCGGCCAGATGGTTTTATGTAGCAGCAGCAGGTCGCTCTTGGTGTGGTGAATCTGGTTAATCACGTCGCGGTCGCGGATATGGCGGCTGCGGGTCATGATTTCATCTTCCACGGTCGCAAGGTTCTGGTTCAGCTTGTCGAGGATGGGGAAATATTTATCGATCACCTCATCGAGCAGCGCATAATAGAGATAGTCGGTGCCGTGGCTGCGGATTTTTCCGGTGCCGCGGCGAATGCGCTCACGCACCTGCGAAAAGCTGCTGCCCGGGCGCTCTTCAAAGACAATCACCACATTTTTCTTCAGGAAAATGCTGATATGCTCACTTTCAAACTGATCACCATGTAGGCCGCCCTTGATGATGGTAAAGAGATGGTGCTCGTAATGCTCGGTTTTCGGGCGGTGGGTGGTGTCCAGCACGTCTTCGAGCAGCAGGCGGTCGACTCCGAACATGGTGCCGATTTTTTCGATGGTTTCGATGCTGCCAAGGCCAATGACATTGACCCAGACTACCGGCCACGCGCCCACGAATCGGCTTATTTCCTCCAGCTCACGGCAGGCATGCTCAATGTAGCCTTCCGGGCCGTAAGCAATGACAAAGACCTGCGATGGATGCGAAAGCGGGCTGACCGTCAGCACTCCCGGCGACGAACCGGGATTGGGTTTGTACGAGCCCGGGGTAACCCGGCGCCTGCGGAAGGTGCGTCTGAGTGCGCTTGCCATGGCCGCCTCTATGCTGCTAAAAGTTAGGCTCTAGTTACTCTTTTAACCTTACCAGTCAAGTGAAAATGGACATGACCCAAAACCCCATCACCTGCGCACGGCGCATCGAGTTCGACGCGGCGCACCGCGTGATGCAACATGAAGGCAAGTGTAAACATTTACACGGACATCGCTACGCGCTGGAAGTGGGTTTTGTGGCCAGCAGCGGGCTGGATGCACTTGGGCGGGTGGTTGATTTCTCGGTGATTAAAGAAAAGCTTGGCGGCTGGATTGATGCCAACTGGGATCATGCCACCATTTTATTTGATAAAGACAAGCTGCTGGGCAGCGATATTGAAAAACATACCGGACAAAAGGTATTTTATTTAAGCGAGAACCCCACCGCCGAAAACATGGCCGCCTATTTAATGCAGCAAGTCATCCCCGAACTATTCAAAACAGACAATATCCGCTGCACCCACCTCAGGCTCTACGAAACGCCGAATTGCTTTGTCGAAATAGGCTAAGGATACAGCCTTGTTATTTCCCAGCCATCGCTTGAGCGCGTAAAAACCTCGCGGTCATGGATGCGAAAAAGCCCCTCTTCCCAGAACTCAATCACACGCGGCACCACCCGCCAACCATACCAGTACGGGGGGCGGGGTATATTACCAACACCAAAACGTGCTGTCTCGCGCGCGACGTCCGCTACCAGCTGCGCCTTATCTTTCAGTGGCCGTGATTGTTTCGATGCCCAGGCACCAATGCGGCTATCGCGTGGGCGGCTGTTAAAATACGCATCCGACTCTTCATCGCTGACTTTCTGGCAGATACCCTCCACCCGTATCTGGCGTTTCATCGGCATCCAGTAAAACACCAGCGCAGCGCGGGGATTTTCACGCAAATCATGACCTTTGTGGCTTTCGTCATTGGTGTAGAACACGAAGCCGCGATCATCCACCTCTTTGAGCAGCACCATGCGCGCGGATGGCTCTGCGTTCTTATCAGCAGTAGCAAGGCACATCGCCGTTGGCTCAATGATATGGGGGTGGGCTTTTGCCGCCTCCAGCCACCCCTGAAATTGGGTGATGGGGTTTATTGTCATGGCTAAAGCTCCATCACGCGGATTTCATCGCCGCTGGCAACACCGAGCGCGATGGCGGTTTCATCATTCAAAAACCAGCCGCTTTCATGCTGCTCGACCGCGGCCATCGCCACGCGGAAATCCGCCAGCGATGTGTTGCAAACCATGTGTGTGGGCTTACCTTCAAGACGCTTGATACCCCCTACCGGTACAAGCCTGCTATCACGCACGGTGCGGATTTGAGCGGTTTCCACCTGCAGGGTGGGGCCAGCATCAAACACATCAATATAGCCTTGATGGCGGAAACCCTCAGCCTCCAGCAGCTTCATCGCCGGGCGCGAGGCACCAAACGGCCGGCCAATCACGGCTTGCGCCTTTGGGTCAAGCAGGTTCACATAAATCGGATATTTGGGCATGAGGTCGCTGATAAACTGGCTGCCGGTGGTGGCATTGACAAAATCTGCGCGCTTGAAGTCCATCTGAAAAAAATGCTGCGCCAGATGCTGATAAAATGGCGATTGCCCCTCTTCATCCTGCACGCCGCGTATTTCCGCAATCATGATGTCGGAAAAAAGCTCCATGAACTGCGCGACAAACAGGAAACGGCAGCGCGACAGAAATCGCCCAATGCCATCACGGCGCCATGCGGGCAGTAGAAACAGCGAGCCGATTTCTGACGCGCCGGTGTAATCATTCACCATGTGCAGCACACGCTGCAGCGAATAAACCCCTACCTCGTCACTCGCCTGCACAATGGTGGAAAGCTTGTAAGAATAAAACGGATGCTTCATGCCAACATGCGACACAACCCCGCATGTGCCAACGAGCTTGCGCGCCTGCGTATCTTCCAGAACAAAGAGAAACGCTTCATCTTTTTTTACTTCCAGGCTCTGAAAAACACTGGCAACAGAACGCGTGATTTTTTTTTCGAGCACCTTACCATCCGGCGGCAACGAGGTCATGCCGATGCCCGCCTCCTGCGCCAGCGCGAGGATTTCCTTGTGGTCGCCCTGCGTGACGGGACGAACGATCATCATGCGTTTTTACCGGCTTGGCGAACAAAATCCGCAATCGCATCAGAGACGCGGCGGATGCCCTCTTTCATCTCCTTGTCGCTGATGGTCAGCGGAGGCAGAAAACGCAGCACATTCGGCCCGGCCTGAAGTATCAGCACGCCATGCTTTCTGGCGATTTCGCCAATCTCAGACGCTTTGCCAGCAAATTGTGGATGGAGTTCAGCGCCAATCATCAGCCCGCGGCCACGAATTTCTTTGAAGAGGAGACCCTTATGCTGGCCATTGATTTTATCCAGCGCGCCCATCAGCTGCTTGCCGCGCAGCGCGACATTGTTCGCCAGCGGCTTGCTTTGCAGTTTTTTAAGTACCACAGAGGCGACAGCGGCCGCCAGCGGGTTGCCCCCGAAGGTGGAGCCATGCGAGCCAAACTGAAAAGTGTTTTCCGCGCGCTCGCCGATCAGCATCGCGCCAATCGGGATACCGCCGCCCAGCGCCTTGGCCAGCGTGACCACATCGGGCTTCACGCCTTTTTCGGCAAAATGGGAAAAGAGATGGCCAGTGCGCATCATGCCGCACTGCACCTGATCGAGCACCAAAAGCGCATCATGCTTGTGGCAGAGATCCTGCACATGTTTTAAAAAGCCGGGTGCGACCGGGGTGATACCCCCCTCGCCCTGCACGACCTCCGTCATCACCGCGCAGGTATTTTCATTCACCATACTCGCGATGGCTTCAAAATCATTAAACGGGCAATATTTAAAGCCCGGCGGCAGCGGCTCAAAACCGGCATGGTATTTGGGCTGGGCGGTGGCCGTGACCGCCGCAAGCGTGCGGCCATGAAATGAACCGCTAAACGTGATGATCTCGCGCTGCGATTCGCTTTTTCCCTTATCAGCGGCATATTTGCGCACCAGCTTGATCGCCGCTTCGTTTGCCTCAGTGCCGGAATTGGTGAGGAATGCACGCCGCGCAAATTTTGAAGATTTCACCAGCGCTTCAGCAAGTAGAATCGGCGGCTCGGTGAAGAAAATATTGCTGGTATGCCAGATTTTTTTGGCCTGCCCAGTCAGCGCCGCGACCAGCTCATCGCTTTTGTGGCCAAGGCTGGTGACCGCAATACCCGCACCGAGATCGACATAATCATTGCCATCCGTGTCCCATACCATCGCCCCGCGGCCATGACTCACAATCATCTCGCGCGGCTTGTAGGCATGGGTGTAGTATTTGCGGCCTTTGGCGATCAGCGCCTTGGTGGCGGCCGAGGGTTTTTTGTGGCTGGAAGTGGTTTTTTTCATGGTGTTATCCGAAAGGTAGGGTTGTATCGTCATCGCCCGAATCGCAAAGCGATTCTAGGGCGATCCAGCTGGATTCCCCTAGAATGTTGCTGAAGCAACATTCGGGGAATGACGGATTTATCATTGGTCATCGAACAACGCTCGATAAGTTCAGACATCTAGAATATCGCATAACCACCATAAAAACAAAGGTTTTATTTGTTTTTTTATGCAAATATGACCGCGCTGTCATAATCCCTTTACTGAAGCTTAACCGCTGTCATGGAAACTTCATGTGTGTTTGTGGGCAAGCTGGCGTAGTATGGCCAAATAGAGATTCTTTAAAGGTAGCAAGGTTATGGAAACGAAAAACATGGTTGGTGGTGGTATCGGGGTGCTGATTGGCGGCTTACTCAGCACCATGCTTGGACTTGGCCCTATCGGCGCTATTATTGGCGCACTGCTTGGCGGTCTTGGTGGCAGTTTTTTAGCGGGCAAAATTGATAGTGGGCCAAGCAGTGGCCGGGAGCTCGGCAAAGATGAGCCAGCGCCCATTAAATACACTAATGATGCAGTGAGCGCCGCTAAGACACTCAATAAGGGTGATGAAAGACTGACAGCAGGGTTGGGAGCAGATGCAGGCTACAAAGCCGTACAGGACTCAGCATATACGACCATCAGATCAGCATCGGCAACTGCTAAAGACGGATCGCAAATTATTAGAGAGACTGACAAATTCCGCAATAAATACCGCGATACTCTGCTTTCGACGCTCAAGTCCGGAGAAACTGTTGATACAATCAACAACATGAATCTTGCCGATATGACGCTTCGAGTTAATGAAAACTTTGACCAGAAACTCAGAGAACAGCGCGAGAAATTAAAAGGATATGCTGATTATAGCTCCTATGGCATTAGTAGCCCACAGGATGCTGTAAGATCGATTACCGCCGCACCTGCTGGATTAACGGTTGGACTTGCCGCAACACCTCTTGCAAAAAGCAAAATTGAGGAGGCGCTTAAAGCTTACGACAGTGGTGAATTTGACAAGTTTCGTGAGATTGTTTCCTCTGTCGAAGGCGACAAGTGGCTTGGTGGTGTTCCCAGAGCTATCTTTACTCGCAAACCCATCAGAGAATACAGCGACCTGCTGATTGAAATGAAAGAAACCATGAATCAGCGCGCTGATTTCTTTAAAGATCGCGAGCAATTACTGAAAGTTGCTACCGCAGAAGTCAGAACTCAGCAGGAAGAAAAAGCAAGGCTTGCTGAAGCCGCCAGACAGGCGCAGGAAGCTACGGCACAGGCACCTGCTTCTAATGAGCCAGCTGTTTCTGGCAATCTTGCATCTCCGCAAACCCCAGCGAGGCAAACTCCGCAAGCCAGTGCTGGCATAAAAAAACCTGAAGCCGGCGCAGCGCTTGGCGGATAATTTATTCGGCAAAAGCTTATAAAAAAAACCCGGCTTAGAGCCGGGTTTTTTATTTACTCAAACAGCTTGGCGTATTTGCGCTTCGTGCGTTTTTTCCAGTGGCCGGTGTGGTAAGCATCCGAGGCGATGAGCGGCAGCACGCTGGTCGCTTCCGCAAACACCATCTGCTCATGCACGGTATCGACCTTACCCCAACTCGAAGCTTCTTTCAGCGTTGAGGAGCTGCACGCGCCGTCGCGCACATCGGCCACCGTAATCTGGATGGCGTATTTATGCATCTCGGCTTCCACGCCCATGATTTCGGCGCACACCACCGTATCCTGCACAAAGTTTTTCGGCACACCGCCGCCGACCATGAGCAGGCCCGAGGTGCCGCCCTTGATTTTGATTTCGGTGAGTTCGCGGAAATCGGCGATCGAATCAATCGTGAGGTACGGCTTTTTCTTTTTCATGCGCTCCACCTGATGCACAACCAGGCCAAAGCCCGCCGAAGAATCAGTAAAGGCCGGGCAGAAAATCGGCACGCCGTTTTCATAGGCACGCTGGATGAGCGAATCTTTTTTCTTGCCGTTTTTCACCAGCCATTTGCCCATCTCGTGGATGAATTCGCGGCTGGAATAAGGGCGCGGCTCGAGGCTGTCAGCGATTTTTTTGATGGTATGGTCGCAGGCCTGAAGTTCTTCTTCATCGATATAGGTGTCGTAAATGCGGTCGATATAGTTATCGCGCAGCACCTTGTCATCCATGAACTGGTTGCCGTGGTAATGCTTGAAGCCCAGCGCCTCGAAGAAATCCATATCCACAATCGACGCGCCGGTGGCCACAATGGCATCCACCATGTTATTTTTCACCAGCTCGACATAAAGCTGCATGCAGCCCCCCGCGGAAGTGCTGCCCGCGAGCGTAAGGAACACGCTGCAGGATTTGTCTTTCAGCATCATGTTGTAGATTTCGGCAGCGCGCGCGAGATCACGCGAGGTGAACGACATGCCGGCCATCTGTTTCACAATCGGCCGCGCATCAAACGACGTGATGTCGATATGCTCGACTTCTTTGGTGAGCAAGTTGTGTTTTGAATTCGTCTTTTTTGCCGTCGTGGTTTTCATGGTTTTCCTTTCGTCATCCCGGAAAATTTTGCAGCAGCAAAATTTATCCGGGATCCATAATAGCAAAAAGTCAGCAGACTTTTTGCGTGCTTTGTTGATTGACGCCAAATGCCTACTGTCATTTGGCTTTTCTGGATCCCGTGCTCGCGAAGCTGCTGCTTCGCTCCACGGGATGACAGTTTTCTAAGCGGCAAGACCGCTAAGAAAACATGTCAATTGATTCCAAAAATACTCATCATCGGCTTATCCGCGAGTTCGACTGTTTCATCGCTGTAAAAGCCGTTGAAGTTGGTGCGCATGGTGGCACCATACGCGCCGAGCTGGCCGATCTCGATCCAGTCACCTTCCGCGATATCCACGGGCAGGTGAAACGGGCCTTTCATCGCGTCCATGCTGTCGCAGGTCGGGCCGAAAAAACCAAACTCCGCCTGCTCAGACGAAAGCGTACCGCCGGGGCGGATCGCCTTCACCGGATAGACAAAGCCGGGCACACCAGCATCAAACAGGGTGCCGTAAGTGCCATCGTTGAGATAGAGCATGTTGCCTTTTCGAGCCTCAACACGCACCACCACCGAACCACCCTCTGCCACCAGCGCACGGCCGGGCTCGCAGAGAATCTGGCAGGTGTCAAAAGCGGGGTGTTTTTTCAGCGCCTGCTTGATGGCACTCATGTAATCCGAAAGCGGCGGCGGCGTGAGCCCCGGATAGATGGAGGGGAAACCCCCGCCAATATCCAGCACATCCACTTTCACACCACTATCCGCCACCAGCTGCGATGCTTTGGCCATGGCAATACTGTAAGCCTGAGGCTCCATGCACTGCGAGCCGACATGGAAGCACAGGCCGAGCTTCTCAGAAACCGCGCGGGTAGCTTGAAGCAGCGCGGGCGCATCACTCATCGATACACCAAACTTGCCGGCAAGGCTGTAGGCCGCGCCTTCGCTGTTCATGGCAAGACGCACATACAGGTTCAGGTCGGTGGCGTGCTCGGTTACTTCAAGGATTTTGGCGAGCTCGTCCATGGAGTCGAGCGAGAAATCGCGGATGCCATGCTCGAAATAAGCGGCGTGAATGGCCTCGCGGCTTTTCACCGGGTGCATGAAAAACAGGCGCACGCCCGGAAAACGTTCCGCCACCGCTCGCACCTCGGCGAGCGAAGCCACGTCGAAATCGCGCACGCCCGCATCGTACACCGCGGCGAGCGCCAGCGGTTCCGGGTTGGTCTTCACCGCATACATCACGCGGCCGGGGAAATGGTTCAAAAACCACGTGGCGGCGCGTTTAATCGTGTGGGTGCGGAGGCAGTGGACGGGGTGTTCGGGCCGTTTGATTCCCACCATCGCTTCGGCCGAGCAAAAAGTCTCTAAAGAGACACGATGCTCCAGTGCCGGGCTTTGATCCGGGGATTGTACGGTGCCTGGGGTGACCAGAATAAGTTGGGCAGAATGGGCTCTGCGGGCACGGATGGTGGGTTGCTTCATCTCATACAATTCCCTTATATGCTGTTAAAACGCTAACGGTCCGGCAGCAAATATGCTGCAAACCCTTGATAAGCCTGAACGATCAGGCGCGAGGTTTGGGTGGTAAACATACAGTCCCTATGGGTTGTTGACACAGACTCGCGCTATTACGCGAATCGATGGGAATAATAAAGCATTTTTTGGGGTCGCGATAGAATTTTTTACCCCCTGTCCGAGCATCGCCCCGAAAACGGCCCAACGCCTTCCACTACCTGCCTGGCAGGGCAGGGCTTCCCAGTCGCCCTTACTTTTATAACGTCTATTTTTGCTTGATCTTCGTCGCAATCGGCCTCACTGCAATAGGCGAATCGCCAGAGGGGACAATATGCGCTTCAATATCGCTTTCATGGGGCTGGAATCGCAGTCGATCGCCTGGCGGGACCTGATGCTCCTGGTGCAATACGCGCTGGAAGATTGCGGCCATGAGGTTGAGCTTGGCCAGTATTACGTCGACACACACGCGATCAACATCCTGATCGGCACCTACCTCACGCCTGCAGAATCGATACGTCAGCTGATGGAATGCGGCGCGCCGATCATTCTTCTGCAATCCGAGATCATAAAGCACGACCGCATCAACATGAAGACGCCGGAGCAAATCGATCTGCTCGGCCTGCATGTGCCTTTCATGCGCTCCTCGCTCGGCGTCATGGAAACGGTGATCGACAACCAGCCGGAGCTGGACCGCTACGGGGTGAAAAATCATTTCCTGCGATGGGCGTATCATGAACGGCTGGAGGATATTATCCATAAAGCCGAGAAGAACCTCGATTTCTATCTATTCGCCACCATGTCGCCCCGGCGCACCGAGATGGTAAGCCGGATCGGATACAAAGGCTTCAAAGGAGTCGTGCATAGTTATTGCCCCTATTATGTGCGAAACTCTCATATCGGGCGCGCCAAAGTGCTATTGAACCTCATCCAGAGCGATTTCTGCACGCA
>JANRJW010000004.1:0-146362 GCA_033763775.1 Alphaproteobacteria bacterium | reverse complement strand
GAGGCCATGACCAAGGCAGCACCCCATGCTAAAATGGCATCGGCACACCTGTTCAAGTTATTGTAATACCATATAAAAGAGCGTTGATTGCAGGTGCAGCCCTGTTATCCGTTTAGGAATAACCAACTGTTCCTAAAGGAGAAACATATGCAGACTGTACCCGACACCACCATCACCCGCATCGCCGCCCTCAATGACCGGCTGCGCCAGACATACTGGGGTGGCAAAGTGATGATGACACCCGGCATCACCGCACTGCCGGAAGACACACAGCACGCCATCTTCCGCGCAGTGCAGGAGTTCGATACATTCACCGAGGATAACGACCCGTATGGTGAGCATGACTTCGGCAAGGTAGTGGTGAACGGGGTTAGCTGTTTCTGGAAAATCAGCTATTACGACAACCGTTTGGAATACGGCTCTGAAGACCCGACCAACCCGGACATCACCACCCGCGTTCTCACCATCATGCTCACCAGCGAATACTAACGCTTCAACCGCGACAGGTAATAGGCGAGGTTCTGCGTAAACTCCACCGGCAGGCGCTCTTTTACCTTGGTTTCCATGATTGCCGCATTCTCCCGTTGCTTGAATAGCTGCATGATGCCGGGACCAAACAGCATCTTCAGCGGTAACCGCTTTCCTGATTTCCTCACATACACTTCCGTGCTGCTCGACCCTTTCTTACGCGGTGCGATGAACGCTCCGCGATAGGTTTTCGTTTTTCCCCATGCCTTCGCTTTTACGGGACCGCGCTTCCCACCGGGCTGCTGCGTCGGCTTGCGCGACCCCACCACGAATTCGATAAGATGCAGGGGGCGATCACTTGCCACCAGCGTCGCCCACAGGCGTTTGAAGCTGGCACGGCGCGTTTCGATACGCCGCTTTATACCAGCCTGCCTGCTACCCATCTGCGGGGCGATATGCGAGGCACTGGCGACCTTTGCGCTGTCTGCTACCCGGTTTAGCGTCCGAACCGTTGCCTCCGGCACAACCTGCTTTTCTAGGGCGTGCAGCCCCCGGCGCAGCGATTTGATGTCGCTTTCCACTGATAGGTCAAATGTCATGGCTTGATGTCCTTGCTACGCTGCTACACTTAGCGGTTCCCACTGGAAGGTTTTACCATCCAGTTGCGGCGGGGACTTGTAAATCTCCACCCAGTCTTTTATAACCACCTGTAATTGCTCAACCCGGTTCGAGTTTAGTCCGCGGGGGAGCACCACGCTTCGCCTTCGGCTATGCGTGGCGCAGCCACTCTTAGCGTAGGCGATCTTAGGCGAAGCAGTGCCCGGCGTAGCCCGAAGGGCGAAGAGGGGCTAGAGGATTTTATGTGGTACGTTTATATTCTCAGAAGCATCGATTTTCCCGAGCAAGAATATACCGGCGCAACAGAAGATCTCAAACAGCGCTTAGCCGACCACAATGCTGAAAAATCAACCCACACATCTAAATTTGCGCCTTGGCAGATGATCTGGTATTGTGCTTTTCCAAATAAACACAAAGCGCTTGAATTTGAAAAATACTTAAAATCTCACTCTGGCAGGGCATTTGCCAGTAAACGGCTAATCTGATCTTTATAGTTCCGCGTGGGATCCTGAGTTGGCTCTGGTTCTAACTTTCCGATACCTATTTTTCATGAAATCGGATAGGAATGATGCAATTCAAATAGATGTGCTGTTCTAAATGTGAAAAAATTTCAGTATGTAGTTTATAAGATCACTTTCCCTAACGGCAAAATTTACATAGGGAAGGATATAGGTACAGAAGGCCACTCTATTCGTTACTTTGGCTCATGGCACAATGCGGACGTCGAGCAAGATTTTACTAAAGAGCGGCTTTCGGACTTTTCTTTAAGAAAAGAGATCATCTTTGAATCCCCCTGCAAAAAAGAAGTTACCAAGAAAGAAAGCGAGTTAATACGCTTTTATAAGTCCAGTGATCCTGCAATTGGATATAATAGGACTCATAGAAAAGGAACTGCTTCGGACTCAGGTGCTGTACAATAATGAGAATATTTGAACAATTTCCACATACCTTGTAAACCTTTAATTAATTTCATCATCCGGTTCGAAGTTTTTCCGCGCTGGTGCACCGCTTAGATTTTCTTAGTGGCTTTGGCGCTCAGAAAATCAAGCACCCGCAGGATCCTTAAGCAGCTGTAGCAAAGCATGGGAGCCGCTACCACTCAACTATTTTCTGGCCTGATAATTGCATAAATACTAACGCCACCGTTGAACCCCACAGGCAGGATGACCTATGCAGCTCATACCGGACAATCTTTACACCTCCCAAATATCAAGCTCTGGCGCGCGCGACACAATACACAACCGTGCCACCAGTGCTGATTTTGATGATTTCTTGAGCAGTGCGGGCAAAAGACTAAACATCACCGAGCTTGCCATCAGAATACAGGAAACAATTTCCATCACCATCAACCAGACCTTAAACACTCTGGGCAGCAAGCCGGGCGCTGGGCGAAATGTCTTTGCCTTCACCAGCAGCTTCACAGATGTTTTTGGCGATAGCGGCCCGCTGATTAATTTCATCAATGATGTCACCAGAAAACTGTGGCTAAATGCCGACCAGAACAGAGCGCTTCAGCAAATCGCAGTGAATAACAAAGATGCCACGCGCAGCCCCGAAAGCATTGCAAAAATTGCAGCAGAGCTACGGCAGGCGGGTATTACGGCCTAGCCTTTTCTAAGCCGCGCGGATCGACTCCAGGAAGCTGCGCACCTGCGCGTTCAGATCCTCTGCCTGCTTGGAAAGCATGCCAGAAGCGCCAAGAATCTGCTGGGTAGCGGCGGTGGTGGATTCGGTGGATTGTTTGATATTGCCGATATTATCATTGATCTGGCCGACACCGCTGGAAGCCATGTTCATATTGGTGGCAATCTCGTTGGTCACCGCGGTCTGCTCTTCCACGGCCGAGGCGATATTGCCGGACACCTGATTCACGCGATCAATCGAGCCGGACACTTTGAGCAGCGCCTGCGCGACATTTTCCGCCATATCCTGCAAACCTGATAGCTGCTGGCGAATATCTTCGGTCGCTTTCGTCGTCTGGCCGGCGAGGTTTTTTACTTCACTAGCAACGACAGCAAACCCTTTGCCAGCCTCGCCCGCGCGCGCGGATTCGATGGTGGCATTCAGCGCCAGCAGGTTGATCTGGCTTGCAATGCTTTCAATCAGCTCGGTGACCGAGCTGATGGCACGTGAAGCATCCAGCATGGCTTTGGATGTTTCATCCGCCTGTCGCGCCTGATCCATCGCTTCGCGCACAATATCCGCCGACTGGCTGATCTGTTTCGAAATCTCGCGAATGGAGGCCGACATTTCTTCCGCCGCCGCCGCCACCGACTGCACGGTTCCTGCGGTCTGGTTCGAGGCGTTCGCAACCGTCACGGTCTGCTGGTTGGTGCTGGTTGCCACGCGGTTCATATCATTAGCCGTCTGCGCCAGCTCTGTGGATGCTGCGGCGAGAGTAGACACCGCCTGCGACGCGCTGGCATCAAAGGCCGCAATCAACTGATCAACACGACGCTGGCGCTCGAGCTTGCGTTCCTGTTCCTTGCGCTCGGCCTCAGCCATCGCTTTGTTTTTAATCAGCACTTCCTGGAAATATTTCACCGTGCCAGCCATCATACCCACCTCATCGCGGCGCTTAGTGCCATCAACGGTAATATCCAGCTTATCGTCAGCCAGCTGCTTCATCTGCTTGTTGAGCTGCGCCATCGGTTTTGCAATCGCCCCGGCAATCACCACTGCAAGCGCTGCACCGATCACCAGCTCGAGCAAACCTGCAATCATCACTGCTACAACCTTAGCAGCAATCAGATCATCAATCGCCCGCTGATTCTTGTCTTCCTCTTTGAGGATCAGTTCTTTCACCAGATCGGTGGTATGCTCGGTAGCATCAATGTCGTTCTGAATGCTCATTACCGCCTGATAACCCCGCGCCTCATTCAATAAATCACCACCTGGAATCTCAGCTTTGAGCTTTTCCAGACCATCAAACTGAACCAGCAAGCCGTCAACCTGCGCTTTGATCTGGCTCAGCTTTTCTTCATTTTCTGTCCCCTTTGTCAGCTCTTGAAGCTTGTTGACATGATCCGCTAGCTCAGTTTCGATTTCTGCAATTTTATCAAGATGTTTTTCACCGCCCGCATCAGCAAACTTGATCACATAGCGGCCATAATCAATGATCTCGCGATCAATATCCTGCACCAACATCGCCGCATCGAACGAATATTCGAGGCGAGCCTTGGAGTGCTCAATTTCCTTAAGCCCGATGAAAAAATAAACAAACACCGCAGTGCTAAGCAGCAGCAACGCCCCAAAACCGATGGAAAGTTTGCCACGAATCGAAACATTGGAAAGCATACCTGCCACTCCTCACCTACTCTTAAATGCTTCAGAAACAATACGCCTGCATTCGTGCGACGTATAATTTATAAAATTACTCTATCTGCAAGTGTACTAATTTTTTATTAAACTAGTCTATTTTTATATGGCTAGTCTAGCCAGAAATAATTTAATCTTTATTCAACAATGTTTTATAATGATACAGCGCATCTCAATAAGATACAATGCAACATTAATCAGTCTAGTTTGCTGCCTGCTTCTCGCCGGGCTGCTGTGCTGGCTTTTCGGCCATGACCTCAATAAACACATCCATCTGCTGGCCAATGAACAGCTGCTCGCTACCGCCCATAATTTCATACACCACTTCCAGCACACGCGTATCCACCAGCTCAGTGCTGCGGCCACTTAGGTTCTGTTTAGGCTGCACATAAGGCTCCACACGCACAAACTTCAGCGGCACTTTAATCTCTTTATTGCTGCGCAGCGCTGCCTCGGCTTTTGCCTCTGGCGCAAAACGCCACACATCATTTTCATCCACCGTCACGCGCACATAAAGCGGAGTGTCATTACCCATTAAGATTGGCGCCACCTGCTGCCCCGCCTGCACAAATTCTCCCGGCTGCACGCGCACTTTCAGCACACGGCCTTCCATCGGCGCGGTCACGCTCAGGCGGCTCAGCGTTACTTCGGCGCTTTGCATCTGTGCTTTGGCGCTTTCCACTTCTGCTTCCGCCTGCGTCACATTCGCTGCCGCACGCCTTGCCGCAAAGCGCCGGCGCATCAGCACATCTTCGCTCACCGCCACCCCGACCTTCAGCGATTCAGCACGGCGCAGCTGATCCTGATCATCCGCGAGCTGCACACGCGCTGTTTCCAGCCTTGCCTGCGCAGCAGCCAGATCCTTCTGGCGCGACTCAAGCTCGGCTTTGGCCGCACGGTCATCGAGCGCAAACAGCAGATCCCCCTGCTTCACCACCTTGCCTTCCACCACCGGCACCTGCGTGACAATGCCGGAAAGATGGCTGCCAACTTCGATATTACGGGTGTTCGCCTCAATAATGCCCGTGCCGGAAATCGTCGCCGCGAAGGGTGCGGCTGGCGGCAGGGAAAGCTGGTTAGGCTGCGGCGTTTCTGCCTTACCAATAGTAAAGACAAACGTCACCGCCCATAGCAGGCCAACAAGCCCCAGAAAGGGTATAACATAACGTGTGATCATGCGTGCGCGGTCTCCATATATTCGCTGGCGGATAGTAGCTTATCAATGCGCCCGTCGTCCATATGAGCGATGCGGTCGGCATATTTAAAAATGCGGCTGTCATGCGTCACCACAATCAGCGTCGTTCCATGGCGGGCGCTTAAGGAGCGCATCATATCGAGAATTTTCATACCGGTGGTATGGTCAAGCGCGCTCGTCGGCTCGTCGCACAGCAATATTTTTGGTTCATGCACCAGCGCCCGGGCAATCGCCACGCGCTGCTGCTGACCGCCGGAAAGCAGGTTAGGCTTGCTGCCTGCACGGTCACCAAGCCCCACCTCATCCAGCATGGCGCGCGCCGCCTGCATCGCCTTGCTGCGATCATGGCCGTTGATGATCATTGGAATCGCTACATTTTCTGCAATGGAAAGTGATGGCAGCAGATTGAACTGCTGAAACACAAAGCCAATATTTTTTGCCCTGAAATCCATCTTCTGACTACTGCGCATGGCTTCGTAGCGCTCGCCAAGCACCTCGCAGCCACCTTCACTGGCTGCCAGAATTCCGGCAATCACCGAAATCAGCGTTGTTTTGCCGCAGCCAGAAGGCCCCACCAGCATCATGAACTCGCCCGCATGAATATCAAGATCTACCCCGCGCAGCGCATAAACTTCGCCGGCACCTTCACCGAAACGCTTCACAACCCCCTGACAGCGTACTGCAAACTCAGCCACGGAACACCACCGCCGGATCAATTTTAATGACTTGCCGGATGGAAAGCAGCGCCGCCGCCGCCACAATCAGAAACACCCCTGCCAGCGCAAAAATAAGAATAAATGGGTGCATGCTGAAAGCGAGCACCGTGTCGCGCATCAGGTAGCCAAACAGCGCCGTCATCCCCACCCCAAGGCCATAGCCCGTCAGCCCCACCACCAGCGATTGCAGCAGCACCATGCGCACCAGCACGCCCGAGCGCAGCCCCATCGCCTTAAGCGCGGCATATTGTTTCAGATTTTCGCGGATGAAGTTGAAAAATGCCTGCCCGGCGACCGCCGCGCCAACAATAAAACCCAGCGTCACCGAAATACCAAAATTAATCGGAATGCCGGTATTTTTCATCCAGTAATCAAAGGTGACGGTTTTGAACTGATCCGATGTCAGCGCCAGCAGATCAACCTCGCCCGAAATGCGATCCGCCAGCGTCTGAATATCCACTCCCTCCTGCGCCTTCACCAGAACATAGGTGAGCTGCCGGCGGTTTTGCGGTGCGTAGGTCAGCGCGCGTGTGTAGGTGGTATAAATAAAAGGCTGTAACACAAAATTGCGCGAGGCTTTCGCATAACCCACCACCACAGCGCGGCGATCATTAATTTCCATCACATCACCGATGGCAAGTGGCCGCGTGCTGCCATCCGGCATGGAAACACGAAGCCGCGTGAAAGCCGCTTCTTTATCCACCAGCACACCATCAGCCTGCCGGAGCGATTCAAGCGAGCCTTCCACGATTTGCGGCGGTGCGCCGATCAGCGTTGCGTCATCAAGGCCCGTTAAATCAATCGAGCGCGTTGATCCATCCGGGAGCTTGGCCACCATCAGGCTTTTATACATCGGAGCCGCCCAGGCAACGCCAGCCACACCCCGCACGCGCGCCAGATCCGTATCACGCATGGGTTTGTGTTCCTCAACATACTGCACGCCGGGATCCATCACCCAGATATCCGGCGCGGCAACATCGCCAATAAAGGCATAGGTGCGCGTGAGAAGTCCCCAGAAAATGGAGGGTTGCTGGGTCATGATCAGCGAGGCAAACCCAATGCCAATAATCATCGCGATGTATTTACCGCGATCCCCAAACAACATCTGCAGTGCAATGGCGTTCAAAGCAAATCCCTGAATTCCTGAATAATATCGCGGTATAATACACGTTTAAACGGCACAATCAAATCAGGAAGGGTGCTGGGCGCTATCCATTTCCACTCGCAGAATTCGGGGTGGGGCGTGTCGATATTAATATCACTATCCGTACCATCAAACCGCATCGCAAACCATTTCTGGCGCTGGCCGCGAAAGCGCCCACGCCAGATTTTACCTACCAGTTCCTGAGGCAAATCATAGGTAAGCCAGTCTTTGCTTTCCCGCAGAATGGTTGCTTTGCTGGTGCCGGTTTCTTCTTCCAGCTCGCGGCGTGCTGCCACGTCCGGACGTTCACCCTCATCAATGCCGCCCTGCGGCATCTGCCATGCTTCAGACAAGGTATCAATACGCTTCGCAACAAACACCTGTCGATGCTGGTTAATCAGCATAATACCAACGCCATCGCGGTAAGGCAGGCTCATGAAAACCTCAGCTTCACAACTGCCGAAAACGGCACCAGCCGGATGCCGCGAGCTTCCAGCTCTTTCGCCCAGAGACTCACCCGCTCAATGGATAGTGGAGTGGCTTGAATCACACCGATAGCATAGCCCTGCTTTCTGGCCTCCTGCTCGAGCACAGCAAGACGACTATCAATCGAGCTGCCAAGCAAATCTTCATCCACCAGCAGATTTGCGATTGCGTGTGGCGTACTGCTGCCATCCAGCAACTCTTTGATCTCACTGCGCGCAGGCTCACGGGTTACCAGCAGCATCAGGCCACGATTGGCTAGTGATTGCAGCAGCACGCGAAACGACTCAGCATCGCTCGTATACACCTCGTTATACGGCGTCGCCAACCCCACATAGCCTGTAGTGCGCGATAAAATCCAGCGCAGACGGCTTTCGTTTTCCTGCAGCCCTTTATCCAGCAGCAATGCCTTGGGTCCGGGGTCATAGGCAGGGAAATTGGGTGGTTCAAGCGGCAGATCAAGTAGCGCTTCATGCGCGGTGAGGCGGGCGCTGTTGCTCCACTGCGTAAGATTAGGCGAATAGGGCGAAAAGCTGAGCGTAACCGCAGCGGGCAGCAATAAGGCACGCTCGGTCACGCTGCGGCTATGACCAAGACCCGTGATCACCAGTGCAATCATTGGCTCATTGCCCTGACGCGAAAATGAAGCGCTGTAATACTGCCATGCCTTACTGCCATCAGGCGCGATAAACGGCAAATCACCCACGGAACTTTTCTCAAGCAGCTTGGGATTAGCTTCAGGCAGCGGATTGGCCGCCGGCACAATCGTAAGCGGCTCTTGCGCCTCCGGCTCTGGCTCTGGTGGTGCTGCCAGTGGCAGCTCCTCACCTGGCACGGGCTGATCCACCGAGTCGGGCGTCTGCGTTGCTGAGGGCGGGGGCGCGGCAGCAGATTCATCAGACGTCAGTTCACTGCTCTGGCTGGCCTCTGGCTGAGAAGCCTCCGGCTCCTGAGGCGCCACTGGTTCACTCGCAGGCGCCACTGGTTCGCTCGCAGGCGCCACCACCTCCGCAGCGCTATCGGTGCGGTGGATATGGCCTGTTATTTTTCCATCCTGCAGTGTAATCGCGAGACGTCTGCCAGTATCATCCGCCTCTTTAGTTTCACCAAACGCTGCCAGAAAGAAAAGCACCAGCGCAAGAACACAGGCAAAAAGCGATGCCCACATGCCAAGCTGCCAGATCAGGGCTTTAGAGAATTTCAAGCCCATGCGCATGGTCAGCGATCCGGCGTGACCTGATTATACACATGAACCGCGCGCAGCAGATCGATCGCGCGCTGCAGCTGGAAATCTTCCTCAGCTTCGCTATCGCTACGGCGCGGAGCATCTTTCTTGCCGTTTTCTTTATCGGCACCATCCGGTTTCACCGGCTCCTGCTTCTGCTTGCTTTCAGCCGGTAGTTCTTCCTGTTTTTTGTCTTTTTTATCTTCAAGATTCTCGAGGCGCTTGCGAAGATCGGCCTCCAGACGCATCTTGCCTGCTTTCACCGGCTCGATTTTCGCCTGCTCGACCACGATATCCGGCGTAATACCCTTGGCCTGAATCGAATGGCCAGACGGCGTATAGTAACGTGCGGTGGTGAGCCTCATCGCGCCATGTTCCGCCAGCGGAATGACCGTCTGAACTGAGCCTTTACCGAAACTTTTCGTGCCCATGACCACGGCTCGCTTATGATCCTGCAGCGCGCCCGCCACAATCTCAGAAGCAGACGCCGAACCATTATTAATCAGCACCACCACTGGCATGTCTTCTCCCACCAGCTCATCCCCGGATTTAGCGCTGAAACGCTTGGTATTAGCAGGGTCACGCTCACGCGTGGAAACAATTTCGCCCTGTTTCAGGAAAGCATCAGACACCGACACCGCCTGATCCAGCAAGCCACCCGGGTTATTACGCAGATCCAGCACCACGCCGCGCAGATGCGGCAGGTCTTTTTTCATCTGGGCAAAGCTATCGCGCATCAGTTCCGTGGTCTGTTCATTGAACTGAGTGATACGCAGATAAGCAATATCATCCCCTTGCGCGCGGCCGCGTGCGGATTTGATTCGAATCACCGCGCGGGTCAAGGTCAGTTCAATCGGCTCGGTGGTATCTTCGCGAAGAATGGTCAGCTTCACCTTGGAATCCACCTTGCCGCGCATTTTTTCCACCGCTTCCGACAGCGCCATGCCCATCACCGATTCGTCATCGATCTGGGCGATGAAGTCGCCCGCCTTCACGCCCGCTTTAAACGCCGGGGTATCGTCAATCGGGGTGATGACCTTCACCAGCCCGTTTTCCATGGTCACTTCAATGCCAAGCCCGCCAAATTCGCCCTTGGTCTGCACCTGCATTTCTTTGAAAGCTTTTTCATTCATGTAGCCGGAATGTGGATCTAGCGAGGTGAGCATGCCATTGATGGCCGCCTCGATCAGCTCTGAATCCTTGGTTTCCTCAACATAATCCGTACGCACACGGTCAAACACATCGCCAAACAGTTGCAGCAGGGCAAACGTATCATTCTTCTGGGCATAGGCAACCACCGGAAGGCTCATAGCCCCCATCAGCAGCGTGAATTTAAGCGCGCGACGCATGTTGTATCCATTCATTGATTGTTCAGCCACACAGCTGGGTCAACGGGTTGGTTATCTTTCCGTATCTCCAGATAAAGCCGTGTGGATGCTTCTTTGTTTCCCATAGCACCAATCGGTTCACCTTCCAATAGAAACTCACCGGTTCTGGTATCGATATCCGCAAGTCCTGACAGCAATGTGTGAAAATCGTCACTGTGACGCAGAATGACCATCCGCCCATAGCCCATGAATGTCCCGGCATACACGACTTCGCCATCAAATGGTGCTGTCACGCTGGCCTCAGGGCGTGTTTTAATAGCAATGCCGCGGCTGGTTTCATTGCGGCCGGTGCTTTCGGCAAAACGCTGCACTAGGCGACCAGACGCAGGCATACGAATCTTGCCGCGTGCACGCTCAAACGAGCGCAGCTTGCCGCGTGTGGCCTGCACTGGCGCATCGTGGGGTGCCACCAATTCTTCGGCTTCTTTTTGTTCCCTGCGTTGCTGTTCGATTCGCCCCAGTAGATCCTGAAGGTTCTGCGCCTGCTTCGCCAGCTGTGCGATGGATTGAGCCTGCCGGCGCTCGTCCTCTCCCAGTTTCTGTTGAAGATCGCTGCGCTCGGCAAGCTGCTTTTGAATGGATTCATGCTGCGACGCCAGCTGCTGCTTGTCCTTCAGCATGGCCTCGCGCTGCGCGGCGAGCTTGTCCTCAAGTAGCTTCAGCTCTTCCAGCTGCAGACGAATCTGCTGCGCCTGAGTTTTAATGCCGGCAGTCGTCATTTTAAGAATACGGGCGGCGCGGATGGTATTTTCTGCCCCCTGCGGCAT
The DNA here is from genome assembly GCA_033763775.1 of Alphaproteobacteria bacterium. GTDB lineage: Bacteria > Pseudomonadota > Alphaproteobacteria > Rickettsiales > SXRF01 > JAJTHB01. The sequence goes on along the minus strand of JANRJW010000004.1, from coordinate 135,040 downwards.
CAGCACCATGGCTTCGGGCGGTGTACGACTCACACGCAGCGCCGCTTCGATCATCGCGGCCAGCTTATCGCGCTGTGTTCTCAGTTCCTGCTCTTTGGTCTGCTGCTGGGCGATGGTGCGTGCCAGCTTATCCTCGGCTGAAGTGAGCGCTGCCTCGCGCTGCTGGAGCAGTTGGGCAGCCGCGACCAGTTGACGCTGCAGCTCCGCCAGCTCCGATTCCAGAGCGGCGCGCTGCTGCTTCAGCTGCTCCTGTTTTTGCTCAGCTTCTTTAATCTGCTCTCTGGTTTTGGCGAGCTCTTCTTTGCTGGAAGCAGCGGCAGGCAGAGGAATTAAGGCTGAAACAATGAGAAATAAAAAAAATGGCCTGGCGATGCTCATCATCCTTCTCAACGCATCCCACTCAATAACGAAACGCCCGTCATCTCGGCAGGCTGCGCAAGCTCCATCAGCTGCAAAATAGTGGGCGCGATATCGCCAAGCTTGCCTTCCGGAATAGAAAATTTCTGATGTTCAAATGCTTTGGATACCAGCACCACCGGTACCAGATTGAGTGTATGCGCTGTATGGGATTGGCCGGAATCGTGATCATGCATCATTTCGGCATTGCCGTGGTCGGCGGTAATGAGCATGGCACCACCGGCCGCGAGCGTCGCCTCAACAACTCGGCCAAGGCATTGATCCACTGCTTCCACCGCCTTCTTCGCCGCCACAATATCGCCGCTATGGCCGACCATGTCGGTATTGGCATAATTCACCACGATGAAATCAAATTTGCCTGATTCAATCGCCGCAACCAGCGCGTCGGTCACTTCCGGCGCCGACATTTCCGGCTGCAAATCATAGGTGGCAACCTTGGGCGATGGAATCAGGATACGCTCTTCACCGGCAAATTCCTGCTCGCGCCCACCATTAAAAAAGAAGGTCACATGCGCATATTTCTCAGTTTCAGCGATGCGAAGCTGCTTCAGGCCAGCATCCGCAACCACTTCACCTAGAATACGAGTCAGCGGCTCCGGCGGAAACAGCGCCGGCACCAGCGGTGCGAGCGCCTTGGAATATTCCGCCATGCCAAGCGCCGTCGAGAAACGAATGGTTTTATCGCGCGAAAAATCCTTGAAAGCGGGGTCAACCAGCGCGGTGAGTATCTCGCGCACACGGTCGGCGCGGAAATTCACCATCATCAGCGCATCGCCATCACGCATGCCGTCATAATCACCGATCACACATGGCAGCACAAATTCATCTGTCACGCCTGCCGCATAGCTGGCTTGGGTCGCTGCTTTCGCGCTGGCAAACCGCGCACCGCTTGCTGCCGTGAGCGTACTATAGGCCTTCTGTACGCGATCCCAGCGCTTATCACGATCCATCGCATAATAGCGCCCGCTGATGGTTGCAATACGAACACTCCCTCTCCCTTTCAGGGAGAGGGTCGGGGTGAGGGTTATGTCTTTTTCAAACTGCTCGATAAAGCTAAGCGCGCTCTGCGGCGGCGTGTCGCGCCCGTCAAGGAACGCATGCACCAGCACCTCTACGCCACTTGCCGCCAGCATGTTCGCCACCGCCGCCATGTGGTTCATGTGCGAGTGCACCCCGCCATCGGAGAGCAGACCAAGGAGGTGGATTCTTTTGATGTCATCCCGAGCTTGTCGAGGGATCTTAGGATCCTTCGACTTCGCTAGCGCTTCGCTCAGGATGACACTGAGATAGCCACTTGCAATCGCCGCATCAATTTTCGGCAGATCCTGCATGAGCACACGGCCAGAGCCGATATTCATATGCCCCACTTCTGAATTGCCCATCTGGCCTTCCGGCAGCCCGACATGCAGCTCCGAGGCGTTAATCAGGCCGTGCGGGTAGGTCGCAAGGAGGTGATCCCATGTGGGCGTTGCCGCCTGGGCAATGGCATTATGCTCGGTTTCTTCGCGGTGCCCCCAGCCATCGAGGATGGTAAGCACGACCGGCTTTGGTCTGGTCATTTATGATCTGTGATATGGATGGTTAGTGAGTATGCTATAGCTACGGTATAACTGCTCGGCAAGCAAGCCCCGAACCAGCATATGCGGCCAGGTAAGCGCGCCCAGCGACCACACCAGATGCGCATGGCGGCGCACCTCATCTGTCAGCCCGTCTGCCGCGCCAATCATAAAAGCAAATGACGAACAGCCCTGCTGCTGCCAGCGGCTGAGCTGGCCTGCAAAATCGCTGCTGGAGAATTGTTTGCCGGCTTCATCCAGCGCCACCAGCCGATCATAACCCTCGCAGGCGGCAAGCAGCTGATCATTGGATTTACATTCGACGACCGAGAGTTTCCATGGAATGCGCCGTGCATAATCCTGATAAAGCGAAAGTTCCGGCGAGGCCTTGGCCTTGCCCACAGCAGCAATGAGAATTTTCATAAAGCAAGCAATGCCCCGGTCAGTCTGACCAGAAAGCTGTAGCACAATCCCCGAAGATGGCGAAACTAAAACGCGGCTTCGAGTGGCTTGGAATCAACCGACCACATCTTCTCCAGATTGTAGCGCGCGCGGGTTTCCGGTTTGAACAGATGCACGATAATATCACCGGCATCCACCAGCACCCACTCGCTTGAATCCTGGCCTTCCACCGGCACCGGATTAAAGCCAAGTTTTTTCAGCGCATCCACCAGATGATCCGCCAGCGACGCAACATGGCGGTTCGACGTGCCGCTCGCCACAATCATGCGGTCAGCGACATCGGATTTACCAGTGAGGTCGATGGAAACAATGTTTTCAGCTTTGTGCGAGTCCAGCGCAGAAACAATAAGGCGTTCTAGGGAAGATAAGGTTAGGTTTGGAAATAACGATTTGATTAGAATGGTTATTCTCCTTTCTGTGGCAGGGCATTACCTTTGCCCTACGCTTCCAATTATGCCTGAAACCGCATCATTTTCCAAGTGATTTTTAGTTTAAAATGCTTTGGGTAAGCCAGCTTGTTTGAGCACCGCATTCGCGGTATGGCGCGATGGACAGGCATTATCGACCGTGATCGGCTGCTTGGTGATAGGACTATACCAAATCTCATGATCACCTTTGCCTTGGCGAATTTTATAGCACCCGGCCTGCTCAAGTAAACGCTTGAGGTCGCGGCCAAAATTCTTAGGCATGTGGGCGATGAGCAATAATGGCTGTTTCCATGAGCAGCGTGATCGGAATTTCCGGCTCACTTGCTTCCAGTTCCTCACCAGCCTCAAGCAATTCCGGCACCATGATTTTAAGTTTATCCGTGAGCTGGGGAATCGTTTCCGCCCAAGTAGCTAGCCCTCCGAAATTGATCCCCTCGGCCGACCAAACTTTTGCCTCCTCATCCCAGACAGCCTTAACCAAATAAGCTTTTTTCATATTAACCTCACACTGCCAATCTACCACTACCACCGCCAGTCTGCAAGTCTGGCGCCAACCTAATTTTCGTCGAGGAATGGCTATCGCGCTTCAGGTGCATATAATAAAGCGACGGCACCCGCCAATTGCTGTTTATCATATTGTCTTTAAGCAAGTATTTGCGCATTTTATGGTAAGCAATGGCTGCTTTTGCACCATGCGAATAAGGCGCGCGGTCAAACACCACCACCGGCACCTGCGACAAAATCCATGCCCAGCGCTGCCAGCGGTGAAACTGCGCCAGGTTATCCGCGCCCATGAGCCACACAAACTGCACGCGGGGATAGCGCTTCTTGAGACGCGCAATGGTCTGGTACGTGTAGCGTATGCCCACCCCCTCACCCAAGCCCTCTCCCCGCCGGGGAGAGGGTGGCGAGCCTGCGAGCCGGTGAGGGGGAAGCTGTTCAAAATTACTAACCTTGATATTTGGATGGGTTGCAAGCTTTTCTGCCGAAGCAAAACGCGCCTCAAACGATGCCAATGTTTTGGGATCTTTGAGTGGATTACCCGGCGACACCAGCCACCACACCTCATCCAGCTTCAGCTTTTTCAGCGCCACCAGCGAAATATGCAGGTGCCCCGCATGGGCGGGATTAAACGAGCCCCCAAGCAGGCCGATGACCCGCCTCGAATCAGCCACGAACCTGCCCATTGCCGTGTATCACATATTTATAGGTGGTGAGCTGCTCTGCTCCCACCGGCCCGCGCGCGTGCAGGCGGCCGGTGGCAATACCAATCTCCGCGCCGAAGCCAAATTCACCGCCATCGGCAAACTGCGTGCTGGCATTATGGAGCACAATCGCCGAGTCCACCTGCCGCAGGAATTGCCGCGCGGCCTGTTTGTTTTCGGTGATAATCGCGTCGGTGTGGTGCGAGCCATAGTGATTGATATGGCGGGTCGCTTCATCAATATCCGCCACAACCTTGATGGATATCATCGGTGCGAGATATTCCGTCGCCCAGTCATCATCGTTCGCTGCTTTAATGCGCGGATCTATCGCGCGCGCTTTGTCACACCCTCGCATTTCGCAATGTGCCTTCGTCAGCTCAAAGGCGATTTTGGGCAGCAGCTCCGGTGCGATCGCTTCGTCGATGAGCAGCGATTCTGTGGCGCCACACACGCCGACACGGCGCATTTTTGCATTCACCAGCACCGAAAGCGCCATGGCAGCATCAGCCTCGCGGTGAATGTAGGTGTGGCAGTTGCCGTCAAGATGCAAGAGTGTCGGCACTTTGCTTTCATCGCGCACACGCTGGGTCAGCGATTTACCGCCACGCGGAATCACCACATCAATCAGCCCCACGGCCGATAGCATCGCCCCGACCAGCGCACGATCCTTGGTTGGCATCACCTGCACCGCGTGCTCGGGAAGCCCCGCCGCCTTCAGCCCGCGGTGGATGCATTCCACAATCGCCGCCGAGGAATGAAACGATTCCGACCCGCCGCGAAGCAGGCAGCTATTGCCAGATTTGATGCAAAGCCCGGCGCTGTCGGCAGTCACATTCGGGCGCGATTCATAAATAATGCCAATCACCCCGAGCGGCACCGACACACGCTGGATGATAAGGCCGTTCGGCCGCGTCCACTCAGCAAGCATTTTATTCACCGGGTCAGGCATCGTCGCCACCGTCTCCAGCGAGACTGCCAGCGCCTCAATCCGCCCCCCATCAAGCTTTAGCCGATCAAGCTGCGCCTCATTAAGCCCCGCCGCTTTTGCCTCGGTAATATCTTTTTCATTGGCGTGCATGATCGCGCTGGCATGCTCGCGGATAGCCAGCGCCGATTGCACCAGCGCCATATCTTTCTGGTCGTTCTTCGCCTCAGCAAGCAGCGCTGAGGCCGCATGCGCGTCTTCTGCTAAGCGCCGCACGATATTGCTTACTTCCTGCTTTATGGACACGACATCAGCGGTCATCATTCCTCCGGCCAGCGGCGTGATGTATGCATAATGCGCACAATATAAACTATGTCCGTCAAAGCATGATACACAATCAGATAAGGTATGTCCTGCATCACATATTCCCTAGTTTCACCATCACCCCCAATGCGTGCACGCGAAGGAAATTTCTTAAGGCTATCGGCAGCCTGCGTAATACGATCGACGGTGCTCCAAGCATAGGCCGGACTATGCTCTTCAAGATAGGATTGTATCGTCTCAACATCCTGAAGTGCGGAATTGGACCACACTATTTTCATGATAATTTTTTACGCTTTTTTTTAAGTCTGGTGACGACCTCTTCATGGCTGTGCACGCGTCCGGCACGAATATCACGCATCCCTTCCTCTACGGCCTCGATATAGCTTAGTTCATGGTTCACATAACTACCGATCGCATTCTCCACCAGCCACGATTTGCTGCGTTTATTATACTTCGAAAGCTTCTCGATTTTCTGTGCGAGTGATTTGGGAATACGCGCAGAGATAGTCACATCTTTTTGCATAAAGCCTCCTGATGTCTACATTGTATACAATGTAAACATTGTAAACAAATGCGCAGCTCTATTCAAGCACCATGTCATCGCGGTGGATGAGCACATCTTTGCGTTTAAAGCCGAGTATCTGCTCAATTTCCTCGCTCTGCTTGCCTAAAATGAGCCGGGTGTCGCTGCTGGCATAGGCAATCAGCCCCCGCCCCAACACCCTGCCATCCGGCTGCACGATCTCCACCGTATCGCCGCGTTCAAACTCACCGGAGACGTCCTTAACCCCCGCCGGAAGCAGGCTGCTGCCAGATGCCAGCGCCCTCGCCGCCCCATCATCCACCACCACACGGCCGCGCGGGTGCATGCTGCCGGCAATCCAGTTTTTGCGCGCGGCGCGTGGTGATCCTTCCGCTTTAAACAAGCTGTGCCTCCCGCCCTGCATCAGCGCCGCGAGCGGGCGCTCGCCTTTGCCGCTGGCGATCACCAGGTGGCAACCCGCCGCGCAGGCAATCTTCGCCGCCGCGATTTTTGTCACCATGCCGCCGGAGCCCACCGCTGAATTCACGCCGCCGGCCATCTTCTCAATCTCCGGAGTAATTTGCTCCACAACCGGAATGAAGCGCGCATTCGGATATTTCGAAGGATCGGCATCATACAGCCCGTCAATATCAGAAAACAGCACCAGCATTTCTGCCTCAGCCATCTGCGCCACACGCGCCGCCAGCCGGTCATTATCGCCAAAGCGAATCTCGCTGGTAGCCACCGTATCATTCTCATTGATAATCGGCACCGCATGGTGCTCCAGCAGCGTCTCCAGCGTCGCGCGCGCATTGAGATAGCGCTGCCGCTGAATGCTGTCATCAGCGGTGAGCAGCAGCTGCGCCGCCACCAGATCGTGCGCTGCAAACGCCTCGCGCCATGCAGCAAAAAGCGCAATCTGCCCCACGGCAGCGGCAGCCTGTTTTTCTTCCAGCACCAGCCTTGCTTTGGGTTTCATTTTCAGCTGCATGCGCCCAAGCGCAATCGCGCCGCTGGTGACGATGATCACCTGCTTGCCTTGCCTAACAAGCGCCGCTACATCTGCTGCAAAGGCCGATACCCAAGCTTCGCGTACAAGCCCCGCCCTCTCATCCGCGACCAGCGCCGAGCCGACTTTGAGAACAATGCGTTTTGCGTCCTTAATCATCGGCGCGGCTTTGCTCCTGCTGCTCAGCACGTTTCTCCTCAATCACCTTCATCATCGCGCGCAGTACATCCTGAACCCCGTCGCCGGTGGCGCCGGAGATGGCGTGTATCTTCTTCTTGCTGGCTTTTTTAAGCTTGGCTGATTTGTCCTTGATCTCATCAGGCATCAGCGCATCGCACTTATTCAGCGCCACGATTTCCTCTTTGCCCGCCAGCGCTTCGTCATACGCTTTCAGCTCGCGGCGGATGGTTTTGTACGCCCCCACCACATCGTCCTGCGTGCCGTCGATGAGGTGCAGCAGAATCCCCGCGCGCTCGACATGGCCTAAAAATTTAATACCCAGCCCCACCCCCTCATGTGCGCCTTCGATAAGGCCAGGAATATCCGCCAGCACAAACTCCCTGCCATCCACCGTCACCACCCCCAGCTGCGGCGCCAGCGTGGTGAAGGGATAATCCGCAATTTTCGGCTTGGCGCGGCTCACCGCAGCAAGAAACGTTGACTTACCGGCATTAGGAAGCCCAAGCAGCCCGGCATCGCTCATCAGTTTCAGGCGCAGCCACACCCACATTTCCTGCCCCGGCTCACCTTCGGTGAACTGGCGCGGCGCACGGTTGACGGATGATTTGAATGATTCATTACCGCGCCCACCATGGCCACCCTTGGCCAGCACGACACGCTGGCCAACTTTGGTTAAGTCCGCGATCACCGTTTCGCGGTCGTCGGAGAGGATTTCGGTGCCCACTGGCAGCTGAATCACCAAATCCTCCGCGCCCGCGCCGGTGCAGCTGGAGCCCATGCCATGCTGGCCTTTTTTCGCCTTGAAATGCTGCTGGTAGCGAAAATCAATCAGCGTGTTAAGGCCGGCCACACACTCGGCAATCACATCGCCGCCGCGCCCACCATTGCCGCCGTCTGGCCCACCATCGGGAATGAATTTTTCGCGGCGAAAGCTCACGCAGCCCTTGCCGCCATCGCCGCTTTTGATGTAGATTTTTGCTTCGTCTAAGAATTTCATGCCGCTGCTATAGCATATTGCAGCAAGCTGCGCGATAAACTTATAGGATTCTGGTGCAGATCCCCTACCCACAGCAAAGCTTCAGCAAAATCGCGCATTTCTACGTCAAACCCTACTTTGAAGCGCTATACCAAACTCCTATTCCGCTGGGGGATACAACGCTTAGCCTCTTTGATCGACTGGCCGCTAGCAGGCAGCAATTCATGCATAAAATTCTGAGGTTTGACAGAAGCAGCATGGCTCGCCAGCTTAGCGGCGCCCGCATGGATTTCGCCACCAACCAGCTGCTTTTGCCAAACGGCGAGATCAAGCCGCTGAGTGATGGCACCAATAATTTATCGCTGGCTATTTCCATGGCCGCTTTCGAGGCCGGAGCACAGTTGACACTTGATATCGCCCCACTTGACTGCAAGGCACATTTTCTGCCGATGACACGCATCAACTTGCGCGCCTACACAGAAAATGCGCAAGCAGAATGGTTTGACAAACGCTATGTCGATCTATGCCACGACATGACTACCATCACAAATCCCGACTTTTACTTTGCTGTTGCCGACGCCGCAATCACCGGCAAGTTCAGCCTTGCCTATAAATTGCCGGCCAAGCAGCAGGAATTGATAGTGGATATGCTTAGCATTGCCATCGCTGAGTACCACCTGATGCTATCGCGCTACGGTGAGCGGACTGCGCTGATGGTACCTTTTTACAACCTGCTAATCGACCCGCTGCTCTGCGCGCATGGCGCAGCTAATCTTGACAAGGACGGAGGTCTCAGGCGCGCCAAAGCCATCGACTATGTGGACTGGTTTCAGAACACGAAGATTGAGAATGAAAAAAACAGCCGTTTTCTTGGAGAATTGCTGGAAACCCATCTGCCGCACGAATACCAGAACCTTCAGCGCGGCGCAGGCACATCACCGCCAAGCCTGCACAGCATCATCGCCAGCCTCGTGGAACAGCCCGAACGCTACAACCTCGCGGTGCGCGACCAGCTGTGGCGCGTCTTCTGCGCGCTTCCATCGCTGGCACCCATGACCTGGCAGCGATAAAAAAAGGCGGCACTAGAGCCGCCTTTTAGTGAGCTATACGCGATGGATTATGCCACCACCGACACCATCATTTTGCCGGCTTTTTCGCGGAACTGAACTTTGCCCGCCTGCACCGCAAAGATGGTGTGGTCAAGACCCATATCCACGCCGGTGCCTGGGTGAACTTTAGTGCCACGCTGGCGAATGATGATGTTGCCAGGGATCACATCCTGACCGCCGAATTTTTTCACGCCAAGGCGACGACCCGCTGTATCACGGCCGTTACGCGACGAACCACCTGCTTTCTTATGTGCCATAAATAATCTCCTAAACTCGCCTCACCACGCCGCCCGCCAACCCATGGTTCGACGAGCAGTTATGGCCTAGGCCTTAATATCCAGAATTTTCACTTGCGTCAGATACTGACGATGACCTTTTTTGCGGCGATAGTTGTGACGGCGGCGCTTTTTGAAGATCACCACCTTCTCATCGCGGAACTGCTTCACGATCTCGCCGAGCACTTTCGCGCCGGAAAGTAGCGGTGCGCCAACTTTCTCGCCAGCTACGAGCACTTCACCAAATTCAACTTTGGCGCCGGGCTCACCGGCCATTTTTTCCACAGCAAGAACGTCGTCCTTTGCTACCTTATATTGTTTTCCGCCGGTGCGGATGACTGCGAACATGACTAGCCACCTGAATTTGAATCTTTTTTATGATAAACCTTGCCAAGCAAGGGGAGCGCACTATATGGGGGTGACTTTCTGCTGTCAACTGCTTTATTCAGGCTTATTTCAGGCCGCGCGGGCCCTTCAATTTAGGGTTGACGTGCTTTGTTTGAATCGCTAAGTGGTTCTTCCCCGGCGTGATTAGTCCTTTCTTTGCTTGTCACTTTCGGTGATTGCTACGGCGGGCGCAAGATTTTCCAAAGCGCCTAAGCATCAAGAAAATCTAGCGGAAGGGTGGCAGAGTGGTCGAATGCGGCGGTCTCGAAAACCGTTGTGCGGGCAACCGTACCGGAGGTTCGAATCCTCTCCCTTCCGCCATTGAGTGAAGCAGGTGCGGCTGCGCCTGCTTCACTCAATGATGATGGTTGAGGATGAGAACCGATATGAGGTTCGACAAGACTTTGCGAGGCGCAGCCGAGACAAAGCTTGGACGCCGCAGGCGCCCGTAGGGTGAGCGTTGTTAAAACAACGCGAATCAATCCTCTCCCTTCCGCCATATGCAACAGAAAACTCCATCTATGGATGGTGATGCAACAAAAATAATCTTGATTTGCAAACGGTTTAGAGCTGGAAAACCCGTACTACAGAGTTTGAAAAAGGTTCGATTTTCCGTGTCTTTTCCTCTCTATAGACAGTTTTTCCTATAAAATCTGCTTGGGTTAAATCATCTAAAGTACGGGAAATGCTTGGTTTGAAACCCGTACTTTTGATTATATGGTACGGCTATATAAATCCCATCAAAGGCAACTCAATGCATCTATTTTATTGTGATGAAAGTAATTTGGAAGAAAAGAGAGGTGACTTTCTAATATACGGAGGCATCTCGATAGATGCTGATATTGCCAAATGCTTTTCAGATGAAATCGAACAAATCCGCAAAGATGCGAGTGTTCCAAACGATTACTTATTAAAATTCAATCCCGGACCAAAAGATTTAGATCATCAGGAGTTTCTCTCTCTCAAAGAAAGAGTCATTAAGTCTGCAGTTAAGCATGACATAAAACTTATCGTATACGTCATTTTACATGATGTAGCTACCTCGCCTGATGAGGCTAGACGTAATGGCATCAATGCAGTTTGTTATCACTTTCACTGCTTGCTTAACCGACTTAAAGACTCTGGCTTAGTGCTGGTAGATCGATTTAATGATAAAGGTAATAAGATAGATGCCCATCTGCATGAAAAGTTTTCAATTGGCTTAAAAGGTATGCCATATAGCAAAACAATTAGATTAGATAATATTGTGGGCTTTCATTATTCAGCTATCGGCCAGTCACATTTTCCTAGTGTCGTTGATATAATCCTTGGTTCATTGCGTTTCGCAATTAATGCTCATACGAGAGGCGAAGAAAGGCATCTAACAACATCGAAACTGTTACTAGAAATGTTAGAGCCGCTTTTTTACAGAGAAGGGAGTGATAATTCTGTTTCTGAAATTAGCTTTCAATTTAGTCCAAAGGTTATTAAGGCGGATTCATATAGAAAAAAGTACGAGTCTCTAAAATCCTTCCTAAATGACTCTGGGATTAACACCAATCAAATGATCTCGGATCAGCGTACTTATTGAAAATCCTAGCCATAGGAAACGCGAGCATAAATCATTCTCCAGTCATGGCAACCACTTAGCCAATCGCGCTATAAAGATTTTTCAGTGATTTCTGAGTCCATGAACCGCCAGCCTTCAAATGCCAGAAGAAGCCTTCTCCAGTACGCAGACCTTGGAAGAAACCTGAAATTTTCTAGGTGTTGTGAAGCGTAATCAGCAGGTTAATCATTCCTTGTAATCCTGCTGGAATATGAGTAGCTTACAAAGAAATTCTGGCGATTTTGTGCATAGCTTCATTCTCTTGCATGGCGTTCTCTCTACCGAGGCTGTGCACTCGTGAAGGAATAAGTGCACAGCTATCTCCAGAGAAAAGTTTTGAGGTAAGGTTATGTATAAAATATCGGGCGGTAAAAACATCGCATTAAAAATCCCGAAGTCACACTATGAAAATACACTGGCTTTTTACAGAGATGTGCTTGGTTTAACGCTCACGAAAGAAGATGGGCAGGCTACAGAGAGCTACTCTGCCGTATACGGCGATAACATTCTCTGGTTTGACTGTGTAGATACTTTGGGCAAGGCTGATATTTGGCTTGAGGCACATACAACTCATCTGGCCGAATCACTTCAAAAAATATCAAAATCCGATGGCTATATTCGCAATGAAATCGAGCCGCTGCCTTCTGATATGAAGGCAAAATGGATATGCGACCCATGTGGCAACACCATTTTATTAAGAGAGGAATGATCTGTGCAAAAACTTGTTCCTTTGCTGAAATCTTTTGATATGTTTCGTTCCTTGCTGTTTTATCAAGAAATTCTTGGAGCTAAGTTGAACTGGCAGTGGCAGCAGGATCAACAAAGCCCAAACCCCTCTTACGCCTCCATATCCCTTTTTAATCAGGAAATTCATATCAGTTCTTTTGCGGGCGATTGCGCTTTTGGTTCAGCCATATATTTTTACATGGATGATATCGACGTGCTTCACAAACGGCTGGTTACGTCGGCATCATCATGCATTGAGATGAAGCCTACGCTTCAGCCTTGGAAAATGTACGAGTTATACATTCGTGATCCAGACAATAATAACCTGAGATTTGGAGTAGACAAAACTGGTCAGTAAAATCCAAGTTCTTCTGGCTACTTCAGGCTTCTGCGAGAGAAATTTTAAGAGGCTGGCGCACTACGCACCGCCATTGAGTGAAGCAGGTGCGGCTGCGCCTGCTTCACTCAATGATGCTGGTGATGAGAACCGATATGAGGTTCGACAAGACTTTGCGAGGCGATAGCCGAGACAAAGCTTGGACGCCGCAGGCGCCCATAGGCTGAGCGTTGTTAAAACAATACGAATCTATCCCCCTCCTTGCGCCATTCGCCGCACTGCACAAATTTCATTGACACCGCTGCCCGTTCAGTGCGAAAAATCCAGCCTGAAACCAAGGGAGCTGTGGAGCCGTGCTTCGTTCTTTTTTGATTATCCTGATGCTGCTCGCCCATAGCCCGGCTCTGGCCAGCCTGAGCGAGACATCGGCGGCGGATAACACGCCTACCATCGCTCTCGTGGCAGATGAGTGGTGCCCTTATAACTGCGCGCCCAGCAGCGAACATCAGGGCTTCATCGTGGATATTGCCCGCGCGGTGTTTGAAAAAGAAGGCATACGGGTTACCTACGATACCATGCCATGGCAGGAGGCGCTGGAAAAAACCCGCCGCGGCGAGTTTAGCGCTGTGGTGGGCGCTGCACCTGAAGATGCGCCAGATTTCGTGTTTCCGAATCTTGAGCAGGGCTGGCCGCAGATTCAGTTTTTTGTGCTTTCCACCAGCCGCTGGCGCTATCTCGGGCGTGATTCGCTTAATTCTGTGCGTCTTGGGGTGGCGGCTGCTTATTCATATGGCCAGGTGATTGATACCTACATCGAGCACCACCGCGATGATCCCGCGCGCATCCACATGGCAAGCGGTAATCATGTTCTGCAAGACAATATCGAGCTACTTCTTTCCGGCGATATTGATGTGGTGATGGAAGATGCGCTGGTGATGAGTTACTACCTTTCGCAGCATGATCTTGAAAAACGCATCATACTGGCGGGACGTCTGCCCATTTCTGATAAAAACGGTGTTTATCTGGCCTTCTCACCAGCAGATCCTAAATCATCTCACTATGCTGAGCTGCTTGATCGTGGTCTGGCCAGACTGCGTGAAAACGGCGATCTCGAGGCAATTCTTGCACGCTACCATGTCAAAGACTGGCGCAGGTAGTCCGGCCATGTTCTCCCCTGCGCGCCCGCCGTCATGAAACTCAAAACACTGCTTTCTGCCAGCGCGCTGTTTACCGTTGGAATGCTGGTTGGCCGTGTCATGGGGCTACTACGCGAAATGGTCATCGCTGCACGCTATGGCAGCAGCGATGAAGCCAGTGTCGCGATTGCTCTGCTGATCATACCCGATATCATCACCGCCGCACTGATCGGCACCGCGCTGGGCGCGGTGATGCTTCCGGCTTTTGCGGCGCGCAAACAGCCCGAGATTCTGGCGCTGCTCTGGCAAGTGTTATGGTGCACCGTGGCGACGTTTGGCATCATCGCACTGATCATCATGGCGCTGCTGCCTGATACGCCATATCGGTCAGCCCTATGGCTGGCGATCGCCTGCTTTCCACTGATTGGTGCCACGGCCGCCCTCACGGTCTACCTGCAATATCGCCAGCGTTTTCTGGTGCCAGCTTTCGCAAGTGCTATCTTTAACGGCATGGTGCTGCTGGTGCTTCTCTTTGCACCGACCGAGCTGAAATTGCTGGCGCTGGGCGCCTTAAGCGCGGTGGCGATCCGTCTCGTTGCCCACGCCATCGCCTATCGCCGAGCGCTGCCGCAACCATGTCCCAGCCCCAGCCGCAGCTGGCAGATTGATCGGCGGCTGCTGGCTGGCTACCTTCATTCTGCGGGGGCTAATCTGCTTGGCATTTTGCCATTTTATCTGCCTTACGCGATGGTGGCGATGCTGTCGCTTCAATCTTTTGCGCTGTTTAACTATGCATTCAAGCTGCTGGTATTTCCCGCCACACTGATTCAAACAGTCGTCTATATGGTGATTCTGCCGTGGTTTGTCAGCGTGCGCACCCACACGACCACTTCTGACACAGATCGTTACAGCCTGAGCCTGAAGCTCGGCTGGGTGATCTCGCTGGCACTGGCCGCCGCCGTATCGCTGGCGGGTGAAGATATTGCCAGAATCTGCTTTGGCTACGGCGCAATGACCGATGCAGATGTTGCAGAAGTCGGCGCCATGATCAGCCTCGGCATCTGGGCGACACCGGGCATTGTGCTGATGTCGCTGTGGCAACAGATGCTCTATGCTCATGAGCATACCAAGCCCGTGCTGGCAGCCAATGTATTGCTGGTATTATTGTTGTCTGCGGGTTGCCTTGCAGGTGGTGTACTGGCGGGTGAAACCGGCATTCTGATCGGATTTGTGCTGGCATTGAATGCACCGGTGCTCTGGCTGGCACTGCGTGCAGGCAAGCATGTTGGCCTCAGGCGCAAGCCATCGCGGGAATATTTCACCACCGCGCTGGTGATGGGCGTACTGTTTGCGCCGCTGGCGCTGCTGCACCACGAGATGCATGATGGGCCTCTGGCAGGCCTCGCGCTTTCCATTCTCACTGGACTAATTATCCTTGCTGTGGGCATGTATCAGCTATCGCATGTAAGGGAGATGGCACGTGATATTTCTCGTCGTTGGCTACGGTTCCATCGGTAAGCGCCATGCGCGGCTGCTTGCACCGTTAGCAAAAGCTGTCGAGGTGGTGACCTCTCAGCCCTGCGAGGATTTTCCGCGCCATCGCAGCATCCGCGAGGCGCTGAGCGCCGCCCCCTTCACACATGTTATCATCTGCACCCAGACCTCGCGCCATGGCGCGGCGCTGCGTGAGCTGGCCGAAGCAGGATTTACCGGGCAGGTGCTGGTGGAAAAGCCACTGGCACATCATGCGGGCGATCTTGCGGCCTCGTATCCCATGACAGTGCATGTCGCCTACCAGCTGCGCTTTCATCCGGCGGTGGTGGCGCTGAAGCATTACCTGCGCGAGCGCAGAGTGCTTTCGGTGCATGCCTATGTGGGGCAACATCTGGGGCAGTGGCGCCCCGGGCGCGAGGTGAGGCAAACCTACTCCGCTTACAAAGCGCAGGGCGGCGGGGTGGTGCGCGACCTGTCCCACGAGCTGGATTTGCTGCAATATCTTCTGGGAACCATCACACAGTGCCACGCCATCACCGCGCGCACATCAAACCTCACGGTCGATAGCGAGGATGCAGCCGCGCTGGCACTGAGCTGCACGAATTGTCCGGTCATCTCGCTGCAGCTGAATTACCTTGACCACGAGCCCAAGCGCAAGTGGTGGATCAACACTGAGGATGCAAGCATCACGCTTGATCTCATCGCCGGCACATTAAAGCTGGGAAGCAGCACTCAGAACTTCAGCGTGGATCGCGACGATCCCTATCAGGCCATGCATCGCACATGGCTGGATAGTGGCAGTAATCTGTGCCGCTTGGACGAGGCACTTGCGCTTTGCCAGCTGATCGATAAGGTGGCGCCATGAATTCACGTATGGTTTGCACCATTTGTGCGCGCGGCGGCTCGGTGGGGGTGCCCGGTAAAAACATCAGACCACTGCTTGGCAAGCCTCTGCTGGCCTATTCCATTGAACAGGCGCGCGCCAGCGGCCTCTTTGACTGCATTGCCGTCAGCAGCGATCATCCGGATATTCTAAGCACCGCCAAAACCTTCGGTGCGGATCTTGCGATTGCGCGCCCTCCGGCCATGGCCACCAGCGAGGCGGCCAAAGTGCCCGCCATTGCTCATGCGGTGCAAACCGTGGAATCCATCACTGGCGTCAATTACGACATAAACGTGGATCTCGACGCCACCTCACCGCTGCGACGACCAGAAGATATTCGTGGAGCAGTGGCGCTGCTGGTGTCGCATGATGCCACCAGCGTCATCACCGCAGCACCGGCGCATCGCTCGCCCTATTTTAATCTTGTTGAGCGCGATGCCAACCATATCGTGCGCCTCAGCAAAACACTTCCTCAAAACGTGGTGCGGCGTCAGGACAGCCCGGCATGTTTTGATATGAACGCATCGATTTATGTCTGGAACAAGGCGCGCTTTCTTGCGGATCCAAAAGTTTTTTATGACGATACCCGCCTGTTTGAGATGCCGCGCGAGCGATCGATTGATATTGATGACGAACTGGATTTCGACATCGTTGAACTGATAATGAAACGAAGGTTGCCATGACCCACCCATCTACCTGTCTGTTCGATCTCAGCGAGCGCACCGCCATCGTCACCGGCGGCGGCGGCATTCTGGGCAGATATTTCTGCCATGCGCTGGCGGCGTATGGCGCCAATGTGGTGGTGGTTGATCGCAATCAGGACGCAGCGCAGCAGGTGGCCGCAAGCCTGCCCGGTAAGCCGCTGGCCATCGGCATGGATATCACCGATGAACAGGCAGTCATACACCTGAAAGACCGCGTGTGCAGCACCTATGGCGGCATTGATATTCTGCACAACAACGCCGCCACCAAACCCGCCGATCTTGCGCGTTTCTTTGATAGCGTGGAAACGTTTCAAGATGATGTCTGGCAGGAAGTCATGCGCGTGAATGTTGATGGCATGTTTCTCGTTGCCAAGCATATCGGCGGTGAAATGGCCAGACGTGGTCGTGGCAGCATCATTCAAACGGCTTCCATCTATGGCATTCTAGCGCCCGACCAGCGCATTTATGAAGGGTCAGACTATCTTGGCCACCACATCAACACTCCCGCAGTCTACAGCGCTTCCAAAGCAGCCGTTGTCGGGCTGACACGCCACCTTGCCACCTATTGGGCAGGGCGCGGCGTGCGCGTGAATACGCTCACACCGGGCGGGGTGGAAAGCGGCCAGAACCAGACCTTCAAGGATCGCTACAGCGCCCGCGTGCCCCTTGGCCGAATGGCGCAGCCGCAGGAAATGACTGGTGCGCTGGTGTTTCTGGCTTCCGACGCCTCCAGCTACATCACCGGCCAGAATATCATTGTTGATGGTGGCCTGAGTGCGTGGTAAAGGGTTGGCCGATTTGAATTCAATCGGGTTTGCCTGAGAGCAGACCAATCATCAAGGAGGCACCGTGTTTAACCCGCAAGAACAAGATTTTGCAGCCATCCGCGCCTGGGGTCTGGATACCAATCCGCTGCGCGCGCTCGAAGATTTCAAACCCGAGCAGCTCGATCTGCGCTGGAACAACCCCTATCAGCACGAGGCGCATGCCATCTACACGCAGAAGCGCAAAGATTACATGCAGCAGAAAAACTATGATCACTACTACAAAACCGCACATAAGCCGATTGATCGCAAGCGCTGGGAATACCTCAAGGATCGCAAAGCGTGGTACATCGCACCATTGGAGTGGGAACGCTTCGCCGCGCCGGATGTCAGGCGCGTGCTGGATCTTGGCTGCGGCGATGGTGATGTCACGCAGCGTGTGGCAGACTTTATTGCACAGTGCTGGAAAAAAAAGGGTTATGGCGGACACGCGCTGGAAATTGTCGGCTATGACCTGAATGCTTCGCGCATCATCAATGCCAGAGAACATTGCACATCACCGCACCCCATGATCACCCTGCGCTTTGATGAGTGCGATGTCGTGGGCAAGGGCATTGTTGATGCAGATAAGCACTTTGACTACGCGCTGACCACCGGTGTCTTCGAGATCCTTGAAGATGAACCGGCCGAGCGCTTCATGGCGGAGATCTGCCGTGTCAGTGCCAAAGGAATTTATGTGGAAGATCTTGCTGATGCTTACCCGGGCGGCTATCCGCGTGATGATTTTGCCAGCATGTTTGCGCGCCATGGTTTCAAGCTGGTTCGCGACCACACCATCCTCACCGAGCCGTTCCAAGCTCAGGGCAGCGCGGATCCTATGAAACTCTGGCCGATGCTCAAAGATCGCTTGATGTTTGCTGTCAGGGCCTGAAGCGTGCCCACATTGCTATTTGTCACTTATGGGGGCGGGCATGCGCGCATGCTCATACCCGTCATTCAGCTATTGCAGCAGCATCCCGCGCTGAACATTCAGGTGCTGGCACTCACCACTGCCGCCGCCATGTTCAAGGATCATGGCATTGCCTGCCATGGTTTTCTCGATTTTGTGACCGCTGACGATACGCAGGCACTGGCCATCGGCGAACGTCTGGCGGCCACCCACCACCGTGATGAAAGCGGTATCGCGAAAGAAGAATCAATCGCCTATCTCGGGCTGTCCTACCACGACATGGTGCAGCGTCTGGGGGAGCAGCGTGCGCGCGAGCAATTTGAACGCGAGGGCAGGCAAGCCTTTGTTCCTATCAGCGTCATGGAGCGTGTGCTGGATCGCATCCAGCCGGATCTGGTGGTTGTCACGAACTCTCCGCGCAGTGAGCGCGCCGTGGTGGAAGTTGCGCGCCGGCGCAGCATTCCGAGTATTGCACTGGTAGATCTTTTTGGCATGCTTCATTTTCATGTGCTGGAGGCCGACTATCTTTTTGTCATGAGCGAAAAGGTCATCGACAATCTCGAGCGCGAGGGTGTGCGCGTGCCGCGGCAGAACTATCGCCTGATTGGCAACCCGGCGTTTGACGCTGCGTACGATTATCGCGGTAATCGTGACACCGAATTGCTGCGCATGCATCTGCCGCAGCTTCCTAACGGTATGAAAACGCTGCTATGGGTGGATATGCCCGCTTACTGGCACGTGCCAAGCCTGACCCTGCATCAACGCAGTGAAGAAGAAGTCATCCGCGATCTCGAGGACTGGGCTGCGGCCTGCATATCCTGCGATGCAGCGCTGCTTATCAGGCCACACCCGTCACAGCCACGCGCGCCTTATGATCGCTGGCTGAAAAACCGCTCCATACCACATGCCTACTATGCAGGAAGTCTTCCCCTTTATCCGCTGCTGAGCGCTGTGGATGCGGTTTCTACCTATACTTCCACGGTTGGTCTGGAAGCTGTGCTGATGGAAAAACCACTCATTCAGCTGCAATATTACGAAGGGCCGTGCGATATGCCGCTTGCAGCATGGGGCTTGGCATGGCAGGTCAGCAGCGCCAGCGCCATGGCTGCAGCGCTCAAAGGCGCGCTCTATGACACAACAGCCATACGCTCGCATCAGGCCACAGCCAGAAAGCTACTGCCTCAGGAAAAAGCCGCCCCCGCCGCTGCGCGCGCGATCATCGAGATTCTCTCACGGCACACCGGCAATAAACTGCTTGAGAATTGAAAGCCCGCTAGCGCCGCTTTTTTCGGGGTGAAACTGCACCCCATACACCTGCCCTCGCCGCACCGCTGCACAGATGGAAAGCCCATGATATTGAACCTTGGCCAGGCAATCATCGCCATGGCTGGGCTGCGCCATGTAGGAATGCACAAAATAAACATCGCGCGGCATGTCGCCAGCCAGAGGTGCCAGCGGGGTTTCTGCCCAATCCTGGCCGCGAGCGGGACAAAGCGGGCTCCAGCCAATATGCGGAATTTTAAGTGACTGGCCGCGGCCATCCTGCGGTGGAATACGCACGACACGGCCGGCCATGATGCCAAGCCCCTCATGCTCTCCGTATTCCTCCCCCACCTCAAACAACACCTGCATACCAACACAGATGCCAAGGTAAGGCCGGCCGGCCATGAGATAAGCGCGCAGTGGTTCCACCAGACTCAGCTGCCTGAGCGCCTGCATGCAATCCGCAAAAGCCCCTACCCCCGGCAGCACCAGCCTGCCTGCCGCCGCGATATCTTCTGCTCGCTGGGTCACGCGCACCTCTGCCCCCACATGCGATAATGCGCGCACGACACTCAGCAGGTTGCCTGCGCCATAATCCACCACCGTGACCTGCGTCATACCTTCCTCACCGCCATTCCCCCGCTGCTCAGCGCCTGCTTGATATCGGCAACAGTGCAGCGCTGATAATGCAGCAGATCAGCCGCCGCCACCGCATCCACTCCGGCCTGCGCTGCGGCCAGCGCATGCGCCGGTTGCCCCATGCCGCCACTGGCAATCACTGGCACATTCACCGCAGCTGCCACGGCCGCAAGTAATGCAACATCAAAGCCGCGACGCGTCCCCTCGCGATCCACCGAGGTAATGAGCAGCTCACCTGCTCCCAGCGCCACGGCCTGCTGTGCCCATGCCACGACATCGCGTCCGCTGCGCTCGCGGCCATTATCCGTGTAGGCCTCCCAGTGTCCGGGGGATTGTTCTTTGGCCTCAATCGAAACCACCACACATTGCGCACCAAGATGCTGCGCCAGTTCTGATACCAGCTCTGGCCGAGCTATTGCCGCGGTGTTGATAGCGATTTTATCTGCCCCAGCGCGCAGAACCTGCCGCGCATCGTCAAGGCTGCGAATGCCACCGCCCACAGTAATCGGCACAAAGACATGCTGCACAGCGCGTTCGATGATATGAGACAGTTGATTACGGCCATAAAGGCTTGCCACCGCATCCATGAACAGCAGCTCATCGGCGCCCTGCTCATAATAGCGCACAGCATAGCCATGCGGATCCCCCACCACCCGCAGTCCCTCGAGATGCACGCCTTTAATCAGGTTGGGTCCTTTAATATCGAGGCGGGGAATCAGCCTGATATGTCGCATCAGGCAGCCGCTCTGTCTTCGTGCCACACTGCATGGCGCAGGCGCCAGCCGCCCTGATCATACTCCCACAGGTGCGGCGAACGGAAC
Organism: Alphaproteobacteria bacterium; assembly: GCA_033763775.1. Taxonomy (GTDB): domain Bacteria; phylum Pseudomonadota; class Alphaproteobacteria; order Rickettsiales; family SXRF01; genus JAJTHB01. The sequence goes on along the minus strand of JANRJW010000004.1, from coordinate 113,960 downwards.
TGATCGCACAGCGCCATGAAATAATCCTTATCCATGATCGGCTGCTCAAAACAGCGCGATGCCACAGGAAACTCATTCTCCGGAAGGCTGAGATAGCGCCACAACTCATCCGCAAATCGATCCGGAAATTCGTGGTCAAAGCGCTTCACCAGCGCAACGCCCTCCTCGCGGGTAATGTCGCCGGAGCGGATTTCCTGCGCGGCATCATAGGTCGCGCGGCCAATACCGAATTTAATGCCCGTTGTGTAGTAATGCAGATCATCGATGCGGTCATCAATGCTGTTATATTTGCTGTAAGTGCCCGGCGTGCGTTCGGGCGAGGCCTGAAAACCGCCATGCTCAACCGCATAATAATAGCAGCTCTGCGGGTGCCATTTCAGATAATAGCCAAGATAGTGCACCTCGATTTTTTTCTGTTTAATCTGCTCAGGATCCGCAGGAAGATACGGCTGCAGATCATTATCATCGAGCCCGAAATCTGATTTCAGCGAAGCGACAGAAACGCCGCCCAGGTGAATCTTGCTTTGGTCGCTGGCGGCAAAATAGTTCCAATCACGACGTGATTGTCCGGCATCGGCGATAGGGTTGCCATATTCTGCTTCATTCTCACCATAGATCACCAATGGAATATCATGCAGCGCAGCCATCTTCGGCGCCAGATTCTTCTGCCCAAGAATAAACGGCTGGAAAGGGTGCAGCAACACATCCACCGCCAGCCGTGTCAGCAGCCTGTGCACACGGCCGTTAGGGGTCATCAGATAATTGTCAAACCCGGCATGGATCCAGCTTTGAAAATTCTGCCAGCCCCAGCTGGTGTAGATATGCGGTGCCCAGGTGCAGGTGAGCGGATGCATACCATAGCGATGTTTTAGAATATGCGCAGCGTAAAAGCTGTCCTTGCCGCCAGAACCCGGCACCAGACAATCATACCCGCCATCATGACGACGAAAGCGGTCGCACAGCTCGCGCAGCTCGTGGTCGCGCGCTTCCCAGTCAATCGTCTGGCGTTTGCGTTCACTCAAACGGCAGGCATCACAAACGCCCTGCTCATCAAAATGAATGGTCGCCTTCTTGCTTTCTATGGTGTGAGAAAATTCAACCGCTGAGTTCGGCCGCTGGTTGGAAATCACGCAGCGCTGGCAGAACGCCACATGCCCGGGCAGGCCATATTTGGCCTCGCGGGAGGTGACAGCTGGAGCAAATCGGCTATGATCAACGGGCTTGGGTCGGGGGATACGCATCATGGTTTTTTCCTTGCACTTGCCGACTATTAGTCATAATGGGATGGAGCGTCAATTAGTTAGATAGCCCTGCATGCAAATATATCCGATGTTCAAACGGCTGCTTGATGTCGCGCTGAGCATGGTGGCAATGCTGGCTCTACTGCCTCTATGGCTGCTGGTGGCGCTTCTGGTTCGCCTGAGTTCTCCCGGGCCCGTGCTTTACAAACAGCGTCGCACCGGCAGGCATGGCAAGGAATTCATGATGTATAAATTTCGTTCCATGGTCGTAAATGCAGATCAGCTGGGGCCGCTATCCACCCAATTGCATGACCCGCGCATCACCCCGCTGGGCAGAATCCTGCGCCGCACCGGGCTGGATGAACTACCCCAGCTGCTGAACGTCATCGCCGGGGATATGAGCCTGATAGGCCCGCGTCCAAACACCCCTTCTCAAGAACCCACCTACCCGAGCGAAGTATGGGAAAAGCGCCACCATGTGCGCCCGGGCATCACTGGCCTTGCGCAGGTGAGTGGCCGCAGCAACTTAACCAGCGAGCAGCAATCGGCCTATGATCTAGATTATGTAAATCGCCTCGGATTCTGGTTGGATTTTCACATACTGTGGAAAACTCTATTGGTCGTTCTCAGCGGTCGCGGAGCAAATTGATGATGCATACCATCCTGATCACAAATGATACCGCGCTGGCTCATGATGCTGAGACCGCTGGTGTCAGCCGTATCATGGTGGATCTGGAATCGATTGGCAAAAAAGAGCGTCAGGCCAGCCGCACCACTTTTATCAGCAGCCACACGCTGCAAGACATTGCCGCAATACGCAGCGCCATCCGCAAGGCAGAGCTGATCGTGCGTATCAACCCTCTGCATGCCGGCTCGCCAGAAGAAATCGAAGCTGCAATCGCATCGAAAGCAGACTGGGTGATGCTGCCGATGATCACCGCCACCGCTCAGGTAAAAGAAGCGCTGGCGCTTGTAGCTGGCCGCGCGAAGCTGCTGCCGCTGATCGAAACCGCCTACTCCATGCAGCATCTGGGGGCGATTCTCTCTGACGATGCTATCGGTGAATATTACATCGGGCTTAATGATCTTCATCTTTCACTCGGCATGGATTTTCTGTTCGAGCCGCTGGCGCGCGGCATGGTGGATACCATGGCAGCCGAGCTGAAAGCCCATCACAAACCCTTCGGATTCGGAGGTCTGGGCGCGCTTTCCGGCACCTCAGAACTACCAGCTCTGCAGGTACTGGCTGAACATGCGCGTCTGGGGTCTAACTGCGTGATTCTTTCGTCACGCTTTCACAAAGATCTTGCCCTGTCGGAGGCTGCGGGAAGAAAAGAACGTCTGGCAAGCGCCGTGCGTGAGATACAGCAGCACTATGAAGCGCTCTGCCGCCGCACGCCAGCGCAGCAGATGCAGGATTTCAGCACCACGCGCCATCGCATCCTTGAACTTGCGGACATGGCGCGCCAGAAAAGGATCAGCGCATGACACGCCGCACCTACATCATAGCGGAAGCTGGTGTAAACCATAATGGCTCGCTGGATCATGCGATGACGCTGATTGATCTGGCGGTTGACTGCGGTGCGGATGCGGTGAAGTTTCAGCTGTTTGTGCCCGAGCTGCTGGTCACAGCCAGCGCGAAAACCGCAGAGTATCAAGCCAACAATCTTGCTGACCACCGCGTATCTCAGCGCGAGATGCTGCGCAGCCTCACACTACCAGAAGGCGCCATGGCCAGTTTAAGCCGCGCCTGTCAGCAGCGTGGCATTGATTTTCTCTGCACCCCGTTTGATCTTCAGAGCCTGCGGGAGTTGCTGGCCACCACCACCATGCGCTATCTGAAACTTGCCTCCGGCGAAGTCACGCATGCGCCATTGCTGCTGGCGGCGGCACAAAGCGGCCTTCCCGTGATTCTTTCCACCGGCATGTCCAGCCTTGATGAAATCAATACGGCACTTTCCATTCTTCATCATGGCATTAAGCGCGCCTCCGGCTATCCGGATCCGTCGGCGGTGCTGCGCCCTGATACGCTCTCAGCGCTGGCTGAGCACGTGGTGCTGCTGCATTGTGTCAGCCAATACCCTGCGCCTTATCCAAGCCTGAATCTTCGTGCGATTGAAACCTTGTCAAAAGCATATGGCCTGCCTGTTGGCTATTCCGATCACAGCATGGGCATTATGGCGCCGGTCGCCGCCGTTGCCATGGGTGCCTGCATGATTGAAAAACACCTAACCTACGACACCAGCGCACACGGGCCCGATCACAAAGCCTCGCTGGATGCGGCAACCTTCCGTCAGATGGTTGAGGCCATCCGCAATACTGAAATGGCGCTGGGTGATGGCACCAAGCAATGCCAGCCGCAAGAAGAAGATACCCGCCAGATTGCGCGGCGCAGTATCGTCGCCGCCGCCACCATTCGCCGCGGCGAGCTTTTTTCAGCGGACAATCTGGTGTGCAAGCGGCCGGCAGGGGGCATCAGCCCGAATGATTACTGGTCGCTGCTGGGCAAAGCTTCCCTACATGATTACGAGGCCGACACGCCCCTTACCCCCGACGAATCCGCGAGATGAGAAACACCATGCCTGATAGCCCGCCTTTTGCCATGATTCCCCCTGAGCGCGCACAGATAAGGCATGACGCCACGCTGATGGAAGCCATTCGCTTCATCGATAGCTCCGAGGCGCGCATCGCACTGGTCATCGCCGATGATGGGCGCATGATTGGCTCTGTCACGGATGGTGATATACGCCGCGGCCTGATCGCTGGCTGCACGCTGGAGTCGCCAGTCAGCAAAGCCATGCATCCGAACCCGTCGGTCATGGCGGCAAGCAGCACTCGCCAGGATATCATCCACGGCATGCGGCAGGCACAGGTGAAGCAGATGCCACTGCTCAATCCTGATGGCACAGTGCATGGCATTGTCACCTACGATGCCCTGACTGGCTTTCTCAAAGTTGAGCGCAGCAACGATGTCATCATCATGGCAGGCGGCCGCGGGCAGCGTCTTTTGCCCATCACCGCGGACATCCCCAAACCGATGATCGACGTTGGCGGCAAGCCCATCCTGGAGCACATCCTCAAGCAATTTGTTGATCAGGGCTTTTATCGCTTTACGCTGGCCGTCAATTATCTCAGCCACATGATCGAATCTCACTTCGGAAACGGTAAGCAGTTCGGCTGCCAGATACGCTATCTGCACGAGCGCGAATTTCTAGGCACCGCCGGGGCACTTTCGTTACTTGACCCCGCACCGGATTCCAGCATGCTGGTCATCAACGGCGACATTCTCAGCAATGTCAATTTTGGTGACCTGATGGATTATCATCTGCATAGCGGCGCGATTGCCACCGTCTGCGCCCGTCATCACCGCACCGAAGTTCCCTACGGCGTCATCCGCATGCATGAAGGCAGGCTGGAAACCATTGTCGAAAAGCCCGTGCATGAAGATTTAATCAGTGCTGGCATTTACGCGCTGCATCCAGAGGCGCTGGCTTTCATTCCCAAGGGTCAGCCGGCAGACATGCCATCGGTGCTGATGTCGCTGGCAAACTCCAACCGTCATGTTGCCGTCTACCCAATGCGCGAGGACTGGCTGGATATTGGCCGCCATGACGACCTCGAACGCATTCGTCTGCAGATGCACAGCCAGTCATGACCATTCTCCTGCTCACCAAAAAAGACCGCTGGTCAGCCCACGCCGCAAGCCTCACGCAGGCCATGCTGCCATCGCCGGTATTGTGGCATCAGGGACAGCTCTCAGATCCCGCGCCAGAGAGCTTTAACCTGCCATCGCTGAAGCTGGTTATTTCATTTCTTTCGCCGTGGATTGTGCCTGCCAGCGTGCTTGAAAAAGCTGAGCTGGCGATCAATTTTCACCCGGGATCGTGTGATTACCCCGGCACTGGCTGCTACAATTTTGCGCTCTATGAGGGTGCTGAAAAGTTTGGCGCGGTGTGCCATCACATGCTGCCGCGTGTGGATACTGGCGCTGTGATTGCCGAAACATTGTTTCCGGTTTTCCCGCACGACACGGTGGAAACGCTCAAGCTCAGAACCATGGTCACCATGCTGGAAATGCTGCATGTACAGCTTGCGCGCTATGCCAGCGGCGAGCCATTTGCCCATCACCACCGGCAATGGACAAGACCCGCTTTCACACGACGCCAGCTCAACGCGCTGTGTGAAATCACCGAGACCATGCCGCCGCAGGAAAAGCAGCGCCGCATTCGCGCTACGACCTATCCCGGCTATCCTGGCCCCTACCTGCTTAAAGAAAACGGCGAAAAGATACCCTACCCAGTGCCGCCTGGGCCGCCCCTTGCCTGAATAGCCATCAGAGCCGCATAATGCTTGCAGACAGCCCCCCGCTCGGTCTAATCTGACCGCATTGAATCGCCCAGACACTCCATGACCACACCACAAACCATCCTCATCACCGGCGCTGAAGGTTTTATTGGCTCGCATCTCGCAGAAGCGCTCGTGCGCCAGGGCAGGCGAGTGCGGGCGATGGCGCTGTATAATTCCTTTGGGCGCTATGGCTGGCTGGATACCATCAGCCCGCAGATTCGCTCGCAGCTTGAGCTGGTGATGGGTGATGTGCGCGACCCGTTTTCGGTGCGCGAGGCGATGAAAGGCTGCGATGGTGTGATGCATCTCGCCGCGCTGATTGCCATTCCCTACTCCTATCTTGCCCCAGCCTCGTATGTCGAAACCAATGTCATGGGCACACTTAATGTCATGCAGGCCGCGCGCGATCTTGGCGTGCAGAAAGTGGTGCATACGTCCACCTCAGAAGTCTATGGCACTGCGAGAATCGTGCCGATTGCTGAAAGCCATCCGCTGGTTGGACAGTCACCTTATTCAGCCAGCAAAATCAGCGCAGATCAGATGGCCTATTCCTACTACGCCTCGTTCGGCACCCCCGTTGCCACCGTGCGCCCATTTAACACCTTCGGGCCGCGCCAGAGTCTGCGCGCGGTCATCCCCACCATCATTCTGCAGGCACTTGCCGGCAAAGGCGAGCTTTCGCTGGGTGCCACCACCCCCACACGCGACTTTAATTATGTGGATGATACCGTGTCCGGAATGATTGCCATACTCGATCATCCCGCCGCCATCGGCGAGGTCATCAATATCGGTAACGGCCGCGAAATCTCCGTGGCAGACACCGTGAAGATGATCGAAACGCTCACCGGCAAAACCCTGACCATCCACACCGACAGCGCGCGGCTGCGACCGGAAAATAGCGAGGTCGAGCGCCTGTGCTGCGACCATAGCAAAGCCCAAAAGCTGCTTGGCTGGAAGCCGCGCATCACGCTGGAAGACGGCCTGAGCGAAACCATCCGCTGGTTTGCGGATCCTGCCAACCGCGCACATTACCACGATGTCACGCGCTACACCGTCTGAAATTCTTGCGGCAACTCTCAAGGTGCTGGGTGAAAGCCCGCGCCCTCATGCGCTGCATGAGCCACTCTTTGCCGGCAATGAAAAAGCCTATGTTGCGTCTTGTATTGATGAAGGTTGGGTATCATCGGTTGGCAGCTTTGTGGATCGCTTTGAGCGCGAACTGGCGGCAGCCTGTGGCGCGGCGCATGCGGTCGTGATGGTCAATGGCACCTGCGCGCTTCAGGTGGCGCTACATCACTGCGGTGTGGTGCCGGGCGATGAGGTGCTCATGCCATCGCTCACCTTTGTGGCCACGGCCAATGCCGCAAGCCATCTTGGCGCAGTGCCGCACTTTGTGGAGGTGGAGGCAACATCACTGGGTATGTGCCCAGAGGCACTGCGGCGCCATCTTGCGCGCGTTGCCACCACTCAGGCCGGCACCACCATCAACCGCCTCACCGGCCGCCCGCTTCGGGCGCTGATTCCGGTAGATGTGTTTGGTCATCCCTGCCAGCTGGCAGCGCTGAGACAGGTTGCCGAGGAGTTTTCACTGGCACTGATTGAGGATGCGACCGAAGCGCTGGGCAGCCAGCGTGCGGGCACGCCGGTCGGCAGTTCGGGCGTGGCTGTGCTCAGCTTCAACGGCAATAAAATCATCACCACTGGTGGCGGCGGAGCCGTTTTGCTGGAAGATGAAGCCAGCTACCGGCGCATCAAGCATCTCACCACCACTGCTAAACAACCGCACCGCTGGGCCTTTGATCACGATGCTGTGGCGTGGAATTACCGCCTGCCGAACCTCAATGCCGCGCTGGGTGTCGCGCAGCTTGAGCAGCTGCCGCGTTTTGTTGCCGCCAAGCGTTTGCTTGCTGAGCGCTACATTCAGCAGTTTGAAAATCTCCGTGGCGTGCGTATTCTGAAAGAGCCATCAGACGCCAGCAGCAACTACTGGCTGGTGTCATTGCTGCTGGATGAAGCCTCTGGCGAAATGCGCGATGCATGCCTCGCCCAGCTGCATGATGAGGGTGTTTTCGCCCGCCCGGTCTGGACACCGCTGCACCAGCTCGCCATCTATCAGTCCTGCCCGCGCGATCAGCTCACACTCACCGAATCACTCCACCAGCGTCTTATCAGCCTGCCCTCCAGCGCGAAATATGGATTTGCCTATGTCTAGAAAAATAGCCGTCATCACCGCCACCCGCGCCGAATATGGCCTGCTGCGCTGGACGATGCGTGAAATTCTTGAGCGCGGCGGTGAGCTTCAGCTGATTGCAACCGGCACTCACTTAAGCGCGGCGCATGGCATGACCCTGCGCGATATTGAGGCCGATGGCTTTGATGTCACCGCCTCCATCGATATGAAGCAATCCGGCGACCGGCCGAAAGACATCATCCGCGCCATGGTGAGGCTCAGCCAGGAGCTGGCAAGCCTGCTGCCGAAACTCTCCCCAGACCTGCTGGTCATTCTCGGCGATCGCTATGAAATGCTGGCTGCTGCCAGCAGCGCGCTGATGTTTAACCTGCCCATCGCCCATATTCACGGCGGCGAAGTCACGGAAGGAGCCATGGATGAATCCATCCGCCACGCCATCACCAAGCTGAGCTACTGGCATTTTGCTACCGCCGAACCTTACGCACGCAGAATCATGCAACTTGGCGAAGAGGCGAGCCGTGTTTTTATTGCTGGTGCGCCGGGTATTGATAACATTTCCCGCCTGCCGCTGCTGCCCCGCGAGGCGCTGACAGAGGATTTAAAATTGGCGCTGAACTCGCCGCTGATACTCCTTACCTACCATCCGGAGACCCTTGCTGCAACATCGCCGCTTATGCAGCTGGAGGAGGTGCTGGCCGCCCTTGAAAGCAGGCCGGATGCCACGCTGATCATCACCGGCGCGAATGCCGATAGCGGCGGCGCGGCCATCAATGATCGCCTGCGCGCCTTCGCTGAGCAGCGCCCGCAAACGGTTTTTTCGCCGTCGCTCGGTTCACTTCGCTATTTAAGCGCCATCCGCGCGGCGGATGTGGTACTGGGCAATTCCTCCAGCGGCATGATCGAGGCGCCGGTGCTTGCCACCCCCACGGTCAATATCGGCGATCGCCAGAAGGGTCGCCTGCGTGCCCCCAGTGTCATCGACTCCGCGTGCGAGCGCGGTGCCATCTCCGCAGCGCTGGCGCAGGCGTTGCTGCCAGCATTCAAACAAGGGCTTGAGCCATGGCAGGCGCTGGGCAGACCCGGGCAGGTCGCGCCGATGATTGCAGAAAAACTGCTCTCGCTTGAGATACCAGCGCGTCCGGTTAAGCCATTTGTTGATTTTTAGCTTTCCAAGCCACCGAAATTCATTAATAATAAGCGCATGATCAAATTTGAAAACCACGCCTTCAAAGGCCTCGATACCGAGTTCAACAATCTCTACGGTATGATTCAGCAGATGGCGGGCATGGTCTCGGAGCAGCTGCGCCTGTTTGATGAAGCACTCAGTGAACAGATTCGCGACAATGCGGATGCCAAGCAGCTCGATAAAAAAATCAATGCGCTTGAAATTGAGATTGAAAATGCCGTCGCTGCCATTTTATCTCGCTACACCCTGATAGGCGATGAGCTGCGCTTTACCGTCACCATGCTCAAGCTTTCCTCCACGCTGGAACGCATGGGTGACATGGCCAAAAACTGCGTCAAGCGCACCGTTCGGCTGGTTCGGCCGGTGCAACCCGCTTTTGTATCCGAGGCACGCAGCCTCAAAAAACTGATTGATACGATGCTGATGAGCAGTATGAGCCTTGTGCAGGAATATGATGAAACCAAAGCCGTAGCCCTGCTCGCGCAGGAGGATGAGGCGGACGGGCTGTATAAAAAAATCCAGCTGCTGCTGCAGCAGGATCTCGGCGATCACGCACAGCTTGTGGAATCAACGCACATGCTGTTTATCATCAAAAATCTTGAGCGCATGGCGGATCTGGCGCTCGAAATCGTGAAACTCTGCCACTATATCCATCTCGGCAGCAAATTCGAGCGCCCTGTTCTATAGAGCATTTTTGATTTAATCGTGCGCAAAACATTCTCTCTACCCTCCGGAGAGAGGGAGAAATAAGCGCGCAAGGTTAAATTAAAATGCCCTAATCAAATATTTCGTCGGGATAAACGCCCCAGAGGCGTTTTTTTTCTGCCCAGCCGCGGCGTCCTTCCACTTGAAGCCGGCACCAGTCGCGCTCACACTCCATCACCGAGGCAATCACCCCCGGCTTGGCCTTCAATAGTGGCTTGGCATCAGCCTTGCTGCTGTGAAGCAGCAGACACGGCTCCTTGCCGATAATCATGGCGTAGCGGCTGCCATCGAGCATCATTTTATGAACCCAGCCGGTGGCGCCTTCCGCATCACGAATCTTGCGCCAGTGCTCAAATTCTTCAATCACCTCCACCGGCATATTCTGGCGACGATAAATCCATGCGATAGGATAGCGTGTGCCCGGGCCCGTACGCACATTCGTCTCTTCATTTTTAAGGCTGACAAAACGTGGAATCGGCAGGCCGGAACCCCCCTGCGGCGCGGCAAGGGCAGCGCTCGCCGCAAATATCCCAGATATCAGCCAGAAAAAAACAAATCTCATCTTTTGAATCTACATCACAAGCTACTGGTTTACAATAATCTTTATTGTTCTTGCCTGCCCTAAAAGCCCATCATAGCACCATAGCCTGCCGGAAAGCGACTGGCCGATGCCAAGCAGCTCCTTGATGGCTTCCAGCGCCTGCATGCTGCCGAGCATACCGGCCAGCGGACCGGCAATGCCTTCCTGCGCGCACGTAATCTCGCGCTCAGGCGCTTCAGGCACAAAATCACGATAGCTTGGGTGCGGCGCACCAAGGTAAGGTTTAAAGGTGGAAAGCTGCGCTTCAAAACCGCTGATTGCGGCAGAGATCAGCGGTTTTTTTTCTGCCTCGCAGCTATCGGCCACCACAAACCGCGTGGCAAAATTATCCGAGCCATCCAGCACCACATCGAATTCGCGCACCATCTCACGTGCATTCTCTGTGTGGATACGGCGCGGAAAAAGCGTCAGTTCCACATCGGGATTCAGCTCATTCACGCGATCCGCCGCCGCCTCGATCTTCAGCCGCCCGAGATCCCCCATCTCATACATCACCTGCCGCTGCAAATTGGAAAGCTCCACACGGTCATGCTCGCAGATGCTAATATGCCCAATGCCTGCTGCCGCCAGATAGGAAATCGCCGCGCTGCCAAGCCCGCCGGCGCCAATCACCAGCACAGATGAAGCAAGCAGCTTTTTCTGGCCGGCCTCGCCGATCTCCGGCAAAACAAGGTGGCGCGCATAGCGGCGAAGCTGGTCATCGTTGAGTGGCATAGGTTTCGTAGGTTGCGAAGGTTACGAAGGTTGCGTAAGCTAAACCTACGAAACTTACGAAACATACGCAACCTCCGTAACCTCCCAATGCCCTACCGCTTCACCCTTCTTTACCTACTGCTCATTCCGCTGGTAAACTGGGCATTTTCATGGACACCGCTGGTTGCGCTGCCGGACGGCGGCATGTGGTCGCCTTTTTCGATTGCAGTGGGGCTGATTCTGGTGGTGCGTGATTTCGCCCAGCGCGAGATCGGGCAGTATATCTTCATCCCGCTCATCATCGGGGTGGCGATCTCGTTTCTGATGGCGCCGCCGGAAATCGCCGCCGCCAGCGGCATTGCATTTTTCGTCAGCGAGCTGGTGGACTGGGCGCTTTACACCTTCACCAAAAAACCGCTTTCCACCCGCGTGATGATCTCCAGCCTCGCCAGCGCGCCGGTCGATAGCATCATCTACTTATCTGGTGCAAATATGGCCATTCCCGGCCTCTTCAGCTGGTGGACACTGGGCACGATGATCATAAGCAAATTATTGGGCGCGTATGTGGTGTATCGCATACTAAGGAAAAAGGAACAAAGCCACACGCCTTAAATTCGCTAGGCTGCGCCAAATGCGCAGCGCGTCCGAGAACCGCAGCGCAAGTGTACATTAAGTACATGCGCAGCGGAAGCGCAGGACAAGCAAGCAAGTTGGCCAGCCTAGTAGAATTTACTCCGCAAACAAATCGGTAGAAATATACCGCTCCGCCATCGATGCCGCGATGACGACGATACGCTTGCCTTCCATCTCTGGCCGCGCCGCCACTTCCAGCGCTGCCGCCAGCGTTGCGCCGGAGGATATACCCACCGGCAGGCCTTCAAGCCGCGCCGCTTTGCGGGCGGTGGTAAAGGCGGTGTCGTTCGATATGGCAATCACCTCATCAATGATCTCGCGCGCCAGCACATCGGGCACAAACCCAGCGCCGATGCCCTGGATTTTATGCGGCCCCGGCTTGCCGCCGGAGAGCACCGGTGAATCTTCCGGCTCTACTGCGATGATTTTAATCGCGGGGTTTTTCGCCTTCAGCACACTGCCCGTGCCGGTGATGCAGCCGCCCGTACCCACACCGGAAATAAACACATCGAGCGCGCCGCCCGTATCGCGCCAGATTTCCTCAGCGGTGGTGCGGCGGTGAATGGCGGGGTTCGCCTCATTTTTAAATTGCTGCAGCATCAGTGCATTCGCGTTTACCGCCACAATCTCCTCTGCCTTGGCAATTGCGCCTTTCATGCCTTGCTCTTTGGGCGTTAGCACCAATTCGGCGCCCAGAAATTTCAGCATCTTGCGGCGCTCCAGCGACATGCTCTCAGGCATGGTGAGTGTGAGCCGGTAGCCCTTCGCCGCGCAGACAAACGCCAGCGCAATGCCAGTATTGCCGGAAGTTGGCTCCACCAGCAGCGTGTCGGGTTTCAGCTTACCGCTAGCCTCAGCGGCTTCAATCATTCCGAGAGCGATACGGTCTTTTACCGATGAAAGCGGATTAAAAAATTCCGCCTTCACCAGCACCTCGGCTTTAGCACCTGCCTCTTGGGCAAGGCTATTTAGGCGAATCAGCGGGGTGTTGCCGATGGTGGCGAGAATATTCTCATAAATCCGCCCGCGGCCGGGCGCGTCAAGCTGGGTCGTCATGGTTTTGCTGCCTTGATGCCGGTGGATCCGAAACCGCCGGCGCCGCGCTGCGTTTCATCCAGCGCGGAAACCTCCTGCCATGCGGCACTGGTCACCGGCGCAATCACCAGCTGGGCGATACGCATGCCGCGCTCAATCACAAACGGCTCATGGCTTAAATTCACCAGCAGCACCTTCACCTCGCCGCGATAATCCGCATCAATCGTTCCGGGAGCGTTACAAACCGTCACACCATGCTTGAATGCCAGCCCCGAACGCGGGCGCACCTGCGCCTCATAGCCCTCGGGCAGCGCCATCGCAAAACCGGCGGGAATCAGCTGGCGTTCCAGCGAACCAAGCGTGAGCTTTCCCTCCACTGCCGCCATCAGATCCATGCCCGCCGCATGGCCGGTGGCATAGGCCGGCAGCGGCAGATCCGCCCCGTGGGGAAGTTTTTGTAGTGGTATGATCACGGTCATGTTTGTCTCCGTTTCTTTTCTTTTTTCTTGCTCAGCGCCAGGATAATCTCACGCGCGAGCCTCTCAGCCACTTTGGTTTTACTCATCTTCGGCCATGGGTGCTGGCCATCTTTGGAAATGAATATCACCTGATTTTCATCATCGCCAAACACTTTACCGCCGGAAACATCGTTGGCAAGCACCCAGTCAGCGCCCTTGGCGTGATATTTTTTGGCCGCATGGCTTTCAAGCTTCTCGGTTTCTGCCGCAAAACCAACCACCAGGCGCGGGCGCTTCGTTTTGTGCTGAGCCACGCTTTTTAAAATATCCGGGTTTTCCTCAAGCTCTAGCGCCGGTTTTTTCCCTGTCTGCTTTTTAATTTTCTGCGCGGCTGGTTTCACATGCCAGTCACCCACCGCCGCAGCAAACACCGCTACATCCACCGGCAGCGCACGCTGCACCGCCTCATACATCTCGCGCGCCGTGGTCACATGCACCACCGAAACACCCGCAGGATCAGCCAGCTGCGTCGGCCCCGAAACCAGCGTCACCTTCACGCCAGCACGCGCCAGCGCCGCCGCAATCGCATGACCCTGCTTGCCGCTGGAGCGGTTCGCAATATAGCGCACCGGATCAATCGATTCATGCGTTGGCCCAGAGGTGACGAGAGCAGTGATCCCCTTTAACCCCCTCTCCCTTTCAGGGAGAGGGTTGGGGTGAGGGTTATGTCTTTTACCCCCCTCACCCTGCCTTCTCCCCGCAGGGGAGAGGGTTCTAAGCACTACCTCCACAATCTCCTGCGGCTCGGCCATGCGCCCCTGCCCTGTTTCACCGCAGGCAAGCATACCCACCCCCGGCTCGATAATGACCGCGCCATCTTTTTCAATTTGCTTCACGTTGCGCTGCGTGGCGGGGTGGCGCCACATCTGCGTGTTCATCGCGGGTGCTACGAGCAGTTTTTTATTGTTAGCAAGCAGCGTGGCGGTTGCCATATCATCAGCGATGCCATGCACCATCTTGGCGATGATATCGGCAGTTGCGGGTGCCACGAGCAGCAAATCCGTTTCGCGGGAGAAACGAATATGCCACATGTCCTTCTTTTCCTTGGGCGAGAATAAATCCGTGGAAACGGGATTGCCTGAGAGTTTTTCCAGTTCTTTCACATTCACAAACTCACTGCCGCCGCGTGTGACAATGCAGTGCACACTAATCTTCTTTTGACGCAGCAGGCTAATAAGCGCCGACGCTTTAATCGCCGCAATCGAACCGCTGATGATGAGGGTGATTGCGCTCATAGTTTTTCCTTAAGCTGATATAGCAGTGCCAGCGCTTCTTTCGGCGAGAGTGTATCGGGGTTGATGGATTCTAACTCTGCCAAAACCGCCTCTTCTTTTACAGGAAGTGATGCAGCGGCAGGGGAAGAAGAATAGCTGAAGAGCGGCAAGCTCGCCGGCACCTCCTGCGAATGTTCTGCCTCAAGCTGGCGCAGAATCTCGCTGGCGCGGCTTATCACCGGCTCAGGCAGCCCCGCCAGCTTCGCCACGTGAATGCCGTAGGAACGATCCGCCGTGCCGCTGGTCACCTCATGCAGAAACACCAGCTCACCCTTCCATTCCTTCACTTTCATCGTGTAGCAGGCAAGCGCTGGCAGCGTGCCCGTCAGCTGGGTCAGCTCGTGGTAGTGGGTGGCAAAAAGTGCGCGCGCTTTGGTCACATGGTGCAGATGCTCCACCACCGCCCACGCGATGGAAAGACCATCAAACGTCGCGGTGCCGCGGCCAATTTCATCAAGGATAATCAGCGAGCGCGAGGTGGCCTGGTTCAGGATGGTCGCCGTTTCCACCATCTCCACCATGAAGGTGGATTGCCCGCGCGCCAAATCATCCGCCGCGCCCACACGTGAAAACAGCTTATCCACGATGCCAATACGCGCCGATTCCGCTGGCACAAAACTGCCCATCTGCGCCATGATGGCGATCAGCGCATTCTGGCGCAGGAAGGTTGATTTACCGGCCATGTTCGGGCCGGTGAGCAGCCACAAATGCTTATCGGGTGCAAGGCTGGTATCATTGCCGATGAAAGGTTGCTGGCTGGTTTTGGCCAGTGCCGCCTCAACCACCGGATGACGCCCCTTTCGAATCTCAAACTCCAGCGATCCGTTGATTTCCGGGCGAACATAACGGCGTTTGGCAGCAAGCTCAGCCAGCGCCGCCACCACATCAAGATGCGCCAGCGCACGTGCGGACGCCACCACGCGCGGCGCGGCATCAAGCACCTCAGCGACCAGTTCCGCAAAAATCTCAAGCTCCAGTTTCAGCGCTTTATCACCCGCTTCGCTGATGCTGCGCTCCAACTCAGAAAGCTCCAC
This sequence comes from Alphaproteobacteria bacterium, assembly GCA_033763775.1. Lineage (GTDB taxonomy): Bacteria > Pseudomonadota > Alphaproteobacteria > Rickettsiales > SXRF01 > JAJTHB01. Next base: position 98,502 of record JANRJW010000004.1, on the reverse strand, counting down.
GGTTGTGTAGCGCAGATTATTCGCCAGCGTCTGGCGGTGGATAAAATCCTGCGTCACCTTACTCTGGTGCGCCTGCGTAATTTCAATGTAATAACCAAGAATGTTGTTATAGCGAATCTTGAGTGTGTTGATGCCGGTGGCGTCAATGTAGTGCTGCTGCAGCGCCGCGATGCGCCGCGCGCCCTCATGCTTCAGCGAGCGCAGCTCGTCGAGCGCCGCATGGTAGCCGCTGGCGATAAAATCACCGTCGCGCGCAAACAGCCCCGCCTCAGGTTTAATCGCGGACTTAAGCCGCTGGATGAGTGTTTCATGGCCGCCCAGCTCGCCGCGCTTCTGCGCCAGCTCCTCTGGTAGTGCTGACGCGTCCTGCAGCTCCAGTGCCGTGCGAATCTGCTGCGCGGCGTCCAGCGCCTGCGCAATGGAGAGTAAGTCCCTGGGGCCGCCGCGCGCAAGCGATAGCCGTGCCAGCGCCCGCTCCATATCTGGCGCATTCTTCAGCTGCTCGCGCACAGCGCTGCGAAGGCTGGCTTCATCTTTAAACAGCATCACCTGCTCTTGCCGGCGAAGAATCGCCTGCGGGTCGGTCAGCGGCGCGCATAGCCAGCTGGCCAGCAGCCTTGCGCCGCTGGCGGTGACGGTCTCATCCATCACCCAAAACAGACTGCCCCGGCGCTCGCCGGACAAGGTCTGCATCAGCTCAAGGTTGCGCAGGCTCGCTGCATCAATCTGCATATGGCTGGCTGGCAGCTGACGCGTGGGGGCATCGAGGCGCGGCATCGCGGTTTTCTGCGTGAGGCGCACATAATCCAGCAGCACGCCACACGCCGCCAGCTCACCCGGCATGAAATCCCCAAACACGCTCAGCGTCGCCACGGCGTAATACTCGGTCATGATGCGCGTAGCGCGCGCCGGATCAAACAGATGGGCGGGCAGCCGCGTCAGCTGGCTCTGCCACATCGGCTGCCATGCACTTTGCTCGCCGTCGGCCAGCAGAATCTCGCGCGGGGCAATGCGCGAAAGTTCGGCGGCGATCTGCTCCGGCGCCACCATCGCCACACGAAACTCACCGGTGGTGATGTCCAGCCAGGCAAGGCTTGCCGCCCCCTGCCCGCGAGCTGGCGCCACCACTGCGCATAAATACTGCGAACTGCGGCCATCAAGGAGCGTGTCTTCTGTAATCGTTCCCGGCGTCACAATACGCACCACATCGCGCGCCACCACTGCTTTATAGCCGCGTTTTTTTGCTTCTTCCGGTGTTTCCAGCTGCTCGGCAATCGCCACGCGCAGCCCGGCGCGGATCAGCTTTTCAAGGTAAGTATCATAGGCATGCACCGGCACGCCGCACATTGGAATATCCTCGCCGGCATGTTTGCCGCGCTTGGTCAGCGCAATATCGAGCACCTGCGAGGCCACCGCCGCATCGTCAAAGAAAAGCTCGTAAAAATCGCCCATGCGATAAAACAGCAGACAGTCCGGATGCGCCGCCTTCAGCGCCAGATACTGCGCCATGGCGGGGGTGGCAGATACTCCCTCTCCCACTGGGAGAGGACTAAGGTGAGGGCTGCCACTTGCTCTGTCAGTGCCAGGAGTGCCCTCACCCAACCCTCTCCCAAAGGGAGAGGGCTTTTCTTCATCCAAAACAACTGCTTGCTTAGCCATACCCATTGTCACAAAAACTTAATTTTTATTTATGCTGGCGGCTACTATACTAGCAGCTATCGTCATGACAAAGGAAAAACCATGAGCGCCATCAGCCCGGATAAATTTAAGCCTCAAAGAAGCGCGGCAGAAATTGCGTTTGCGATTAAGCATTTTCCGCTGGACAACTCTGAATCGCTGGAGATGCCTAGAACCGGCGCTGAGAAAGTTAAGTTTTCTGAAAACAGCTTTGCTGGTCTTTTGCACCAAATGAATCTCGAAGGAAATACGGAAGCAGGTGATCTTATTGTCACACTCGACACTATCATTGTGGGCAAAAAGCTTAGCCAAGATGAAATCGCCAAACTGGCTGATCAGAGAGATTTCTTTATCCCTTTAATCGGAACCGTGGAGGGTGCCAAAGCTACTAAATTGATTAGAGATGCTAAAGATAGCCAAGAAATTGAAACTGCATCAACAAGGGCATCGCAACACACTCGTCGTGATCAAATTATTTCTAATCAAATTGTTCCTTTATTTAGTGCTCTCGTAGAAAAACTTGAACAGCAAATCGAGAATCGTATTAGTCAAAACCGCCGCTAATCTACTTTCGATTTTTCTTGCCTTTCGGCTATTCTTGTGCGATGCACATTTTTCCTTTGTAAAACACCAACTTATGCTGCGGTGCAGCATAAGCAAGTGCTTGGTGCTTAGTGCTTGGTGCTTTGGTTAGCATACTAAGCTCACAAAGCCCAAAGCCCAAACCACAAAGCACATGAGTATGACCAAATACGAAAAAGAACCGATCACCGACGCCGAAGCCCTCGCCTACCACGCGGAAGGCCAGCCCGGCAAGCTCTCCATCCTGCCGACCAAGCCGCTGATGACGCAGCGCGATCTGTCGCTGGGCTATTCGCCGGGTGTGGCGGTGCCCTGCCTTGAGATTGAGAAAGACCCTTCCAAAGCTTATGACTACACCGCGCGCGGCAATTTTGTGGCGGTGGTATCAAACGGTACCGCCGTGCTCGGCCTTGGTAATCTTGGCGCGCTCGCCAGCAAACCGGTGATGGAAGGCAAGGCGATTTTGTTTAAGCGCTTTGCGGATATTGATGCGATTGACCTTGAGGTTGATACGCGTGATGCGGACGAATTCATCAACTGTGTGAAGCTGCTCGGGCCCAGCTGGGGCGGCATTAATCTGGAAGATATTGCGGCGCCGGAATGTTTCATCATCGAGCAGAAGCTGCGCGAAGTGATGGATATTCCCGTGTTCCACGATGACCAGCACGGCACCGCCATCATCACCGCCGCCGGCCTCATCAACGCGGCGCACCTGACCGGCCGTGATTTTAAAGATATCAAAATGGTGGTGCTCGGCGCCGGCGCGGCGGGCATTGCATGCCTGGAGCTGGTCAAGCGCATGGGCATCAAGCACGAGAATGCTCTGCTCGTCGATAAATCCGGCGTCATTTACGAAGGCCGCACCGAGGGCATGAACCAGTGGAAATCTGCCCATGCGGTCAAAACCAGCAAGCGCACGCTGGCAGACGCCATGGAAGGCGCGGACATGTTCATGGGACTGGCCGCGAAAGGCGCCGTCACCAAAGAGATGGTGAAATCGATGGCGAAGAACCCGATTATTTTCGCCATGGCAAATCCCGATCCGGAAATCACTCCGGAAGATGTGCGCTCGGTCAGAAGCGATGCGATTATTGCCACCGGCCGCAGCGACTACCCGAACCAGGTTAATAATGTGATGGGCTTTCCATACATCTTCCGCGGTGCGCTGGATTGCCGCGCCTCGCAGATCAATGAGGAGATGAAAATTGCTGCCGCTGAAGCCATCGCCGCGCTCGCGCGCGAAGATGTGCCGGAGGAAGTACTTGCCGCCTATGCTGGCCGCCAGATGGAATATGGCCCGGAATACATCATTCCCGCACCGTTTGACCCAAGGCTGATGACCACCGTGCCGGTGGCCGTGGCGCAGGCCGCGATGCGCACCAAAGTAGCACGCAAACCGATCATCGATATTGGCGCTTATAAAAAAGAGCTGGCCGCCCGCCGCGACCCGACCGCCAACTCCATGCAGCAGATTTTCGATAAAGTACGCGAAAATCCGCAGCGTGCGATTTTTGCTGAAGGCGAAGAAGAAAAAATCATCCGCGCTGCCGTACAGTGGCGTGATAATGGCTACGGCCAGCCGATCTTGGTGGGCCGCGAAGAGCGCATCCACGAGCTGATGAAAAAAATGGGCGTGGTTGATTATAACAATATCGAAGTCGCCAATGCCGCGAAAAGCAAGCATGTCGATGAGTATATTGACTATCTCTACCCGCGCCTCAACCGTCAGGGCTTCCTCTACCGCGACGTCGCGCGCATGGTGAAAAATGATCGCAATATCTTCGCTGCCTGCATGTTGCAGGCGGGGCATGGCGACCTCATGATCACCGGTATGACGCGCAACTACAGCATGTCGCTCGATAACATCACCCGCGTGATTGATGTGAAAAAGGACGAGTTCCTGTTTGGCATCACCATGGTGATGGCGAAGGGCAAAACCCTGTTCTTCGGCGATACTGCCGTGCAGGAACTGCCGGAAGCGGAAAAGCTTGCCAAGATCGCTGTTTCCATGGCAACCAAAGCGCGCAAAATGGGTCATGACCCGCGCGTAGCGCTGCTTTCCTACTCCACCTTCGGCAACCCGATGCGCGAGAAATCCGCGCGTATCCGCGACGCTGTGAAAGCGCTCGATAACATGAAGGTCGATTTCGAATATGACGGCGAGATGTCCGCTGAAGTGGCGCTGAACAAAGAGCTGATGAGCCTCTATCCGTTCTGCCGCCTCTCGGCACCCGCCAACGTGCTGGTCATGCCGGCGCTGCATTCGGCGCATATCGCCTCGAACCTGCTGCAGGAGCTTTCCGACAACGTTACCATCGGGCCGATCACCATGGGGCTTTCGCGCCCGGCGCAGATTGTGCAGATGTCGGCAACGATTTCGGAAATCTTAAACCTTGCCGCCATCGCTGCGATGGAAGCGATCGAGGAGCAGCAATCCAAAATCGCCCCAATCAAAAAAGGCAAAAAGGCAAAGGCTTAGCCTATTCCCTCTGCCTTTGGGAGAGGGTTAGGGGTGAGCGCTTTTACTCATACACATCCTTGCGATGATCAATCGCAGTGATGACGACGCATCGTCGAATCGGATCGATGAGATAGATCACACGATAGTCACCAACGCGCAGGCTGCGTAGACCCGAGAGGTTATGCCTGAGTGGCTTGCCAAACATTAAGGGTTCGCTGCCAAGTTTTTTTTCGATTGCATCAGCAACCTGCTGCCTAACTGCTTTCGGGAGTAACGGAATATCAACTTCTATGACGTCCGGTCGATATTCAATCGGCCAGCTCATTTCCAGGCATCTTTATGTGGAATATTTTTGCCGCCTTTGGCGAGTCGCTCATCCGACAATCTTGAAAAGTATAAATCTTCCTGAAGCTCAAGCCCCAGCTCAATCAAATCTTTCGCCGCCATGGAGACACTCTTGCCCTCATGCTTGGCAAAGAGCGACAGCATCTCATGTAAATCCTTGTTCATGGTGATGTTCACACGCGGCTGGTTGGTAGGCATGGCAACTCTCCTTTCATTAAACGTTACACTAGTGTAACACCTGCGTCAAGTAACAAAGATTCTCGAAAGTCATGCCGCACAACTTCCGCTGCCCCGGAAGAGGAAATATTTCCCCATCCCATTGATATAATGGATAAAAATGTTTCGCGTGAAACATTTTTCTTGCCCTCAATCCCCTCTCCCCTCCGGGGAGAGGGTTGGGCGGCGTCCCCCGAAGCCACTTGGCGCAGGGGGATGAGGGTTATCTCAAATTGTTTCACGTGAAACAATGCTAAGGGCTATTCCTTAAAATCCCACGGCTTCACGCGGTACTGCATTTGAATCAGCATCGCCTTACCAATGCGCAGGCTGAAAAGCGCCCCAAAGATAATGAACGGCAGCCAGATCGCCGCGTGTACCCAGTAGGACGGCTGGAGCTTGATGTCGAGTATCGCCGCGCCCACAGCCGCCAGCGCACCCACAATCACAATCCCGAAGAAAGCAGGCCCATCCCCCTGCTCATGCTCCTTAAGCGGCAGGCCGCACACGCTGCAGCGCTCCACCACCGTGGTCAGGCCAGAAAAAAGCCTACCCTTGCCGCAGCGTGGGCAGGCGAGCATCAGTGATGACTTGCAATTTTGGCAAAGCCGCCGCTTTTCACAAAGCGCGCGCCAAACACCACCGCCGCGACCAGCATGCCGACCATCGCAAAGATTGCCATCCACATCGCGGCATCGAGCACGCCAGGCTTATTCGCAAAATCGATGTAGATAAAGATGAACAGAAACAGCCACACCACATCCACAAAATGCCAGTACCACGCAGCAAACTCAAAACCGAGATGTTTCTGCGGTGAAAAATGCCCTTTGTAAGCACGGCCAAGGCACACAGCGAGGAAGATGGTGCCAACAATCACATGGAAGCCATGAAAACCGGTCGCGAGATAAAAGTTCGTGGCATACACGCCGTCTTTGAAGCCAAACGCGGCATGCGAATATTCATAGGCCTGCAAAAACGTGAAAACCACCCCCAGAATCACCGTATACCACAGTGCCTGAATGGTTCCTTTCTGGTCGTTGTGCAGAATGCACCAGTGCGCCCAGGTAACAGTCGTGCCGGAGAGCAGCAGAATCAGTGTATTTAAAAATGGCAGATGAAATGGATCAAACGGTACAATGCCTGCTGGCGGCCACACGCCTTGCGCGATCGCCCAGATATCGTCCTGCGTCACAGGCAGTTTGGGCAGTGTGCTGGCGTTGAAGAATGACCAGAAAAATGCCGCAAAAAACAGCAGTTCCGACACGATGAACAGCACCATGCCAACGCGCAGACCATGGCTCACCGGCGCAGTGTGCGCCTTGTCTACAACAGATTCTTTCACCACATCCCGCCACCAGCCATACATGGTGTAAAGCGATAACGTGAATCCTCCGAGCAACACCACAAACCCGATCTGATGCTTGTGAAACGCGAGCGCCGCGCCGATCGCCAGCGTCATCAGCGATAATGCGCCAAACAGCGGCCACGGGCTGGGATTCACCAGATGATACGGGTGGGTCTGACCGCTGTGATGATGATGCGCCATAACAAATAGCTCCTTAGATTCAGTGATGTTCTAGCGATTACTTATTAAGAAAAAATGTATAGGACAAGGTAATTGTATTCACATGTTTGAGGTCGGGATCATCCATGATTTTGGGGTCGATGAAAAACGACACCGGCATATCCACTTTCTGGCGCGCCTCTAAGGTTTGCTCTTCAAAGCAGAAACAGGCGATTTTCACAAAATACTGGCCGGCGCGATGCGGCACGACATTGTAGGTGGCCATGCCAACCAGCGGCTTGTCTGTTTGGTTTTCCGCGACATAATAGGTCAGGCCGTGCTCACCAACCCTCACAGTGCGCTGCGCCTCACCCGGCCTGAAACCCCACGGCAAGTTCGGATCAGTATCGGCATTAAAGGTCACGGTAATGGCGCGGTCATAAACCTTATCCGGAAGCTGCGTGGCGGTTTGCGTGGTACCGCCATAGCCGGTGACCTGACAGAACAAACGGTAAAGCGGCACGGAGGCATAGGCCATCATAAACATGCCAAGCGCAATCGCGGCGCTGTTAATCACTAAAGATCGATGTTTCATAAGTTTTATTGCGGCGACATTTTAACCAATGTCATGACATAGAACAACACCATTAGCGCTAATAATATCAGCAGCATGAAAATATTTTTGCGCCGCTGCGTGCGATGCGCTGGACCATGGGGCACGTTATTGCTCTGTTTTGTTGCGACGTACAAAATCCAGCACCAGCAGCAGAAACAGCGTAAACAAACTGCCGAGCACAAAGCTCGCGCCCATCAGGTAGATCACGTTTTGTGAAATCTCGAGCAGTGCTTGGGATTTTTCAGGAGTGAGAGGAACTTTTTCCATGAGGGTAACTCCGGCTTACAAAATAATCAGTGGCTGAAACCATAGATGATCCGCCACCAAAATCGAGAATAACATAAACAGATATAGGATCGAAAAGCCAAAGGTTTTTTTCGCCCAGCCGTGGGTGGGATCGGTGAGCACACCATACACATGATAGAGAAAAACCGCGCCAAGCAGCAGCGCCGACACCGCATACAGCACCCCTGAGAAACCCAGCAGCGGCAATGACAAAGTCGTCGCAGCAAGCAGCCAGGTATAAAACATCATGGCCGATTTGGTTTTTGTATCACCTGCGACCACCGGCATCATTGGCACGCCGGCCTTGGTGTAGTCTTCGTTTTTATACAGAGCGAGCGCCCAGAAATGCGGCGGCGTCCACAGGAAAATAATAGCAAAAAGAATGATCGGATATAGCGTGACATCGCCCATCACCGCCGCCCAGCCGATCAGCGGTGGAAACGAACCCGCCGCACCGCCGATCACGATGTTCTGCGGGGTCGAGCGCTTGAGCCACATGGTGTAGATCACCGCATAAAAGAAAATAGCAAAGCCGAGAATACCCGCTGCCAGCCAGTTCAGCGAAAGCCCCATCAGCATCACGGACAGCGCCGCCATAAACAGCCCCAGCGCCAGCGCATCATCCGCCGCCACGCGACCAGATGGCACTGCGCGGCGCTGCGTGCGACGCATGATGGCGTCGATATCGCGGTCATACCACATGTTGATTGCCGCGCCAGCGCCGCTTCCCAGCGCAATGCACGCCAGCGCCATGATATATTCAAAGGGACTAAGACTCCCCGGCGCCACCGCCATACCGGCAAAGCCGGTGAAGACAACCAGCGACATCACACCCGGTTTCATCAGCGAGATGTAGTCGCGGATGGTGGAGGTGGAAGCTAAAGTTGTTGTGGGGAGGTAAGTTTGCATATTCGTTATTTATTATAAGGCTCCATTGGGCCAGATTTTACAAATTCACGCGCTTTCTGAATAACCGGGTCTGGATCATTCAAATAAACCTGCGACTCTTTCTCACCCATACCCATGACATACGCGATAGAAAGATGAGTCAACGGCGGCATACATTTACGCATCCATTCGGCTACTTCGACCGTCATCCCTTGAGCATGTCCATCGTGTTTATTCCCAGCATCGTTAGCAGACGACTTTTCTTTATGACAAAAACGCTTCTTTTCTTCCATATAAGCATCATAATCCTGCAGAAGTAACGATACGAGCGTACGCTTTTGATCATCTGACATAAAGGGAATTGCAACTCCGGTCGCGGTTCCCTTGGGTGATTTCATTAAGGAGTCGAACGATTTTTTTACAAGTTTCTGAGCATCGGCTTGGTCAATATTTTCTTTCACCTGCTCCCAATCGTGAAGCAAGGTGGGAATAGGGAAATAGTTGTTTGCCGCCCCATCGTCGGCATGTATCGACTCAAATAGCAATTCAAATATACCGAGCGCTTGCTTCGCAGGCGGTGAATCTTTGAATGCAAGATAACGCTTAATCACTTCATGAGGCTCGATAATGGACAGCGATTTGAAAACGTTTATACTGGCTACCAGACAATAATCATTGTCCATTTTTCTTAAGAGAAAAAAAGTGTCGGATTCATACTGACCTTGCGAATAAACTACCGTATCATAACGCAAGCCAGTTTCTCTAATAAGATTGCTGGCAACATTCACATCCTGAATGGGAAAGCGCACTTTAATATGCTGTGAGTTCGCAATGTCCCCCTGCAATACCTGGCCGACTGAATAACTATCAATACGATGATCTTCACGTCTATTTTCACTGGCGATTTTAACAATCGCATCGCTGGTTTGTACCGATTCCAGCAGCCCTTTATTGTAAACGGGGCAATCCTCTCCTGCGAGTACAGGTTTTGTTAGCAATAGCGATGCCATGCCGGTAAACACCACCAGCGACATCACCCCCGGCTTCATCAGCGAGACATAATCGCGGATGGTGGAGGCGGTGGAAAGAGGAATGGGTGAAAGCTGAGCGGATGAGTGCATGGCAATAGTTATACACCAGCCATTTTTCTACGCTACAGAATTTGGTGTAGGGCTAGTTAAAGCAAGCGACGTTTTTGCAGAAAAGCTTAGATTGTGCATGATGGTATTATCAGCGGATAACTCAACCCCCTTTGAAATTGGCGTTCCGGTCACTTCTTTAGCCGCCTCTTTTGCATCATTGTTAGCTTTTTCCTTGGCTTTCCTTACCTGCACTTCTGCATTAAATTCACTAACATTCCTCCGGATGGCTTCTTCGTCCTTGGCAAAATCCGTCGTATGTGGCGCCGCCATATCCTGGCCACCATAAGCCATGCGCATAAGCCCCTCTGGCGTTTCTGTGATAGCTGTTTTACCCCTTATTATGATGTCCTCAGCCGTTACTCCGTTGATGATCGGAACGTAAGCCTCACGAATGCGTCCTTCCGGGGTGATATCGCGCTCTTTTAACCCCGCAGTCGTGCCCTCAACCACGGCATTACCCTCTTTGGTAATCACATAGGCATGAGGAGATATATGGTGTTTCCAGTTCTTGTCCCACCCCGATTCCGTGAGTATTTTATTGATGTAAGTTTCATCGATCAGGTACTCGCCATTTCTATGCCGAACCATGCAAATGTTTGAAATCATCATATGGTTGGGCACGCGCGCATCATCAAGCAAGATGCTCATGATCGGCGCATAATGGCGGCAGACCAGCTCGCCTTTTTGCATTTCGGCGAAATCTACCGGCTTTCCGCCGATAAACTGCCGTTTGGGATGGTAAACGGCTTCGTACTCTGCCGAATTTGCCTTACTATTCCCAAGCGTGTGGTGGCCATAAGCGCCGTAAGCAGCATAAACATCGGCGACAATCAGGTTAGTGATTTTCCTTTCACGCTGATGCACATCCGCAATAAATTCCGGCGATTCTTTGACGGCGTAACGATCGCCATATTCTTTCGCCTTGATGCGTAGTTCTTTGAGCCTCGGATCGCGTGAAAGATCATATTCCACAAACGGATCAAGCGCTCTCCTCTCCTGATAACCCAGTATCACTTCTGTAGGCGTTGCACTCTTTGCGCTCCCATGCACTTGAGCAGTTTTTGCTAAAACAGCTGAATCTGCTTTATACCAGTAAGCATCAGGATTTAGCGCGCTATAACCTTCCGGAATGGTTTTTGGTTTGAAGCGATTGCCAACTGCTTTGACTACGCCGTGATCGCCAAACACCATGCCGTCTTTTTTGACAAAGTCTCCGATGAGACTACCGGCCATCGCCGCAGCCGGAATCGCCAGCCACGCAAGCCAACCCGATGTCATACCGCTGAATAATCCAACAATCGCAAGCCCGGCGCCCACCAAAGCGCCTAAGGGCGCACCGGTTCCTAATTGCCCGGCAACCTCTGAAATCCCCGTTTCTTCAACCCACGATTTGGCCATACCACACCTGCATTTGTTTAACTATTTTAAGCAAAAAGACTCAAAATAACAAATGACAGTATGGTGACACTTATAAGACAGAATAATATAATGATATATATATCTTTATTTTACCAACTGGATCCCCGGATCGCGCTTACGCGCGTCCGAGGATGACGGAAATCTTAGCGGCGAAGCCGCTAAGATTTACCGTCACTTAATCACAGGCTGGGTTTCGAAGGTGTGGAACGGAGGCGGTGAAGGCAGCGTCCATTCCAGCGTTGTGCCGCCATCCCACTGCTTAGCAGGGCACGGTACTTTGGCAGCATAAGCGCGCCACACCAGAAACAGGAACCACACCGCCGAGGCCGCCGAAATATAGGAGCCGTAAGAGGAGATCAGGTTCCAGCCAGCATACACATCCGGATAGTCAGGAATGCGGCGCGGCATACCGGCAAGGCCGAGGAAATGCTGCGGGAAGAAGGTGAGGTTCGCGCCGATGAAAAACAGCCAGAAATGCAGCTTGCCCATCCATTCGCTGTACTGATAGCCGGACATTTTGCCGAACCAGTAATAAAAACCAGCAAAGATGGCAAACACCGCACCAAGCGACATTACATAATGGAAATGCGCCACGACATAATAGGTGTCGTGCATCGGAATATCGATCGCGGCATTCGCGAGCACCACGCCGGTGACACCGCCCACTACGAACAGGAAAATGAACCCGATGGTAAAGAGCATCGGCGTTTCGAAGGTGAGCGAGCCGCCCCACATCGTGCCAAGCCAGGAGAAAATTTTCACGCCGGTCGGCACCGCAATTACCATCGTGGCGATCATGTAGTAGGCCATGGTATCAGCGGACATGCCCACCGTGAACATGTGATGCGCCCACACGATGAAGCCGAGGAAGCCAATCGCACACATCGCGCACACCATGCCGAGATAGCCGAAGATGGGTTTGCGCGAGAAGGTGGAGGTGATCTCGCTGATCACGCCGAAGGCCGGCAGAATGAGAATATAGACTTCCGGATGACCGAAGAACCAGAACAGGTGCTGGAACAGCAGCGGATCACCGCCACCTGCCGGGTCAAAGAAGCTGGTGCCAAGATTGCGATCAGTGAGCAGCATGGTGATCGCACCCGCCAGCACCGGCACCGCAAGCAGCAGCAGAAATGCGGTAACTAAAATCGCCCATGGAAAGAGCGGCATTTTAAACAGGCTCATGCCCGGCGCGCGCATGTTGAAGATGGTGACGATGAAGTTAATCGCGCCAAGAATGGAGGAAATACCCGCAAGGTGCAGCGAGAAAATCGCCATATCCACCGCCATGCTGGGGTGGGAAACAATTTTGGAAAGCGGCGGATACATCGTCCAGCCCGTGCCCGGCCCTTCGCCCACAAAAGCCGAAGCGAGCAGCAGAATCAGCGCCGGTGGCAAGAGCCAGAAGCTGATATTGTTCATGCGCGGGAAGGCCATATCCGGCGCACCGATCATCAGCGGCACAAAATAGTTGCCAAAGCCGCCGATCAGCGCCGGCATGACAAGGAAAAACACCATAAGCACCGCGTGCGCCGTCAGCACCACGTTGTAAAACTGGTAGTCGCCGCCAAAAAACTGATCCCCAGGCTGCGCCAGCTCAACGCGCAGCATGATCGAAAACGCGGTACCGAGCAGCCCCGCGATCACCGCGAAAATCAGGTACATCACCCCGATGTCTTTATGGTTGGTGGAATAGAGCCAGCGGCGCCAGCCCGTGGGGGTGTGGTCATGCGCGTGATCGCGTATGTGATCGGCGGTAATGCTACTCATAATATAATATCCCTAGTTTAAATCTGACTCTGATTAATTCGTTACTGTGACTTCAGCCGGCTTGAGCGCGGCGGGATCGATGCCTGCTTTTTTCTGTTGCTCAGATACCCAGCTGGCAAAATCTTCTTTGCTCACCACACGCACTTCAATCGGCATAAAACCATGCCCCACACCGCACAGCTCCGAGCACTGACCATAGAAGGTGCCAGTTCTGGTGGCTTTAAACCATGTTTCATTCAGGCGGCCGGGCATGGCGTCGCGCTTCACACCAAAAGCAGGCATCGCCCAGGAATGAATCACATCCGCACCGGTAAGCAGCACGCGCACCTTGGTGTCTACCGGCACCACCACCGGATTATCCACCGAAAGAAGGCGCACCTGCCCCTCTTTGATCTCCTTGTCTGGAATCATGCGCGACTCGAATTCAAAACCGCCATGAGTCGGGTACTTATAGCCCCAGTACCATTGATAGCCGGTCACTTTCAGATCCATCTCGGCCTGCTCGGTATCTTCCATAAAGTAATGCACACGCAGGCTGGGAATCGCAATCACCACCAGGATGATGATCGGCACCACCGTCCAGATGATTTCGAGCTTGGTGTTGTGCGCCGTTTTGCTCGGCACCGGATTCGCCTTGCGGTTAAACTTCACGATAATAACCACCAGCAGCGCGAGCACAAAGAGGGTGATTGCGGTGATGATAACCAGCAGCAGGTTGTGATCGGCGTTCAGGCGCTCCATGACCGGCGTTGCCGCCTGCTGGAAGCCAAGCTGCCATGGCTCGGCAAGCCCAACGGTTTCCGCCATTGCGGGAGCAGAGAAACATGCGGCCAGTGATGCGAGAATAAAGCGAAGCTTAGTCATGATAACCTTATCAAATGTAATGAAATGAACGCCAGCGACTATGTAACGCGCTTTGTGCTTGCTTGCAACCGTTTTTCACGGCAATCTTAGCATATTGCAGCCAATAAATCTAGACTGATGAGTATGAATAGCACCAGCCCGGAATCGCTTTTCTTTTCAGGCACCAGCCTCGACCAGGCTCGGGCGCAGCAGCTGGTCTCGTCCGCCCTTGACGGCATGGATGACGGCGAGCTGTTTTTGGAATACATCCAGTCGGAATCGCTGGCTTTTGATGATGGCCGCCTGAAAAATGCCAGCTTCAACACCGCGCAGGGCTTTGGGCTTCGCAGCGTACTCGGCGAGGCCACCGCCTATGCCCATGCCTCGGAAATCAGCGAAGCAGCACTTGCCCGCGCTGCCCAGACCGTGCGCGCCGTGAACCATGGCCAGAAGCCCGTTCATGCCAGCATGGCGCCCGCCTTTGGCACCAACCGCAAGCTCTACCGCGATATCAACCCGCTGAAGGAAGTGCCGTTTGAGGTGAAAGTAGCGCTGCTGCAGGAGATTGATGCTTACCTGCGCGGCAAGGATGCGCGTGTGAAGCAGGTTTCCGCCTCCATTTCGGGGCAGTGGCAGGCGGTGCACATTATGAAAGCAGACGGCAGCGCCGCAAGCGACATCCGCCCGCTGGTGCGCGTGAATGTCAGCGTGATTGTCGAAGAACATGGCCGCCGCGAATCCGGCTCTTCCGGCGCGGGTGGCCGCGTGGCTTATGCCCAATATCTTGGCGAGGGCGGCTGGAAAAAGCTGGCCGATGAAGCGCTGCGGCAAGCGCTGGTGAACCTTGAGTCCATCCCTGCCCCGGCCGGTGAAATGCCGGTGGTGCTGGGGAATAGCTGGTGCGGCGTTTTGCTGCATGAAGCGATCGGCCACGGTCTGGAAGGTGATTTCAACCGCAAAGGAACCTCAGCATTTGCCGGGCTCATGGGCAAACAGGTCGCAAGTAAAGGCGTCACTATCGTCGATGATGGCACGATAGCAGACAAGCGCGGCTCGCTCTCGATTGATGATGAAGGCACCCCCACCTCGCGCACCACGCTGATCGAAGATGGCATCCTTGTTGGCTATATTCAGGACAGGCTGAATGCCCGTCTGATGAACATGCGCGCCACCGGCAATGGCCGCCGCGAAAGCTTTGCTCACCAGCCCATGCCGCGCATGACCAACACCTATATGTTAAATGGTGAAGGCACACGCGAATCGATGATCGCCTCGGTGAAGCGCGGCATTTATGCGGCGCATTTTGGCGGCGGGCAGGTGGATATCACCTCCGGCAAATTCGTGTTTTCTGCTTCCGAAGCCTACCTGATTGAAAACGGCAAAATCACCGCGCCGCTAAAGGGCGCAACCCTGATTGGCAACGGTCCCGACTGTCTCACCAAAATCCGCGCGATCGGGAATGACACAGCGCTGGATGACGGCGTTGGCACCTGCGGCAAAGCCGGCCAGTCCGTGCCGGTGGGCGTGGGGCAGCCCTCCCTTTTGATTGATGCGATGACGGTGGGTGGGACGCAAGTGTAGCCGTCATCCTCGGGCGCGCCTTGCGCGGCTGGGGATCTCATCAAACTTAATTGCACGAGATCCCGGACAGCACGATTTCTAACTCGCTTTGCTCGAAGAAATCTGTGCTTCCGGGATGACGGGAGCCTAAGCGGCGTAGCCGCTAAGGCTTGCCGTCAAATATGACAGTTCGATGACAGTTTGGTTACGGAACCGTGAAGATTGCATCCATGGGCGTTTTAGCATTTGTGCTCTGTTTGGTTTTCGATAAGATGAGCTCATAAGGAACACAAACTATGAGCTTCGATATGCCAAAACTCTCTCCTGCAGAACTGATGATGAACTTCAGCGAAACCTCTGCATCTATTGAGGGCGGTACGCAAGTGAGTGCTGGCCAGGTTGCAGGCGGCATTGATACCCAGCAGTCTTTTGCACAAATGATCGGTGCGTCGCGTAACAACAGTAAAGATCTAGGCATTTAAAATCAGCTACAAGTAACAAAAAGCGGCCTTCGGGTCGCTTTTTTTGTGTTTAGGTGGCGTCATGCCCGTGAAAACGGGCATCCAGCGCGCCGCGCCGGTGGCGAAATGCTATTGAATAGACTGGATTCCCGCTTTCGCGGGAATGACGAAATAAATAACCCTCTCAGAGCACCCAAAAAAACGCTTTTCATTTACATTCCATGCTTTTTCAGTATAGTATCAAACTATTACGCACAAAATGGGCGATAGGCTAGCATGTCCACAAAATGGAGCTCCCAGATACTTGGTCGCGGCTCGGTCAATTTCGATGACCTGCTGAAGGACGAGTATTCCATTATTCTGCTGCAGGGCAAGAACACCTTCGGCGACATGATCTATTGCTACGTGAAAGTGACCCTGCCTAATATGCAAAAACTTCAGGCTGCGCTGAAAATGGGCGGCAATTTCAGCCCCAGTGATTTCGGCGAGGTGATCGCTGCAGCCAAAGGCCAGCCCAGCGCCGAGGTGAAAGCGGAAATCGGCCGGCTTTACCCGATGCTGGAAACACCGCGCGTGATGCATGAAGCGGTCGCCGCGGCGGCAACTGAGAAAAAAGCGTGGGATGAATTCTAGGGATTGGTAATTAGGCACTAGGCATTAGAAGAAAATGCTTGCTTCCCTAATCCCCAATGCCTAATCCCTAAAGCCTATGATCCCCTTCCCCAATATCGACCCCATCGCGCTTGAGCTAGGCCCGCTTGCCATTCGCTGGTATTCGCTGGCTTATATTGCCGGGATATTGCTGGGCTGGTGGATTATCGTGCGCGAGCTAGCCGCCCGCCCGCTGGAAAACTTAAATAAAAAAGCCATCGATGATATGATCGTCTGGGCGATTATCGGCATCATGCTGGGCGGCAGGCTGGGCTACTGCCTGTTTTACAAGCCGGGCTATTACCTTGCGAATCCGGTGGAGATGCTCCACATCTGGCAGGGCGGCATGTCGTTTCACGGCGGCTTTGCCGGCTTTGTGCTCGCTTTCTATCTTTTCTGCCGCAAATACAACGTACGCTTCCTCGCGCTGATGGATTTAATGGCCTGCGTCGCGCCGATTGGCATCGGGCTTGGCCGCATCGCCAATTTCATCAATGGCGAACTTTATGGCCGCATTACCGATTCACCGCTGGGCATGATTTTCCCCAACAGCGATGGCCAGCCGCGCCACCCCAGCCAGCTTTATGAGGCTTTTTCCGAAGGGCTGGTTTTATTCATCATCATGATGTGCTTGCTGAAACTATCCACACTCCGCGACCGCGCGGGAGCCTTGTCCGGCCTGTTTTGTATCGGTTACGGAATCGCCCGCATTATTTGTGAGTTTTTCCGCGAGCCGGATGCCTATCTTGGCTTTCTCTTTGCCGGTGCCACCATGGGGCAGCTGCTGAGTCTGCCGATGCTGCTGGTGGGTGGATATTTACTGATGTCATGCCGTCTTCATGACGGCATCCGGACCCCGTCACAAGGACGGGGTGACAATGTATGACCCTACTTGATATCATTAAAGATCGCATCGCCGAAAACGGGCCCATTCCGGTTTCGGAATATATGAGCCTGTGCCTTGCCCACCCCGAACATGGCTACTACATGAAACGCGACCCGCTGGGCAAGGACGGTGATTTCATTACGTCGCCAGAAATTTCTCAGATTTTTGGGGAATTGCTTGGGCTATGGCTGGCCTCACAGTGGGAAAAGCAGGGAAAGCCAAACGCCACTCTGCTTGAAATGGGCCCCGGGCGCGGCACACTAATGAATGACGCCCTGCGCGCCACCAAAAAAATCAAAGGATTCCATGATGCGGTCTCGGTTCGCCTGCTGGAAATCAGCCCGGCGCTGAAGCAAAAACAGTGGCAGCTATTGGCGGGCAAGCACCCTGATCTTGGCTGGCTGGAATCACTCGATTCACTGCCGCCACAGCCGCTTTTTGTGGTGGCCAATGAGTTTTTTGACGCCCTGCCGATTCGGCAGTTTCAATATCTTCCCTCTCCCCTAGGGGGAGAGGGTCAGGGTGAGGGGTGGTATGAACGGCTTGTTACATCAGAAAATGGGCAATTAAAATTTATTACTGATACAAAATCTGCTTCACATTTATCACCCCCCACCCAACCCTCCCCCTCAATGGGGGAGGGCTTTTTTCGAGAAACCTGCGAACCAGCAACTGAAATCATTTCAAAGCTCGCAAGCCATATTAAAACCTATGGCGGCGCGGCGCTCATCATTGATTATGGCTACAATGAAGGCGGCAGCGACACGCTCCAGGCCATGCGCCGCCACCAATATTTTGAAATATTTTCAAAGCCCGGCAGCGCCGACATCACCGCCCATGTCGATTTCGCCGCCCTCAAAGAAGCCGCGGAAAAAGCGGGCGCCAAAGTATTTGGCGCGACGCCGCAAGGGCGTTTCCTGATGAAAATCGGTGCCGGCCAGCGCACCCAGAAACTCTGCGCCGGTGCCAGCGCCGAGCAAAGCAAGGAGCTCATCTCCGGGCTTGACCGGCTGGCCTCGCCTGAAAAAATGGGCGAACTATTCAAAGTGCTGGCGATATTGCCGCCAGATGCCATGCATGCGGAGGGTTTTTAATGCTCTTTCCCCTCACCTCTTCCAATCTCGATTTACCACACATCCGCCACGGCTTTTTCAGCCGGAGTGGCGGCGTGAGTCAGGGTATCTACGCATCGCTGAACTGCGGCCCCGGCTCCGGCGATAATCTGGAACATGTGGGCAAAAACCGCCAGCGCGTAAGCAGCCACATGGGCGCGCCGCTCATCACCTGCCATCAGGTTCATAGCAGTGAGGCAGTGACGGTCGAGGCACCATGGCAGCAAGGGCAGGCACCGCAGGCCGATGCGATGGTGACGAATCAACCCGGCATCGCGCTGGGCATCCTGACGGCGGATTGCCTGCCGGTACTTTTTGCTGATCGCAGCCAGCGCATCATCGGCGCGGCGCATGCCGGCTGGAAGGGCGCCTTCACCGGCGTGCTGGAAAACACCATCGCCGCCATGAAAGCCCTTGGCGCCAGCGATATTGCCTGCGCCATTGGCCCGGCCATTTCCCAGCCCTCTTATGAAGTCGGCCCCGAGTTTTATGAGAAATTCACCAACAACCAGCAACCAACAACTAACAACCAATTTTTTATCCCCTCTTCCCGCGAAGGCCATCACCTCTTCGACCTCAAGGGCTATGCGCTGGCGCGGCTCAAAAATGTGGGCATTGAGGCGGAACTTCTTGACCGCGATACCTGTTTTGAAGATGATAGCTTCTTCAGCTTCCGCCGCGCCACCTTAATCGGCGAACGTGGCTATGGCAGGCAGGTTTCGGTAATAACACTCACATAACCGTCATCCCCGCGAAAGCGGGGATCCAGTTATAAACTTGACGAAAAATATCTCCTGATATTTTTCTTCTCTGGATCCCGGATAAATTTTTCTACTGAAAAATTTTCCGGGATGACGCCAAAGGATAATTCTATGACTCTCATTCCCTTTGACGATCGTGATGGATGGATCTGGTTTAACGGCACGATGGTGCCGTGGCGCGATGCCAAGGTTCATGTGCTGACACATGGCCTGCATTATGGTTCGTGCGTGTTCGAAGGCGAGCGGGCTTACGCGGGCAAAATTTTTAAAAGCCGCGAGCATGCCGAGCGACTGCATAAATCCGGTGAACTGCTTGGCTTCAAAATCCCCTTTGATGTTGAAACGCTGATGCAGGCGAAAGAAGCGGTGATTGCAAAAAATAATCTGGTGGATGCGTACCTGCGCCCGGTGGCGTGGCGTGGCAGCGAGATGATGGCTGTTTCAGCGCAGCAGACAAAAATCCATGTCGCCATCGCCGCATGGCAGTGGCCGAGCTATTTCGGCAAAGAAGCAAAAGAAAAAGGCCTGCGCCTGCAGGTGGCGCGCTGGGCACGCCCCGCGCCCAACACCGCCCCCACCGCCAGCAAAGCGGCCGGACTTTACATGATCTGCACCATCAGCAAACACGAAGCCGAGGCCGCCGGCTACAACGATGCGCTGATGTATGATTATCGTGGCTTTGTTGCGGAAGCCACCGGCGCCAATGTGTTTTTCATGATGGACGGCAAGCTCCACACACCGAAACCGGACTGTTTCCTGGACGGCATCACGCGCCGCACGGTGATCGATCTCGCGCGGCAGCATAAGATTGAGGTCGTTGAGCGCCATATCAAGCCGGACGAGCTGACCGGAGCAAGCGAGGCCTTCCTCACTGGCAGCGCCGCCGAGGTCATGCCCATTGGCAGCATCGAAGGGCAGCATTTCGCTGTCGGCGAGGCAACCAAAGCGCTGATGAAAGCGTATGATACACTAGTTCATCGCTAGACTATTTCTGCCGCAGTGCAGCGTTTTTTCTGTCATCAAATTGTCATTTTACAACATGCCCTCCCGGGGGTAGCGTCTGAACCGCATTCAATCAGGAAAGGATAAAAAATGGCTGAAGCAACAACTCTAGTTACCGGCGAACAAATCAAAGCAATTCGAGATAATGCGGCGGCAAAAGCTCAGCTTGATAACGCTACACGAAATGCTGGCAGCAGAGTTAGTGTTGCGATTGGCGATGTTGGACGTGAATCAGGCAGCGCTAGCTCGGTTGCAGCACTGCTGGAAGCACACATGATCGAGAATATTCTTGATCGTCTGAAAGACACAGTCGACGGCAAGAACAAGACTAAACCTGTCAGCATGGAAGCGGTTGGCTATGCGATTTCACAAATTGATCCAGATAAAAACTATACGGCGCTGCGCCAAGCGGTTGGAATGGAAGACCGGGAATATCAACTCAGCGCAGATCTACGCGAGCGTCTTAAGCTTGATTTTGAGAAAACTGCGCTCGAAGAGTCCGCACGAAATACAGGCATGATGGTCAGCTAGTTACGAGCTGAGGTATTTCCACCCGGTTTTTACGTAAGCATAGCCGGTGACCAGTGTCAGGATCGCGGCGAGCCAGAGGAAAAAGCGCCCCAGATATTCGGCATTGAGCCACTCCGGGGAACCTGCTCCCAGCAAGAGCAGGAAAATTGCCGCCATCTGCACCGCGGTTTTCCATTTGGCAAGCTTCGAAACCGGCACGCTGACTCGTATTTCGGCGAGGAATTCACGCAGCCCCGAAACCAGAATCTCGCGGCAGACAATCGCAATCGCCGGAATAATATCGGCGCGGGTCATATCATCAGTGTTGGACTGCACAAGGAGCAGCAGCGCGGTGGCCACCAGCAGCTTATCGGCAATGGGATCAAGAAACCTCCCCACAGCGGACTCCACCTGCCATTTGCGCGCCACATAGCCATCCAGCCAGTCGGTGATGCAGGCGAGTAAAAACAGCCCGGACGATAGCCAGAAACCCCAGTTGCCTTTAAGGAAAAACACCAGCACCAGCGCCGGTATCACCGCGATACGGAAATAGGTGAGGTAATTGGGAAGGTTTTTTTTGAAAGTCATGGTGATAGGGTGATAGGGTTACAGGGTTATAAGGTTATAGGGGTAAACTATCTTTTTTCTGCCATCAACCCCATAACCATATAACCTCATCCCCATATAACCCCTACTCAAACACCCTCACCTGCTTCGGTCTGACATACAGCTTATCATGCTTGCTAATCGCCAGCTGGTCAATAATCGCTTTGGGCACCTCCGCCTGAATGATGCTGCCATTGCTGCGCTGCATCTCCAGCTTGGCAAGCGAGCCGGCGGGGTTGATGTGAATCACGCTCGCCGGAATATATTCATGCTCGCCTTCCGGCTCTTTGGTCACAAACATCTCATGCGGGCGCGCATACATTTTCACCGGCACCCCGCGCTCTTTGAGCGCCGCACGCACCTTGCCGCGCGCGCTGGCTTTTTTGGTGATCTCCGGCATCGGCAGCAGCATATCCGGCACGATTTTTCGTAGTGACCCCAGCCAGCCTTCCTGCTTTGCCACCTGCATCGCTGCTGGCTTTGCTTCCCATAAATCATCTTCGGCAAGGTGAGTATTGCCCGCGGCATCACGCCAACCGAGAAACTCGTTATAATTGCCAAGAAAATCATACACAAAGCCATTGGCGGGGGTGTGATACACCTCATCCGGCGTGCCAGTCTGCTCGATTTTTCCGGCGTTCATCACCACCACGCGGTCGGCCACTTCCATCGCCTCTTCCTGATCGTGCGTCACAAACAGGCTGGTGATGTGCAGCTCGTCATGCAGCCTTCTCAGCCAGCGCCGCAGCTCTTTGCGCACCTTGGCATCCAGCGCACCAAACGGCTCATCGAGCAGCAGCAGCTTCGGCTCCACAGCGAGCGCGCGTGCGAGTGCCACACGCTGGCGCTGGCCGCCAGAAAGCTGGCTGGGGTAGCGATCATAAAAATTATCAAGATGCACGAGGCGCAGCAGGTTCATCACCCGCTCGGTAATCTGCTCATAAGGCAGGCGCTCGCGCCTCGGCCGCACACGCAGACCAAACGCCACATTCTCAAACACCGTCATGTGGCGAAACAGCGCATAGTGCTGAAACACGAAACCCACCTTGCGCTCACGCACATGCTGGTGGGTGGTGTCGATGCCATGCACCAGCACCCTGCCGCTATCCGGCATATCCAGCCCGGCGATCATGCGCAGCAGCGTGGTCTTGCCGGAACCAGAAGGCCCCAGCAGCGCCACCAGCTCGCCTTCCTTCACCGCCAGGTCAACGCCTGAAAGCGCGTGAAAATCGCCGAACGATTTATGAATCTGGATCAGTTCAATGGCCATATTTTATACCCTGTCATCCCGACCGAGGCTAAAGCCGAGCGGAGGGGTCTTTAAGATCCCTCGACTTCGCTCGGGATGACGCAACTGTTTAGTGACCATGGTTTGCCTTCAGTTCCTTCGAATACCTAACCTCAACCGCGTATTTTAGCAACAAGGTCAGCACCGCAAGCAGCGTAAGCAATGACGCCACCGCAAACGCCGCCACGAAATTATATTCATTATACAGAATCTCCACATGCAGCGGCACAGTGTTCGTCTGCCCCTTGATATGGCCGGAAACGACCGACACCGCGCCAAACTCGCCCATCGCCCGCGCATTACACAGTAGCACGCCGGAAAGCAGCGCCCATTTGATATTGGGCAGCGTCACGCTGATGAAGGTGCGAAAGCCCGATGCGCCAAGCAGAATCGCCGCTTCCTCTTCTTCGCTGCCCTGCTCTTCCATCAGCGGAATCAGCTCACGCGCCACAAACGGAAAGGTGACAAAGATGGTGGCAATCACCAGGCCGGGCACCGCAAAAATAATCTGGATATCGTGTGCAGCGAGCCACTCGCCCAGCGCGGAATGCGCGCCAAAAAGCAGCACATAAATCAGGCCGGAAATCACCGGCGAAACAGAAAACGGCAAATCAATGAAAGTGATGAGCAGGCGCTTGCCGGCAAATTCATATTTCGCTATCGCCCAGGAGGCAGAGAGGCCGAACACCACATTAAACGGCACCGCAATCGCCGCCACCAGCAGCGTGAGCTGAATCGCCGAAAGCGCATGGCGGTGGGCAAGCGCATCTGCGTAAGCCTCCCAGCCCTTTGCAAACGCCTCTGCAAATACGACAGCCAGCGGCAGCGCCACCAGCGCCAGCATGAAGCCCAGCGCGATAAAAATCAGCGCACACTTCATCCACCAGGGTTCTCCTAAAATCTCCCTCTCCCTTTTAGGGAGAGGGTTGGGGTGAGGGTTATCAGTCCAAATGACGCTCATAAAACCCCCCTCCTAACCTCCCCCCTTGACGGGGGAGGAATATCTGGATTGTAACCAGTTGATAAGTAGCAGCAACGCGAATGATGCCAGCAGCATCACGCAGGCGATGGCGGTAGCGCCCGCTATATCATATTGCTCCAGCTTCACAACAATCAGAAGCGGCACAATTTCTGACACGCCGGGAATATTGCCCGCGATAAAAATCACCGAGCCATATTCGCCCAGCGCACGGGCAAAAGCCATGGCAAAGCCGGTGGCCAGTGCCGGCAGCACCGATGGCAATAACACGCGCGTAAAAAGCTGCCAGCGCGAAGCGCCAAGGCTCACCGCCGCCTCTTCCACCTCGCGGTCGATGTCTTTTAAGACCGGCTCCACCGTCCGCACGACAAACGGCAGCCCGACAAACACCAGCGCGGCAAAAATTCCCAGCGGCGTGAACGCCACCTTGATGCCAAGCTCATTAAGCGGGGCGCCGAGCCAGCCGCTAGGGCCATAAAGCGTGGCTAGCGCAATGCCTGCCACCGCCGTCGGCAGGGCAAAGGGCAAATCTACCATCGCATCTAACATTTTGCGGCCGGCAAAACGGTAGCGCACCAGCACCCATGCGAGAATCAGCCCGAAACATGCGTTCACCGCCGCCGCCGCCAACGCAAGGCCAAAGCTTATTTTATAAGCATGCACCACGCGATCAGAGGTGACGGCTTTCATGACCTCCGGCCAGCTAAGCGTGGCTGTTTTCACAAACAGCCCGGCCAGCGGAATCACCACCACCAGAAGGAGCGCTGCCAGCGTAAACGCCATGGTGATGCCAAAACCCGGCAGGATGGAAGGATGCTTGAGTCTGGGAAATAACATGCTCATGCCAGCGCCACATCCTCGATCATCAGCTGCGCGGTGATGTTGCCGTTATAGTGGTTTTCCTTAAGGTGGCCAACCAGCGAAATCTCCTTACCGCGGGAAGAAAGCAGGCTATCGCCCAGCTTGGTGCCCACCGCACGAAAGGCAATGGCGTTCAGACGTGCGTTACTTAAACGATCGATCAGCAGCGTGCGCACATGCTGCTCGCCCACAATCTCCGGTTTTAAATTCACGGCATGCTCCACCATGAGGCGCACCGAAGGGTTGCCCTGCCCGAACGGCTCAAGCTGTTTCAGAGTATCGATCAGCTGGGTGGTCGCGCCGCCCACCGCCACACGCGCATCAATGCGGTAGTGGCGCTTTCGCGAGATGTCGCCCACTTGGCGGCGAATATGATCACCAAGGAATTGTTCCAGCTGCGGAATATATTCTTCTTTGACCGTAAAGCCAGCCGCCATGGCATGGCCGCCGCCCGCAACCAAAAGGCCATTTCCCAGCGCCGCAATCACCGCCGCGCCCAAATCCACCCCGCTCACACTGCGCGCCGAGGCCTTGCCCACACCATCTTTCAGCGCGATCACCGCGCACGGCACATTAAAACGTTCCTTCACCCTGCCCGCGACAATGCCGATCACCCCCGGGTGCCAGCCCTCGCCGGAAAGCAGCAGCACCGGCGCATCCTGCGGCGCGCACTCAGCCAGCGCCATGGCTTCTTCCAGCACACCCGCCTCAATGGCGCGGCGCTCTTCGTTGTAGCGCTCCAGCTCAGCGGCAAGCATCGTTGCTTCTTCTTCACTCTCGCTAGTGAGAATACGCACACCAAGATCTGATTTGCCCACGCGCCCGCCAGCATTGATGCGCGGCCCCAGAATAAAACCACAATGATAGGCCGCCAGCTGGCCATCGGCGCGCGCAGTCTGCAGCAGCGTGCGAATGCCGATATTCTGCTTAGCTGCCATCACTTTCAGCCCTTGCGCGACCAGTGCGCGGTTAGCGCCGATAAGCGGCACCACATCCGCCACCGTGCCCAGCGCGACGATATCGAGAAGCTGCATTAAATCTGGCAGCGCTGATGACTGACGACTGGCAACTGACGACTCTCTTAATTTCCGATTCACCGCCACACACAGGAGGAATGCCACGCCCACCGCCGCAAGGTACGTATGCGGTGAGGTTTCATCGAGCCGGTTGGGGTTCACCAGCGCAAGGCATTTGGGTTTTTTCGCCTCCCCCTGATGATGATCCACCACCACCACATCCAGCCCCGCCTCGTGCGCGGCCTCCAGCGGCGCAAAGGAAAGCGTGCCGCAATCCACCGTAATGACAAGGCTGGCGCCGCGTTCTTTAAGCAAAAGCAGGCCAGCGCTATTAGGGCCATAACCCTCCTTCATGCGATCCGGAATATAGACCAATGGCTCGCTGCCCAGCGCACGCAAATAGCGCACCAGCAACGCGGAGGACGTCGCGCCATCCACATCATAATCGCCCCAGATGGCAATGGTTTCCCCCGCCAGCACCGCTGCCGCCACACGCTCCGCCGCCGCCTCCATATCCAGCAGATGTGCGGGATCCGGCAGCGAAGCCTTCAAGCTGGGATGCAGGAAATCATGCGCCGTCTCTAGGGTCACCCCGCGAGAAACCAGAATCCGCGCGAGAATTTCCGGCAGGTCATGCACGCGCATCATCTGCTGCACGTCGTGCTCTGGTGCCTCGGTGAATTGCCACGAAGCACCGGTGGCGGAAGCGAGGTGAGAGGATGATTGGATGATTGGATGATGAAGTGAGTTTGTGCTATGCATAAAGACATCATTACCTTTTAAACATCCAAATATCCAATCATCCCGCTACCCATGCCCCGCGAACATATCACCCCAAACATCGACTATATCCGGAGGCTCTACGCGCCGCAAGACAGCTTGCTGGCCAGCATTGCCGACACATTGAAAAAGCTGGATATCGCGTGGCAGGTGGGGCCTGAGGAAGGAAAGCTCTTACAACTTCTCATTCGCCTAAGCGGTGCGCGGCGCGTGGTTGAAATCGGCACGCTTGCTGGCTATTCCACGATCTGGATGGCACGCGCCCTGCCAGATGGCGGCCAGATTTTCACCATCGGCAAAGACCCTGAGCACAATGCCATGGCGAAACATTTTTTTGACCAGTCCGATGTGGCGGAGCGCATCACCCTGCTCGAGGGCGACGCGCACCTGATCCTGCCGGTGCTTTCAAAGCAGGCGCCCTACGATATGGTGTTTATCGATGCTGATAAAATCAGCTATCCGGACTATCTCGATTGGGCAGAGGAAAATATCCGCCCTGGCGGGCTGATTGTGGCGGATAACACACTGCTGTTTGATGCCGTAGCGCTGGATGCCCCGCCGCCGGGTATCGCCCCGAAAACATGGCAGGCCATGCGCCGCTTCAACGAACGCTTAGCCGATAAAAACAAATTCTTCGGGCTGATGATTCCGACCGCGGAAGGAATAAGCGTGGCGATAAAGCTTTAAGCCCCGCCGAATGGCGGGGTCCGGTATTCTTTGATAATATAAGCTTACATCTCATGATTCATAATTTCGAATAAAACCAGAACATAACCAGACCCCGCAACAAGTGCGGGGCTTAATTAATACCCAAGCACGTCAAGAATCTGTTCCAGCTCGGTCACCACATGGAAATAGGTCGCAACCTCAGCCTTAGCAAAGCGCTGCTCAATGATGTTGTGCATCAGAGCAATCAGCGGATCCCAGTAGCCCTGATAGTTAAAAATAATGACCGGCTTATCGTGCAGTAGCAGCTGCTTCCACGTTAAAATCTCGAACATTTCATCCATGGTGCCAAAGCCGCCGGGGAACACAATAAAGGCATCCGAGCGGTCAAACATGTTCTGTTTGCGCTCGTGCATGGTGTTCACGATGATGATTTCAGTGAGCGACTGATGCTCGTTTTCAATGTTGCGAAGGCTGACCGGAAATACGCCGGTCACATGGCCGCCGGCTTTCATGGTGGAATTCGCGACCGCGCCCATCACACCGCAATCACCGCCGCCATAGACCAGCGTGATGCCGCGCGAGGCGAGCAGCTTTCCAAATTCAGCACCGGCATCTAAGAATTTTTTATCGACTGCATTCGATGCGCCGCAAAAGACGCACACAGATTTATTTTTTTTCATTAGGCTTCCTGCTAGTATTTTTCCATCTTCTCGTACACTATTATTCTACGTCCGCAAAGGTTACTTTTTCGTGAAAAACATCAAAACTATTGTGATTACAGGGGCTAGCAGCGGCCTGGGCGCGGCGCTGGCCAGAGCATACGCGCGCCCGGGGGCGCAGCTGCACCTGCTTGGCCGAAATGAGGAAAGGCTGCGGGAAATCGCCAATCTTTGCATGGAAAACGAGGCAACCGTTCGCACTTATGTAGTAGATGTCGCCCAATGCGAGGCGATGGCCGCCTGCCTGCATGCCATTGACCGCGAAAGCCCGGTTGATTTGGTGATTGCCAATGCCGGCATCTCCGCTGGCACTGGCGGCGGCACCGAAGATGACGATCAGGTGCGCAGCATCTTTGCCACCAATGTGGATGGTGTTTTAAATACCATACAACCGCTGATTGAACCGATGGTCGCACGAAAGCGCGGGCAGATCGCTATCATTAGTTCACTTGCAGGTATTCGCGCCCTGCCCAGCTGCCCGGCCTACAGCGCCTCAAAAGCCGCGGTGCGTTATTATGGCGAAGCACTGCGCGGTGTTTTAGGCAAGCATGGCGTGCGGGTGAATGTGGTCTGCCCCGGCTACATCGATACGCCGATGACCAAGGTGAATGACTTCCCGATGCCGCTGATGATGAGCGCGGATAAAGCGGCCTCCATCATCATGCGCGGCCTCAAAAAAAACCGCTCGCGCATCGCTTTTCCGCTGGCGCTGCATGCGCCGCTCTGGCTGCTTTCCTGCTTATCGCCAACAGTTACCGACTGGTTTTTCGCCAGACTTCCGGCTAAACCAGTCGGTAAAATATAAGATTTATCAGCGATTAGTCACAATAAACGGTTTCGGAACTGCCTCTGCGGCCTCGATCGAACGTTACAACCCTTACAGTGGCAGTAACATTACCAACTGTACCCCATTCTAGAGATGAAGCAATTTCAGTTCCACTAAACGCCCGAGAAACATTGCCGATCACTGTATCGCAAACAAAGTTATAATTATCGGGTCGCGGATAAAATGTTGTGTCTAAGTCCTCAATGAAATCTCGTATTTTTGGGGTTGTAGGCCTGATTACTGTGTCAACCCAAGCTATTGGATAATATGTTATAATGTAGTTTGAGCGAGAAGAGTCCAGTGCGAGTGTCGCACCAATCGAGAGATCACGTGCTTCGCCTGTATCACCACAGCCATCAATGCAGCCAGCATGTGCGGCTGCACTTGCGGTCATAACCAGCGCAGCGACACCCGCCAGAAAATATCTTTTCTTCGTCATAACAACCCCTTTTCTATTAACCTGTTTGAATTTTACGCTAAAACACGGGCTGTGTTTTAGATACCCCAGTTCTGAAATTTTATTCACTTATTGTGACAATTTGATGACTGGTTTATGAAGCTTTTGTGACAACAAGAGCTGAGGCTCTGATTGATGATCAGGCGTCATAGCAGCGGCAGCTTCATCAGCGCACTGATGCGGGCGAGAATGGCGCGGCAGCGGTGATAAAGCTCAGGATTGCCGATCATGGCCGGGGTAAGTTCGCCGGGGTAATCGCTGGCGATAATCTCCTCAAGGCCGGAAAGCAGTGCATCGTCCGCCAGCACATTCACACGGGCTTTCATTGCGGCGATTTGCGCTTCATCCATCACCACGCGCAGGCGCAGACACGCAGGCCCGCCGCCATTATTCATGCTCTGGCGCAGGTCGGCAAAGCGAATATCGTCGATGGGATTGGCTGAATCCTGACGCAGCCGATCCATCACACGCGCCGCCTTGCCGGCGTATAAATCGCGTGTTTCGGTGGGGGCAATCACCGTCATACCGCCGTCCGGCCGCGTGATCATCTGGCTGTTGAAAAAATACGTATGCACCGCCTCTTCAACCTCAAGTTCGCCGCGCGGAATCATGAGCGTCGTCAAGCGTTGGTTGGTCGCTCGGTGGTAGGCGGCGCGAATGCGCTCGATATCATCAGCGCCGCTCACATAGGCCGACTCATGCGTGAGCAGCACATGCTGGTTAGAAACCGCAATCACATCATTGTGAAACACCCCCTGCCTAATCACCTCCGGATGTTGCTTCACATACAATGCGCGCTCGTTTGCGACATGATGCTGCCTGCGAATCTCATCAAAAGCGGATAAGGTCTGGCGCGCGCTTGGCGGGTCATCCGCACGACCATCCGTGCCGTAAACATAGACATTCAGGCCGGGTGAATCATGGTGCGGGCTAAGGCGCATGTGGTTCGCCGCACCCTCATCGCGAAAACCTTTGCTTGCATCCAGCGGCGCGTGCACGTGCGTGCGCGGCACATCCTTGAAGATGGCGGCAAGCACGCGGTAAGTATCCGCCGCCTCAATACGCCGGTGCAGGTTGGTGTGAAGATTAGCAACTGTCAGGTGCAGCTGGCCGTCCCCGCTATCGCTGGCGGTGGTCACGGTGGCGGCGTTGGCCGTCCACATCGCGGAGCTGGAGGTCATTTTTTCCAGCAGTTCTGGTTTTTCACGCGCAGCGATGCGAATCACCTCATCATCGCTGCCGGAAAAAGACTCGCGCAGCACCGGCAGATGCGGGCGAAGCTGCGGCGGCATGATGCCCGCCGTGATGCCCAGCGAGCGAAGAAGAGAAACCAGAGCCAAGGCTTGAAACGCTGCCTGTTTTGGGCTAGAGCTTAGTCCGCGGTTAAGGTTTGAAGCGACATTGTCGCCGGAAAGCCCACCGTAATTATGGGTGGGGCCAGGCAGCCCTACAAAGATCACTTCTTCTGCGCGCGTACTCATGAGCCCTACCACACACCTGTTACAAACAATTTTCAACCACGATTTTGCACGCCTTGAGAAACCTCAGGATTTTCAGCATATTTTCTTTGATACGGCGCTGGATCTGGAAGAGCTGGAACAGGTATTTGCTCATATACAGCCGCAAACCCTGACGATCGGCGGCCGCGATATCACCTCAGCGATGACCATCAAGGGCAAGAAATCACCCACTGCGCCCTTTTGCATCCTCGCGCAGCTGCACGGAAACGAGCCAGCCGGCCTTGCTGGCATCCTTATAGCTATGGCGCTGTCTGAAGCAGGGCTTCTGGAAGAAGATGTGGTGGCGGTGATTGGCAACCCGCTGGCAGCCGCGCAATATTTCAAAGCACGCAAAGATGCGCCCGAGGCACGTCAGGAAACGCGAGATGCGTTTCGCTGCGGCGTGGCGGATGACGGCTCGCTGCTGCCGGACATGAACCGTATTCCGACCGATTTTCAGTCGCGCCCCGCGGATTCGCATCACATCAAACGCGCGCAGGAGCTTTATCATATCGGCCAGCATATTTCCGGTATTGCCGATATCCACACCGCGCGCGGCAATATGATCTGCATCACGGATCATAAGCGCGATCAGGATTTGAAATTTTCGCCGATTCGTAGCTTGCTGCTGGATCTTGCGGATGCAATCTCGGCCAATGCGTCCGGCGCTGTGACGCTGCAAACGCTCAAAACCATCCTCGCGCCACTGCCAAATATTGGCTATCAGGTTGGCATCGAAGCCGGTCGCCACGAAGAGCCCTATGCGCCGCACGTGGCCGCCTCGTTCATTCTTTCGGCGCTTCACACGCTGGGGCTGACCGCGGTCAAACCGCTGCACGAAAAAGAAAACGGCGCCTTCACGGGTTATCATGTCAAACCACGCATCACCTACGCCGACTTGACGGCAAGCGGCAACGCCCGGCCAGATGATGAGATTTACATGGTCACCGAATGCCACTCGGCGGATGCCATTCCTAAACAAAGCGACCGTGTGTTAGTGAAGCTGAAAGATGGTAGCTACGCCATTCAGACCATTTTAGAAAACATCATCAACCCCAGGGGTGAGCTGGCCTATGCCATCTATCAGTATGATGAGATGGTGCATATCAAGAAAGGCCATGTGGTGGCACTGGCCGTTCCTTCGGGCGTGACCTACCGCACGCCATTTGACCTGTGGGGCATTTTCTTTTCCAAATCCAGCTCGCTCTATGATAAAGACCCCGCCGTGGGCCCCTGGCCGCTTACGCCGGATAAACTCGCCAGCACCAAATTTTGCTATCCGTGCCAGCTGGAAAAACTGAAGATTGCATTCTAATTCATCACCACATCTTTGTTCTGCGCAATACGGCGGAAATGGGTCTGGCGCGTAAACGCCGCCAGTGGATCAGCACTGTTTAAAATCTCGCCGCAGCCGGAATGTTTATTGCCGCCAAAGCCCATGCCATAAGCCGGGGTGCCGGTGCCCTTCGGCGAATTAATAAGGATGTGGCCTGCCTCCGCGCGCGCCGCAAACAAGTCTGCTTCGCTTTGGCTCTGGGTGTAAATCGCCGCGACCAGCCCGCTATTGTCTGGCGCATTCACCATGCTGATGGCATCATTCAGCGTCTCATACGGCACCACATAAAGCAGCGGTGCAAACGTTTCTTCATGCATTGTGGCCGTCTGGGTAGAAAGCAGCACTAGCGCCGGCTCAGTGCGATACACGCCAGCGGGGCTATCTAGTTTCGCGCCCATCACAATCCGCCCGCCTTCCTTCTGTGCCTTAGCCTTCGCCGCCTCAAAGCGCCTGTAGCCATCTTCATCAATCAATACCGCATAGCCATAAGCATTCTCCGGGTCGCTGGCCTGCGCAGCCATAAATTCCCTGAGCAATTGTTCCAGAATCGAAACGGATTCATCGTAGAGGCTGCGCTGGATAAACAGACGACGCGTGTTAGTGCAGCGCTGGCCGGTGGTGCCGAGAAACGAGGTTAGAATGGCGGCAAGCGACCAGTTTAAATGCTCTTTGCTGACATGGTTTGAAATAACAACGCCGTTATTGCCGCCCAGCTCCAGAATCGGAGGTATGCTGTTGTTCTTCTTAGCGGCCAGCAGTTTTTTAATGCCCATGCCCATCCCAACACTGCCAGTGGCCGACACCATATCCACCGATTCATGCGCCACCAGCGCCTCGCCCACCTCGCGCCCGCCAATCGCCACCTCGAGCAGGCCGGCATGTGCGCCCATCACACGGTCAAACACGGCTTTAACCGCCAGCGCCGTGAGCGGTGTTTTTTCCGATGGCTTCCATAGCACGCCATTGCCCGAAAGCAGCGCCGGCGCGAGGCTCCAATGCGCCACAGCAATCGGAAAATTAAACGAGGTAATCAGCCCTACGACACCTACCGGCGGCCGCTCCTTGCGGCGGTTCATGCCGCCCTGCTCGGGCAGCGTCGCCTGCTTGATGGTGTTTGTGATGGTAGCCTCCGCGCTGTCGGTTTCAGCGAGCGCCTCTTTCATGGTTTTGCCAGCTTCCTCCGAGAGAATCGCTGCCATCAGCTCACGCTGCTCTTTGAGTGCGCCAGCATACTCCACAAGTTTTTTCTCACGCTCGCTGGCCGCAAGCGCCGCCCATGCGCCCTGCGCGCGAGTCAGATTGCTGAGCTTGTCGG
The DNA here is from genome assembly GCA_033763775.1 of Alphaproteobacteria bacterium. Lineage (GTDB taxonomy): Bacteria > Pseudomonadota > Alphaproteobacteria > Rickettsiales > SXRF01 > JAJTHB01. The sequence goes on along the minus strand of JANRJW010000004.1, from coordinate 65,460 downwards.
AAATGGTGGCAGGTGAATCCAGAGCGATTGTCGCCATCAGCGCGCCGCGGTGCGGGCTGCGCACCGCAAGGCCGGAAGGCGCTGTCTTGATCGCGAGTTGATGCATGGCATCGGCAAACGAATGTGGCATAGGCACCGCCTGAGAGTTTTTTAATGAAACCGCAATGATAAAACCGTATAGTGCGACGCATGCAAACTCAACTGCAAAACAAAACGAATCAATGGCTGCTTGCCTGCGGCACCGTCATTGCCTGCCTGCAGATTGCCGCTTTTTTATTTGGCATGCCTGCGTTTCATAGCGGCTACTGGTTCCAGATTGAGCCGATGATAATGGCGCATTTTCTCCTGGCTGCGGCAGGATTAATGTGGTTGATGGTTGCAACGCATCGCAATCTCGTGGCATTACAACTTTCTCATCCATTCTGGCTTGTCATCGGGTTATTCTTGCTGTGGCAGCTGCTAACCGTTATCACATCACCCTCGCCCTGGCGCGCATGGTTTGGCGCACCTAATACCGGTGAAGGAACTGGCTGGTGGATCGCGCTTGCGTCACAAACCCTTCTGATGAATAGTCTGTGGCGCCAGAATCTCTGCCGAAAAATAATGCTGATGTGCGGCCTTGTTTCGCTAACTGTTCAGGCAGGATTATTGGCTTATTTTTATGACTTTCTTGATGTTGCCGTTCGCAAAGATAATGCTTGGCAGCCCAACCCATGGCCAGATTACATGGCGTTTGCCGTAGGATTTTTATGGATTGCTCTACTGGTTAGTCATGAAGCCAAGTCTGATCGGTGGCTGTTTATCTCGATTGCCATCGGCATGTGGGCATTACTGAAATCAGATAACATCACGGGCATCGCCCTGCTGACTTGCGCGATTGCTATGAGCATGGTTCACCGCACGGCACCATGGTGCCGAAAATTACTGCGTCCAAGCCCGAGCTGGCGCATCACGGCCTGTCTGGCCTGCGTGATTCCCGTAAGCTGGTTTTTTTACAGCTTTTATTTTACTCATCATGACCCGTCTGCCCATGGGGTGGAGACATCATTTCTTGCGGCGAAAGATGAAGGCGTGGGTAGCCGGTTGGTGATGAATCAGGTGGCGATCAACATGTTCATGCATGAACCGCAACGATTATTGTACGGCCATGGCTTTGGGATGTTTTCTGATGATCTGCTCAAATATGGTCTGGTGGATGGGCTAGCAACATTTCGCGGCACCCGTTATGAACCCAACTGGTTTTTACTGGATGGCACGTCCTATCATAGCCATAGCCAACCGCTCGAGGCATGGCTTTCTTTTGGCATTATCGGCTTTGCGCTGTGGTTGTGGCTGTGTTTTGTGATCATTAAAACATTGCCGAGACGCACCTTCTGGCAATCCATGCCCTTGTTTGTGGGCGTTACCGTTCTTGCGTATGTCTGGTTTGAAATCCCTCACGTCTTGGGTTTTCATGCCATGATGCTGGCTGCTATTATCAGCACCCACCGCGCCGTGGAAACCACTAGCAGGGCATCTCCCGTGGCGCATTATCTGCTCTGCTCCATCGGCACGCTGGTTTTGCTTGCCAGCGCCTACGGGCAATGGCGCATGATTCACTACAGCCAGATCATGACCAAGCACGTCTTTAATGCCAGCTGCGATTCACTACCGCAGGAATTCGTCAATCAGGATCTTGCCAGAGGCGGTGAACGGCTCAACGAAATCGGCTCTGCCTATATCTCAACTTTAATCAAATTCTCGACAAAACTCGACGATCGCCATGTTTTGTGTGTTGAGCGATTAAAGAATTCGGCAATGCAATCATGGGACGTGCCACAGGCCGGCGGCTTGATTCGGCAATTTTCATTAAGGCTGCATCTGGCACTTTTTTCCGACTTGCCGTTGCCGCTATTTGAGCGCTTAAACAGACAAGCCATTCAATCTTTTGAAACAGTTGCGATACGAATGACCAGCTACGCGCCGCTGCGCGACGATCAGTTGACAATCTTTCTAATGAACCTCGATGGATTAACACAACAATCTGACGCTAGAAAATTTCAGTTTCTCGACCGTATTCTACGCGAGACGCCCAATCATCGGCCAGCTATGTGGCTGATGGGGGGGTTGCTGATGCAATCGCCGGAATCTAAGGCAGCAGGCATCCAGCTTAAGAAAGAGGCGGCTAGGCAGCACGTTGAGCGCGTCTATCCCGTGAACCCGGCTGAACTCTCAGCAATCAGTCCGCTTAATTCGCACTGATCGCATCCCCTGCAAATGAAACAGGGAAATATTATAGCATAGTATCGATAAAAATCTCAGTAATTTTATGACAGTTTTTTGGAATATTTTGACGGCGCTGCCATGGAAATAAGCCGTTTTATTTTGTACAATAGGATTAAGTTAAACCTGTGTAATGAGGCTGCACTATGGTAAACTTGTACCAGCAACTTGCTGATTACCGCCTGACGACGGCGGAAATTCTCTACCACCTGCCCGATCACCCACGCCTGTTGCAAAGCTATGTCTGGCAGGATCTTGATATTGCGCCGCGCTTCCCTGTGCTCAGCAGATTTCTTGGCTTTTGGGAAAAAGAACTCGAAGGCAAGCTACACTCGGTGAAAGTAGCAAGCTGCGAGCTGATACGGCCGGCAAGCCTGGTCTATTGCAAAGGTGAGCTAAAAATTCACTGATCCGCGATCAGTTATCGGAGACTTCGAGCTCGTCTTCTTCATCTTCACTACGGCGCGATTTGCTGGGGCGAGCCTTCACCAGCTTCCCCTTCTCCTCATCCCAGCTATACTGGTACACAACCGTTTTCGTGCCGGTGGTTACAATATCGCCGTTGGCCAGCTGGAGAACATCAAACCCCTTCTGCAGCGCTTCCTGAATGAGCGAAGAGGACTGGCGCAGATAGCGCGCATCCAGCATCATGTTGGTGATTTCCGGATCCCCCTCGGAAGGTTTTTTTGCTCCCGTAATGTTCAGCTTGCTGAGTGGAAGATTGATTTTTTTCATGGCCATGTCCTGAAACGTTAACTGCATTAACCACTTAGTTAACACAAACAAATCCCAACTTACTGTAAGTGGTAGAAAATTTAAGCCTGCTTGTCAATCTGAAACACACACAAAACACACAGAAAAATCTGCTTTTTTTTACATTTCTTATATCATAGCAAAAGAAACGCCCTGCCTGATGGCAGGGCGTTTCTCCAGATCTTAAGAACGCTTACTGTAGAATCCGGTTGAGCTCCTCAAGCAGCTGGTCGGAGGTGGTGATCACACGCGTATTCGCCTGATAGGCGCGCTGCGCAACAATCATATCCGTCAGCTGGTCGGCAAGCTCCACGTTGGAGGCTTCCAGTGTTGAAGCGGCGATCTCACCCACACCGCTGGAGCCAGCCTGCGCCAGGTTCACCTCGCCGGAATCAGACGTTTCGGCAAAGACGTTGCCAGACAGGGTCTGAAGCTGGTCGGGGTTAGCAAAATCAGCCAGCGGGATTTTAAAGAGCCGCTGCGTTTCACCGTTGCTGTAGCTCGCCACAATGAAGCCATTTTCATCAATGGCCACACTGGAAAGCTCACCCACCGGCGCACCGTTCTGATTGACAAAGCTCACACGGTACGCGCTGTCAAACTGGCTGAGACCATCAGTCAGGCCAACCGTTGCCGCACCGGGGGTGCCAAATGGCTGACCTGCCGTGCCCCAGTTGAAGTTAATGGTGCTGGCAGCAGCGCCGTTCGTCCATGTCGCATTCACCGGATCAGCAAGCAGCGAGCTGACACTGCGAAGACTGCTATCGCCGTTGAAAGTGACGGTACCATAGGTCAAAAGGCCGTTAGGCAGCGCCGTGGTCACGTCACTCGCCGGAAGCGCAAACACTTCCACCGCCCAGTTATTCACCCCAATCTTAATGAAGTTCACACTGAGATCGTGGCCGGTACCGAGTGAATCAAACACGCGGATAGGACGGCTGAACTGCGCGGGAATAGCGCCAGATGCCATATTCTTCAGCGGGTTGGTCGGGTCATAGGCCGGGCCGATGGCACCCGTGGTCTGCGCTGTGAAGGAAGCACCTGCCAGCGAGTTCACCAGTCCAAGCTCAGCGAGAATACTGCCGGCATTGGTGGGCGATGTCGTGGTCAGGTTACCACTACCACCAAAGGATCCCGTAGCAGTCGCGGAATACTGAGCTGGCAACCGGATGGTGTAGGTGTTGGGACCAGTAACGGTCACTTCAAACGCACTTCCGTTGATCGCAGTGTCGGGGATACCATTGTAAGTACCAGCAGGAATGCCCGACGGAGTGATAATATCCCCCGTGGTCAGACCATGCGCCGCCAGTGTAGTAATGGTCACGATGCGACTATTGGCCGTGGTTGCCAGCGGATTCGTGCCGAAGGCTGCGGCGGAAAAGCCGCCCGTTGGCACCGGTCTGTCGGCAAAGGTGATGGTATCCAGCGGATCATCCACATTGATGCGCAGCGATGCGTTAGATGTTGGGTTTTCAATCGTTGCGCTGACGCCTGCAGAGTTATTGATGAGTGCCGCAAGACCTTCCAAGGTGCTGAAACGATCGGTGCCTACTGAGAGGCTATCAAGCCCCAGCTCACGCACCCAGTCAATACCGGCTTGCACTGGTGGCCCGGAGGTGCCGATCGTGGAACCGTTAGAGAAGGTGATCGCTTCGTTAGCATTGGTGGCGCTGACATAAAGACGGTTATCCACCACGCGGGCTGACAGGCCGTTGACTGAACTGATCGCCGAAGCGAGGTTGTTCAGGTTATTGAACTGGCCAAGCTGAGGGTTTGGTGAGGCCGAGGTGTAGGTAAAGGTTACCGTGCCCGTGGTGACCGTGGTGATGGTAAAGGTGAGGCCGGATGGTGTATAGCCAGCGGTGCCCGTCGTGCCGAGGAACGGTTGGGTCGGACTGGTGGCATCGAGCACGTTACCAACAAACGGCCGGGTATTGGAAATAAGCGTACCTGATCCGCCTGCCTGCTCAATCACCTTGATGGTGCCAGCACCCGCCGTCGCAGAGGTAGCAATCGCCGGGTTAGTCAGTCGAACCGTAAAAGTATTGGCCGTGGCAGCCACCACCACAAACGTGCCATTGATATCGTTGGCACTCGTGAAGTTGGTCGTATCCGTGTTGCCGGAAAGAGTTACCGAATCACCCACCGTGTAGTTGTGGCCAGTTGAAGTAATCACAACGTCCCGGCTACCGTTCGTGGTGCTGAACGGCGTTGCGCCGAGTGTGGTTGCAGTGGCAGAGTTGACGGTATTGATGGTGTAGTGATCCGCATCAATCACGGTGACCACAAAATTGCCATTGAGTTCCGAAGAGGGAATACCCGCAAAACTATCCGTGTTGCCAGAGAGCGTTACCACCGCACCCGTCGCCAGGCCATGATCGCGCTGACGCACACGAACTACGTTGCTGCCTTCACCACTGATACTGAAAGTTCTTGGGCTTGCAGTGATACCTGTTGCACCCCCCGTAACAGCACCACCAGAGGTGTTAGAAGCAACTGTACGGATAGTAAATGTATCATCATCGACTCTGGTGATAATGAATGAACCGTTCAGCTGAGTCCCTGGAATCGTGCCAAGATCGCCCGCCGGGGAGGTGTTGCCAGCAAGGGTAACGGAATCACCAGTAAGAAGGCCATGATTAGCCATCGTCACGGTGACGACGTTGCTATTGTTAGGTACAGTAAACGGGGTTGCCAATAGCGTATCAGAGCCAGAAATGGTCGTGTTACCAGCCAGAAGGTTCAGGCCATTATCGCCGCTGTTAGCATTGCTGACATCGCGGCCAAACGTAAAGCCGCCATAGCGATAGGTATAGCTGAGCCCCGCCCCGGTGCTGACAGAGAATTTATCGCCGCGCTGAATGCGGTTAACAAATGGCGAACTGTTATCCGGCGTAATGATGTCTTTCGCGCGGATGTTAAAGTTCACCGTATGCAGCGCATCCATGCTGGCGGTTGCCGAAGCACCTGGGAATACAGTTTGCGAAGCGCGCAGATTCGCACCCACTGAAACATTGGTCGTTGCTGCCGCAACGCCCGTTAAGTTCTGCACGTTAACCGTACGAAGACTGGTAAGGTTGGCGCTGGAAGTAGTATTAGTATTGCCTGGCTCACCCGGCAGACGCCCCTCGCGATCCAGCGGCCATGCCTGCAGGAAAAACCCCGCAGCATTGCGGAAGTTGCCGGTGGAATCCTGACGGAAGGAACCAGCACGTGTGTAGAACGTACGGCCACTCTGATCCGCCGCCTGATTCACTACAAAAAAGCCACCACCGGAAATCGCAATATCAGTGGGTGAATCGGTGGACTGCAAAAGCCCCTGCTTGCTAACCAGCTGGCGATTTCCGCCAAGTACACCGCCCGGAGAGAAGGTCGATGAAACAGAAGCGGTGGTCACCAGACTCTGAAACAAGCCAGAACCTGCTTTGTAACCCACCGTATTCACGTTGGAGATGTTGTCCGAGATGATGCCGATTTTGTTACTCTGCGAGCGCAGTCCCGACACACCAGAGAAAAGCGAACCGTACAAACTCATAAAAAAACTCCTGTGTTATAAATCCTGTTAGCTTGCCAAGCGGATGGAAGTCACCCGCTCCAGCGGAATCGCGATGTCACCAATCGAAAGGAATGCAGAACCATTCACGCTATCGATCGATGTCACCACACCGGTCATGAAAGTCTTTGCGACAATATCCTTGTTCGCATTGTCCTTCGCCGCTACTTCGATTTTGTATTCACCTTCAGGCATCGTATTTCCGTTGTTATCTTTACCGTCCCATACATAGCTGTTACGGCCAGCAATTTTTGTGCCACCTGCGGTGTCGCGACGAATAATGCCACCATTCTTATCCTTGATGGTAATGGTAAGCGACGCGGCATCCTGCGCAAGATAGTAAACAAATTCTGGCTTGGTATGGCGCAGCTCAGCTGCGTTGCCCGTGGCCGATATGGTGCTATTGCCGAGACGCGCCTCAACCGTGAGCGTATACTCGCCCTCACCTGCGACGTTGCCCTGATTATCCTTGCCATCCCAGTTATAGCGATGGCCACCGCCATTACGAATACCGCTCAAGTTATCGGTTCGAACAAGATTGCCGTCCTTGTCACGAATGATAATTTTGACATCATTCGCTGCGCTGGAAAGATTGTAGGAAAAACTTGCCGTACCATTTTTAAGTGCGCCTGCATCGCCCTCGGCTTCAATTTTTTTACCGATATAGGACACCACGCTGTTATATTGTGTGGCACTGTACATCCCCACCAGCTTTTCAAGATTTTCGTTGGTCTTAAGCTGTTGCTCCACCTGCGAGAGGGTTGCAATCTGCTGCGTCAACTGATTGGTATCGGTGGGATCGGATGGATCCTGATTTTTGAGCTGTGTTGTCAGCAGGGTTAGAAAATTCTGATAGTTTTCGTCAATCTTGCCCAGCGATTCGCGAGATTTGCCGCCACCTACCGAATTTGAAACTGCGTTCGTATTGATCATACCAATCTCCGGTTAAATTTTAATGTCAATGCCTTCAGTGAGGCTGACCATGTAGTTTCGCGCAATCACGCTCGCCGGCGGCACTTCCTCCTCGTCCGGCATGGTTTTGAGGTAGCTCTCTCTGGCATATTGGTGGTCAGATTCCTGCTGGCTATGACCCTGACGCAGATTAAAACTCAGGCTGCCACTATCTGCCTTCAGCCCCGCATCAGACAGAGCACGCTCCAGCCCGCCACTATCTTTCTGCAGCAATGCCAGCGTGTCTTTATTATCCGCGGTTATCACCACTTGCGTGCGGCCATCTGAGGCCACATGCAGCTTGATATCCAGCTTGCCCAGCTCCACTGGATCCAGCTGAATCGTAATGCTGCTGCTGCCATCACGCAGTGCCGTTTTAATCTGCACCGCGACCTGATCAGCAACTGGCTGGCTGGGCTGCGGTTGCAACAGGCGAGAAAATGCCGCTGTATGTACACGCCCATGCGATGCATCTGCGGGTGCGGTTGAGGGCTGGCCTATGGCCTGAAGCGGCGCTTGCGATGATCGTCCTTCTGAGCCGCTTCCTTCACCATCTGATAATGATGCCTGCCCGGATGCCACCACGGCTTGCGAAGCAAGTAGCGTCTCAGCCTGTGAGGGATTTTGAACAGCCGTCTGTGATGAAGATGGCGCCTGCGCGGGTGATGATAGCACCGGCGCAACCGATCTATCGGCTTCTCCAGCTACTGAAGAAAGCGCTGTTGATGGCTCCGAGGCCGTTACGGGTCTATCCTGAGGACGTAGCACCGCGGTTTCAGCAGAAGCGGCGGGAATGGGTGTGGTTGCTGCCGGTGTTGCGACTTCTGCCGCCTGAAAACTGGCGACACTATCATTCATCGCAGAAGCCAGCGCAGCGCGCAGGGTTTGAAGCGTCTGTGCCAGGGATGACGTATCGGTCGGATTGCTAGACTGAGCACCTGGCGATTGTCGTGATGATTGCCACGAGGCAATTGCCGCTTGAAGCTGACGCGTCAGCATGGCCAGCTGCGACTGGCTGAAACTTCCTTCAGGCGGCAGCGTTAGCGATGATGCATTCTGCGGCACCAATCCCTGAAGCTGCGCGGAAAGTTGCAGCAGGAAAGCCTGACCATTCATTGGCGCTGCGCCAGCTGACTGCGCCTCGGCCTGAAATGTGCCACCCCCCAGCTGCACCGCAGCAGCACCCGGCTGCCCCTGCGCAAGCGACTGCAGTTGCGCTACAAATTCGCGCAGCAGCGATAAAAGCCCGGCAAAATTACCCGACGCAAGCATGGCGGCAAGCTGCTTTTGCATCTCATCCGCCAGCTTGGAAACTTCCTTTGACGGCTCTGTCTCTGCCGGGTTCGTCGCGGTCGATATCGCCGGCGACTCAGCAGAAGAAAATTCGCTAACCTCCGCAGCATCGCGCTCTTGCGAGACAGGTTGTTTTGCATCTGAATCAGCCGCACGCGGCGCTGCTGGTTTTTGCGGTGCGGTGGTCTCGCTAGCATCTTCGCGCGATTCGCTTGCAGCTCGGCGCGATGCTAAGCGGCGTTCAGGCATTTGCGGTGTCGCCGTCTGCGGCTGAATGTTATCCATGTCCGGCTCAGGGCTCGCTTCGACCGAACCCCGCGCCGGGCTTACCCGCTGGGGCATCACATCCGGGAGAAGCATTGGCTGCGCGAACAAATTACCCTGCAGCTCATCTGGCCTGCGTTTTTTGAGACCCTGATCGCCCGCGCCCTGCCCGCTTGCCAGCAGCAGGCTGAAATCCTGGGCAGATTCCACGCGAGCATCGCCAGTTGCAGAAGATGCCGGCTGCGCCAGCTTAAGAAGGGAAACGGAAACATTTGCCATAATGGCTCCTGATACTTTGAAATGAGTCTACTGACTTCATTGCAATGCAATCGCCGTGCCACCAGCAGCAATATTTGTACAAACAGCAAAAATATCAGGAAAAACAGGTATCAGGCAGAGAAACTGACAGAACCTTCTGCCGCAGGAGCAATAGGCGCTGTGGTGGTGGCCGGCGCAGCCGCCGGTTCACTGGCAGGCAATGTGCCCTGATCGATATCGTGCCAGACATCGCGCATCTGCTTTAATTCGGCAATGATTTCATCGCAGCCCTCAAGGCTGGCCGAACGATGGATAGCAAAAATGCGGCTGTCGATGGAAGAATAGAACTGGTAGAGAATCTTCGCAATATCGCGGCCATTTTCAAAATCAAGGCAGGACTGCAAACCAAAGATAATCTCGCTTGCTTTAATGAGCAGATGATAGCGATCTTCAATGCGTTTTTCCGCAATCGCCTCTTTGACCTGCTGGAGATAGCGAATGGCGGCATCATACAGCATGACAATCTGCTTAGTGCGCGCCACCGTCTGCGTGGCTGAGGCGTAGGCCTGATATTTCTGCCTGCTGGTCATGCCAGTTAGTTTTCTCCATTCATCGCGCGCTGGTTGGCATCAAGGCTCTGAAGCAGCGTGTTAACACGCGTAATAGCCTGCTCGAGCGCACTGAATTTAGCAAGCAGTTCTTCACGATAGCGCTCGACCTGAGCATCAATGCGCTTGATATCTTCCTGCAGCTTGGTATCGGAGGTTTTGATGCTTTCAAGCTCAATTTCGAGCGCACCTACATCTTCCTTCAGAATTTCATCGCTGAGGTTATAAATGCGATCCGCAATGCCCTGCGTAGCACTGACCGCAATACTGGAAGAAAGCGTGCCTGCATATACCATCACCAGCCCTTCCAGCGCCGTGCCCCTTTGCCCCTCAAGGCGAATACCGCTGGGGCTGTTGCCTGAACCCAGCACAAAAGAACCTGTCAAATCAAGAGTCACTGGGCCACCTGAGCCTGCATAAGTCGCTTTGTAGCTGGCGGTTGCGGTAATGCCTGCATCGCTGAATACGCCATTAGGATTCACACTTGACGAAAGAAGGTTAGTATCAACACCATTGACAGTGCTGGTGAATTTAAGGCGGAACTTATTCGGCGCTGTCTCAACCACTTCGGCCGTTACGCCGGTGGTTGCACTCACCGCATTAAACTTATCGCGAATCTGGTTCAGCGAATCGCCTGCCACCAGATCAATCGCCACGCTATTGATGATCACCGCGCCGGCTTTAATCTGATTACTATCCGGGCTGGCGGCCACAACGGCGGCATTCGCATCCACAATCTCATAGATTTTAGTCTGCTGCACCGCGTAGGGGTTGACTTCCAGCGTAAAATTATTCGCGGTGAGTGCATTGGTGCGTGAAAAAACACGCAGATTCTGGTTGTTTGAAACAAAATCAAATTCAAAAAGCCGACGCACCTGATCAAAGTTACTGGAGATTGCCTCGGTAAGTTTGCCTTCATCAACATTCAAAATATTGCGCACCAGCGGGTTTTCATCCGACTCCGGAAGATCCGCCGACACCACACCAATATCCGCAAGGCGGCTAAAACCGCTGCCAAGACCCGATACAATCGTGGAAAGCTGCGAGGAAACGCTACTCAGACTGCTGCGTAGCACCGAGCTGTTGCTCAGCACCGCCGTATCAGCATACGTGCCATCAGGATTTACCTGCGTCTGCTTGGCGGCAAAAACTTTCAGATCGTTATAGGCATTGATGAAATTAATGATGCCGCCCTTGACCACCTGCGCATCCGGACTGATATTGATGGTGATTTCAGTGGGATCCGGCTCTGGCGGCGTGGTGGTGAGAATATTCAGCGTCAGCCCGGGGACGAGATCGGTCACGCTGTTGGACTGCCTGGTAATTTCCGTGCCATTGAATTTGAAAACTGCGTTGCTCGCCGTCTGCTGGTTGGTCACAGTTACAAGACTAAATACATTGCTTGCATCAACCAGCGTGGTGCCGCCATCATTAAAATTAAAATCGACGGCAGTGCCGGTAGCTGTGGCGGTAAAAAGCAGCTGGTAGCTGTTATCCCCAACACGGACAACACTGGCGGTCACTTTCGTATCAGCAGAAACTGCATTGAATTTGGTGGCGACTGTATTCAGGCTATCGCCCGCATTCAGCGTGATGCTTTTGCCCTTAAAAGTAAAAGTTCCAGCTTTGAACTCAACGCCTGCAGGTGAATCAGACACAACGGCTGTGTCAGGATTAGCGATGCTGAAATTAGCCGTGCTCTGGCGGCGTGCACGCGCGACAGAGGTAATGTCAGTAACGCTGTAGTTCTGTAAGCTAGCGCCCGGTGCCACACTGGCAGTAAGGTAGCTGGTTCCAGCAACGGCGCTATTGGAAGTCACGCTGGCGTTCACATAGCGAAAAACATTATCCGCGGCATTGCCAACCCCCGGCGGGTTGCGTAGGAAATTGAGCGCATCTTTGAATTTTGCCATCAGCGTGCGATATTCCGTCAGCGCTTTGGTACGCTCACTATTCGTTTTGATACGATCTTCAATTTGAGTGGCAGGCAGACGCTTGGCATCGGTGAGTGATTTGATAATCGACTGGGTATCCAGTCCGGAACCGCCCGCACCGCCCACGACGGTTCTTCCGCCAGAGCTGTAGAAGTTACCTAATTGAATCTGGGTTACCATAACGCCTCTTGATCATGCATAACTAAGAGACAAAAAGAGCCACTCGGCTCACCCGCTGGTGCGCGTGGCTCTATGTCTAGTTCATTCTAAGCAATTTTCATGCCTAGCGCACGATGTTTCGTGCTAAACCTTGATATTCAGCAGCGATTCCGAACCGCTGGTATTGCCTGCCATGCGTAGTAGCTGCGGCTCTGGTATGTAGGTCACTTTGCCGCTATTGGTGTCGCGAAAGCGCGTCACGATCTGGCCGGTAGAGTCTTTGAACATGGTAAAGACCTGACTGCCCAGAGGCTGCGGCGCGTTGCGCGCAGCATTGGCAACCGCTTCCTGGCGCTTTGCATCCGCCACTTTAGCATCATACTGCACGGTCTCCAGATTGCGTTGCGGCAATTGAATACTTTGCGCAGATGACGCAGCAGGAAGTACCGCCGATGCTTTCACCGGCATGGGCGTAGTAGCTGCTGGTTTTATTGTTCCTAATACATCCATATTGTCCTCCTTACAGGTTTGGCCGGGATGGGGTTACCACCCCGGCCATTCCCGTAGAGTCTCCCGGGTTAACCGATCAGCTTCAGAAGAGCCTGGAGCTGCTGGTTAGCCTGAGCGAGTACCGAGATACCAGCCTGCAGTTTTACCTGCGAGGTAGCATACGATGTCGACTCAGAGGCAATGTCAGTATCGAGCAGCTGAGACTGCGCGGCGTCCTGGTTCTGCACAGCGATCTGAATGTTCGCTGAAGCAAAGTTAAACCTGGATTGCAGCGCACCCACATCCGCACGGATGCTGGTGACCTTCTGTAGTGCTGCATCGAGTACAGCGGCAGCGCGGGTTGCGCTGGCCTGGCTCAACACATCGAGCACTTCGCCGTTAAACAGCGAGTCTGTGGTCGCATCACCAATCGATACAGCAAGCGTATCGGTCGCGCTGGAGCCGATCTGGAACGACAGCGCGGCAGAGCCGGAGGTCGCACCAAAGGCGCTCTTCAGAGCGGTTTCAACCGCAGCAGCGTTTGCTGCCGAGCTGATATCGATGGAGGTGTTACCAGTCGTGAACTCGAGATACTGATTCGCATCCACCTCGCTGACCAGACGGAAGGTCTGATTAGCGCCGAGCTTCGAACCAAGACCTGCCGTGGTGCTGTAGCTTACACCATTGATGAGCAGGCTGATCTTCGCATCAGTAGCACTACCGGTCGGTGCGGTGACTTTGATATCAGACAAGCGGAGGCTGCTGAAATCATTCACCTGAGCCGACACTCTGGTACCCACCAGCGAACCAATGATGGTGCCGTTGGAAGAGATACCTTGTGTGCCATTGTAGCTAGAGATCTGGCGTTCCTGACGGAAGGTCAGTGTGGTGAACGCCACGTTCAGACGGCTGGCAATCGCATCCGCACCGGCTTGATCACTGAAGCCATTGGCAACAGCGCCCGAAGCAAGCTGGATATCGAAATACCCACCATTTTTACCATCCACCGTATTGGAATACAGGCGAACCCGGGTATTCGCAGACACCGTGGCATCCAGGTTGTTAGCAGTGTAGGTGAAGTCGCCGATTTTGATCGATAGGTTCACCGTATCCGCCGTACCTGTGTAAGTGGCTTGGAAGCCCTGCAGCACACCGCGGAAAGCCGCGTTGGTGATGCCGGTCACATCCACGCCATAGGTGCTGGAGGCGTTGTTGAACGTGCCCGAGGTGAGCGACGTACCAGTGGTGTTGGAACGTGCGATGGTCGCATTCGCACCATTGATGGTGGTAATGTTACCAAGACCCTTGCCCGTCACCGTGAAGGTATTGCCGCTGCGGGCAAATTCCATCTGGTTGAGCTGGTAGGCCTCTGCTGTCGTGGCGTTACCGTTCGCCAGATAACTGCGCAGCGTATTGATCAGGTTGTCGATCGTTTCGGAAATTGTCGAGCCGATCAGGATTTCATCCACACCGCGGGTCGTGTTGCTGGTGAACGTGAACACCTTACCACCAAGGGTAATGGTGTCGTTCTCCGAAGCGTTTGAGGTGAAGATGAGCGAGCTGTTCGCACGAGTCTGTGCCAACGCGGTCAGGATGCTGTCGCCCACCGAACCGGTGACCGAAACACTGCCTGCGCTGATGCCGTTATCCAGACCACCCGCAAGACCGAAGTTGCTGTTACGCACCAGCACCGTGCTGGAATCGATCGTGCCAAATGTAGCTGCGTTCACCGTACCGCTGCCCAGCGCTGTGGCTGAACTGACGGTGATCACATCGTTCGTCCTGCCTGCAACAGTTGGGGAAGCAGCTGAATCAGAAACAAACAGGCGAATGTTGTAGGCGCCTGAAGTGCCGCTGATCATCGCAACTACACCAGTGTCGGCAGTGCGTGAGTTGATGCTGCTGACAATCTGCGTCAGAGTGTTGCCTGCAGCAATCGTATGCAGGATTTCGCTCTTGCCGTTGACGTTCAGCGTGATGGTGTTGCCAACAGCAAACGGAGCCGTAGCATCGGTACCAACCACAGAGGTGGTTAAGTTCGCTACACCGCTCGCAGTGTTCAACACATCAATGTAGCTGGTGCCAAACAGCGCACGGGTAGCCGTAGTAGCTGTTGTTGCACCATTCGCAGCCGTAGTGCCAATACCCTGGCCAGCCACAGCATAGTTAGTGCCAACATAGTTGCTGCCGTAATCAATGATCACGTTGCTGGCGTTGCCGGCATAGCTGAGGCGAATGTTATAGCCGCCACCGCTATAGGTCAGCGCTGCTTTGAAACCAGTATTGGCAAAGTTAGCATTGATGCCATCCACCACGTCTTTCAACGTACGCGCACCACCGTCACTCGCTGCACCAAAGGTGTAGAGGGTCTTGGTCACGCCGTTCACGGTTGCGGTAATGGAATCACCGTTGGCAAAAGGTGTGCCAGCTGCTGCCGCGTTTGCAGAAACCACCGTGGTTGCCGAGGTGGCACCCGTGGTTGAAAACAGGCTGAAACTGGAACCACCAGTGTTGAAGGTAGCCTCACCAAAGGAAACCGAGCTGGTATAAGCAGCGGTCGCAGCATAGACGATCGCGTTAGCACCTTGGTTCACGTTGGTGGTGTTGCTAGGCGTACCAGCCTGATCAATGGTAAAGTTGCTGCCGCTTACTGCGGTCACAACATATTCGCCAGAGAGCGTGATACCGCCGACAGCCGACATACCATTAAACACTACGCGCTGGCCGACGACAAAGCCGGAATTCGCAAGGTTAATGGTGATATCATCACCAGCAGCCGTGCCTACAGCAGCAGATCCAAGGCCGTTCAGCGACTGGCCGGTAGCCACAGAAGAAGAGGTGAAGTTGTTGCTGAGCGTACCGCCGGTGCGGGATTTAACCACCAGCGAGTTACCATCCACGCTGTAAATAGCCTGGCCAACCGACGTACCGTAAGTAGCGTTCGAAGCAAGGTTATTGAGCGCGTTAGCAAGGTTCTGCAGGGTGGTGTTGATATCTGCAGTGACAACGAAACCACGCGGATCGGTCGAGGCAGAGCTCAGACCAACCATGGTCACGCCGCCAACGATCACCGACTCACCAGCCGTGATGAGATCGTTGAAGTTGAGGCGAAGTTCGCCGCCCGTGGAAGCGTTGCTATTCGAATTAATACCAGCAGCACTGGTGAGCGAACCGTTGAGCAGGCGCACACCGTTGAAGTTGGTGGAACCCGTCAGACGATCGACCTCAGAGGTCAGTGCCTGGAATTCCTGGTTGAGGAACACGCGGTCAGAGTTTTGCAGCGTACCCGAACCCGCCTGGAAGGCAATGGCGCGTTGACGTTGCAGAATCTCCGTCACCTGCGAGAGCGCACCGTCAGCAACCTGAAGCAGGCTGGAGCCCTGCGAGGCGTTCACGAGTGCGGTACGCAGTGCCGAAACGCTGGTGCGAAGGCTGGTACCGATAGAAAGACCTGCTACGTCATCGGACGCTCTTACGATGCGGTTACCGCTCGAAAGACGCGCGACTGACGATGAGGACATATCGGATGCGCGACTGATGTTTGCTTGCGCAAAATAAGCCGCAATATTGGTGTTAATTGAGTTGACCATGGGTCGTCTCCTACATGGATGTTAAACATGGAGTGCTACATGCTCTCCGTACCAATGCGGTCTTCTATGACCACACTACCCTACAGTTTTACTGTGAATTCCTTAATGCTTCGTTAATGCCGCATTAGAAAATTCAACTTTATGTGCATAAAGCTAGCACACCACTGAAGAATCACAAGAAAATTTTTAGGTTTCATATCAGCAGCCCACGAAGGCGCGCTTCCTGATCCCAGCCCGTTTCATGATAAATGGCGAGTGAAAAGGCTGCATCGCCCAGATGATCCAGACAGCGCGATAAACTTTGCACCACCCTGACCACCTCTTCCTGATTCGGCACATCGCCATGGCATTGATGCGCAGCCATCAGTGCCAGCCTGATGGTGGCGAGCCTGACACCGATCAGCGTGATACGCTCCGGCGCGTTTGATCCAAGCCCCGAAAATGGAAAAAGAGAAACAGAGAGTTGCATCTGCAGGTAGCGTTTCAGAAGCGGCTGATAATATGCGGCGTGCTCATCCCAGTTCTGCCGCGCCTGCTGATAAGCTGGCGCGCTGGCATCGGTGGTGTGTATCTGTGTGGTCTGCCAGTCGAGAGTGACAGCCAGCATCGCCTGCATCTGTGAAACTGTCTGGCGCAAGCGCTCGCTCATCGGCTTGCGAGTGGCGACAATAATCCCCATCAGCGCGTGGAGCAGGTTAAACGGGTCATTCACATCCGCCTTAGCAGCAGGCAGACGACCGTCGGCCATACGCAAATAAAAACCCACCGCTTGTGGCCAGCTTGCCTGATCCAGAAGCATCATGGAACGTGCCACACTGGCTATGCGTGCAAGAATCTGTTCGGCTGGAGCGGCATCTTCGCAGGCATGAAGAAAAGCTTCATGGACATGGCGCGCCTGCTCGCCGCTGAGCGCCTCGGGCAGATAGTCCTTGAGGCTGAAGGGCAAGCGGTCGATGGTTGTTTCGCGCCAGCCAAAGGGCGCATCCGCATATAGCGCGAGCCTTGCCACTTCGGGACAGGACAGCGTGGCGGTCATGATCGTCTGATCGCCAAGCTTGCGTGTGGCGCGCGGATAAAAATGGCAGGCATCCCCGAGAAACTTATCGCCATAATTTTTGTGAATGCCGCACAGGCCATTATCGAATTTCACACAATAACCGGTCTGTTTATCCTTACGCATGATCCATGGTGATTCTTCTGCCGCCTCCACTGCATCCAGAAGCTCGGGTGCTTCTCGCTGGTAGGTTTCATAGGTAGCGGCATCGAGCTGCATCGACCAGCTTTTGCAGCACGTATCCGCGCAGCGATCCCCAAGGCACTGAAACTCGCCAAGCAGCGGATGCTGTAGCAGCGCGCTCATCAGTGCACCGTCATTTTCTGAACAACATAGACCATGCCCATCACCGGCACGCCCGCCTCAAGACGAAGCAACACCTCTTCAGAAAACACACAGTTATAGCCCTCATCCTGCAGCAATGCGTGGATGAAGCCATGGCTATGCATATAACGCCCGTTCGGACGCAGCGTGTAGGCAGCTTCTAAATTGGATTTTTCAATCGTAAACACCATGACGCTGGCAGAAGCGAGAAGGTTTCGTGCCGCACGGAAAAAGGGTACAAGATCTCCCAGATGCGGCAGCACATCAATCGCAGCGACGATATCAAACATACGGTCACTACCCATGGCGAATTCGACCATATCCAACGTGTAGGTCTCATCATAACGGCGGTGTATCTGGGCAATATCCAGCATCGCTTTGGAGAGATCAACCCCGAGGCGCAAAGAGAAACCATCCCCCAGCGCTGCGGATAGGCGTCCATCGCCACACCCTAAATCGACAAGGCTGAGGCTCGTTCGCCCCTGTAGTTGTGGTAGCGCGCGCAGCATTTCAGCACACTGGTGCGGCTGATACATATCGAGCGGCCTGAGAAAATAATTATAACGCCGCGCCAGCTCATCGTAATAGCTGCTGATGAAGCTTTGCGGCGCTCGCAAAGCATTCTGCCCACTTGCCGCCGCCGCAAGAAAAATCAGCCCTTCGTGCTGCGGCATGATCGTGGCCTGCTCCGCAAGAAAACTTGCCAGCTCATGCTGCCTGCGCTGCGCTATCAATGATTGTGACAGCCCGCACAGCGCCACCACCTGATCTGGCACCACGGCCAATGCCTGACGGAACATCTGCTCTGCAGCGGAGAAATTCTGTTTCCGCAACAATAGCTGCCCGAGCAGTAGCAGGCTATCAAGCACGGTGCCATGCGCACTCACCGCCTGAATAGCAAATGCCACCGCCGTATCAATCTGACCTTGGCGCTCATTCACCACAGCCATGCCATGCAGCGCTTCCTGCAGGTGAGGATCACAATTGAGTGCCCGCGCATAGCAGACCTCCGCCTCCTGATCGCGCTGCTGATGCAGCAGGATATGGCCTTTATGGAGATAACCTCCGGCTTGATTCGGCCGCTGCGCTATCACCCTTTCAAACAGTGCCTCGGCTCGTGCCAGTTGCCCGAGCGATAGCTGGCATAAGCCTTCCTGCTGATCAATATCCGCCTGCTCATGATCCGTGGCGCGGCTACGCGCCAGTGCAAAGGTACGCGCCGCATCATCGTGGCGTCCTTGATGAACACTAGCATCCGCCGCCATTAGGAGCGCCTGGATCAAACCCGGCTTCATCTGGTAGGCTTTACGAAACACATCCTCAGCAGCTTCATAACAGTGCAGCGCCATGAGCAACGTGCCACGCTGCAGATAAAAGCTGGGCACATTAGGATCAAGCTTGATCGCAAGATCCGAAAAATTCAGTGCTTTTTCAAAATTACCCGTGACCTTGAACAGCGAGGCCATCAAGTGATACCCATAAGCAAAGTTTGGATTGCTCTCCAGCATCTGTTTACAGATATCAGCCGCCTGCTGCAGTTCGCCCCTGCACAGGAGTGCATCAGCTTTCTGATAAGAATCAATCAGGCTGTTGCCAAGTGACATGCCTCTACCCAAGCATGTGCTGGACTTTGTAGTCATCACTCGAAAATACATGCTGCACCCCGAGGCGGCGCTGCGCATCGACCATCAGCGGTGCGCGGGCATTCACCGAAAGCTTCACCTGATCCGGCGTGCGATGCACTGAAACAATGAGTAGCATCGCAAGATCCTGCTCGGCAATGCCAAGATCACGGCAGGCAAGCAGAATATCACCACGCGCAATAATCGGGTTATCCAGATCCAGCGGCAGAGTGATGAAAGAGAGCGCCTCGTCTTCGGTTGATTGCAGCAGTTTGAACTGCGCCATTTTATCACTGGGGAAGCTGGTGAGAATAAACTGAAAACGCTCCGGCATGCCAAGCAGACCACGAGGAAATGAAAGAATTTTGGCTGGGTCCACCGCCACCTCGCCAAAGCGCGATTTGATGACGCCTGCAGGCGCGCCGGCGACATCCTGACCGCTGGAAATGGGAAGTTGTGTTGGCATGCCGTAATACCCTGCTGATGAAAACATGAAATATCTCCTCTAATTTAGCGTAAAAAGTCGACGAGCCTCAAGGAATTAATTCGTGCAAATGCCTGAAATGACGCTTGCAGCACTCCTTGATTGACAGCCACCTGGGTGGAAACCGTCACCAGATCGGTGTTAGAAATCTCTTCTTTCACACCTTTCCAGTAAAGCGACAGCGAGTCCTGACGCTCGACAATCTGTTCCAATGATAGTTTGTTAGAGCTGACACGTGCACGCACGGATATCACCTCTTTCAGCCCTTGATCGGCAAGCTCGAAGGCTTTAATCAGATCCTGCTGATTGTCGGTTTCATGGCCTTTCTTTGCCATGGCAAGCGCTGCAAAAACTTTTTGATATGCCGGTTCGTTGGCACGCACGTTGTAGGTGATATCGATATTATCATCCGCACGGATGGTCATATCATCGCTGCTGCCATTATAATAGCCATCATCCGGTACGCCATCGACACGCAATGTTGGAAAAGGAGAGCTTTTAATCGGGGCGACATCCGTGCGCGTGCCACTGAAAAGATAGCGGCCTTCAAGCGTGGTATTAAGTTCTGCCGAGAGTCGTTTCCAGATGCCCTCCAGCTGTTCAGGAAACGCCATATTGCCCGCTATCGCACCGTTGCGACGCTGCATGATCAGGCTTTTGAGGCTGGTCACGGTTTCAATCGACTGGCTCAGCACGTTATCGGTCGTGCTCATGCGCGTAATCGCCACACGATTATTCTCCGTAAAAAGTCTGGTACGGGAAATACGCGTATCGAGCTGTAGAAACTGCTCCGTCTGGTTGGCAATGCCCTCAAATGTCTGTGCTTTAAGACCGCTCGAGAGCTGTATCTGAAGCTGAGAAAGCTGCTCCTGCGTACGCGACGCATCGCGAAGCGTCGTCTGCTGAAGCCCAAAAGTACTAACGCGGCCAATACTCATCTCTCACCTCACTATCTTCCAAACGTATTCAAAAGCGCATCGAATAATTCGCTCACCACCGTAATCACCCGGGTGGAGGCGGTGTAGGCATTCTGATAAATCACTGTATTGGCGAGTTCCTCATCGAGATTCACCCCACTGATCGAATCAGACCGATCGCTGAAGCCAGACATCAGTGCCTTGGCATTTTTTAAATCCGCCTCCGCGGATGAGGCGGTTGTCGCTGCTGATCCGATAATCGCACCGCTATAGCTGCCAAAGGTGGTGGACGATTCACCCAGCCCGCCCGCCGCCTGAAAGCGGATAATCTTGCTGGAAATCCCTGCCAGCTGCTGAATGATGCTATTATCGCCGATATTGCGCTCATAGGTGTAAAGCGGCGCCTGATTCGGATCCGCCGGGCGCGGGCTCTGACGTAGCTGACCAAGCGAAATCAAGTTGGGATTGCGTGCGATGCGCTCCTCAATATCCAGATTAAGTGCGGCATTGGTAACGCTGTCGCCATTCGTGTCAAAATGACGGAAGAAGTTATTCAGCTCAAAGAAATAAGAAAACCCTCTACCCGTGCCTGCGACCGGCGGGCTGCTGTTCGGGCTGCCATTTTCGGCACTGTTTAAACTATCAATGCCGATTGAAACGTCTGGGTTATCTGCCACGAGGCGGAGAAAACCATTTTGCTGCGTTGTGTACTGACCGTTGACTTTCGGCAACTCAACACCGTTTTCATCCACCAGCATGGCGCGCGCAAGCGGCCGAAAGTTTGTTGGTGCCACGAGCTGTCCACCACCGCTGACACCATTGGTGGAGTAGCGTCGGTTGCGCAGGTTCGGCTGGTTATTATCCACCTGATAGCTGATCTGCGAGGTGGTCATGTTGCCCGCCGCATCTTTCACCGCCACATTCACACGCACGGTGTAAAACAGCGCGTTAGGATTACCAGCAAGATTGGCGGTAATGGTGCCGCGATCCGTTGTGCGGCCATATTCACCTGCCGCAACTTCCTTGTAAGGTGGCTTCGCGTTCTGTCCGACGACATCGACAGGGCCACTGGACGTAGCGAGCGTGCCTGCGGTGATCTCGAACGTATCGGAGGTCACATTACTGATGGTGAAAAATCCCCCCAGCTGCGCCCCAGGAATACCGCCAACACTGCCCGGCGGTGTTGAGAGATAGATCGTCTGGCCGTTGGTAAAGCCGTGATTTGCTGCAGCACGCACGGTGACGGTGCTGCTGCCGGCGGTCGTGGTATAGGTGCCGGTGCCAGTTAAATCCACCTGCGGAATGGTTTGCGATACGTTGGTGATATCCGTGCCGGCATTATCGAGCACCTGAACACCGGTGACAAAAAAATTCGAGCTGCTACCGGAGATATTCTCAAGGTCGAAATCAAAATTAAACTGCGGCGGGCTTCCGGGCAGTATCGTGCTGTTGGAAGCCAGACGGATATTATTAAGATTGCCTACCACCGCCTTGTTCTGCGGTGGCCCGTAATATTGGTTGATTTCGTCAATGATGCCTTGAATTGTCGGAAAGCCCGCGCCACTGCCAGTATTCAGCTTGGTGAAATCCAGCAGCAACGGACGCACGCCAGAAGTTTCATCCGGGTAGGATGATGGGATCGGACGCCCCGTACCATCCATCAGCGCCATGCGCATCTGGCCATTCCACTGGCTGAAACTGCCAGCATTCACCTGACGTGCACCGGTATAGCTATTAGCGCCAGGAAAACCTACGCCGCTATTATGCACGCGGTTAAACTCATCGCGCAGGTTAGACGCCACCACATCCAGCTGCGCCAGCAGATTCGGCAGCTGCTTATCGCGCATATCAATAAGACCGCGCAGCTTGCCGCCTACCAGTCCACTGGTTACCTGCGCGCTTCTGCCGCCAGAAACCAGCTGCACAGGGTTACCAGTCAGCTGGCCGCTATCATTCACACGAAAAATATTAATCGGCGCCTTGACCGAATCGTTAATGAAGGCCGTGGTTGAGGATTGCGGTAGATAGCTGATTTGATACACATTATCATCCAGCAGGCTGGCACCGCTGCTGGTGAAGATATTGATCTGCCCATTCGCCTGTTGATAGGTGCCGATATCGAGATATTCAGAAAGTGTAGCAAGCGCTCGGTCGCGGCGGTCGAGCAATTCGCCGACATTTTTGCCAAGCTGCGAATCATTAACAATCGTGGCATTGAGCGCCTTGAGATCACGCAACGTAGCATTGATAACGTTAATCGACTGCACAATGTCATTTTCCGCCTCCAGCCGCATATCCTGCAGTGATTGCGACAAGGTACGGATTTCACGCGTCATCGCCGTAGCGCTATTGACCGCACCAACGCGTAGTGTGGTGTTTTCCGGTGTTTGTGCCAGCGTTTGAATGGAGTTAAAAAAATTACCCACAAAACTCGGCAGACTGTTCTGGCTACCAGGCCTGCCTAGCAGCAACTGGGTGCGATCCGCATAGTCCGAATATACCTCACCGCGCCCCACCACACTCCCCTGCAGACGAATGGAGCGCAGCAGATAGTCATCCACCTTACGCGAAACTGATTCAATGCTGACTCCGGCGCCGCGGCCATCAAGATAGAGCGCCGCCTGATTGATCACCTTGCGCGTGTAGCCCTGCGTATTGGCATTGGCAATGTTCTGCGACAACACCGATAGCGATTGCTGGTTGACGTTAAGGCCACTTAAGGCATTATTCAGCGCAAGAGAGAGGGTCATAGCCGCTTACACCCGCTTCAGATGGTTTGGTTCAGTGTGACAGAAAGCGACTCATACGGCGCGATGTCCTTGATGCCGCGATCGTCATACACTTTGCTCTGGGTGTTTTCTTTCACCACACTGGTAATAGCCTGAACAATTTTGTGGTTGATTTCTTTGGCCAGCAGCAGCTTGCGATGATTCTCCTCGAGAATACCGCTGAATACCTCGACCACCTGCTCAAGATCGCTGCGATCCTGCGAGGGAATGGTCTCGAGCATGTGCGGATTGCGATCAATCAGTTTCTTTTGCGCTTCGAGTGCATTGGTCAAAAAGATTTTTTCGTTCTGCAGGTGCTCAATTTTCGATACTTTCATATCGCTGAGCAGATCCACCTCTTCTGCCAGCAGCTGCGCGAGACGCGCCGTAACAGTGATAATCGCCCGCACATCCAGCTGAACGCCCGGCGTTGTTTCCATGCTCATATCGGTTCTGGTACTCATGCTACACCTCCTGCAATCTGAGTAGTTCTTTCCTTACGTAGTCTGCAATTCCTATGCCACCGGAGCGGGCGATTTCCTTGCCATACTGCTCCACCACCAACCCTTTATAAATCTCGCTGGTCTGCTCATCACCAAACAGTTCACTACCGACCGATTCTCCAAACATCTGCTCAAGCATCTGTGATAGAAACATCGATTCAAAATCTTTGGCTGTCTTATCAATCTGTTCGTTGGTCATGCGCGATGCGCGCGCTTTAAGCCCCAGCGGCGAAAGCTCCGCCGGCTGCTGCCTTCCCGCGATACCTGCCATGGCCTGCGCCGCATCCACACCTGAGATCATCATTGCATTACCTCGTCTGAATTTCCGCCTGCAGCGCGCCGGCGGCTTTGATGGTCTGCAGAATCGTGATCAGGTCACGCGGCGAAACACCAAGCGCATTGAGGCCGGCAACCAGATCCTTAAGCGTCGCACCACCTTCCAGCACCGCCATTTTCTTGCCCGGGCCAGCTTCTTCAACCGTCACAGCCGTTTGCTGTGTAGTAACGGTCTCGGCACCAACCGGTGCCAGCACACCCGGCTGCGAAACCTGCTGGGTGGCTTCAATTTTGACAATCAGGTTGCCCTGCGCCACCGCCACCGTATCAATTTTCACATTCTCGCCCATGACGATGGTGCCGGATGCTTCATCAATCACAATCCGCGCCACCTGATCGGTTGGCACCGTCAGCTTTTCCACCTCGGCAAGCAGCTGGGTGTTGTTGCCGAGATAGGCAGGCGGCACAGCGATCTGAACCGTGCCCGGATCAGCAACCATGGCAATACCCGGCCCAATATTATTGTTAATCGCCTCCGCGACGTGCTTGGCTGTGGTGATATCAGGGTTTCTCAGCGAAATTTTCAGCTCAGGCAGTGAATTGAGAGCAAATTCAATTTCTTTTTCCACAATCGCCCCGCTGGCAATAATCCCCGAAGTGGGCACGCCTTTTGTAATCGTAGTTGCGCCCTCACCCGCCTGAAAACCACCAATGGAAATCGACCCCTGCGCCACCGCATACACCTCACCATCCGCACCATAAAGCGGCGTGGCAAGCAGTGTGCCGCCAGTTAAATCCTTGGCATCGCCCATCGCGCTCACTGTCACATCGATTTTATTGCCGCTGCGTGAAAAGGGCGGGAGCATCGCAGTAACGGTCACCGCAGCCACATTTTTGCTTTTCAGCTCAGTACCACGTGTATTCACCCCCTGGCGCTCCAGAAACGCTACTAAACTCTGCTCGGTGAAGGCGTTGTTTTTAAGATTATCGCCGGTAGCTTTCAGCCCCACCACCAGGCCATAGCCCATCAGCATGTTCTCACGAATGCCTTCAAATGTCGCAATATCCTTGATGCGCGCCTCCGCCCGAGCCGGCATTGGCAGGCTGGCAACCGCCACCCACACGGCCAAAAGCAACGAGAAAGGTTTAAGTCCAGTCGATGCAGTCATACATTCCCCTTGAAATCATCACCATCCACCATGCGAAAGCCGTGCCAAAGTTAGGTTGTTGTTTTGTATAAATAAAAATGGCCTTTAATAGTAGAGTAGGTAAAAGCTGCCACAGCAGCCTTCACCACATCTGCTCATGCCGCTTTACGTCATGCCTCGGCTTGGACTATGATGTTTTCATGCGTATCAGTGATTCCAACCCGATTAAAACTGCCGCCGAAATACGCCGCCGCGCCCGCGCCGCCAGCGCCTCGGGCAGCAGCTTCGCGGATGTTCTCAGCGCGCTGGATTCCGGCGCCGACGCACCCGCAAGCCTAAGTGACATTACCCCCACCGCTGATGTGCACACCATGCTGGCGCTGCAGGAGGTTTCGGACGATGAGGTGCAGCGCCGCCAGCTGCTGACACGCGGGCAAAACCTGCTGGATAAGCTGGATATGCTACGTCAGCAGCTGCTGCTTGGGCAGGTGACGCTCAGCACACTAAGTAGTCTTAGCAGCGAACTTGCCAGCCATCGCGCCACGGCAAGCGATCCCGCACTGCTGGCACTGCTCGATGATATTGAACTGCGCGCCGCCGTAGAGCAGGCCAAGCTGGAAATGGCAGCCAAAGCACAGGCTGACCAGACAAAAGGTTAAACGGGTTGCTTTTTAAATGCTCTGGCGCTATACACGCTTTCCTTCGATAACAGGGTAAAAATTTTAACCAATCATCCTAAACAACCATCAAACCATTGAAGAGGTGTGCGATGACCAAACTTCCCAAGGGCTACAAACCCACCGCCGATGAAAAATACATGAGTGCCAAGCAGCTGGAATATTTCCGCCAGAAACTGACGGCATGGCGCGATGAATTGCTAGCCGAATCGCAGGAAACCATCAACAACCTCAAGGAAGAAAACTGGCGCGAGCCTGATCTGTCTGACCGTGCTTCGCTTGAAACCGAAGCCGGCGTTGAACTACGCACCCGCAACCGCTATTTAAAATTAATCGGCAAAATCGATGCCGCGCTGAAGCGCATAGATGATGGTACCTATGGCTATTGCGAAGAAACCGGCGATCCAATTGGCCTTAAACGCCTGGAAGCACGACCGATTGCCACCATGACCATCGAGGCGCAGGAACGCCATGAAAAGATGGAAAAGCAATATATTGACGAGGAATAAGCTTAGCTTCTTGCCTCATCAAGCTGCTGGATTTTGAGCAGAATATCACGAGCAACCGGCGCAGCAGCCGCTGATCCGCCGCCGCCATGTTCCACCACGACACAGCAGGCATATTTCGGTTTGTCTACCGGCGCAAAACCAACAAACAGCGCATGGTGGCGTTGCTCCCATGGGATGGTTTTCTGATCCACCCCGCGCTGCGTAATGCGCCGCACCTGTGACGTGCCAGTCTTGCCACCAAACGCAAAGCGCGGCTCCATGATGCGCTTGCCAAAGGCGGTACCCATTTCGCTATTGACCACATCAATCATCGATTCGAGATTAACTCTCAGCAGCGATTCCTTGATAGCGATGGGATCAAAATTAACTGGCCGCGCATCGTCAGGAACATAAAGGCGCGGCACCACCTGTCGTCCGCTACACATACGCGCTGTCATGGTGGCCAGCTGCAACGGGGTTGAAAGCACAAACCCCTGACCGATGGAGCAGTTAATGGTATCCCCGCCCGTCCAGCGCTGTTTGAAGCGTTTCATTTTCCATTCGGGGTCCGGAATAATGCCCGCTTTTTCACCTATCAGCCCGATATTATAGAGCTGACCCAGACCAAATCGCCGCGCTACTTCCGC
Source organism: Alphaproteobacteria bacterium (assembly GCA_033763775.1). Classification (GTDB taxonomy): domain Bacteria; phylum Pseudomonadota; class Alphaproteobacteria; order Rickettsiales; family SXRF01; genus JAJTHB01. Next base: position 38,438 of record JANRJW010000004.1, on the reverse strand, counting down.
ATAGCGTTCAATGCCGATGCGCTGCGCCACCGTATAAAAATAGGTATCGCAGGACTGCACCACCGCATCATGAAAATTCACCGTGCCATGGCCTTCCGGTTTCCAGCAATTAAAGCGGTGATCCCCCAGCATGAAATGCCCCGGACAAAAAACACTCGAAGCCGTATTGAACATACCGGATTCAATGCCCGCCATCCCGACCAGCATTTTGAAGGTGGATCCCGGCGGGTATTGACCGGTAATCGCCTTGTTCATGAGTGGATTCTTTTTGTTTTTATTGAGTGCGTCCCATTCATCGCTGGAAATACCGACACTGAAGCTGTTCGGATCAAATGCCGGCATGGAGACCAGCGCCAGCACATTGCCCGTATCCACCTCCATCACCACGGCCGAGGCACTCTCCTCCTTCACATAGTCAGCAATATAATCCTGCAGCTGGCGATCAATCGTCAGACGAATATTCTTGCCCGGCACGCTTTCGCGGTTGCTCACCTCGCGCACCGGCACACCGCGCACATTCACCTCCAGCTGGCGTATGCCGGCAGTGCCGCGCAACTCGTCTTCCAGCATTTTTTCCACGCCGTTTTTACCGATTTTAAAATCAGGCAGACGCATCAGCGGCGGGTCGTCCGGCGATAAGTCATCTTCCGATACCGCACCCACATAGCCAAGTAGATGCGCCGCCTCATCCTTCAGCGGATAGTGGCGCACCTGCCCAATATCCACATACATACCCGGTAGCGACAGCAGATTCAGCTCAATCATCGACACCTGCTGCCAGCTGAGGTGCTCATGCAGCAATTCGGGCATAGAGGCCGTGCTGACGCGTGTCTTCAACAATTGTTTGTAGCGTTTTTCCGGCAGCGGCAGCATGGTCTGCAGCATTTCCACACTGGCGATAAAATCTTTCTGCTTCAGCGTGCTGTAGTCAATAAACAGACGGAAATTCTTTTCATTCGTTGCCAGCGGCAGACCAAAGCGATCGAGGATCTGGCCACGCTCCGGCGTAATGAGCTGAAGTTTAATCCGGTTATTTTCCGCCTGCGTTTTATACTCATCCGCCCTCATGAACTGAAGGTAAAACAACCGCCCGGCCAGAATAGAAAATGCAGCGCCCTGCAAACCACCAAGAATCAGCGCGCGCCTGGAAAAAATGCGTTGCTTATCATTCTCCCTGGGCATCGACTACCTGCCATGCAGCAAGAGATAGCGCCGATGTTGCAGCACGTGGTTCATGCCATCAAAGAGCTGATGCAACAGCGGATAGAGACACACCGTGAGCAACCACTGCATCACACCAGAAGCAGGGCTGACATAGGCCTGATAATAAAGCATCATCAGCACCCACTGGCAGCAGGCCAGCCCCAATATGAGGGCAGCAAACATCGCCCACTGTAGCACAAATCCTTCTTTATGAACCGTGCGGTGCTGGCGATGCACCGCCATCAGGAATCCCAGCAGCAGCAAGGCATGAAGCCCCATGGGCTGCCCCCCCAGCGCATCGACCACCAATCCAGCGGCAAAAACCAACCAATACGGCATGTGGCGTGCATGATGCATGCCCCAATAATAAACCACCGGCAGATAAAGTAGTGGCATGAAACGCGAGAGCCCCTCCACATGCTTGGGTGCCATGGTGAGAATGATAGCAAGCAATAAGAGCATACCCGGAACCGCTGCCAGAACCAGCAGCCAGATCTGCTTGAAACGATCAGTAATCATGGAAACTATTGGGTCGTCACAACACTGACATATTCAAGCTGCGATGCCCGAACAAACGGCTCGATCTTAAATATGCCATTGTCATTGGCACTCACCACACCCACCGGCACACCCGGTGGAAATACGCCGCCATCACCAGAGGTCACCAGCCGATCACCCAGAGCCACTTGTGTATTCACCGCGAGGTAAAGCAGCGAGGGCAGACCATCATTACTACCGGCAAGCATAGCCTTTTCACGGGTACGCTCCAGCACCACCGGCACACGCGAATTAATGTCGGTGAGCAGCAGCACGCGCGCGGTTTTTGTTCCTACATCCACCACTCGACCAACTAAGCCACGATCATTAATCACCGCCTGATCTTTTTCCACTGTCAGTGTGTCCGCACTTTGAATCAATACCGCATTCGCATAAGGGCCGGAAGCATCCGCCACAACGCGGGCAGAAACATAGCTGCGGCCAGGTTGGGGCACAACATTCAGCAGCCGACGAAGCGATTCGTTTTCCTGCTGCATATCTTTAGCCATCGCCTGCCATTTGAGCAGTTCGATGTTCTGATTCTTAAGCGCAATATTTTCGTGGTACAGATTCACCATCCCTGCCAGCGACTGACCCGCTGCCGAAACAGCATCCATAGGGCTGGCTGCCACCGCCAGAACCGGTGCCAGCGCATCGCTGATACTGGTACGCAGCTTAGTAGCCGCCGAATTTTCCGTTCTACTCATGACCAGCAACATCGCCGAGGCAGCGATCATCAGCGCGAGGCTTGCGCGCGATGCCCACTGCCGCAAGGAGGGCGGCGCAATGCGAAGGGATTGTGGTCGTTTCACTGCCATAGACAAAATAAATTACATTTTAATTGTTACTCTTTCACAAACAACGCGCAAGCAGGAAATCTTCACGCGATTATTTTTATCATTCATGTTAAGGAAATTTTAATAATATGGCATCAGCTGCCAAGAGCGTTCTCTGCTGCCTGTAAAAAAGATTTTTTGCCGAAGCGATACTAATCCTGTTTGAAAAGCACATGCTTAAGCTGTTCAGGATGCTCTAGAACACGGCCAGAACCAAGCGCCACACAATTCAGCGGCTCCTGCGCCACAAACACCGGCAATGATGTGGCATTAGAAAGCACAAGATCAAGATTCCGAAGCATGGCGCCGCCACCAGAAAGCACAATCCCTTTATCCACGATATCCGAAGAAAGCTCAGGCGGGGTGCATTCGAGCGCCACCTTCACCGCTTCAATAATCTGGCCAACCGGCTCCACCAGCGCCTCAGCAATCTGATATTCGGAAAGCACGATTTCTTTCGGCACGCCGTTCATCAGGTCGCGGCCTTTGATTTCAATCAGGCGACCCTCACCATTTTCCGGCGCGCAGGCAGCGCCAATTTCTTTTTTGATTTTTTCGGCAGTGGTCTCGCCGATCAACAGGTTGGCATAGCGGCGAATGTAAGAAATAATCGCCTCATCCATTTTATCGCCGCCAACACGCACCGAGCGCGCATACACAATGCCGCCGAGCGAAAGCACTGCGACTTCGGTGGTGCCGCCGCCAATATCAACAATCATCGAGCCAGTCGGCTCGGTCACCGGCAGGCCAGCGCCAATTGCTGCGGCCATCGGCTCTTCAATCAGAAACACGTCGCGCGCGCCAGCATTCTCAGCCGCTTCCTGAATTGCACGGCGCTCCACCGGCGTAGAACCGCTGGGCACACAGATGATAATCAGCGGCCGCGGGCGCATGAAGCTGTTTTTGTTATGCACTTTATGGATGAAGTGTTTGATCATCTCCTCAGCGGACTGGAAGTCGGCGATCACGCCATCTTTCAGCGGACGCTTGGCGTCGATCTTCGCGGGCGTGCGCCCAAGCATCATCTTCGCTTCATTGCCGAAAGCAAACGGCACCATCATGCCGCCAGAATCCTTCATCGCCACGACAGAGGGCTCATTGAGCACAATGCCCCTGTCTTTGACATAAACCAGCGTATTGGCAGTGCCGAGATCAATGGCCATGTCCGAAGAGGCAAGGCCGAACATTTTGTGAAACATAGCATTATTCCGATGGATGAGAATGCACTACTTGTAGCGCGGCCTCAAAATAAGGCAACAGATTACTGATCCGCGCCTGGCTCGCGAAGCACAGTATCGAGATACGCGTCAAGATCACTCACCGTTTGGGTGGTCTTTTCTGCTTTTTTTGGCGGCGATGTCAGAATTCTGGCGCTTCGTGCTGCGCAATCATAGCGAATATGCCACAAGCGCTCGACAAGCTCTGCTGTCGCATTCGGTGCGGGGGTTGTCTGGCGATACATCAGCAGATCGACGCTCTGAAGGGGCGCCATATCTGGACTTTTCCATGCCGCGTAATCACGGCATAGCGCACGGCCGAGCAGCAGGCGCTGCCTGTGTATATCCGTGGCGGAAAAAAATTTACGCCAGCGATAGCCGGGTTTAGCCTGAAAACCATGCAGCGGCACACCATGCTGTGGCGGCTGATTCTTACGAAACAGCAAATCAATCTTACTGCTATCTGCCAATGTGCCTTCAAGAACCACCCAGCGCGATCGACTGATTGGCTGCGGCGCAAAAAAACCCATTTTCTGCCGCAATCCCAACAGCTGCACCGTGTCCGAAATCAATGATGGGAAAATAGCTTGTGGTTTTCCCTTTAATGTTGCGATATTCCACGCCACCACCACCATCACAAGCGCCGCCATTAGATAACTGACTGCAACGGGCAGCGGCGCTGCGGAATCATAATCCTTTTCAGGCAAGAGCTTTGCGCTAAGTATTCCAAAATCACCGCGATGCGTAGCAATAAAACGGTAAAGTTTCTCGCCCAGTATATTCATTGGCGGAATGGCAAACAACACACCCAGCGGCCATAATATCGCCGAGCGCCGCCAGCACCATGCCACCGCTTCCCAGCGCAGCAGCAGCCTACCCTTTTCATCTTCCACCACCCAGCTATTTTCCCGTTCCAATATCTCTCGTATCTCGGCAGTTTGCTGCGCTGGCAGCACTTCCGTGGCTGGCGGCATGCCGAGTGCGCGGAATATCAGGCAGATTTTACGGCAGAAACCACACCCCTCATCATAATAGATGCGAATGCGCTGGCGGCGCTCTGGCGGCAACCTGTCCCAGAAAAGGGAGGGCAGAAATACCATAAGACCAGCGATGCAAACGAGCGGGAAAAATCCAATCGAAAGAAACAGTGCAAAGCCAATATGCATCAGCGCTAGCAGGCAAACGATCAGCAATCGTGCCTGCGACGTGAAGACGGGCGCAAAAAGAAAAAGCACTGCAACCAGCTCAAGATGATACACATACAATGTCAGACCACGCAGCAGATCGCTGTAGGAAGCGATGTAGGCAGCCAGCGGCGTGGTGATCTCCGGAGAGTTAAGCGCATAAAATACCGCATCATAGGTTTCACGCCAGTGGCTACCGGTTTTAAGCAGCGCACTAAACAGGTAAAGGCTGGCCACCTGCACCTGCACCCCCACCACCGCCCATGAAAAATAAGGTGCAGCTGGCGCAGGCGCTTTATTCATCGCCTCATCCACCGAATAGCGCGCGCCCAGCGGTAAAAACATCGCCCAGAAAAGTAGAAGGCGAAGATACGTATCCGCACCGCTGGTAAGGCTAAAAATACGGCTATCAAGCGACATCGCAAACACCCAGCAGAGAGTGGTCATCCAGCGTGTGCGATACCCCACCAGTAACAGCAATGCGGCAAGGCTGTTTAACAGCATAAGTAGGAGTGCAAACCAACTGCTGCCATGAATAAAATAAAGCGACCAGCCATAAGACGAGCCCATCGCAGTGCGGCGGGGATAAAGCCCGCTATCGCTGAGGAACACCGAAAGATCAGGCAATAAAATGGCGAGGTTCAGCAGGATGGATAGCGCCAGCATCACGCGAAACAGCGCCAGCGAGCGCAGGTCAACCGAGAAAAGCTGTTTCAGCTTCTCTACCATATTAGGCCGCCGGCAGCAGAGCCTGACGTTCCTGAATCATCTGCAGTTTACACAGCGCATTCACATAGGCCATCGCCGAAGCCACCATGGTGTCAATGCTCGAGCCATGGCCATTGATGATACGACCTTCCGGTGTTTCCAGTCGTACGGTCACTTCCGCCTGCGCGTCGATCCCCTGGGTCACGGCATTCACCTGATATAGCTTAAGTGTTGCGCGGTGTGGCACCAGCGCGCCAATCGCGTTAAAGGTGGCATCCAGCGGGCCGTTGCCTTCCACTGTTGCACGGCGAATCTCGCCATTCACGCGCAGGCAGAGCATCGCGGTCTGCGGGCCAATCGTTCCGCAGGTGATATGAAGTGATTCCAGCTGAATCGCATCATCGCGGCGCGATTCGGCATCGAGCAGCGCAATGATATCTTCGTCATACACATCTTTCTTTTTGTCCGCGAGATCCTTGAAGCGGTGAAACGCATCTTCAAACGCATTCTCACCTACTTCAATCGATAGATCGTTGAGCTTATCGCGAAAGGCGGCGCGGCCAGAATGTTTGCCAAGCACGAGATTCGACTTTGCAAGCCCAACTGATTCCGGCGTCATGATCTCATAGGTGCCGGCGTGCTTGAGCATGCCATCCTGATGAATGCCCGATTCATGGGCAAAGGCATTCGCACCGACAATCGCTTTATTCACCTGTACCATCGCCCCGGTGATGCTCTGCACGAGGCGCGAAAGCTTGGTGATGTGCGTGGCGTCGATATTCGTCTGGTAGGGGTACATATCAGCGCGTGTTTTAATCGCCATCACCACCTCTTCCAGCGCGGTGTTGCCGGCGCGCTCGCCAATGCCATTGATGGTGCACTCCACCTGCCTTGCGCCCGCACGAACAGCGGCGAGGCTGTTGGCAGTGGCAAGCCCCAGATCGTTCTGGCAGTGGGTGGAGATAATCGCCTTATCGATGTTCGGTACATTATTTTTGAGGTAGCTAATGAGCGCGCCGTAGTCATCCGGCGTGGCATAGCCCACGGTGTCGGGGATGTTGACCGTCGTCGCTCCGGCTTTGATTGCTGTTTCCACAGCTTTGCAGAGATAATCCTTATCGCTGCGCGTCGCATCCATCGCCGACCATTCGACATTCTCCGTAAAGCTGCGCGCGAGTGTCACCGTCTCGCGGATAATCTCAAGCACCTGCTCTTTGGAAAGACGGAACTGGTATTTCAGGTGAATATCGCTGGTGGAAATAAAAGTGTGAATACGCGGCTGCCGCGCGCCTTTCAGCGCTTCTGCAGCGCGTTCAATATCGGCCGCCTTGGCACGCGCCAGCGAGCACACAGCAGCATTTTTAATTCGGCGTGCAATCTCGCGCACCGATTCAAAATCACCCTGCGACGCCATGGCAAACCCAGCCTCAATCACATCGACGCCCATCGCATCCAGCGCTTCCGCCACCATGAGCTTTTCGTCCAAATTCATCGACATGCCGGGCGACTGCTCGCCATCGCGCAGTGTGGTATCAAAAATGATGATTTTGTCTTTGGTCATGTTGGCCCCGCATTTATTGCGGGGTCCGGTCCCCGCTTATAATATACCAGACCCCGCCATTCGGCGGGGCTAATCTAGTTCTTCGCCTGATCCACCAGCTTGTTTTTTGCGATCCACGGCATCATGCCGCGCAGTTTGCTGCCCACGGTTTCAATGCCGTGCTTCGCGGATTCAGCGCGCCATTTCTCGAGGTTGTGCGCACCTTGCGTCGCGCGGTCGCCGATGAATTCCTTGGCAAATTTGCCGCTTTGAATGTCAGTCAGCACCTGCTTCATCGCCTTTTTGGTATCGGCGGTCACAATTTTGGGGCCAGTCACATAATCGCCATATTCGGCGGTGTTGGAAATCGAGTAGCGCATGTTGGCAAGCCCGCCTTCATAGATGAGATCAACGATCAGTTTCATCTCATGCACGCACTCAAAATACGCCATCTCCGGCGGATAGCCCGCCTCCACCAGCGTTTCAAAACCAGCCTGCATCAGCGCGGTCACACCGCCGCACAGCACCGCCTGCTCGCCGAACAGATCGGTTTCGCATTCGTCTTTGAACGTGGTTTCGATGATGCCGCTGCGGCCACCGCCCACGCCACTTGCCCATGCGAGCGCAAGCTTCAGGCTATTGCCGGACGCATTCTGGCCTACCGCCACCAAGCATGGCACGCCGCCGCCTTTCACATATTCGCCGCGCACCGTGTGGCCGGGGCCTTTCGGCGCCACCATGAACACATCCATATCAGGGCGGGGCTTGATAAAGCCGAAATGATAATTAAACCCATGGGCAAAGGCGAGCGCTGCGCCCTGTTTGATATTCGGTTCGATCTTGCTGTAAATCTCCGCCTGAAATTCATCCGGCGCAAGGATCATGACAATATCAGCATCTTTCACCGCTTCCTGCGGCTCTTTCACCGTGAATTTGTCGGCAGTCGCTTTCGTAGCGCTGGCGCCCGGGCGCAGGCCGATCACAATGCCAGTGCAGCCGCTGTCGCGCAGGTTGAGCGCGTGGGCGTGACCCTGGCTACCATAGCCAACGATGGCAATGCGCTTGCCTTTAATCGAATTCAAATCGCACTCAGCGTCGTAATAGACTTTCATAATTTTTTCCTTTTTCTAAATACCTTGTTTTCCGCGCGAAACCGCAGCAATACCCGTTCTGCAGATTTCGGTCAACCCAAGCGGCTGCATCATGGCAATCAGTTCGTCGATGGTGCGTGCCTCGCCGGTTATTTCAAACACAAATGATTCCGGGGTCGAATCAATCACTTTCGCACGGAACATATCAGCGGTTTTCAGTGCCGCCTGCCGGTTTTCTGCCTTCGACACCACTTTCAGCAGCGCCAGCTCGCGCTCCACATGCGCGCCTTCCACGGTTAAATCATGCACCTTATGCACCGGCACCATGCGCTCAAGCAGCTTTTTGATCTGCTCAATCACATGCTCAGTACCGGAAGTTACGATGGTGATGCGCGAGAGTTTTTTCTCATGCTCCACCTCGGCCACCGTGAGCGACTCGATGTTGTAGCCGCGCCCAGAGAACAAACCAATCACCCGCGCCAGCACGCCAAACTCGTTATCCACCAGCACCGCGAGCGTATGGCGCGACGGCTTGTCGGTGATTTTCGGGATGTCATAGACGATATCGAGGGTTTCGGTGGTCATATAGGTTGTCCTGTCATGCCGTCTTTATGACGGCATCCGGACCCCGTGACAAGCACGGGGTGACAATTGATATAGGGGGGCGAGGGTCATTCGATCTCCCAGCCGCCTTTCTTGGGTTTAAGCGTAACGCCGTCATTGGGTAAATGAATGCGAACACTACTCATGATACCTGTCCACTTGTCACGCACCCCAGATGAAACGCCTGATGCTTGACTCACATCCTCTTGTACGGGTTTGGTATTATATTGTACTTGCGTCCCACCAATATTTACAGATGGAAGCTCAAATTTCTTTCCCTTTTCGGTAACACGATATTTTGCCGGAGTAATGTTCTTTCTATTACCCCCAACTAGATTTTTTATTTCCACAAGCCCTTCTTTTACTAGCTCATCAAGTGCTTTTTGCGCTAGCGCTTTATCTGTTGGGTATGGATTGGGTTGACCGTATTGCAGCTTGTTAATTTGATCCAGCGTTTGATCCTCCGATTGCTCAATAAAACCCCCAATGGAAATTCCATGTGCGCTTAGGGCGTTGAGAATCTCTGTGCGAGACGCGGCGTCCCGCCAATTGCTTGCGTCATGAAGATAGGAACCGTCATCCCGTCTTAAACTTTCGTAGGCTCTGATAAAAGTAAGAACAGCGATTTTGGCTTTTTCCAAATCGGTCTCATTTCTCCAATTCGTCATTTGAACCATTCCCTTTTCACAACAAATCCCCCGTCTTGATCTTACTTGTCACCCCGTCTTCATGACGAGGTCTGGTTTTGATGATACCCGGATGCCGTCATGAAGGCGGCATGGTATGACCTACTAAATCAACATACAAATCCTTCCACTGCGGATTCATGCGTTCAATCGCTTCCATTTTTATTTCTCTGCGCCATTTCTTGATCAGTTTTTCCCGCCATATGGCCGCATTCACATCATCGCACATTTCATAATATACCAGCATTTTGATACCATACTTTTTAGTAAATCCATCAGCCAAACCGTGCTTATGCTCATAAACTCTACGTATTAAATCATTCGTCACACCAATATAAAACGTACTATTTCGCGCCTTGGCCAGGATATAGACGTAGTATTGTTTGGTCATACACCTACTCTGTCATGCCGTCTTTATGACGGCATCCGGACCCCGTCATTCGACGGGGTGACACTCATAAAAGATCCCCCGTCTTAATCTCGCCTTTATTATCTTCAGGGCGCAGCAGCAGCTCGTAATGCGCCGCACCTGCGGGAATCATCGGGTAGACGTTTTCTTCCGGGTCAACGATGATGTCGCATAGCACCGGGCCAGGAGTAGCGAGCATCTGCTCAATGGTACTATCGAGCTGCTCGATCTTTTCGCAGCGCAGCCCCTTCATGCCATAGGCTTCAGCAAGTTTCACGAAATCCGGCAGCGAATCCATGTAAGATTCGCTGTAGCGGCAGCCATGGAACATCTGCTGCCACTGGCGCACCATGCCCATGCAGTGATTATTCAGGATAAAAATTTTGACCGGCAGGCGGTACTGGGTGATGGTCGACAGCTCCTGAATATTCATCATGAAGCTCGCCTCGCCGGTGACACACACCACCAGCTCGTCCGGATGCGCGATCTGCACGCCCATCGCTGATGGCAGGCCGTAACCCATCGTCCCCAGGCCACCGCTCGTCATCCATTTATAGGGCTTTTCATAAATCAAATATTGCGCCGCCCACATCTGGTGCTGGCCGACATCGGTGGTGATGTAAGGCGAGCGCGCTTTCGTCAGCGCCTGAAGGCGTGCCAGCGCGTGCTGCGGTTTAATGATTTCACTTCCCTGATCGTAAGAAAAACTTTTCTTCGCGCGCCAGCCTTCGATTTTCTGCCACCACTGCTCCAGCGCCGCCTTGTCTGGTTTTGCGCTGCGAGCTTTCCACGCCGCCATCATCTGCTCGATCACCACCCCCGCATCGCCCACAATCGGCACATGCACGCGTACGTTTTTGTTGATCGAGCTGGGGTCGATATCGACATGGATTTTTTTGGATTTCTGCGAAAACGCATCCAGCCTGCCAGTCACACGGTCATCAAACCGCGCGCCGATATTGATCATCACGTCGCACTCGGCCATGCACATATTGGCTTCCAAGCTGCCATGCATGCCGAGCATGCCGACAAATTGAGGATCATTGCCCGGGAATGCGCCAAGCCCCATCAGCGTGTTGGTGCAGGGAAAGCCGGTCATGCGCACAAATTCGGTCAGCTTCGCGCAGGCATCAAGGCCTGAGTTAATCACGCCGCCGCCGACATAAAAAATCGGTCTGCGGGCGGTGGCCATCAGCTGAATCGCCTTGTCGATCTGCGCCTCATCGCCCCTCACCTGCGGATTGTAAGAGGCGCGCACCGTCTCCGGCTTGCCGTGATAAACCAGCTTCTGGTTCATGATATTTTTGGGAATATCAATCACCACCGGCCCCGGCCTGCCGCTACGCGCGACATGGAATGCTTCATGGATGATACCCGGCAATTCCGGTGCCGAGCGCACGAGATAATTATATTTCGTGCAGGAGCGTGTAATGCCGGTCGTGTCCGCTTCCTGAAACGCATCCGAGCCAATCAGGTGCGTGGGCACCTGCCCGGTAATGCACACCATCGGGATCGAGTCCAGCATCGCATCGGTGAGTCCGGTGACCGCATTGGTCGCGCCCGGGCCGCTCGTCACCAGCACCACCCCCACCTTGCCAGTGGAGCGCGCATAGCCCTCCGCGGCGTGGGTTGCCGCCTGCTCATGGCGCACTAGAATATGGCGCACATGGTTCTGCTTGAAGAGCGCGTCATAAATCGGCAGCACCGCGCCGCCGGGATAACCAAACACCGTATCCACATCTTCATTCGCCAGCGCACGCACAATCGCCTCCGCACCGAGAAGGTCGGCGGCAGAATGGTCAGCTTGCTGCGTCGTTATTTTCGTTGCAGATTTCATGGCACACCGCGTTGTAAAGGGCATTTAGCCTAGTGCTGCAGCCAGCTTGCGTCAATGATTATCCGATAGCAACGCCAGCACCCTGCCTGTGTGCAGTATTTTTTTCACGAGCAAGCTGATCAAGGCGCTGCTGAACATCTTCGACCTGCGTCTCCACATAGATGCCCAGCTCACGACTACGTCTGAGACGCGCCGCCTGCATCGCTGGCTCTGCCGAGGTTAAAAGGCGATAGTCCTTTTCGCCAAGCATGTGCTTAAGCAGGCCGTCCCAGACTTTTTTCTCATGTTCTGCAAGACCCGGTTTTTCTTTAAGAAGCTGGGGATTATAGACCACAATAGGCTTACCGGCAAAACTCTCTGGCTCGAGTTTTCGTAGCATAAGCGCTGCCATCCATTCCTGCACGGTTCCAGCACCGCCCGGTGCGATGACAATGGCATCAGAAGGTACCAGCATTTTGGCCATACGGTCATAAATATCGCGGGTCAGCTCGCGATAGTTAAGGTCGGGCGAAAGCTCACCTTTTTCGGTTTCCGCTGCCGCGATTAAATCAGTGCTGATACCAGCAATATAGGTTGCTTCTTTGGCCGCCACCGCCGTCATGCCCTGCGCCACCAGCTCGTCGCGATGCCGCCTAACACCATCCAGTACCGCGCCCATTGTGTAGCGGTCACCCCCGCCATAAATGATGCCATAACCATCTTTTGAAAGGCGGTATGATAAATCCTTCAGCGATGCATTAAGTGTGGCGTTTTCGCAGCTGGCGGAACAAAATACCGCCACCTTGAATCGCTGATCTTTATCGGGCGAAGTGCCCTCTTGCATGGTTGGCTGCTCTGAATTTTCTACCGATACAAAGCCCTGCCTTGCCTGCGACAGCAGATAGCTTGCGGCTTTTTCGATTTTGCGCTGGTCATCACCGCTTAACACATGAAAATAGCTGTTGGAATGAGCCTTAACAGCAGCACCATTGCCATTAACATCTACTGGCAGCAAAATAGAGTGCTCCTTCGTCAGCGACATGTTCGCGAGGTCATAATGGAGCCTCACCGCATCATCCCAGGCACCTTTATGGTTCATGATAATGATGGGCTTGTTGCTATCGCGCGGGTTCAGCTGCTTGGCCACAATGAGCGACATCAGGTCATAAAGCTGCTTTGCTCGATCAAACAATGGATCAACTGAGTTTTCAATATCAGACGGTGGCAATAATACTGCGTTAGTCTCACTCAGTAGATTTTCCACGTATGATAAGGCAGCATTCGCCCGCATTGAGGCAGATCCGACCTCAATAGGCTGATGGGAAGCGTCAAATGATACGATTTCTGTCGGTGTCATCTGATCTCGTTTACCTGCGTCCATCAGAAACTGACGCAGCGAATCCTTTTCACCGCGATCTGCTCCAAGCAATGCCGTTTTAAACTGCTTGGCGGGTTGGCGTTTAAGGGGTGTTTTTATTTTCTGAGCAGGGCTGAGCTTGCAGACATCCTCGGCCAGATAATCAACAATCTTTGCGCGCGGGCTGTAATTGGAAATATATTGCTCACCCAATGCAGCAGCCGAACTATATGGTTTTTCCTTAGAGCGAACATAATTATAATTACTGACACGCGGGCCATCGTCAGAATTAGGACGAATATAGCTGGCAACCTCTACCGTTAGTGGTTTGAAGGTGTGGTTCGGGTGGTTCAGCGAAAGAACCGCGACGGTGCTATATTGTTTCGCTTCGATATGGGCGCGCTGAATATCTGGTCCAGCCGCCTGCAAGATACGCCCCATCAGGTTACCCGCGCCCAGAAGCGCACTTACCACAGGGCCAGTCTCCACACCTGGCCCGCCAAGCCTGCGGGAACTCGATTCATCAATTCTTTTCTGAACGTAGTCAGGGATTCCGTCCTTATCAATTTTGTCCCATATCTCCTTTGGTACACTAAAACCCGAATCCTCGGTCATGAAATGCACCCGGGCACGATCAAACTCCAACCCGTTATTCTGGCACCACTGCTTGAGATTGTTGTCATCCTTACGCAGCACATCAACAAAGCGCTCAATCACGCTACGCTTCAAGCCAGCATTGACCTTAAAATCTTTGCCGTTTTCGTCCACGTTGTGATAGACGCCTATAATCTCACGGATATCCGCAAAAAGAATCGGCCACCCCTTAGCCGTGGCAGCAACCTGAAAATCCCTGAGTTTTTCTGGCGTCGTACTGGCTACAAACACCACATGCCATGGAAGCATGGTGTTTTTCTTGTCTTGTGTTGTCATTTATCTACACATTCATATTTATTAAAATTTACATTCGTAATAGCAGCATAAAATAACACTGCATTAAAAGTAAGTGACGAATTCATGACAATTGATGCCGAAACCAGGTCATCTGGCGCTTGGCATAGTTTCTGGTCATTTGTTTTGCTTTATCAATTGCTTGTTCAAGCACCAGCTCGCCGCGTAGATAGGCAGAAAGCTCCCTGAAGCCGATAATCTTCTCCAAACCAGCAGCAGCCAGCTGGCGGGTTTCGATAAATTCACGCACTTCCTCTACTGCGCCCATTTCTATCATCTTATCAAAACGTTGGTCGCAGCGCTGGTAGAGTTCTTCGCGCTCCGCCTCTATCTTTTCGATTTCGAAATAATCCTCGGAATAAAACGGTTTTTGCTCCTGCTGCTGCCAGTAGGTGAGCGGCTTGCCGGAACCAAGCCACACGCCGTAAGCGCGAATGAGCCGCTGCTTATCATACACCTTGAGCCGCTCAAAAAAGAGCGGGTCAACCACTTTCAGCCGTTCCTCAAACGCAGCTTTTCCCATTGCCTCATAATCATTCGCTGCTTGCTTTGTCACTGCCGTGTCAATATCAGGAATTTCGGCTAGCCCCTTGGTGAGCGCCTTCAGGTAAAGCCCAGTTCCCCCCACCACAATCGCAAGGCGGCATTCAGCGAGTGCCCAGTCAATCTCCATCTTTGCCCATTTCAGCCATTTCCCAGCCGAGGGCGATTCGTTGGCGTTGAGTAAGCCGTAAAGCTTGTGCGGTGCGCGCGCTTCGTCCTGCTTGGTTGGGCGCGCAGTCAGAATCGGCAGGTCTTTAAAAAGCTGCTGCGAATCCGCGTTGATGATCACGCCGCCCGTGCTTTCCGCCAGCGCCAGTGCCCGCGCTGACTTACCGCTGGCAGTTGGCCCGGCGATGATATGAATTTTTTTCATTTTTTTCCTTGTCATGCCTGCGAAAGCAGGCATCCTGCGCTAAACTATTTACAGGATTCCCGCTGATGCGGAAATGATAAAATTATGTTTTCCATCACCCTGCTTGCCAACCCCAAACAAAACCCACTGACAACGCAAGAGGTGGATAGCGCCGCGCGCGATCTTAAGGCGCAAGATGTATGCTGGCTGGAAGCAGGCATCGCTTGTCGTTTGATCGTCGAGAACTATTCGTCATCCGTCATCCGTCATCTGTCATCTGACATCATCATCCAGCCCCATCCCCGCCCGCGCTATAAGCTGTTCGTTGCGGACATGGAATCGACCATCATCGAGAATGAATGCCTCGACGAGCTGGCGGATTATGTCGGCCTCAGGGATAAAATCGAAGCCATCACACGGCGCGCCATGAATGGCGAGCTGGATTTTGAGCAGGCGCTGAAAGAGCGCGTAGGCCTCCTTGCTGGCCTGCCCGAATCAGCCTTGCAGGAAGTTTACGATGAGCGCGTGCGGCTCATGCCCGGCGCCGAGGCGCTGATGAAAGCGCTGAAAGATGCCGGTATTTACACCATGCTCGTCTCTGGTGGCTTCAGTTTTTATACCCAGCGTATCAAAGCGCGGCTCAGGTTTGATGAGGAGCGCAGCAACAAGCTCGAAATCGCAGCAGGCAAGCTGACAGGCCGCGTCATCCCCCCCATTCTCGATAAAAATGCCAAACTCGCCGCGCTGAATGAGGGATGCGCTAAACTTGGCATCTTTCCCGCTGAAGCCATCGCCATCGGCGACGGGGCGAACGATCTGCCGATGCTGCTCGCCGCAGGTCTTGGCGTTGCCTACCACGCCAAACCAAACGTGCGCGCGCAGGCGAAAAATCAGCTAAATCATTGTGATTTAAGCGCTTTGATCTACGCCATCAGCTAAAAAATCACTCCACCGGAAGCGGGATAAAGGCCTCTTCACTGCCGCGCGAAATACGCACCAGCGCGAATTTACGCCCTGCTTTTTTTGCCGCCTGCATGGCTTGTTTGAGGCCGGAGGCGCTGGTGACTTTTTCGCCGCCCACCTCGCGAATCACATCCCCTTCCCTCACGCCGCGCTTTGCTGCCTCAGAGCCAGCTTCCACCTCAGCCACCTGAAGCTCACCCTCACCCTGCACCAGCCGCATGCCCAGCACCACTTCACCCGCCGCCGGCACAGCTGGCGAGCCTTTGCTACCCGCGCCCGCCTTCTCCGCCTCGTCCTTCAGCTCACCAACGGTGATCATACCGCTCATGGCCTTGCCCGAGCGCCAGAAACGGATCTCAGCCGGTTTACCAATCGGCGCTTCCGCGACCAGCCTTGGCAGGTTTTTCATTTCCTTGATTTCCTTGCCGCCGAAATGGGTGATGACATCGCCCGCCTGAATACCAACCTTATCGGCTGGGCTCGCTTTGCTCACATCCAGCACCAGCGCGCCCATCTGCTTCTCCAGCCCGACGCTGTTAGCGATTTCTTCCGAAACCTCCTGAATCTTCACGCCAAGCCAGCCGCGCGTCACCTTGCCGCTGGCCTTGAGCTGCTCGACCACTGGCTTTGCGAGCGCCGTAGGAATCGCAAAACCAATCCCCACCGAACCGCCGGAGGGCGAAAAAATAGCGGTATTAATCCCAATCACCTCGCCCTTGGTGTTAAATAATGGGCCGCCGGAATTACCGCGGTTGATCGGCGCGTCAGTTTGCAGAAAGTCGTCGAAAGGCCCGGCATTGATGGATCGTTGCCTGGCCGAAATAATCCCCTGCGTGACCGATCCGCCAAGGCCGAACGGGTTGCCAATGGCAATCACCCAGTCGCCGACACGCATGGCATCCGAATCACCCATCACAGCAAATGGCAGGTCTTTTTTGACATCAATTTTAAGCAGCGCCAGATCGGTTTTTTTGTCGCGCCCGACAATGGCGGCCTTGTATTTGGTATTATCCGAAAAAATCACGGTGATTTCCTCGGCCTGCTCCACCACATGGTTGTTGGTGATAACATAGCCCTTAGGATCAATCACAAAGCCGCTGCCCAGCGAGGTTGCCTCGCGCTCGGGGGCTTGCTTCATACCCTGGCCAAAGCGATCAAAAAATTCACGAAACGGCTCCATCTCAGGGCTATTTGGCAGCCCCTCAAATGGCATGCCAAACATCATGGGCGGGTTTTTCACCTTCTGGGTAGTGGAAATATTCACCACCGCTGGCGAGAGCTTTTCCACCAGGTCAGCAAAACCAGCTTGCGGTACGGTGCTTTGTGCCTGCACGCCGCCGATTAGGGAAAAAGTGAGCAGAAAAGCAGCAAAAAGGCACTTCATGGCAAACCTCATAAGAAACCATGCCAAAGCTAAGTGCTGAGCTGAGGTTTTTCAAGTGACAAGTACGTCATCCATTATCATGCAGATAGCGACCAGCCATTTTTACCGATAGATTTATGCATAATTGAGCGAATCTCTTCAAGAGAAAGCAAAGGCATCGGAGCGCCTGACACAAATTGTTCACCAAAAGATTCTGCTTTCGACGCATCTATGCCAATGCGTCGCGACCAATCAACTGCAAAATTATTTTCCTTCAGCGCATAAGAAACTTCTGATTCAATGCGACAGCGTTCATTGTTTGAGATAAACCCATGACGCGCAAGGTAAACAGCCAGCTGCAATGCCAAGACTGGCTCGGCAACTTCCACCACATAGCTACGCTGGTGGCCTACATCAACCATTTCCCACGGCAGGCGTTTGACAATAGCTTCTGCATATTTTTCTGCTAGCGGTTTGAAACGCGGCGCACTTTGATTTTTTATCGTCTGACGCCAATCTTCAATCTCGCGCATTTGCATATCTTGCTCAAGCGATCTGGCGATATCCGGGAGTAAGTCTGCAAAACGCGGCCAACGTTCGAACGCATGAATTTTATCATAACGCCAAACCCTGACAACCCAGCGGTTATCGGCATCTTTAAGAGGCTCATGGTAGCCTTTTGTTATTTTTGCGTGTTCAAAAAATCTGGCCGTACCCTGTGCATGATGCTTATCTTCCTGATGAAATTTTCCAACATAGCAAAGCACAGAACCATCATCCGCCAGCTCACACGACCAGCTGCCGTGAATGGCGTGAACATCTTTGCTTACAGCCACGCTTCCCCCCTACCTTCTAATATCATCGTAGCAGAGGTCGAAAGATTCGTGTATTAAGTTTAGGTTACAATTCTAACGTGTTGAACTGGAACCTTTTTCTATATATTTCAGGAAGTCGCTATCAGGCGAGAGCACCATGGTGGTGTCATCTTTGCCCAGCGTTTTGCGATAGGCCTGCATGGTGCGGTAGAATTTAAAAAACTCCTCGTCCTTGCCAAATGAATCAGCAAAAATCTTGGTCGCCTGCGAATCGCCCTGACCGCGCGTGATCTCAGCGGTTTTCTTAGCTTCAGCCAGAATAATCGTGCGCTCTTTATCCGCCTGAGAGCGAATTTTCTGCGCATCCTCCGAACCTTTTGCGCGGAATTCCTTAGCCTCGCGCTCGCGCTCGGTCTGCATGCGTTTATAGATGCTTTCCGAGTTTTCTTTCGGCAGATCCGCGCGCATGATGCGCACATCCACCACATCCACACCAAACCCGCGCGACTGGCCTTTGATCAGGTTGCCATCCGCATCGAGCTGTGCGCCCGAAGCCTGCGCGTTTACCAGCACGCGAATACGCTCCATGATGTCGTCACGCTCTTCCGAGATCACATCGGAAAGCGGCACGCGGCCAATCACCTGACGAAGGCTCGCTTCCAGAATCGAGTTCAGGCGGCTGCGCATATTGATCTCACTGCCCACTGTTTGCTTAAACAGCAGCGGATCGGTGATGCGGTAACGTACAAACGCATCGACCATCAGGCGTTTCTGGTCAGCCGCGGTAACTTCTTTCGGCTCGGCATCAAAATCAAGCAGGCGGCGGTCGTAAAACTCAACATTCTGAATAAAAGGCACCTTGAACTCAAGGCCGGGATCCTGCTCCACACGAATCGGCTTGCCGAATTGCAGCACCAGCGCCTGCTCGGTCTGGCGCACCACAAACAGCGAATTAAACAGCACAAACAGCCCGATAAAAAAAGCAATAATTGCAACACTTAACCACTTCATGGCCTCACCTCCTGAGCTGCTGGCTGTTTGGCTTTGAGCGAATCAAGCGGCAGGTACGGCACCACGCCGCCCGCACCTTTTTCATCGATGATCACCTTGTTCATGCCAGAAAGAATATCTTCCATTGTTTCAAGATAGATGCGTTGCTTGGTGACATCGCGCGCCATTTTAAATTCTTCATACACTGCAGCAAAGCGTGACGCTTCACCTTGCGCCCTTGCAATCACTTCCTGCTTGTAGGCTTCTGCCTCCAGAATCATCTGCTGCGCGGCGCCGCGCGCTTTAGGAAGAATATCGTTGCGATACGCCTCGGCTTGGTTGCGCGCTGTTTCCATGTCCACGCGCGCGGATTGCACATCGCGGAACGCAGCAATCACCTGATCAGGCGGGTTCACATCACGAAGGTTCACCGCGATGATCTCAATACCAGCTTTGTAATCGTCCAGCGTTTGCTGGATGAGGGTTCTGGTTTTCATTGCCACATCCTCGCGGCCAGCGGTAAGCACGGTAGCAATCTGGCTCTGGCCGATCACCTCGCGCATCGCGCTTTCAGAAACGGCTTTCACCGTGTCTTCGGGATTGCGGATGTTAAACAGGAAATCTGGCGCTTCGCGGATTTTCCACTGCACCTCGAAATTGATATCGACGATATTTTCATCGCCGGTGAGCATCAGGCTTTCTTCCGGCACCGCCGTCGTTTCGCGGTTTGTGCGCGCTGAACCGGAGCGATAGCCAACCTCCACGCGGTTCACGGCCGTCACCTTCGGTGTCAGCACGCCTTCAAATGGATAAGGCAGGTGATAGTTAAGGCCTGAGCCGGTGGTGCGATGATATTCGCCAAAGCGAAGCACCACGCCCTGCTCATCGGCTTTCACAAAATACACTCCCGACGACAGCCACAGCAGCACCACAATAATCAGCAGCAGCACGAGCCCTTTCGCTCCGCCATTGCCATCCTGAGGAAACATGGTTTTCCACTGCTCGCGGCTTTTGCGCAGCAGCTCATCAAGATCCGGCCCTTGCGGCTTACCGCCGCCACCGCCGCCCATCGGCCGGCGTGGACCACCACCCATGCCACTGCTGCCGCCTGGTTTGCCCCACGGACCCTGATTATCCCACGCCATGCACCCTCCACTGGTTCCCGCCTCAAGGCGGTACTGGTTTTTTTCGCTCGGGCAACTATATAGGGGGAAACAAGCAGATTGCAAGACCATGACATCAACGATGATTCAGGATGAAACACCGCTAAAAAAACCAGCACTCTGGGTGCGCGAGCCGCTGCCTTTTGTGGGCAGAGTCATCGCGGTGGCGTCTGGCAAGGGCGGCGTGGGCAAATCAACCACCACAGTGAACCTGGCCATGGCGCTTTCGGCGGCGGGAAAGCGCGTTGGCATTCTGGATGCGGATATTTACGGCCCCAGCATCCCCTACCTGATGGGGCTTTCCGGCCAGCCGGAATTTAAAGAGCAGATGATACCGCTTGAGGCGGCCGGCATCGTGTGCAATTCGATCGGTTTCATCATTGGTGATAGTGCGGCGGTGCTGCGCGGGCCCATGATTACCAAAACACTGAACCAGCTGCTGCGTATGACACGCTGGGGCATAAAAGAAGCACCGCTGGATGTGCTGCTGGTGGATATGCCGCCGGGCACAGGCGATATTCATTTAAGCATGGCGCAGCAAGTGCCGCTATCGGGTACGATCATCGTCACCACACCGCAGGAAGTCGCGCTGCTGGATGCGCGCAAATGCGCGCAGATGTTCACCAAGGTGCATGTGCCGGTGCTGGGCGTGGTGGAAAATATGTCGGGCAGCATGTTTGGCAGCGGCGGCGGCGAGAAACTCGCGCGCGAGCTGGGCGTGGCGCTGCTTGGCACCGTTGCCATGGATGAGGCCATCTGCAGGGCGGGCGAAAACCGCACCCCCAAACTCTTTGATGAATATCAGAAAATTGGCGCTCACCCTGTTATTGCTGGCGCTTGATACGAATCAAGGCTATCATGGCACATGCTGCTAATGTTGCCTGAGTCAACGAAAAGGAGCTTTTTATGTTCAACGAATCTTATTCACTGCTTCAGGAATTTCCCGAGTTCAAAGAGCAGATTCACGCGCTGAAAATAAATGATGCCCACTTCGCCCGGCTGTTTGATGAATATGAAGCCGTATGCAAGCAGGTGCACCGCATTGAGCAGGAGATCGACAAGGTCTCCGACATTCTGGCGGAAAAATTCAAAAAGCAGCGCCTCGCGCTTAAAGACGAGCTTTATTCGATGCTGACAAAAGCGGCTGCTTAAGCTCTACTTACCGCGCACCAGCACGTAGCCCTTCGGACGTGCGATGGGTTCGCAGGTCACCGAGAATGTCTGGCTGGGGGAATCAGCCCGCGCCGGGATTGCCAACTGCAGTTCACCCTGCTTGCCAGAAGAAATAATGCTTCCCAGCCGCTCGGTCACGTCGGCTTCAACTTGGTAGTGGTTACAAAGCCCTGCAAGGTCGCGTCGATTGCCTAGCATGAACTCAGGGAAAGCCTTTTGGAATCCGCGATCGAAATAAATCATTCCCCCGTCTTCTCGGGCAATAAGACAAAATTGATAATCTTTGCTCAGCGCGGAAGAAAAAAGTGCATTCATGAATTCTGTTGCATTGATAACTTTCTGCTGCTTTTCGATACTCTGCCCCAGATAGAGCATAAGGCCGCCCACTAGTGTACAAACCAAAGCGCCGACGAGCGTATCATTGCGCACCAGAATCACCACACCAAACACGATAAGAACCGCTGAAAGGCACAGCTTCGCCATTTCGCGCACGGTCGGAAAACCGCGACGGACTTTGAAATCATCGTGCTTAAGAGCCAGCACGTCGATGCTATCGCTCGCACGGACATTTTTAGGATGAATATGGCTGGCCATGCATTAACTCGGTCTTTAATGAAACTCTCTCAACAGTAAAGCAGCATGGTTTATTTTCAGTTAATGTTTAAAAATCAATATTATCTGCTTTCTGTTCCAGCACTGTATTCGTCATCAAAACTTCATATTTGAAGGCTGGGCTACTGGCCTCCTGCGCGCTAGAATGGCGTGTATGGGGATGTTTACATTACAACAACCGCGCCTGGCGCTTGAAAAGCTGAGCCTAGTGATGGTGGCGCCCGAGGCCATCAAGACCGATGCGCAGGCCTATCAGTTCCGCGCGCATGGTGATAGCAAAGGCATCACCGAGGCACATCGCATCCGCCGCAAAAGCTGGAATCCAATCTTAGACGGCGATCCACTGCTGCTGCATGAACGTCTGAATGGCGCGCTTTATGTCGCGGATGGCCACCACCGGCTTGATCACGCCGTGAACACTAACGCCATTGGCACCGGCCCGGGCAAAGTGGCGGCCTATGTGCTGCGCGAGGCGGATGGTTATTCGGTGGAGGACGTGCGCGTGATCGCCGCCTACAAAAACATGGCGCGTGGCCACACCGACGCGCTGGATGCCGCGCGTGTGTTCAAGGAAGTTGCTGGCGGCAGGGTGGATGTCAACAAATTGCCACCGCTGCAGATAGATAAAGGCAACCTGCGGGTGGCTTACAGCATGTCAAAGCTGCCGGAAACGGTGCTGGAGCAGGTCGAGCGCGAGCAGGTGCCCAGCGAGATGGCGGCCAGCATTGCAGAAAATTTCAACACCCCCGAGCTGCAGCGCTCAATGGTAGAGATGGTAGGTAAAACCCTGCGCGGCGGCAGTTTTGTGCAGCGCCTTGCGCAAAGCCGGCAGGGCGCAGCCGGCCTCTCGCTCAATTAATATATTGTACTAAGCTTCCTCAAGCTGAGGGAAATGCTAAGTGAGGCGAGAACCGGCGCACAGCGTTCTAGTACGTGAGCACCGGAAGCGCAGCATCGCAAGCAAGTTCCCCAGCTTCAGGAAGCGCTATTGCTTAAGAACCCCGCGCTTGATCTGATCTTCCTCGATCGACTCAAACAAAGCCTTAAAATTGCCTTCGCCGAAACCTTCATCGCCTTTGCGCTGGATGATTTCGTAGAAAATCGGGCCGATGACGGTCGCGGTGAAAATCTGGAGTAAAATACCACCATCATTCGCGCCCGGTTTGCTCTCCGGCGCGCCATCCACCAGAATACCGAGCGGCTTCAGCTTGCTCACATCTTCCTTGCTGTGCGGCACGCGTTTTTTCAGGTTATCATAGTAGGTATCGGGCGGCGGATCCATGAAGCGCACATGCTGCTTCAGCTGCGCCACGGTCGCGTAAATATCGTCCGTTGCCAGCGCGATATGCTGGATGCCTTCGCCTTTGTATTCGCGCAGATATTCTTCGATCTGCGATTTATCATCCGACGATTCGTTGATCGGGATGCGGATCTTGCCGCAAGGGCTGGTCATCGCCTTGCTGACAAGGCCGGTGAGCTTACCTTCAATATCAAAATAGCGGATCTGGCGGAAGTTAAACAGGCGTGAATAAAAATCCGCCCATTTTTCCATGTTGCCACGCTCAACATTGTGCGTGAGATGGTCGATGTAAGTAAGCCCCACACCCGCCGGATGCTGATCCACCCCCGGCAGCGGCACAAAATCAATATCATAAATCGAGCCCTGCTTACCGTAGCGATCCACCAGATAAAGCAAACTACCACCAATGCCCTCAATGGCGGGAATGGCCAGTTCCATCGGCCCCACTTTTGATTCCACCACTTTTGCGCCGAGTTCTTTCGCGCGCTTGATCGCAAAGGCCGCGTCTTTCACGCGAAACGCCATCGCATTGGCGGATAGGCCGTGCGCGTTGTAAAACCCTTCAGCCTGCGAATTGCGCTCGGCATTCAAAATAAAATTAATATCGCCCTGACGCCACAGATGAACATTTTTCGAGCGGTGCTGCGCCACGCGCGTAAAGCCGAGCTTGGCGAACAGCTCTTCCAGCGGGCGCGGATCAAGCGCCGCATATTCGACAAACTCGAAGCCGTCCGTGCCCATGGGGTTAATGTCTGTGGCTGGCGGCTGATTGCTGGTAGCTGGTTGCGGCATAATTTCTCCTTTATCAGAACTCGCTAGGACAAGACAGATGCGAAGTTTTTTCGTAAGCAGCAGCGCAAGTGTACTTTAAATTACACGCGCAGCGGAAGCGCAGAAAAAACAAGCAAGCTGTCTGTCCTAGTAGAGTTCTTTGTAAAAACAGTAGCCCTTTATAATATATCCTTCGCGGAAATAAAAGCGGTGTGAGGCATGGTTGGTCGTGTAGCTGTCTGCCATCACGATCGCACATTTCTCTTTTTTCGCTTCTTTTTCCACCCAGCGCATCATAAGCGCACCGATGCCCCCGCTGCGTTGATTTAAATCAACGACAAGATTATCCACCTCGCAGTATTTTCCGCACCAGAACCGCCGGCCGATCCACAGGCCACAGGCGCCCACGAGTTTATCGCCGGAAAATGCCCCAATGCAGCGATAGCCCAGCGGTAGCATGGTATCAAGGTCGGTCATGAACTCACGTTTAGATACTTGCGGGTTCACCTGCTTTACCAGCGGGTAAATCGTCTCGATCTCGGCGCGGGTTTTCAGTTCGCGGATACTTAGCCCCGCCGTATGGCGGGGTCTGGTGCTGGTTTTGGTGGATTTACGTGTCATGATGGCTATACTGGCCGATGATAACCATTTTTTCAAGCGCATGTGCGGAATACCAGACCCCGCCATGCGGCGGGGCTTAAAATGAGAGCAGACGAACACCCGAAAAACATGCGCGCCGACTACACATTCGACTTTGATCCGGCCGCCTACACCGCCGAGGATCATGGCATGTGGCGCACGCTCAGCAACCGCCAGTATCCGCTGCTTAAAAACCGCGCATGCAAAGAGTATCTAAGCTCGCTGGAGATGCTCGGCATGAAAGAAAGCGACGTGATTCCCGACTGGCGCCGCGTTTCTGATATGCTCGAGAAAACGGTAAACTGGCGGCTTGTCACCGTGCCGGGCTATCTGCCGCCGATGGTGTTTCTGGAGCATCTCTCCAAGCGCCAGTTCCCAGTCACATGGTGGATCCGCGAGCCAGCGAAGATTGATTACCTGATGGAGCCGGACATTTTCCATGATCTTTTTGGCCATGTGCCGATGCTCGCGCATCAGGTTTACGCCGATTACATGCAGGAATGGGGCAAAGGGGCGCTGAAAGCGCACACGCTGGATGCTGATAAGGAAATCGAACGCCTATACTGGTTTACGGTGGAATTCGGCCTCATCCAGCAGGAAGAAGGGCTTCGCATTTACGGTTCCGGCATTGTTTCCTCCAAAACCGAATCGGTCTATTGTTTAGAAAGCGATAAGCCTAACCGGCTGAAATTTGACTTGAAACGCATCATGCGCAGCGACTACCGCATCGATGACCTGCAGAAAACCTACTTCGTGATTGATTCGCTGGAGGATCTGTTTGAGGCCACCAAGCCGGACTTCGCGCCGATTTATGCTGAAGTAAAAAAACAACCCCTGATTGCCGACGGCGCGCTGGATCCTGTTGACCAGATCATTTCTAAAGGTAAGCTCTCGGCCGCTTAACTCTCATTAGCAAGGATATCTGCCATGCTCGATTTTCCCGCCGGCGCGCTGTTTCGCCACATCATCAAACGCGGCGAACTCACCGTCACCGATGCCACCGGCAAGCGCCACCACTATGCAGGTAGCCCGGGCGAATCCACCGCGATTACGCTGCATGATAAAGCGCTACATTGGAAGCTGGTAGCGAACCCCTCCATCAACCTGCCGGAGGCCTACATGTTCGGCACGATGACGATTGATGACGGTGATCTTGATAAATTTCTGCGCGTGCTGGCGGCCAACAACCAGGCGTTTCGTGATTTTCCTTTTGCAAAAGCCATCACGCTGGCGCGCTATGCGCTGCGCCGTATCTGGCAGAATAACGCCATCGGCTACGCCACCAAAAACATTCAGTTTCACTACGATATTTCCAATGAGCTCTACCAGCTGTTTCTCGACAAGGACATGCAGTATTCCTGCGCCTATTTCAAAAGCGAGCACGACACGCTGGAACAGGCACAAATCAATAAGAAAAACCACATCATCGCCAAGCTAAATTTATCGCCCGGCCAGCGCGTGCTGGATATTGGCTGCGGCTGGGGCGGGCTTGCGATGGAAATGGCGAAGCAAAAAGGCGTGAGCGTCGTGGGTGTCACGCTTTCGGCGCAGCAGCACCAGCTCGCCGTAGAGCGTGTGAAAGCCGCCGGGCTGCAAGATAAAATCGATATCCGACTGCAGGATTATCGCCACGTGAGCGAGACTTTTGATCGCATTGTTTCGGTGGGCATGTTCGAGCATGTTGGCCTGCCTCACTATCCGGAATATTTTGGCAAAGTGCATGAGCTGATGAAAGAAGATGGCCTCATGCTGCTGCACTCGATCGGCTACAACAAACCCTCGCTCGCCACGCAGCCATGGCTGGAAAAATACATGTTCAGAAAAGGCTACCTGCCGGCGCTTTCGGAGACCATCCCCTTTATCGAAAAAGCTGGCTTCTGGGTGACCGATGCCGAGGTGCTGCGCCTGCACTATTCCTACACGCTGCGCGAATGGAAAAAACGCTACCGTGCAAACAGCGAGCGCATCCGCGCCATGAATGGCGAGGTGTTTTACCGCATGTTCGACCTGTACCTCACCGGCTGCGAACTGGCGATGATCTACTCCGGAACCATGGCGTGGCAGATCCAATTTTCAAAGAAAATCAATGCCTTGCCAATCACCCGTGACTATATGTACGGTGGTCAGGCCGAATCCGAGCTGCTTAGAAAGCTTGCCGTTTAAGCTTAAAAAACTGCTTTCCAAGCCAGCGGTTCTTGCTGTATAAGGCTCCCTCACAAAAAAATAAGGATGTTTGACCATGGCTGTACCTAAGCGAAAAAAGACCCCCAGCGCCCGCAACATGCGCCGCTCGCACCACGCGCTCGATAAAGTAACTGTGGTGGAAGATAAAACCACCGGCGAACTCAAGCGCCCCCATCATGTTTCGCCCGATGGTTACTACAAAGGCCGTCAGGTCACGAAGTCTAAGGTGAACCGCTAATTTTTTGCGGCCATTGTAATTCGTGATTGTCGTGTTCGTTGTGATGGTTTATGCATCACAAAGAATACCAAACTCTGGCGATCACGATAACGATGAGCTCCCATGGCTGCAAGTAAACTGAGACTCCCGATTGCGCTGGATGCGATGGGCGGTGATCATGCCCCGCACGCCGTGCTCAAAGGCGCCCAGCTGGCGCTTATTCGCCACCCCGGCAGCCGTTTTCTTCTGTTTGGTAATCGCTACATCTTAGAGCCGCTGCTTGCTGATCTCGGCCAGCTGGCCAAGCATTGTGAGATTGTGCATACCGAAGAGGTTATTGCGGGTGATGATAAGCCATCCGTCGCGGTGCGTCGCGGCCGAAAATCCAGCATGTGGCTGGCCATTGAATCGGTGAAAGAAGAAAAAGCCTGCGCGGTGGTTTCCGCGGGCAATACCGGCGCACTGATGGCCATGTCCAAACTCATTCTGCGCACGCTTCCCGGCGTATCGCGCCCGGCGATTGCAGCACTTTTCCCAACACTCAAAGGCGAGTGTGTGATGCTGGATCTGGGAGCCAATGTTGAATGTGACGCGCAGGATCTATTTCGCTTCGCCGTGATGGGCGATGCGTATGCGCGCGCGGTGCTCGGACTTTCCAGACCCAAAATCGGGCTGCTGAATGTCGGCTCGGAAGACCTGAAAGGCCGCGACGAAGTGAAAGATGCGCGCAGACTGATTGAATCATCCGGTCTGGATTTGAATTTCCATGGTTTTGTCGAAGGCAATGATATTGCGATGGGTACGGTGGATGTCGTGGTGACGGACGGTTTCACCGGCAATGTCGCCCTGAAAACAGCAGAAGGCGCTGCCCGTCTGATCCGCACCTACATGCGCGAGGCTTTCTCAAGCTCAATTCCGGCGCGCCTTGGCGGGCTGATGGCAGCTGGTGCGCTGGGCGTGGTGAAAGATAAGCTGGATGACCGCAAGCGCAACGGCGCGATGTTCCTTGGCCTTGGTGGCATTGCGGTGAAAAGCCATGGCGGTGCCGACGCAAAAGGATTTTGCAACGCCGTTAGTGTGGCGATTGAGCTGGTTGCCCACCATATCAACCAGCGCATCATGCAGGAAATCAAGCTCTCGACACCGCCGGCCATGCCCGGTGTGCCGCTGGATGCAGTGGAAGGCGAGGCGGATTGATGCGCCGTAGTATCATTCTTTCCACGGGCGCCTATTTACCCCAGCGCGTGATGACCAACCATGAGCTGGCAAAGCTGGTCGACACCAGCGATGAGTGGATCGTTGAGCGCACCGGTATCCGCCAGCGCCACCTGGCAGCAGACAATGAGCTCACCTCCGACCTCGCAGCCCACGCCGCGAAGCAAGCTCTGGAGCGTGCTGGCGTGGGGGCAGAATCGGTTGACCTCATCATCGTTGCCACCGCCACACCGGACGATACCCTGCCCGCAACCGCCACGAAAGTGCAGCACAAGCTTGGCATGAAAGCAGGCGCTGCGTTTGATCTGAATGCCGCCTGCAGCGGCTTTGTCTATGCGCTCAGTGTCGCCGATGCCATGTTGAAAAACGCACAGGCCAATCGCGCGCTGGTCATCGGCGCAGAAATTTTCTCGCGCATTATCGACTGGCAGGATCGCACCACCTGCATCCTGTTTGGCGATGGCGCAGCTGCCATGCTGCTGGAAGCGCGCGAGGGAGAGAATCGGGGCATTCTTGGCTCACGCATCTATTCCGATGGCGCGTTTGGCTCCATGCTGATAACCAGCGGTGGTGTCGCCACCAATCAGAAAGCGGGCGTGCTTTCCATGGCCGGCAAAGAGGTTTATCGCCATGCCGTGGCCAAAATGCCGGAAGCAACACTTGCGGTGCTTTCAGAAAACGGCCTTACAGCCAGTGATATTGACTGGATTGCCCCCCATCAGGCCAACCAGCGTATTCTGGCCAGTGTCGGCGAAAAGCTGGGGCTACCCCCCGAAAAGCTGATTTCCACCGTGCCCCTGCACGCCAATACCTCGGCGGCTTCCATCCCGCTGGCGCTGCATGTGGCGGCCAAGGATGGCCGCCTGAAGCCCGGCCAGCTTATCGCCTGCCCGGCCATGGGCGCGGGCTTTACCTGGGGCTGCGCGCTGCTTCGCTGGTAGATACTTGATTTTATTCTAAAAAACGCTATACTGGTGCCATTCATCATCAAACAATGAGCCCTGCCATGACCGATATCATCACCGACGAAGGTAAAACTCTCACCCGCGCTGACCTCAGCAATGCCATCTATAAACAAATTGGCCTGTCGCTGCAGGAGTGCAATGCGCTTGTTGATTCGGTGATCGAGGAAATCTGCACCGCACTGGAACAGGGCGATAGCGTGAAGCTCTCGTCGTTTGGCACGTTCAACCTGCGCCACAAAAAGCAGCGCATGGGTCGCAATCCGAAAACCGGCGTGGAAGTGCCTATCACGGCGCGCACCGTGCTCTCATTCAATGCTTCAAACCTTTTAAAAGCCAAGGTGAACGAGCAGCTGGCAAAGCAGGGTCTTTAACCCTTCCTGAGTCCATGCCGAGGGCATAAGGAGCGCCAATCTGTGAACCCAGCAAGCCCGCCCGAACTATTACTCGAAGAAACTGGCGCGCCACGCGCCGGAGTTGAGAAATCGGCGCAAGCTTTTCGCACGATCAGCGAAGTGGCAGACTCCCTGGGTGTACCGCAGCATGTGCTGCGTTTCTGGGAAACACGCTTTCCACAAATCAAGCCACTTAAAATGCGCGGCAGCCGGCGCTATTATCGCCCGCAGGATGTAGCGCTGATTGCCACCATCAAGGATCTGCTTTATCATCAGGGCTACACCATCGAGGGAGCGCGCAAAGCCATCGGTAAAGATGCGGCAGAAATTTCAGCCACAAACAGCGTATCTGGTGGTATTGATGAAAAGAAACTCAACCAGCTGACGGTGGTTCGCCAGGAATTGGTCACGCTTCGCGATCTGCTGAAGCGCCATCTTTACTAGACCGCGCGGATATTCACGCCAGACCTAATTTTTACTGCCGTAAATCTTCAGAAACACCTGCACCGTATCATGCAGATGCTTTTCTATATCTCTGCTGGTGGGCAGTGGTTTAACGCGCAGCTGCATCCGCAGATGATAGCGCCCTTTCACCAATGCAAAAAAATCTGAAGCGGCGCGCTCAATGTCGTCAATCACCAGCGCCCCCAGCTGCACCTGCCGGTTCAGATAACGTACCAGCAATCCCTGCATCTGCAGCGGACCGGAATCGTAAAACAGCTTGGCCACGCGGGGGTGACGCTCAACTTCAGCCATCACCAGCCGGTGAATCGCAAGGCCGCGCGGGCTGCTGATCATATCAATAAAGCCCATGCCGATTTTAAACAGTGCGTTTTCCATACTGAGCGCCGCATCTTCAAGCATTGAGTCTGGCGGCGTGTGACGCGCGCACTCCTCCTCAATCATCCGGCAGAATAGCTCATCTTTATTTTTGAAATAGCTATAAACAGTCTGCTTGGAAACGTCAGCTTCCTTCGCCACCGCATCCATGCTGGTGCGCGTGTAGCCATGCCTGAGAAAAAGTCGGCTGGCTGCGCGTAAAATTGCCGTATATTTTGCCTGCGCCCCGCGGCGCAGCAATGCCGAACTGCCCACCCGCATATCATACCCGCAAAAATAAATAGTTAGAATAACGACTATAAGTTTATGCCTGATGCAAGGCGCTGTCAATTAAAGGATTAGCAATTATTTACAACCACATAGATAGAAGCGCCTCATACGGCTGCGTATAAAAATAGACTAATCAATTCAGATTAGATCGACCACACCGATAGATTATTGCGGTTTACTGCATACAGCAAACAGGTGGCAGGCAAGCAGCGAGAAAATCGCGGTATTATCCACCACCGCAGGCAGCGGCCGGTTGCTGCGGGCAAGAATACCGCCCGCATAATCCGCGCGGCCGGCAGGCCGCAGCAGCGCGCCGCCATCCTCGTCCGCTTGCAGCTGAAGGCCGCCCGCATCGCTGTCCGACGCGGTCAGCAGCAATAATCCACGGTCTTGCTCAGCCGCCCGCAGCATCACGCCAATCGCCTCATCCGCGCGCCGTGCCGCTTCCATCACCGCCTGCGGCCGCCCCTCATTGGCAAAATTATCCGTGCCCTCTTCTTCCGCCACCATCAGAAAATCATGCCCTTTAAAGAGCGTGATGGCCGCCTGCATCATCTCGGCAATGGTCGGCGCGCTTTCAAGGTAAGCTGGCCGGCTTTCATCTTTGTCAAAAAAGCTATGCTCATATGCAAACACACCGAGCAGCTTCGCAGGCCTGGCCTTCACCGCTTCATTAAGTTCCTCGCGCGTATACACCACATGGTAGCCAAGCTTTTGTGCTTCCTCGATCAGGTTGCGGCCATCGCCCCGCGTACCAATACCATGACGACCACGCACACCCTCTGGCAGCAGATGGCGCTCACCGCCGGAGAGAATCACATCCACAACGCTCTTGATCACCTGATCGGCAATATCATCATGATCTTTGCGATTTTTTGCGCGCGCCACAAACGCCGCCGTACCCGGCTCCATGATGCTGCCAGAGTTAATCAGTGCGGTTTTCAGCCCTCTGGCACGCGCCTGCTGAGTGATGCTGCCATCAAATCCGCTAGCGGAACGAATCGGCTGCCCGCGACTGATGCCAAAACTGTCGCGCGGCACCTTCACGCCGTAGGCATGGGTGGTCGCCGCACCATTGGAGCTGGCAACGAGGCTGTCTTCCATCGTGCCGACATACACGCCCATATGCGTCATCTTGTCCCAATTCAGCGCCCCCTGCGCACCCACCGTCCGGTAGCGCATCGCCTGCCAGCTATTCACCCCCATGCCGTCAGGATGAAAAAAAATCGCCGATTTCGCCGCCGCCTGCTGCGCAGAAAAAAGCAGCAGCAATACTGCCAAACCAAGCCGCATCACACCCCCTCCCCATAGGCAAGTCCCAGCTTAATGGCCGCCTCGCGCAGGCGCTTATCCCTTGTCCATAAGCGCACGCCATTTAACCGCGCCGCTGCAAGCAGATGAGCATCCACATAACCAATGCCCAGACCCGGCAAGGCATGGCGATTGATAAAATCAAGCACTTCCTTATCATTCGCTTCGATTGCTGAGGGCAAATCCTGCAATGAATCTAAAACTTGCTTGCGTCGCGGTAAGTTGCCCAGAGCCAGCTCGCCAATAACAAAACTATGAAGCAGCACCAGCCCATCATTCAGCAGCGCAGCAAGTTTTTCATCACCGCGGCGTAGGTGATCGACCCAGATGGAAGTATCCACCAGAATCATCGCGCTTTAGAGCGCCGCCTCCGCGGGGCTTTCAGCTCCGGCGCACTGCCGCCAAGCAGCGCCAGCCGCCGCGCGCTCTCGCGCGCAACCAGCGCCTTTAATGCCTCATGAATTAAGGAAGATTTTTCTTTAAGCCCGGTAAAGGCCTGTGCCTTGGCCACCAGCTCATCATCCAGTGCTATCGTCGTCCGCATACCACTCTCTCAACTTAACAGGCACGATAATAGCATCATTTGATGCCTGTTTCAATGCTTCAATTGACAAGCAGCGCGGAAAAAGTTCGAACCGGATGCATAAGTTTATTGAGGTTTTACAAGGGATGGGAAAATTGCTCAAGGCCGCTTAGATTATAATTTCTTGGAACGCTTTTGCCTTAATTGAGTTGCTTCTAACTTTTCCAATTCGGCTTCGCCGGGTAATTTAGGTATTCCCATCCAATGCGAAGGCTCAATCTTTTCAGATTTTTTCGGCGCAAAAGGGTCTGATAAAGAATGATCGCTTAGATTAAGTTTGGCTAGGGGGATTGACTGACTTGGCGCAGCTATACTCAATAAAGCTAATACCGCTTCATAAAGTGCGAGGGTCTCATTAGCCTGTGGATGCTTGCCGATATGCACTAAATCATTTCTGGATTTACGCGCCGCGGATAGTTTGCCTAGAACGCTAATTGGCAATATTCCAATTTGATGAAGTAACTCATGGCGAGCAGCAATTGTCCATGTCCTTGGATCGGCCAACTGTTTTGATCGACCAGAAATAATTTCATCCTTCTGCGCGTTTGCTAAAACGTGATGCTTCCATAGCCCAGAAGTTATTTGTTCAACTATAATCCAAAGATTGGCTAGAGCTGTTCCCCAATCACGCCGAGCGATACCTGTAACTCCTTTCAATAAAAACTCTACACTGACCTCTGGTATTGCCTCTAAGACAGCTCGTCCTGATTTCATTGCTTCGTCTAATGCTTTAAGCTGAACAGTCCGGGGGCTATGGAGTCCTATTGCTTCTAATGTTGATGCTTGTCGCATCCTTATCTGCTCATGAAAGCGATTTGAAGCTGCGCGGCCATGCGAATGTACGCGAATATATTTCCAATCGATTATAGTGCCAAAGTCCAAACCATCTAAGGTAATTGCTTCACAATAGAGACCTCCAAGCAATAATGCAGCCAAACATCGATTAAAAAATTCCACTATTTGCTGGTCGTTGCGCAATTCAGGTAAGGGCGGCAAGGCCAATGCACCATCACGCGCTATAGTCATATGATAGGGTGCGGTTAATCCAACATCTATACCGCCTACCATTTCATGCAGCGCGACATAGTCCCATGTTTTCTTATTCACATCTTCAATGGTAATATTCCATGGTGGCAGAGTGGGGTTTTCAACAATCCTAAAAGGATTAAGATAAGCCACCAGACAAGGGACGCGGCGTCTTGCTAGTTCATCATTTTGGAGTTTTCTGTTTTTCTGCGCCAACTTGTTAGAACCGCTCATCTATTTGATTTGCTTGATTTCTATCCGATTTCATCCAAACTGGGTATCGGAAAGTTAGAACCATAGCCAACTCTTTGTCCAACGCGGAATTGAAGCTACAATAATCGTTTGGCTGCGAACGCCCTGCCAGAATGTGACTTTAAATATTTTTCGAACTCAAGCGCTTTGTGTTTATTTGGGAAAGCGCAATACCAAACCAATTCCCACGGGATGAATTTAGCAGTGTGTGTAGATTTACCAGCGTTGTGATCCTTCAAGCGAGTTTTCAAATCTTCGCTTACTCCATAATATAGCTGATCTGGAAAGTTTATGCTTCGGATGATGTAAACATACCACATAAAATCTCTTTAGTCCGTCTTCGCTCTTCAAGCTACGCCGGACAGGCTTCGGCCTAACGGGCGCCAACACCTGGCTGCGCCAGGCGTAGCCCGTAAGGGCGAAGCCTGGTGCACCAGCGCGGAAAAAGTTCGAACCGCCTAATGCAATTTCTTGAGACTTTACAAGGGGTGGGAAAATTACTCAAGTCCCCTGATGCCAATTTGGGACGGTATTTTGAGTTTGAACCACTCACACAAGCAGCATGAGGTTTATATGGATGAGCGCGATACATCATATCCGCTTTTGCGGACAGCTTTGCGGTTAAGTGATAAGGCCACGCCGGGACATTGGCGAATAGGCAACATCGATACCGATAAGCATAATCTGAAAAAGTGGGCCTATATCAATGACAAGGAATATATCGGGCACGGTATATTCACCGAGGCCGAACAGGTTGCGCTGATGCCGAATCAGCGTGGTGAGAACTGTGAAAACTCTGAGTTCATCATGGCAGCTGTAAACGCTATCCGCAGTGAACTCGCCTCGCTTTTGAATGAGCGTGATAGCTTATTATTGAAGGTCGGCTCTAATACTCACTCGCCTTCATGATGGTGAGTACGCGGGTGGTGATCTTCGGGTCGGCAGGGTTTTCGGAGCCATAACGAAGTGTGTTGTCGTAATAGTCGATTTTCCAGAAGAAATCCTGTCCGCCGACAACTACCTTTCCGAAGTCATGCTCACCGTATGGGTCGTTATCTTGCACAAAGTTGTCATATAGCTGCACAGATCTGAACAATTCGATGCGTGTTAATTCGGAAAGTGCGCTCACTTCGTCCGTTACTAAAACCTGCCCGCCCCAAAAAGTTTGACGGAATCGGTCGTTTAAGGCGGCGATGGTGGCGGCGTTTGTGTCGTGTTCCTGCATATAATTACCTCTATTTATCAGGTGGTTAAAACCTATGCTCTAGCATGCTGGTGACTGCGAGCAATATCTGAGGCGACTTATTTTGAAGATGCGGCGAGCTTCCGGGTCCTTCCCGCCGCGAGTCTATACGGGGACGCTAGGCCCGCCATTTCGCTAGATTCAGCGTCCTGAATTGCATTTCGTTTCGTTTTTTAACAGGAGGAAAAAGCCATGAAAGTGGAGTTGGTGAATATTGAAAAGCTGGTGCCATACGCCCGCAACCCAAGGATAACCGCGCATGCCGTGGATAAGGTGGCGGCTTCAATCAAGGAGTTTGGATTTCGCCAGCCGATAGTCGTGGACAGCGAAATGGTCATCATTGTGGGCCATGTTCGCTATCAGGCAGCGCAGAAATTGGCCCTCAAAAAAGTGCCGGTGCATGTCGCGGAGGGCTTAACCAAGGAGCAGATAAAAGCCTATCGCATTGCCGACAACCGAACCGGCGAAGAAGCGCAGTGGGATAAAGAACTCCTGCAGCTGGAAATCAATGAACTCGATTTGGAGGGTTACGACAAATCGCTGCTTGGCTTCAACGATGAAGAATTGAACAACCTTCGAAACTCCCTGGGCGATTTGGCCGATGGGATTGATGGCGAAGAAGATGGTGAACTGGAAGAAGCCGACACCAAGGCAACCATTGGCCCTTACACCTTCGTCATCGAGCGCGGGCGTTATCTGGAATGGATGGAAGAAATCAGGCAACGGGTGGGCTTCGACAAGGAAGCCATCCTGGATGAACTGAAACGGAGGCTTGGCTTATGAAAATGGTTGATATCGATAGTCTTAACCCATCCACCTATAACCCACGCGCAGCGGATCCTCGCCGCCTTGATTTAATCGAGCTTTCGCTTCGCAAGCTGGGATTCGTGTTGCCGATTTATGCAACGCCGGACGGTGAAATCATTTCGGGCCACCAGCGGCATCATGTGGCGAAACGCATGGGCGTGCGCCAAGTGCCGGTGGCGATCACGAAGGCAATGGAACTGCCGGAGCGAAAGGCGGTGAACGTCGCCTTTAACCGCGCAACGAATGATCTGGATTGCGGCGACACGCCGAAGAACATTACCGAAGCGTTGGCGCGGGTTGATCTTGACAGTTTGGCAAATGCCATCCCGGATAAAACGCCCGACACTCCAGAATTTTATCCGTGCATGAAGGCGCAGGACATGCCGCTGGCCCCGTTGCTTAAAGCGAACTCTGGCCGGTGGATTATGTCTAAGAAAAAAAAGATAAAAAGGGATGATGTAGTAAATATAAGGCTAACTGAATCTGAAAAAGCCGAAGCCGAGACACTAGCTGAAATGTTAGGCTTCAAAACTGTCAGCGAGTATTTTCGTCACATGCACGAACAAGCTGTGAAGCTCAACAACGAATCCAACAAAGACAAACTATCTGCACTAGAGTTCGAAGCGAAAGCAAGAATCTATCACAAAACAAAACATGGAAAAATCTATCACGGGGATTCGTTATACCTTCTACATAAAATTCTTGAGCCGCAATCGGTAGACTTAATTGTGACCTCACCGCCATTTGGATTAACACGACCAAAGGCTTACGGTAATAAAACTGAGGAACAATATTTGCGGTGGTTTAGAGGATTCGCTGAGGGCTTTAAGCGTGTATTAAAACCAACAGGAAGCTTGGTGATCGATATTGGTGGAGCATGGACTAAAGGAGAGCCGTCGCGATCACTTTATCATTTTGATTTACTCACTATGCTATGCCGAGAGTTTGGATTTCATTTAGCGCAAGAGCATTATTGGTGGAATCCGTCAAAACTACCAACCCCTGTTGAATGGGTAAATGTAAAACGTTGCAGAGTGAAAGATGCCATCAACTGCATTTGGTGGCTTTCGCCTACACCCCGACCAAAAGCGGATAATACGAAAATTTTGGCTCCGTATAGCGACTCGATGAAAAAACTTCTTAAGGATGGATACAACCAGAGCCTCCGACCATCTGGCCACGATATTTCAGATAAGTGGAAAAAGGATAACGGTGGGGCAGTACCGCCCAATTTACTCGCACTTGCTAACACAGAGTCAAACAGTGTTTATTCACAATATTGCAGGGATAAAAATCTTACGATACATCCAGCGCGATTCCCAACCGGATTGCCGGAATATTTCATCAGGTTTTTAACTGACCCCGGCGATGTTGTTTTGGACCCGTTTGGCGGATCATGTGTCACTGGTGAAGTTGCCGAAAAACTCGAGCGAAAGTGGATTTGCTGTGAAATGCTGGAGCCTTATCTTGAAGGAGCTATAGGCCGATTCCTACCGCAAGAGAATGCCCCCGGAAGGAAGCGTATCAAGCCTTATGAAATCCATCCACCTTGTGCGCTGGAAATGGCCTAATTAGGCGGTTTTTTGTAATGCGAAAGTGGAATCAGTACTTTCGGGATTAGTCCACCGCTCCATTTCCTTGTCGTAAATTGCAGGGCTATTCGATAGAAGCCCAGAAACCTTCGACTTTGTGATCGGCCGTCCGAGCATTTCTTGCATTTGAGCCTGCACTTCAGCTGTTGAAGTGGGACGATTTATTGTTGGTAGAATTTTTCTGAAGGCAGACGCTATGTTGTCGCGTCCCGGTGACTCCCAATTTCTCAAACCAATTAAATGGCCCTGCCAAGTCTTGAATCTTTCGTCTGCTGAACATAATGATAAAAATACAAAGGGGTTAGAGTCTGCTGGGTATCCAGTCCCAGCAGAAACTAGTATGTCAGGAATTTCAGATATATGAACTGATTGAACGGTTCTATCAATATGATCAAAAATGGCCTCGAGGTATTTATCTTTTTCTTCCATCGAAAATGGTAGATCTCTGTG
Organism: Alphaproteobacteria bacterium; assembly: GCA_033763775.1. Taxonomy (GTDB): domain Bacteria; phylum Pseudomonadota; class Alphaproteobacteria; order Rickettsiales; family SXRF01; genus JAJTHB01. Next base: position 272 of record JANRJW010000004.1, on the reverse strand, counting down.
CACTAATCCCCATAGATTCGATTCAAGTTTTATAAGCGTTTCATTTGGGTTAATTTGCATTTTTGATTTGATGCCTCTGTACCTAGAAACCTTCTCAAGTAGTTCATTTGTTTTTAGGGGTTTTCCCGCATCTTCCATGACAGTCATAATTGCATTCATCGTTTGAATTCTGTCATTCGTAGAAAGGTTCTCGCGATGTTTCTGTGTCCAAACCTGTTTCCCTAAAGAAATTAGATTTCCTGACTCCTCTAGGATAATACCAAGCTCGTAAT
>JANRJW010000003.1:0-182559 GCA_033763775.1 Alphaproteobacteria bacterium | reverse complement strand
CTCAAGATCGACCTGACGACCGGCATGTACCGTTTCGAGGTCGAGCCCGGCGAGGCGGGAGCCGCGGCCGTCCAGCAGCCGCAGGCGCCTAGGACGACCGGGCCTGCCTTGTCGTCCAACGCGGCGGAGACGCCGACCGGGCGCACCTGCCCTCCCGGCAAGCAGTGCCTCCTGTTCTTTCCCAACGACGCCAAGGAGCGTGCCAAGGAAATCCTGAAGAAGGCCCAGCCGAACCCGGCGGCGCAGGATGCCTGGCAGCCCAGCACGAGCGGCAGCTCGGTCATCCGGGGCAACTAGCGCATGCGACTGTTCCCCTTCGGCAGGAGCCCCAAGCCGGCACGCCCCGCCACTCCCGGACGTAACCTGCCGGCCCGCAACGGCCACGCGGCCATGCAGGGTCCGGAGGAGGGCATCTACGGCGGCCAGGACTGGCTGACGGCCGTCAACGTGCAGAAGAGCTACGGCGGCCGCATGGTGGTGAAGGGCGTCAGCATCGCCACCGGGCGCGGCGAGGCCGTGGGCCTGCTCGGTCCCAACGGCGCCGGCAAGACCACCGTGTTCTACATGATCACCGGCCTGGTGCCCGCCGATGCCGGCAGTATCACGCTCGACGGCCGCGACGTCACGCGCCTGCCCATGTACCGCCGCGCCCGTCTCGGCATCGGCTACCTGCCCCAGGAGGCCTCCATCTTCCGTGGCATGACGGTGGAGCAGAACATCATGTCGGTGCTCGAGCTGGTGGAGCAGGACAGGGCGCTCAGGCAAACCGCGCTTGAGGAGCTTCTGGCAGAATTTTCCATCACCCATCTTCGTCTGGCGGAGGGCATCACGCTTTCGGGCGGTGAGCGTCGGCGTGTGGAGATTGCGCGCGCGCTGGCATCGCGGCCATCTTTCATGCTGCTGGATGAGCCGCTGGCGGGCATTGACCCGATTGCTGTTGATGAGGTGCGTAATCTGGTGAAGCATCTGAAAGATCGCGGCCTCGGGGTGCTGATTACGGATCATAACGTGCGTGAGACACTCGATATCATCGACCGCGCCTACATCATGCATGACGGTACGGTGCTGATGGAGGGAACCCCCTCGGAAATCGTCAGTAGTGCGGAAGTGCGCCGCGTCTATCTGGGTGAGCGATTCACTTTATAATATAAAATCATTATCTTAGTACATTAACCATTGATTAATGTTTAGTTGGTATGATTCTTGCATGGTTTTGCTATGAATACACCTGCTTACGCTCCCAGACTAGAACTTCGCCAAGGCCAGCAACTGGTCATGACGCAGTCGCTCCAGCAATCGATTAAGCTGCTTCAGCTTGGCGGACTGGAGCTGCGTGAATTTATTGATCAGGAGCTGGAAAAAAACCCGTTTCTTGAGCTCTCTGAGCACGAAGGCGACGAACCAGTCGCTGAGCGTGAGCCGCAGCAAGATGAGCCGCAGGAGCCTCAGGCGGTGGACTCGCGCGATGACTGGGGCGCAAGCCATGACGATAGCCGCGAGATCGAGCAGGATTACTTAAGCGGGGATCACTATGGTGATGCCAGGCAGAGCGGATTTGATGACGATGAGTCCGGCTTTGAGCAGGCAGAAGGCGCACCCTCGCTGCGTGAGCATCTGATGCGCCAACTGGTACTGGATATTCAAAGCCCCACGGAGCGCTTTATTGGTGCGCATCTGATCGATCTGATCGACGAAGCTGGCTATATCAGGCAGGAACTTGAAGCACAGGCGGAGCAGCTGGGCGTAAGCGAGCGGGAGGTGCTTGATGTGCTTGCCAAGATTCAACGCTTTGACCCGGTGGGCATTGCAGCGCGCAGCCTCAAAGAGTGCCTTGAGCTACAGCTGCGTGAACGCGACAGGTTGGATCCAGCGATGCAGCAGTTTCTTGACCATCTGCCGCTGCTGGCCGAGGCCAGATTCGAGCAGCTGGCGAAAAAATGTGGCGTGTCGCTGGATGATGTGCTGGGCATGGCCGCTGAGATACGCACGCTGAATCCCAAGCCGGGCGCTGCTTTTTCGCATGAACCACTCACCATCACCGAGCCAGATATTTTTGTGCGCCGCCTGCCGGACGGCAAGTGGCATGTGGAACTTAATATGGCCAATTTTCCGAAAGTCATGGTGAATAAGCGCTACTACAAGCAGGTGAGCAAAGAATCGCGCAGCGCGCGCGATAAAGAGTTTGTGCTGGAGCAGTTCGGCAGTGCCAGCTGGCTGGTGCGTGCGCTCGAACAGCGCGCTGATACCATGCTGAAAGTGGCCAGCGAGCTGGTGCGCCAGCAGGATGCATTTTTCAGGCTCGGCGTGAAATATCTCAAGCCGATGACACTGAAAGATATCGCCGCCGAGACCGGCTATCACGAAAGCACCATCAGCCGTATCACCACCAGCAAATTTCTGATCTGCCCGCGCGGCGCGTTTGAGCTAAAATATTTCTTCACCTCGGCACTGGCGCGCTCGCATGGCGGCGAAGATGTTTCGAGCAGTGCAGTGAAACAATATATCGAAGAGCTGATTAAAGCCGAAACACCGGAGGCGATCCTCTCCGACGATGACATTGTCGAAAAGCTGAAAGAGCGCAGCATCGATATCGCCCGCCGCACCGTCGCTAAATATCGTGAGGCGCTAGGCATTCCCTCGTCGCCAAAGCGTAAGCGACTCAAGCTGGCGGTGGTTTGAAAGTGAGTATTGTGACTAAGCACTTGAAAAAATATTATATTATGGTGAGCTTGAGCAGCTTGCCAAGGTACTTGGATTCAATATTCCGAAGCTTTAAATAATTATATTACAATGTCTTAGTTCATTGGCGTTAGTTTCATCGAATCTTCATAAAGGATCGTCGCAAAAACCGCTATAATGACGGTATGGTTTTAGATTGGCTCAAGAAAATGATCACGGCTAAGCGGTTCAATGCGAACAGCTTGCGGGAAATTTACTCAGAATTCCGAGTAGGATTGCAAACCGGCATGGTTACTAAAGTTACGGCTGATCATGCAGATCCGGCGATTGCTGCTCTTGGCAAGGTATTTGATAATCTGGTCAAACATCCGCTGGTTGCTGATTTTATGCGCCATGAACCTGAACTTTATGTTGTACACCCTTATTTCAGGACTAAGAATATTGAACGAGTGATTGGTCCAATATTGCTTGGACGAAAGGTGCTTATTGACCGAAAAACCTTCGAGTATCTATCGCTGGAACAGCTGGAATCAGTTATCGCTCATGAGCTTGGTCACCATATAAGATTAGACACGCACCCACGTAATTCTTACCGGCGTATTGTGAGATTTTCGACACCAGAAATGGAAAAAGATGCGGATCGAATTGCAGGCCTGCTTACCGGTAATCCATTGCGTCAGGACGAAGCGCTTAAAGGTTTAGCAGAAGCGCACCCTGAGGTAAGGGATGGCAATGCGCATTTAGAAAAACTGGCCAATGCTACTTCTTATCGTGAAAGATTCAGGCTCCGGCGTCAGAATGGAGCGCAGGCAACCTATCTGAAGCCAGATGATCGCACTGAATTTCTTCAAGAACTTGGCAGGCAGATGAAAGACCTTAATCAAAGAACTCATCTCGAACAGGAGCTTCGCCGCAGGCTTGAGGCCGAACATGGTAGGGTTTTTGACCATCACAGAGGTTAATTGACGCGCGCCAGCAAAAAGACTATGTTCCGGCTTCTTTTAACCAGCATGGATAAAACAATGCAGATTCAAGTTTCCGGTAAAGGTGTTGATATTGGCGAATCGTTCCGCACACATGTGGCAACGCAGGTCGAAGAGCACGTAACCAAATACATTGACCGCGTGACCAACGTGTATGTGGTGGCCTCGAAAGAAGCGCACATGCTGCGCGTGGATGTGACTGGTAATGTCGGCACGCACGAAGGTTTTGTGGTGCGTGCCAGCGGCATGGGTGGCGATGTGTATTCGGCGTTTGATGAAGCGCTGGAGAAGATGTCCAAGCAGTTGCGTCGTTATAAGCGCAAGATCACCAACCATCACAAGCTGCCCCATGGCGGCGAGCCACTGCCGGAGACCCGCCGCGTGAAAGCGCTGAAGCGCGTTCTGCCGCCGGAAACTGGCGAGCGTGATGAAGAGGAAAAAGCTGCAGGCCTCGTGATTGCAGAAAAACCCACCGAGATCGAAACGCTGACCGTGAGCCAGGCGGTGATGAAAATGGATCTGCAGGATCTGCCGGCGCTGATGTTCTTCAACAAAGCACATGGCGGCCTGAACGTGGTGTATCGCCGCGCTGACGGCAACATCTCCTGGGTTGACCCGAGCAGCCAGGCAGCCTAGCGCAGTCGCATTACCAGCATGGAGCTTTCCACGCTTCTTCCCCAGGGTGCCGTGCTGGCGCGCCTTCCCGTTCGTGATAAAAAACAGGCGCTGAAGCAGCTGGCGGCGTTTGCCTCCAAGCGTGCGAATCTGCCTGAGCGCGAGATTTATCAGGTGCTCATGGCGCGTGAAAACCTCGGCTGCACCGGCATGGGCGGCGGCGTGTGTATTCCCCATGGTCGTTTTGAAGATTTAAGTGCTATTTCCGCAGTGCTGGCAACGCTGGAAGAGCCGATTGATTTTGGCGCGGCGGATGGCCGGCCAGTGGATATTATCTGCCTGCTGCTTACCCCGCTAGAGGCTAACACCGAACATCTGAAGGCGCTGGCGGTGCTTTCCCGCCTGCTGCGCGACAAAGAATTCTGTGCAAAGCTGCGCAGCGCGCCAGACGATGATAGCCTTCAAACCACACTCATTCACTACAAGCCGGAGTAAAACCATGCCACATGCTGTGCTTATCACCGGGGGGGCAAGAAGGCTTGGCAAAGAGATTGCCCTGCACCTTGCGGCGAAAGGCTTTGATATCGCGCTGCATTACAACCAGTCGCAGTCCGAAGCCACCTATGTGGCGCGGCGCACTCACGAGCTTGGTGTGCGCTGCGCGCTGCTGCAGGCCGACCTTGAGGACAGCAGCGGCCACGAGCCGCTGATTCGTGCAGCGCATGGTGCTTTTCCCCATCTGTGCGCGCTGGTGAATAATGCCTCGGTGTTCGACACGGGAAGTTTTCTGGATGGTGACGCGGCGCTGTTTGAAAAAGAATTCCGCACGAATGTGCAGGCGCCTATTTTCCTGACGCAGGCTTTCGCACAGATTATTGGCAAAGGCCATGTGGTGAACATGCTTGATACCTGCGTGACGCAGCACAAGCACTCCTATTTTTATTACCTGCTTTCCAAAAAAACGCTCTATGAATTCACCAAGATGGCGGCGGCGGAACTTGCGCCAAATATTCGCGTCAATGGGGTTGCGCCCGGGTATATTTTGCCAGCGGATGGCTGGGGCGAGGATTACCGTGTGAAACTGGAATCCCGCCTGCCCATGAAGCGGATCGCCACGGTGACCGATATTGTGCAGGCGGTGGAGCTGCTCGTTACCACCGATGCCATGACCGGCCAGTGTTTGTTCATCGATGGCGGGGAGCATTTATTATGAAAATCCGCATCAAGAATCTAAAGGGCGAAACGATTATTGGCGTGTATGCGCATGAGCGCATGAAGTCGCGGCCGGTGGTTATCAATATCGAACTTGAATTCGATCACCGAGCGAGCGCCCAATCCGATAGCTTGTCGGATACCGTTGATTACGCGCTCATTGAAGACCATGTGCTGAAGGCGCTTGCCGAGCAGCAATTCATGTTGCTGGAGGCGCTGGCGGATCATATCGCAAGGCTGGTGATGGGGTTTGCCGGTGTGCAATCGGTGGTGGTGGAAATTGATAAGCCCGGCGCTTTGAAGCAGGCCGAAAGTGTTTCGGTGGTTCACAGGTTGACCAGGTGATTCGAATGCATGCCAGCGCCGTTGCTATTCATAACAAAGCGGTGTTGATTTTGGGCGAATCAGGCTCGGGTAAATCTGATCTAGCCCTTCGGCTGATTGATGGCGGTGCAAGGCTGGTTGCGGATGATCAGGTGGTGCTTCGTGCTGATGGCGGCCAGCTCTATGCGTCGCCGCCAGAGACCATCGCCGGCAAGATTGAGGCGCGGGGCATTGGTATTCTCAGCCTGCCCTATGATCGCGATGCTGCGGTGATGCTGGTGGTGCGGCTGGTGCCTCGTGAGCAGGTGGAGCGTATGCCGGAGCCCGCGTTCTTTGATTGCCTTGGCATTCGCCTGCCGCTACATTTGCTTCATGCGTTTGATGAATCAACATGCTCGAAAATTCGTTTGCTGCTGCTTGGAAAGTAGTGCGCTATGAAACTGGTGCTGGTGACAGGCATGTCGGGTGCGGGCAAGAGCGTGGCGCTTAAAACGCTAGAAGATTCTGGCTTTGAGGCGATTGACAACATTCCGCTGTCCCTGCTTCCGGCGCTGGCATCCTCTGATATTGGCATGCGCCATCTGGCGATCGGTACTGATATCAGGAGCCGTGATTTTTCGGTGGATCATTTTCTGAAAATTGCCGGCATGCTGCGACAGAACCGCCAGCTTGATTTTTCGATTCTGTTTCTTGATTGCGATGATGAAGTGCTGCGCCGCCGTTTCACCGAAACGCGCCGCCGCCACCCGCTGGCGCTTGATCGCACGGTGATGGATGGCATTCAGCACGAGCGTGAAATGATCGCTCGCCTGCGCCAGTATGCCGATCTGGTGCTGGATACCAGCGAGCTGCCCACCGCCGAGCTTCGCAGCCTGGTGAGTGGCCATTTTGCTGGCGGCGCACGCCAGCTATCGGTGGTGGTGACGTCGTTTTCATTTAAGCGCGGTGTGCCGCGCGAGGCGGATATGGTGTTCGATGTCCGCTTCCTCAAAAACCCTTATTATGACGAAGCGCTGCGCCCCAAAAGCGGGCTGGATGAAGCGGTGGGCAACATGATTGAATCAGACAATGACTTTGCCGCATTTTATGATCGCCTGAAAGGCTTTGTGGCGCCGCTGCTGCCGCGCTATCAGAACGAAGGCAAAAGCTATCTCACGGTAGCTATCGGCTGCACCGGTGGCCAGCACCGCTCAGTCTTTGTGGCACAAAAGCTTGGTGGCTTTCTGGGCGGGCAGGGGTATAACGTCACCATCAGACACAGGGATTTGGAGTAAGCGATGTTTGGAATTGTCATTGTATGCCACGGCAGGCTCGCCGATGCATTTGTGGAAGTAACAGAACATGTGGTTGGCAAGCAGGCGCAGCTGAAAGCGGTAGGCATCGGCCCGGAAGATGATGCGGAGGCGGCGCGCGAGCGCATCATCGCTGCGATCAAGGAAGTGGCCAGCGGCGAAGGTGTCGTGGTGCTCACCGACATGTTTGGCGGCACGCCATCCAACCTTGCGATTTCCGTGATGAAGACGGAAGATATTGAAGTGATCGCCGGGGTGAATATTCCAATGATGATCAAGCTCACCAGTGTACGCGGCAAAGTGCCCATGCAGGAAGCGGTGAACCAGGCGCAGGAAGCGGCGCGCAAATATATCAACGTTGCCGGTAACTTACTGGCTGGTAAGCCCTGATGGCGGAAGCCATTTTAGAAATTTGCAATAAAAAAGGCCTGCATGCGCGGGCAGCGGCCAAGTTTGTGAAAGTCGTGGCAGCGCACAGCGCGCAGGTGAGAGTGAGCAAGCTCTCGGGAAGCGGCGAGCCGGAAGGCGAGGCGGTGACGGGCAGCTCCATCCTTGGCCTGATGATGTTTGGCGCCGATAAGGGCACGAAGCTGAAGGTAAGCGCCGAGGGCGAGCAGGCGGGGGTGGTTGTTGCCGCACTTAAAGAATTAGTGGAGAATAAATTCGGCGAAGGAGAGTGATATGAGCGATATCTTTCCGGTGAGCGAGGCTTGGAAACAGCGTGCGCATATCACGCTGGATGATTTTAAGGAGATGTCGCGCGAGGCGCTGAAAACTCCGGAGAAGTTCTGGGAAGAACAGGCCTCAGCCTTTGCATGGCGAAGAACATGGGACAAAGTGAGCGACTGCCAGTTTGAGCGCCCGGTGCGGGTGAACTGGTTTTCCGGCGCACGCCTCAATATCACGGAAAACTGCCTCGACCGTCATTTGCCAGAGCGCGCGAATCAGACCGCGATCATCTGGGAAGGCGATGATCCCGATCAGTCGAAACACATCACCTACCAGCAACTATTTGACGATGTGTGCCGCATGGCGAATGTACTGACATCGCTTGGTGTAGAAAAGGGTGACAGGGTAACGATTTACCTGCCAATGATTCCCGAAGCGGCAGTGGCGATGCTTGCCTGCGCGCGCATTGGGGCGGTGCATTCGGTGGTGTTTGGTGGCTTCTCGGCGGATGCGCTGAAAGGGCGCATTCAGGATTGCGGTAGCAAAGTGGTGATCACCGCCGATGAAGGAAGGCGCGGCGGTAAAACTGTGCCGCTCAAAGCTGCAACAGATTTGGCTGTTGCTGACCTTGCGTTCGTTGAGCATGTCGTGGTGGTAAAAAATACCGGCGCAGCTATTACAAAAAATGCCCGTGACCGCTGGTATCACGAACTGGCAGCCACAGTAACGAGCGAGTGCAACGCGACCATCGTGGAGGCGACCGACCCGCTCTTCATTCTCTACACCTCCGGCTCGACCGGCAAGCCCAAGGGTGTGCTGCACAGCTCTGGCGGCTATATGGTGTGGGCAGGCATGACGCATAAAATTGTGTTTGATTATCACGCTCCTGTCATCCCGAGCGTAGTCGAGGGATCTTTTTGGAAGAAAGATCTTTCGACTTCGCTTCGCTCCGCTCAAGATGACAAAACGAATGGTGACATCTACTGGTGCACCGCAGATGTCGGCTGGATTACCGGCCACACCTACATCGTGTATGGCCCGCTGCTGAATGGTGCTACGACGCTGATGTTTGAAGGTGTGCCGAGCTATCCAGATAGCTCGCGTTTCTGGCAGGTGATCGATAAGCATAAGGTGAATATTTTCTACACCGCGCCGACGGCCATTCGCGCGCTGATGCGCGAAGGTGATGCGTTCGTGACGCGCACCTCGCGGGCATCACTCAGGCTGCTTGGTAGTGTCGGCGAGCCGATTAATCCTGAGGCGTGGCTGTGGTATCATCGTGTGGTGGGGGATTCGCGCTGCCCGATTATGGATACATGGTGGCAGACAGAAACCGGCGGCCATATGATCACGCCGCTGCCGGGCGCTACGCCGCTGAAGCCCGGCTCGGCAACCTGGCCGTTTTTTGGCGTGCAGCCAGTGATTATGGATGCGAATGGCAAGGAAATGGCGGGCGAGTGCGAGGGCATGCTGTGCATTAAAGCGAGCTGGCCGGGGCAGATGAACACGGTGTATGGCGACCATGCGCGGTTTGAGGAGACATATTTTGCCACCTATCCCGGCTATTATTTCACTGGCGACGGCGCGCGCCGCGATGCAGACGGCTATTACTGGATTACCGGCCGCGCCGATGATGTGCTGAAAATTTCTGGCCACCGCATTGGCACGGCGGATGTGGAAAGCGCCCTCGTTGGTCATGCACATGTAACGGAAGCTGCTGTGGTCGGCATCCCGCACGAGATTAAGGGGCAGGGGATTTATTGCTATGTGACGCTGGCCTCAGGTGTGGAGCCATCGGAGGCGATGGCGCAGGAACTCAAGCAGTGGGTGAGGAAAACTATCGGCGCAATTGCGACGCCCGAACATATTCAATTTACACCAGCGCTCCCCAAGACGCGCTCGGGAAAAATCATGCGGCGTATTTTGCGGAAAATTGCCGAGGGCGACACCAGCAATCTCGGCGACACCTCCACCCTCACCAACCCCGAAGTTGTGGCGATGTTGGTGCGGGGGAGCGGAGAAAATTGATTATTCTCCCCCCGCTTGCGGGGGGAGTTCGAGGGGGGTGATATTAATCAGAAAATTATCTATTCGAGAAGTAATCACCCCCACCCAGCTTCGTCTAAGGCGCTAAAGCGCCAAGACTCGCAACCCTCCCCCGCAAGCGGGGGAGGTAAAATAATGGTGGTGGAGATGCTGGTGTGCAGTAGCTAAGACTAGCGGCTAGCTCCTACACTTCCTGCAAGAGTAGTAGCCGGTTTTGGAGGTGCAAATGCCGCTTGGCTCGACATTGCCTTTAAACCGGTAAGATAATTGATGCTCAGTTTAGTCGGGCTGGTATCGTCGCGCATATAAGACAGGTTTCTTGAATCGCCGACCAGAGTTTTTCCATCTTCACCCAGCGTTGTCATGTTCATGACGTAGGGTTTGTCTTTATTAATCAAACTCTGGCTACCGATAGGCGCATCCGGTGAATCAACAAAGTTACCACGATCAATAACAAGTCGCTGGGTGGCAGATCCGAGACCGCCTTCTGCAGCAACTGTTTCAAAGCGGCCTTGGAATTTAAAGTTGTAACGTTCTCCGTTATTGAGCATGCCACTTTGCACAAAAGTATAGACTGTTCCGTTTGGCAGATCTTCTGTCCTTACCAAAGTAGCAGCTTTGTCTTTATTGACGTTGGCAACTTGTCTTTCGAGTGCTTCTTTGGTGATTGCGTCGAGTTTCGCGTTTCTTTCTTCAACTGCTTTATTGTTGATTGCTCCCTGGCGACTCATCTCATCTGAAGCCGTGACCAGCAGTGCGAATTGGGTCTTCGTTTCATCAGCATTCAGCTTATTTTCTTGTAACGGGAGAGTCAGCTGATCTTTTGATTTTCCGGTAATTGTGGTCAGCATCACCTGATCGCTGCCCGGAGAAACTTTTGGGAATTCTCCTCTTTCGTTGCGAGCGGCGGCGCTGGTCAAAGTAAAAGTTCCATCCATATTATTGATGCCGGAAATGAGTACATCAGCTTTCGAGGGGTCAACAAAGCGGCCATTTTTGGTAATACCAAAGGTTGCAGAGCGGGCGATATCGCCATCTTTTGTTGTGATACTATAGCTTGCAGATCCTGCTTCGGTAGATTTTTCAGCCTTGGTTGTTACTGCTGCGTTAGCAGGTTCCTGCATACGCAGCAATTCAGGAATTTTGGGGCGGTTATCCGCGGTATACAAAGTTGTCAGATCAACATTTGGGGTTGCCGCAGCCGCACCAGCCATTAAAGGAGCCCGAACCGGACCACGAGCTTCAAGCGGCGCGTTGCCACTGGGCTGGGTGGTGGCAGCAGGTGTTTGCGGTGCTGCTGTCGCGGTGGGCGCCGGTTGCGGCGGCGTTGCCTCGGGTGATGTTGGTTGAGGAGCGGGGGCAGCTGCCGGATTTGCGCCTGACATGGCCTTATCCAAGCGCATGCCGATGATTTTACGGTTTTTCTCAGATGTAATTTCTGTGATGTTTTTTGCATCAAGGATAAGCGGTTCTTTGCCTAGATCCAACTCCTTGAGCGCACCATCTTTTCCGCGCAGCGACGCATTTTCAACTATAAACTGCTCTTTTCCAACCTCGCCAGCAAATTTTCCCTTAATGACTACTTCAGCCTCCTCAGCTTTTGAAACGATTTTGCCATCAAGGCCGATCATAATTTCTGTTTGTTTACTTGCTGCCGGGGCATCTTGCGCCGGGGTGGTACCGCCGGGGGTGTTGGCTGGGGTTTCGGGGGTAAACATCCCGCCCAGTATGCTGCTATTGCCTTTGTCCATCAGCGCTGCGCCGGCAAGCAGACCCACCAGCGCCATGAGAATTGCGCCCATGCCGCCGCCCATCAGCATCATCCCCAGCAGGCCGAGCACTGCCATGCCGCCCAGCGCGCCTTTGTTGTTATCCAGAAAGCCACCGGCGCGGTTGCCAAAATTTTTAATTTCATCAGGCGCGTTATCGTTGTAGAATTTTATTGCTTTCTCTGCGGCGTCCTGAGTGAATTTTACGCCGGATTTAGCCTGGCTATCTACCCACTGACTGAAATTCATCAGAGGGGCGTCTTTGCTGACGGAATCACCGGTTAGTTTGGCAGCATAGTCCCTGTAACCATCCAGCAGTTTCATGCTTTCATCAGGCAGCTTCTCAGCCAGACCCTTGGCATTTTCCCAAGCGGTAGCGGCATAATCCTGAACGGTTTTCAAAAAATCATTTGCCATATTTTTACCTTATCAGCCGATTTTAGCTTTCTTCAGATGTTATTATCCCACAACCACTCAGCAAGACAAATGAAGCTTTGATGACACCGAGGCGGCTGTATCGCCTGTGCAACACCAATTATGACAATGTTGTCAAAAAACATATTTAGACTCGTTGATGAAGTTTTTTGTCAGGAGATACAGGGGTTTGTGGTGGGATTAATGTATCTCGCGGGTCGATTTCGGCAGCGGCCAGAGCCAGATCTTCCGGTTTAACCAGTTGTGTCATTTCAACTGGTTTCTGCTGCTGACGTTGCCGTTCGACGAGATGATCGGTGTTTCTGGCTGGCTCGCGCGTATCTGGCGTGTTTTGTTTTTGCTGCTCGCGGCTTTGCACGAACTCACTGATTTTATCAACGCCGCGATTGGTCAGCCATGCGCCGGCGATAGCTGCAATCGCTGTGACGCCAAACCCCAGTAGGCCGCCGGCCATGCCGCCCATCTGGGTAAAGACGAAGAGCCCAGCCGCCAGACCGCCGATAATGCCGCCCCAGCGCGCACCACCTTTTTCTGATTTGTAAAACTGACCAGCGACAGCCTCGGGAATGCTTTCGCTGCGACGAGCATCCATCAGCATGGCATAGGCTTGTTTGCCTTCTTCGCCATAGCTGGGCAGCACATTACGGTGGAAGTGGCTGAGAAATTCGTTGTGTCTTTTGGTGCTGAGGTGCTGGATCGCGCCGGGATCGGGGATGATACCGTTATTTTTGGCTTTGTTGCGATAGGCATCCATCTCCTGACGATGCCTGAGCGCTGCATCGAGATATTCAGAAAGCAGGCGGGTATTGACGCGTGTATCCAGATCCGGATTTTTCTGGCGAACTTCAGCAACGCCCTGACGCAGGTTGAGATAGCTCTCCTGATCCTGGCGCGATAGTCGCGGCAGGATTCTGGACTCTTTACTTTCCAGCGATTGCTGGTCTGGTGTTGATCTTGCCATGGTTTCAGTAGCGTTTTAGCTGTTCAGATAATGGACAATATTTTTCATTTCAGAGTATAACAAAGCCATTCTCACACGGACAAGTGAAGCTTTTATGAATGGTGGCAAGGGTTTGTGCTGATTATGTGACGGTTGTGTGACGAAGCACCAGCGTATCCCATGGGCTACTGCTGCGGTGATGCAGAATGGCAAAGCCGAGCGACTTATAAGCCATTGTTATTTCTTGTAATTTCCATTGCATGATGCCGGAGAGGATAAGATGGCCGCCGGGGCTCAGATGGCGCAGGCAATCGCGCGCCAGCCGGATCTGCAGCTCGGCCAGCAAGTTACAGATGATGACATCATAGGGCGCGCGGCGGGTGATTTCCGGGTTGGTAAAGCCGTCGCTGCGCAGCAGGGTGACTTTTTCCAGCAGCCCGTGGCGGCTGAGATGGTCGTGGCTGTCTTTCAGCGCCTGCTCGGCAATATCTGCCGCGGTGACGCGGGCATGCCACAAGCTGGCGGCCACCGCAGACAGAATGCCATTACCGCAGCCCATATCGAGCACATTCTGACAATCGGTGGTGGCATGCAGCCAGCTGAGCGCGCCAAGGCAGCTGGCGGTCGAGGGGTGGAGGGCTTCGGTTTCAACGCTCAGCACGGGTTTCTACACGTTATATTAAGATTTATCTGATTCAATAAGGATGTTTAGAATTTCTTAAGTCTTACCTCGTAGGTTCATCAAAAATACTATGAAATACAAAAATTCACAAGCAACGGGCCTATGAAAAAACGCATTCTCATTGTTGAGGATAACGAACTCAACCTGAAACTATTTCGTGATCTGCTGACCGCACATGGCTACGAAACCATCGAAACCAAAGAAGGTCTTGAGGCGATTACGCTCACCAAAAGCGAAAAGCCGGATCTTATTCTCATGGATATTCAGCTTCCGGAAGTGTCCGGGCTGGATGTCACACGCAGGCTGAAAGCGGATAGCACCATCGCGCAGATACCGATCATTGCCGTGACGGCTTTTGCGATGAAGGATGACGAAGAGCGCATTCTCTCCGCTGGTTGCGAAGCCTATGTTTCCAAGCCGATTTCGATCATGCCGTTTTTAAGCACGGTGCGCCGGTTTCTGGGAGAGCAAGAGGTGGCATGACCGCGCAGATTCTCGTTGTCGACGATGTGCCTGCCAATATCAAGCTGCTTGAGGCGAAGCTTGCCAGCGAATATTACGATGTGATTACCGCAAAGGATGGCTATGAAGCCATTCGCGAAACCAAGGAAAAAAAGCCAGATTTAGTGCTGCTGGATGTGATGATGCCCGGCATGGATGGCTTTGAAACCTGTAAAAAACTCAAAGAAGACCCCGAAATTTCGCACATTCCCGTGGTGATGGTCACGGCGCTTTCCGAAAAAGCGGATCGTTTGAAAGGTCTGGAGGCGGGCGCCGATGATTTCCTGACCAAGCCCATCAACGACATGGCGCTCTTTGCCAGAGTGCGCTCTCTGGTGCGTATTAAGCTACTGCTCGATGAGCTGCGCCTGCGCGACAAAACCACGGCGCAGATGGGTATTCAAAACCAGTCGAATGCCTTTATTTCTGATGTGTCAGGTGCCAGTGTGCTGCTGATTGATGACGACGAGATTCAATGTAAGCAAGTACTCGGTAAGCTCAAGGAAACTTATCAGGTGGAGTGGGTAAAGGATACTGAGCAGGTTATCCAGAAATCCAAGGAAAAGCCGTATGACGCGATTTTAATCAGCACGCTGCTTTCGGGTGCGGATGGTCTTCGTCTGGCCTCACAGATTAAAGGGCAGGAAGAAACGCGCAATGTGCCGATTCTGGTGTTTGTTGATGAGGAAGACCAGCGCATCATGTTCAAGGCGCTTGAGCTTGGCATCAATGACTATCTGACCGTACCGGTGGATAAGAACGAAATGACGGCTCGTCTGCGCACGCAGATTCGCCGCAAGCGCTACCAGGAGGCGCTTAAATCCAATTACCAGCAGAGCGTGTCCATGGCGGTGACCGACGCGCTCACCGGCCTTTACAACCGTCACTATCTCAATGCCCACCTTGAAAACATGGTCAAGCAATCGCTGAAAAATGGCAAAAATCTCGCGCTGATGATCATGGATATGGATCACTTCAAATCCGTGAATGATACGTACGGCCATGATGCCGGGGATCTGGTGCTAAAACAGCTGGCGCAGATTATTATTCAGATTTCGCGCTCCACCGACCTTGCGGCGCGCTTCGGCGGTGAGGAATTTGTGATTCTCATGCCAGAAACCGACCCGCAGGCAGCGCTGGGTGCGGCTAATCGTCTGCGTGAATCAGTCGAATCCACGCCCTTTACCATCACCAGCGGCGAACAACTGAAAAAGACTGTGAGCATTGGTGTAGCCAGCCTTCATCCCGATGGTGATTCCGCAGAAAGCCTGCTGAAGCGCGCTGATGAGGCGCTTTATTCCGCCAAAAATAATGGCAGGAATGTGGTGAAAGTCTCAAGCAAACTGGTTCCCAGCGGCTGGTGATACACCCCCGGGGGTATCGGATTCGTGATTGACAGCCGTTTTACCATTTGTTAATAATTTATTGACGTGCTGATTTAAGTCTAATTGCGGGCACGAAAAACAAGCGGCTAAACGGATTTACAAGAAAAAAGACGTTTTGCCCCAAAAAAACTTTGAGGGTCAATTATGGGTGAAGACAAGAAGGGGTATCAAACCCCCGGTTTTTTAAAAAATACCAGCTCAGACGGAAAAAATAACATTAAGCTTGTAGCGGTGCGTCCTGCCAAAGAGGACGATATCCAGTACTACATCCCCACCCACGACTGGCGCAATGCCGATGGCACGTACATGGCCGACCATCAGAAGAATGATCTGGTGGCAATGATTCGTGAACGCCTTTCAGCGGATGGCATCAGCTCTGAAGATAACCGTGATGGCGCACGTAAAATCGCGCTGGATGCTTCGACAGTCACCGACGATTTTCTGGCCGCCATGAGAAAAGAAAATGTGCTGCAGGAAATCGTGCCGTGGCTCAGCAGGACAGGCAATAAAACCAGCTCGGGAATGGGGCCGGGTTTCTAAGCAGCGTGAATAACCACACTGACAAGCGTATTATTAAGTTCGCAGTGTGATTATCACCGGCGCGTGGTCGGAGGCTTTTTCGCGTGCGCGCAGGTCTTTGGCCACATTGCAATCCTGAAGCAAGTCTGCCGCTTGCGGCGAGAGCAGCAGGTGATCGATACGCAGACCGTCATCCTTCTCAAAGGCGCCAGCGCGGTAGTCCCACCAGGTGTAGTTGCTCGTTGCCGGTTGCCGGTTGCTGGTGAGTGCTGCCGCGTCATAGATCCCCAGATTTAGTATCCTGCGAAAGCGCGTGCGAACCTCATCATGCGTCAGCACGCTGCCTTCCCACTGCTTGGGGTTGTGCACGTCAAGATCATCCGGCGCGATGTTATAATCCCCGCCAATGACCAGAATTTCGTCATAGGTGAGTAATTGTTTAGCGTGGGCATGCAGGCGATCCAGAAAGCGCAGTTTGTAAGCAAACTTATCGGAGCTGGTTTCCTGGCCATTGGGTACATACACAGAGGCCACGCGCAGCGCGCGCCCGGGCAGGGATGCCACCGCATCGATATATCGCGCCTGCGTGTCGCTATCGTCGCCGGGCAGGCCGCGCGAGATATCGTCCAGCGGGAATTTGGAAAGAATCGCCACGCCATTGTAGGTTTTTTCGCCGTGGATGGCGAGGTTGTAGCCCAGCTCTTCAATTTCCATCGCGGGGAATGCATCGCTCACGCATTTAAGCTCCTGCAGCAGCACGATATCGGGCTTCGTATCGCGCAGGAAGTCCAGCAGGTGCGAAAGCCGTGCTTTGACAGAATTCACATTCCAGCTGGTGATAGTAATCACAGCGAAACCGAAAACGAATTCCCGCAGCCACATTTCGCCGTTGCGTTGGGGTTCTTGATGGAAAATCCTGCCTGCGCCAGATCCTCGGTGTAATCCAGCGTGCTGCCGGCAATCACACCGAGCGACGTTTCGTCAATAATCACTTCCGCGCCATTTTTTTCGATAATGCTATCGTCACTGGCCGGAGCATTGCCATCGAGGCCGAATTCATATTGAAAGCCAGAGCAACCACCACCTTTTACCGAAATGCGAAAGCGCAGCGACGCATTACCCTCGGATTGTTTGAGGGTGTTGATGCGCGCCGCGGCCGATTCAGTTAGTGTCAATGAGTGTGTCATTCACTAATTATGGTTTAAAAACCTTAAAAATCAAGAGCTGAACCTGCAAAAAACACGCTTGCGTTCGCACAGTCAACTGGCTAATGCTAACCGCTATGATGCCATTTGAAACAAAAGAGGCGAATCTCGCCTCTTACGCCTGCCATCCGGACAAAAGCCGTGGCCGGTTTCACAAAGAAGACGAAAGCAACACGCGCAGCTGTTTTGCACGTGACCGCGACCGCATTATTCATTGCACGGCCTTTCGCCGGCTGGAGTATAAAACGCAGGTCTTCGTCAATCACGAAGGCGATCACTATCGCACACGTCTGACCCACAGTCTTGAAGTGGCGCAGATGGCGCGGGGCATTTGCCGCTCGCTGCGCCTTAGTGAAGACCTTGCGGAAGCGTTGGCGCTGGCGCATGATCTCGGCCACACGCCTTTTGGTCATTCTGGCGAGGATGCGCTCTCGGAAGCGATGGAGCCGTTTGGCGGCTTTGACCATAACGCCCACACCATTCGTCTGGTGACCAGTCTGGAACAGCGCTACGCAGAGTTTGACGGGCTGAACCTGACGTGGGAAACGCTCGAAGGCATTGCCAAGCATAATGGCCCGCTGGTGAAGCAGACGCCGAAATCGATCATCAGTGTGTTTAAAAACTTTGCCAGCAACATGAAGCTGCACAAGCCATCCTCGCCGGAAGAGGCTTATGGCGGCCCCCCCTCGCAGAGTGCGAGTGCGGTGGGGGTACGTGTCTCGCGCGCGCAGCGCAGTGTCGGTGATATTCGCGGTGATCAGAGTGGCAAAATTGCCCGTTCGCTGGCGGAATATAATGATCGCCATAACCTTGAGCTGGAAACCTATGCCAGCGCAGAGGCGCAGGTGGCCTCGCTGGCGGATGATATTGCTTACAACAACCATGATATTGATGATGGGCTGCGCGCTGGTTTATTTACCATCGATCAGCTTGATGCGGTGGAAGATGTGGCGCGCATCTTCCATGATGTTCGCCGCAGCTATCCGGGGATTGAGCCGCAGCGCCTGATTCATGAGGCGAACCGCCGCCTGATTAACCGCATGGTCACGGATCTGATTGTGCAGACGCTGCAGAACGTGAAAGATGAGCGCATTGAAACGGTGGATGATGTGCGCCGTCTTGGTAAGCCGCTGGTGACGTTCTCGCCCGCCATGCAGCAGCTCAACAGCAATCTCAAGCAGTTCCTGATGGAAAACATGTATCGCCATTACAAGGTCAACCGCATGGCCAGTAAGGCGCGCCGTGTGGTGCAGGATTTATTTACCTTTTTCATGAATGAACCGGAGTGCTTGCCCAGCAGCTGGCGCGCGCTGGCGGGGGCACCCAAATCTGCCAAGACGGCCACCGTGGTGGCGGATTTCATCGCCGGTATGACGGATCGCTTCGCGCTCGATGAATATCGCCGTATTTTTGATGTTCAGGCAAGAAGCTGGCTTGGGAAGTGACAGCGCCGTTAGCGGCTACGCCGCTTACGCCGTTGTCATCCCGGAAGCCGGCTTTCCCAAATACGCTAGTATTTCTAGGAAAGTCGAGCTGTCCGGGATCCCGTGAAAGTTGTTTTAATCACGCCAAAAGTCTTCTGACTTTTGGCTTTTCTGGATCCCGTGCTCGCCGGTCTGCTGACCGGCTCTACGGAATGACGTTGGATAAACCATGAACCTCTACAAACATTACGAAACACAAATCAGACAAGCCGCCAGCCAGCTTGGTTTTGCGGCGCTTGATAAAATCGAAGCAACCCCGCCGCGTGATAGCGCGCATGGTGATGTAGCAACCAATGCTGCGATGGTGATTGCCGCGCAGTCGGGTAAAAATCCGCGCGAAATTGCTGGGTTGCTGCTGCCGCATATTCAGGCTTTTTCGGGAGTTCTGGTGGTCGACATTGCCGGGCCGGGATTTATCAATATCACACTCGATCCAGCAGTATGGCAGCGCGCCATGCTTGATATTCTGGCCAGCGGCCTCGGCTATGGCAATTCGGCGCTCGGCGAAGGCAAAAATGTGAATGTGGAATATGTTTCTGCCAATCCCACCGGCCCTATGCATGTAGGGCATGGTCGCGGCGCGGTGTTTGGGGATGCGCTGGCAACGCTGCTGATGAAAGCCGGCTATAATGTGACCAAGGAATATTACATCAACGATGCCGGCGCGCAGGTGGACAAGCTCGCCGAGTCTGCATATCTGCGCTACCGCGAGGCATGTGGTGAGGCCATTGGTGATATTCCGGCGGGGCTTTATCCCGGCGAATACCTCATCGCCGTTGGGGAGGCGCTGCGCCAGCTTCATGGTGAAACATTGCTGGCAAGCGAGCGTGATGAATGGTTGCCGGTGGTGCGCGATTATGCGCTGGGCGCGATCATGGAGATGATCAAGGATGATTTATCGGCGCTGGGTATCACCCATGATGTCTTTACCTCAGAGCGAGAGATGACGCTCGCCGGCAAGGTGGAAGAGGCAGTGGCGCTGCTGGATCGCAAGGGGCTGATTTACACGGGGGTGCTGGAAGCGCCCAAAGGCAAAGCACCGGACGACTGGGAGCCAAGGCCGCAAACATTATTTAAATCCACCCAGTTTGGCGATGATGTGGATCGCGCAATCAAAAAATCCGATGGCAGCTGGACATATTTTGCGCCGGATATCGCCTATCACTACGACAAGTGCAAGCGCGGCTTTGATCTGCTGATTGACGTGTTTGGCGCGGATCACGGCGGCTATGTCAAGCGCATCAAATCAGCGGTGCATGCACTTTCCGATGGCAAGGTGGCGGTGGAAGTGAAGCTGATGCAGATGATTAAGCTGCTGCGCGGCGGCCAGCCCGCCAAGATGAGCAAGCGCGCGGGTAATTTTGTGACCATTCGCGAGGTGGTGGATGAGGTGGGCAAGGATGTGCTGCGTTTCATCATGCTCACCCGCAAAAATGATGCGCCGCTGGATTTTGATTTCGCGAAGGTGATGGAGCAATCCAAAGATAATCCGGTCTTTTATGTGCAATATGCTCATGCCCGCACCCGCTCGATAATGCGTAATGCGGCGAGCGAAGTGCCCGAAGCCCTGCCGCTGGCCAGACAGGCGGATGCGTCGCTGGCGTCTCGTCTTTCCCACCCCGCTGAGCTTGCGCTAATCAAGCTGATGTGCAGCTGGCCGCGTGTGGTGGAGCAGGCGGCGATTGCCTGCGAGCCACACCGTATTGCATTTTACCTGCAGGATCTCGCGGCGGCTTTTCACGGATTGTGGAACCAGGGCAATGATGACTTATCACTTCGTTTTTTGCAAAAAAATGATATAGAGATGACAGCAGCCAAGCTGGCGCTGGTGCAGGCAGTTTCAATTGTTGTCGCATCAGGTTTAATGGTGCTTGGGGTAGAACCAGCAGAGGAGATGCGGTGATGGCAAGGCAGAATCGAGACTATGATGCACAGCCGGGCAATGATCAGGATGATGGCGAAGAAAACTCCCGCTTGCGCTGGCTGCCTGCCGCTGTGGTGGTGGCTGCATTTTCTGGTTTTGCAGTGCTTGCATGGCACGCCTATCATTATGGTGTACAAACCGTCGAGGATGGCGAACTCATGGTGGTGGAAGCTGATCAGTCGCCGATAAAGGAAAAGCCGGTTGATCCGGGTGGTTTGAAATTTCCCAATCAGGATAAAACGGTCTTTGAAACCTTCTCTGGAAGCGCCGGTAATCCTCCGAAGGTTGAGCGCGTGATGCCGCCGCCGGAAGAACCGATGCCCAAGCATGCGGATGTCGGTGAAACCACTACCTGGATTAATGAAAAGCTAAAAGATGGCAACCAGCCACCGCCAGCGCCGGTACAGACTGATACAGATGTCGCTGCGGATCCGGCGGCAAAGCCTGCACGTGTCATCGATGTGCCAGCCGCGCAGGTCAAAATCATTAAAGCGGACGACGTTGTAACTCATGTGAAGCCCTCGGCGGGTGGACAGGCGGCGTCAACTTCTCAAGAGTCTGAAGCGACAACCCCAGCTTCGGCTGCTGAAGATACTGCGAAAAAGACAGTGCTCGATGCAGAGAAAAAAGAAAAGGCGCCATTTTCTCCTCCCTCGCGCGAGGTCAGGCTTGCTGATTCAAGGCCGCCAGCAGCCACTATAAAGCAGGCTGTTGCCGAGCCTAAAAAGAAACCGGCCTCCGGCGGTCAGCGTGTTCAGCTGGGAGCCTATGGCTCGGAAAGTGAGGCTCGAAATGCCTGGACGAGGCTCGAGAAAAAATTTCCTGAGCTGAAAGGCAAAACAGTGTATGTGGTGAAGGCAGATCTTGGCGCGAAAGGCATTTTTTATCGCCTGCGCGCAGGCGGTTTTGCTGATGCCAAGGCGTTCTGCGCTGGGCTTTCCGCCAAGGGTCAGGCTTGCATGATGGTGCCGTAGTGAGCCTTTCGCGTGCGATTTTTGGCTGCTCAGGCCTTCGCTTAACCGCCGAGGAAAAAGCTTTTTTTCGCGCGGTGAAGCCATACGGTTTTATTCTGTTTGCGCGCAATTGCGCCGCGCCGGATCAGGTGCGTGCGCTGGTTGCTGATCTTCATGAAGCAAGCGGCCGGCCTACGCTTCCTATACTTATTGATCAGGAGGGCGGGCGCGTGGCGCGCCTCAAGCCGCCGCACTGGCCAGCCTATCCTCCTGCAGGGAGCTTAGCCGCGCTTTACGCGCGTGATCCGCAGGCAGCCAAACATGCAGTTTATCTCAATGCCCGCCTGATGGCGGAAGATCTTGCGGCGCTCGGCATCACCGTGGATTGTGCGCCGCTGGCTGACCTACCGGTGGAAGGCGCGCATGATATTATTGGTGACCGCGCTTTTGGCCGCTCGCCGCAGCAGGTGATAGACCTTGCCCGCGCGATGGCTGATGGGCTTATCGATAGCGGCGTGGTGCCGGTGCTCAAGCACATTCCCGGCCATGGCCGCGCGCGCGCCGACAGCCATGAGGAACTGCCGGTGGTGGATAGCGCGCTTGAGCTGCTCCGCGAGACTGATTTTGTGCCGTTCAAGGCACTTTCTGATCTACCAATGGCGATGACGGCGCATGTGGTCTTCACTGCGCTTGATCCGGACAATATGGCAACCACCTCCGTGCGTGTAAATGACCTTATCCGCGGCGAGCTTGGCTTTGCCGGGCTGCTCATGTCGGATGATCTGTCCATGAAGGCGATGAAGGGCGGCTTTGCAGAGCGCACCAACGCAGCGCTCAGCGCGGGGTGTGATGTGGTGCTGCATTGCAATGGTGATATGGCGGAGATGACGCAGATCGCACAGGCACTGCTGCCGCTGGAGGGCATGTCCCTTTTGCGCGGCGAGCGTGCGATGGCTCGCGTAGGGGCGCGTAAAGCGTTTGATGTGGAAGCCGCGCGTGATAAGATGCGCGAATTCATGGCGGCATAAGGAGTGTGATATGGGCATGAGTTTTTGGCATTTGCTGGTGATTCTTATCGTGGTGTTTATCCTGTTTGGTGCGGGTAAACTCCCGAAAGTCATGGGCGATCTGGGCAAAGGCATCCGCAGCCTGCGTGAAGGGCTGAAGGGTGAGGATGAGAAGAAAGACGACACCAAAACGTCCTGACCATGTTTGATCTCTCGTTTGCTGAAATTGCGATCATCCTGCTGGTGGCGGTGATTTTTATTGGCCCCAAGGATGTGCCGGTGGTGATCCGCGCTGTGTCTCGCTTCGTGCGCACGGTGAAGGGCTGGGGCAGGGAGATACGCGCAGCGTTTGATGATATGGCCAAAGAGTCCGGTCTTAAGGACATGGCCGATGAGTTTGAAGGCAATGTGCGTATGATTCGCGGCGATGATGGCAAATGGTATGAGTCGTATGATCTTACCCATATCCACGCGAAAGCGGGGATCCAGACCGATGAAAAATCGGATCATAAGGATAACTCTGGGAACGATAAGCCATGAGCGAAGAGCTTCCCCGCCAGCCGCTGATCGAGCATCTGATTGAGTTTAAAAAGCGCATGCTCATCAGCTTTGCTGCCTTTCTTGTGGCGGTGGTTGTCTGTTATGGTTTTGCTGAGCCGATTTATCATTTTCTGGTGAGGCCGCTGGCTGCTGCTTTTCCTGAAGGCGAGCATCGCCGCATGATCTATACCGGCCTCACTGAGGCGTTTTTCACCTATCTCAAGCTCGCGATGTTTGCGGGTTTCTTCCTTGCCTTCCCGGTGATTGCCGCGCAGTTTTATTCTTTTATGGCGCCCGGGCTTTACAAGCACGAGCGGCGAGTGCTGATTCCTTATCTCGTTGCCGCACCGGCGCTCTTTACCATCGGCGCGGCCTTTGTGTATTACCTGATTTTTCCTGCGGCGTGGCGCTTTTTTCTGGGGTTTGAGCATGGCGGAGGCGGCGGGCTTCCCATCCAGCTTGAAGCGCGGGTGGGGGAATATTTAAGCCTGTCGATGCATCTGATCCTTGCGTTTGGTCTTTCGTTTCAGCTGCCGCTGGTGCTGATATTGCTGGTGAAAAGCGGTTTGATGCAGGTAGATACTTTAAGGCGCGGCCGGCGCTATGCGATTGTTATCATTGTCACGGTCGCGGCGTTTATCACCCCGCCGGATGCCTTCAGCCAGATCGCACTTTCCGTGCCGCTTTACTTGCTCTATGAACTATCGATATTGATTTGTAGAAACACTAGCAATGTCATCCCGAGCGAAGCCGAGGGATCTTAAGATTCCTCCATGCGCTTCGCTTAGTCGGAATGACAAGGAAAAAAACATATGCACGACATAAAATCCATCCGCTCTAATCCTGAGGCTTTTGACGTCGCACTGGCGCGACGCGGACTTTCGCCGCAATCTGGCCTGATACTCGCGCTTGATGAAAAAAAGCGCGCGCGCCAAACTGAACTGCAAAACCTGCTTACCAAGCGTAATGATGTGGCGCAGCGCATTGGCAAAGCCAAGCAGAAGGGTGAGGATGCCAGCGCGATCATGGAAGAAGCGGCGCAGCTGAAAGCCACCATCGCCAGCATGGAAGCCGAGCTGGCCGAGCGCGGCGAAGTGGAAGCGGTGCTCGAGGCGATTCCTAATATTCCCGCAAGTGATGTGCCGCAGGGCAGCGATGAAACAGGCAACGTGAAGGTGCGCGAGTGGGCGCCCCACCTTACGTCCCCCCCGCCTGCGGGGGGGATACAGGGGGGGAAATTCAAGCCCAAGGAGCATTTTGACCTCGGCGAGGCGCTGGGGCTCATGGATTTTGAAAGCGCGGCCAAGCTTTCCGGCGCGCGGTTTGTGGTGCTTAAAGGAGCGCTGGCGCGCATGGAGCGGGCGCTGGCAAGTTTTTTCCTCGATCAGAACACCCTCGCTGGCTACACCGAGATTGTGCCGCCTTTCATGGTGCGCGACAATGCCGCTTACGGCACCGGCCAGCTGCCGAAATTCGGCGAAGATTTATTCAAAACAACCAATGGTTTCTGGCTGATTCCCACCGCTGAAGTGCCGCTGACCAATCTGGTCGGTGATTCGATTGTGGAAGAGGATAAGCTCCCCATGCGCATGACCGCCTACACACCTTGTTTCCGTTCGGAAGCTGGCGCAGCGGGCAGGGATACGCGCGGCATGATCCGCCAGCATCAATTTTCCAAAGTGGAGTTAGTTTCGATTACGACCCAGGAACAATCAGTGGCCGAACATGAGCGCATGACCGCGCAGGCGGAGTCGCTGCTGCAGAAGCTTGGCCTGCCTTATCGCACCATGCTGCTCTGCACAGGCGACATGGGTTTCTGCTCGCAGAAAACCTACGATATTGAGGTGTGGCTACCCGGCCAGAACGCCTACCGCGAGATTTCCAGCTGCTCGAACTGCGGCGATTTTCAGGCGCGGCGCATGAAGGCCAGATACAAGCCGAAAGCCGGCAAGGGTAATGAATTTGTGCATACGCTGAACGGCTCCGGCCTTCCCATCGGCCGCACGCTGGTTGCGATTTTGGAAAATTACCAGCAGGAAGATGGTTCGATTGTGGTGCCCGAGGTGCTTAGGTCTTATATGGGCGGAATAGAAAAAATAGGCGTTAGGGATTAGGCATTGGGCATTAGGGGGAAGTGTGAAGATTAGAAACTATAAGGATTTAGAGGTTTGGCAAAAAGGAAGGGTTCTCGTCAAGCAAGTCTATCAATTAACAAAGCTCTTTCCTAAAGAAGAAATATATGGCTTGACGGCGCAACTGAGACGAGCCGTTGTGTCTGTACCGTCTAATATTGCAGAAGGACATTCAAGAAGTGGCACTAAGGATTTTATCCAATTTATTTCTGTGTCAATAGGTTCTTTGGCTGAGGTGGAAACACAAATTATTTTGTCTGAGGATTTGGAGTTTTGTCAGCCAGCACAAACCATTTCTATCTATAAAAATATAGAAGAACTTCAGCGTATGCTGCATGCACTGAGGTCTTCTTTGAAAGCGAAACTCTAATGCCTAATGCCAAATCCCCAATGCCTACCATACTCCTTTCCAACGATGATGGTATCTCGGCGGCTGGTCTTGAGGTTCTCGAAGAAATCACCAAGAAACTCACGCGTGATTACTGGGTGGTAGCGCCGGAGACGGAGCAAAGCGGTGCTGGGCATTCGCTGTCGCTGCATGCACCGGTGCGTGTGCGCGAGATTACTAAAAAACGCTACGCGGTTTCCGGCACGCCAACAGACTGTGTGCTGCTTGCGCTGAAGGAAATTATTCCAGCGAAGCAGAAGATTGGCCTCGTGCTTTCCGGTGTGAACCGTGGGTCGAATGTGGGTGATGATGTCACCTATTCCGGCACAGTGGCGGCGGCCATGGAAGCGACCAACCTTGAGGTGCCGGCCATTGCTCTTTCGCAGCTTTATGATGAAAAGCATGAGATTTTCTGGGAAACGGCAGCGCATCACGCCCCGGAGATTATTCAGAGGCTGGTGAAGCATGGCTGGCCGAAGGGTGTGTTCATCAATCTGAACTTTCCGGCTTGCCTACCCAAAAAGGTAAAGGGCATCCGGCTCTGCCCGCAGGGCAAGCGCATTGTGAATGTGAATTTAACCGGGCGGCTTGACCCCAAGGGCAGACCCTATTACTGGCTGGGCGGCGAGCGCGACAACACGGCAGATAAACCAGGCGTGGATATCGACTTGCTGCATAAGGGCTATATCACCATCACGCCCATCTCGATGGATATGACGGATTATGGCGTGATGGAGAAGATGCAGGCTGTTTTGTCATTCCCGCGAAAGCGGGAATCCAGCCGTCTTAAAAATTAAGCTGGATGCCCGTTTATACGGGCATGACGACCTCGCCACAAAAACAAAACCCCGCGCGAGGCGGGGTTTCATCCACTAGGAGGAAATTTTTATTAGCGAGCCGGAGCCGTGCCTTGGGATTGGGCTGCGCGATCCGCATCCACGCGCTCTTGCCAGCTGCTCTGACGCGAGTTCCTGATAAGCAATCCCGTGCCAATAACAGCTACAGCGGCTGCTACGCCCATACCGACTTTGCCTTTTGTCGACATGTTGGAAAATGCCTTGAGTGGACGCGACATAAATCCAGCAGTTTCAACTTTACTAAGTTTTTCAATGTCTTTAGCTGCTTCTTTGAGTACTTTTGTTTCGACACCAGCCTTTTTGGCTGCAGCGGCGACACCGCTCTCAGCAGCACCAGCAACAGCACTTTCATAAACTTTCTTAGCGTCTTTAGCGGCTTCTTTTGCTGCGTTCAGTGCTGCCTCATTGGTTTTTTCAACCGATTGAGTTGCTTTCTTAACCGCTTCGTTGATTTCTTTTTTAGAAGCACCTTTTGCTAAATTTTCTTTCGCTTTAGCAACTGCTTCTTCAACTGCTTTTTCTGCATTTTCTTCTGCATCGGAGATTATTGCAGAGGCTTCTTTTTTGAAAGCGCTCTTGTCCGCTTTAAGTGCGTCAGCGTCTTTATATTTATCTTTAAACGCTTTGGTGGACTCTTCATTGGCTTTTGCGATACCACCGTCTTTTACAAACTTTTTGAGATTCTCATCCTTAAGCTCTTTGATGGCGCTTTTATGAGCAATCATTGATCCTGCTGCAAGAGTACCTGCACCAGCACCTAGTGCAACAGTGCCGCCTACAAGACCTACACCCGGTTTATCATTTTCGTCAGCCATAACTACTCCACTTCGCAGGATTAAACTTGTTACACTCGCATATTATCAAAAATCAGCCTCTTGTAATGTGAAGATTTTGTGAAGGGCGAGGTTTTTGGCGCAAAGAATTGTGACAATTGTTATATTATTGTTGTTTTACAGGATTTTATGGTTTTTTCGGATTCAGGCTTCATCATTCCCTTGGGAAGCGGGAATCCAGTTTTTTCTTCTGCGCCGCAGACGCGGCGCTGCTGGATCCCTGCTTTCCACCTTCGCCATAGGCTACGGCGGACGCAGTCGTAGGGATGACGGGGTATGGGGGCGGCTTAAAGTTTTGTTAAACCTTGCCGTTTAGAGTGTGGCGCAGCAATGCAAGGGGTATGATGCAGCAGGCCAGCTCACGATTTTTTCCTCTCCCCACTCCGGATCTGGATGCAGACCAGCTGGCTAACCGCATCCGGCTGATTATGGAGCTTCGTAACCGCGGTATTCATGACACGGCGGTGCTTTCCGCGATGGAACAAACACCGCGCGAGTATTTTGTTGAGCAGCCCTTTTTCGAACACGCCTATGATGATACGGCGCTGCCCATTAGCTCCGGTCAGACGATCAGCCAGCCGAGCGTGGTGGCGCAGATGACGCTGGCGCTCGAGCTTCTGCCGTCGCATCGTGTGCTGGAGATTGGTACGGGTTCGGGTTATCAGGCGGCTATTCTGGCGCGGCTTTCGCGCCGCGTCTACACGATTGAACGCCACAAAGAACTGCTACTCACTGCCACGCAGCGCTTCAAGGAGCTGAGGCTTGGCAACATTGTCACGCGTCTCGGTGATGGCAGTAAGGGCTGGAGGGAGGCTGCGCCGTATGATCGCATTATCGTCACGGCAGCAGCTGGGCAGATTCCCGCTGCGCTGGTGGAGCAGCTGGTGCCGGGCGGTGTGATGGTGGTGCCGGTCGGCAGCAGCGCAGAAAACCAGATGCTGGTTCGGCTGCGCAAAGATGCGGCGGGGATGATCTCCACCGAACATCTGATGAGTGTTCGCTTTGTGCCGCTGGTGACTTCTTAAATGTCATCCTGAGCGCAGCGAAGGATCTGAAGATCCCTCTGACATGATCGGGATGACAATCAAATATTCATCATTTCTTAACCTGCTCATCGCTAGACTGTGCGTGATTTATCGCGGGAATGTCCTATGTCACGCATTGCTCTTTCATCACTGGCTCTCATCATGATGACCGCCTGCACTCAGCCGGCGGCGCGTGTGGATATGCGCGGCGCGGAATCATTTGCGCGGGATAGCGCAGCGCGTAGCGGTGATCACCGCGATAATCGCAGCTATGCGATCTATCAGCCGCCGAAGCGTCAGGATGGTTATCAACCTTATGAGCCGTCGCCAATCTATACCAACACCAAGCCTGTGTCGCAGGAGTCGCAGCAGGCGGCGTCGCTTCAGTCGGTCAGTTCCAGCGATTTGCCGCCGCCAGCGGCTGCGCCTTCTGCGCCGCCAGAGCGCGTTAATCCATGGACGAATCGCGAGCGCGGGGCGCAGCATGAAGACGAACGAAGCGATGCCACGCCAGCAGCTCCGCCTGCAGATAAAAAATATGTGAAACTGATTAAACCTTCCGGTTCGGCCAGTGGTTTTATCTGGCCGGTGGCCAGCCATAAAGTGATGACGCCGTTTGGCCCCAAAGGCAGCGGTAAAAGCAATGA
This sequence comes from Alphaproteobacteria bacterium, assembly GCA_033763775.1. Classification (GTDB taxonomy): domain Bacteria; phylum Pseudomonadota; class Alphaproteobacteria; order Rickettsiales; family SXRF01; genus JAJTHB01. The sequence continues at coordinate 153,513 of JANRJW010000003.1, read as the reverse complement.
TGGTATCAACATCGCCTCACCCGAAGGTGAGCCGGTCTGGGCGGCGGCTGGTGGCGAGGTGGTCTATGCCAGCAATGATCTCAAAGGCTATGGTAATATGGTCATCATCAAGCATGCGGGTGGCAAATCGACCAGCTACGCGCATCTTTCCAAAGCCAAAGTGGAAAAATATGACCGCGTGAAGCAGGGCGATATTATCGGCTTTGTCGGCTCGACCGGCCGCGTCAAAAAACCACAGCTTTTTTTTGCTGTGCGCGATGGCAATACGCCTGTGGATCCGGGGCGCTATGTCAGCACCAATGTCGCAGGTCTGCGATAATTATTGCCCTTTCGTAGCAACCTGCTAACACCAGCTCATGCTTTCTTTTGTCTGGCTTCGCCGCGATTTGCGGCTGGATGATCATGCGGCGCTTTATCATGCGCTTGAGTCACCCCTTCCGGTGCAGCTTGTTTTCGTGTTTGATACCGAGGTGCTGAAACGGTTTCCGGATGAAGGGGATCGCCGCCTGAGTTTTCTGGCGCAGCGTCTGTGTTATCTGGAGCAGAAGCTGAAAGCGCGTGGCGGCGGGCTGCTGGTGTTGCATGGCAGAGCGCAGGAGTTGATTCCGAAACTGGCTGATCTTTTTTCTGCGGCGGCTGTGCATGCAGCAGAAGATTATGAACCACCGGCGATTCAGCGTGATCGCGTTGTGGCGGCGGCGCTGGGGGGGCGGCTTTCGCTGCACAAGGATCAGGTGATTTTTGATCCGCGTGAGGTGGTGAAAGAAGATGGCTCGCCATTTAAGGTTTACACGCCCTATTCGAAAGCGTGGCTGAGCAAAGCAAGCCCTGCAAGTTATGCGGCGTTTGAGATTCGCGATGGCGGGCGTTATGCAAACGCCGATGAGATTCGCAGGCGGGCAGCGCAGGCGGGGCTGAAGGTGCTCAGTCCAGCAGATGGCGCGCGGCAGATGCTTGCCGAGATTGGCTACCGCGAGGTTTATCTGCCGCTGTGGCCGGTGGCCAGTGTGCGTGATCGGCTGGAAGCGTTTATCAGCGCAAAAGTCGCGGTTTATGCCACTAAGCGCGATATCATGGCGGATGAGGGCACCAGTCGGCTTTCGCCTTATCTGCGCTTCGGGTTTATCTCGGTGCGCCAGTGTGCGAGGGCGGCGTATGAAATGGCGCTGCGGATGGGCGCGCCTACCGTGAAAGCGGACGCGAACTACTCGAAAAATGGTGCAAATAAATGGCTTTCAGAGCTGATTTGGCGGGAATTTTATGCGATGATTCTTTACCATTATCCTGAGTCGCAGCACGAGGAATGGAACCCGGTTTATCGTGGCAGGATTGAATGGACAAGGCGCGAAGACTGGCTGTCCAGCTGGAAAGAGGGCATGACAGGATTTCCGCTGGTGGATGCGGCGATGCGCGAGCTGAAAACCACCGGCTGGATGCATAACCGCGCGCGCATGGTGGTGGCGAGTTTTCTGACCAAAGATCTGCAAACAGACTGGCGTCTGGGCGAAGCACATTTCGCGCAGCTGCTGATGGATTACGAGATGGCTTCCAATGTCGGCGGCTGGCAATGGGCGGCATCGACAGGGACGGACGCACAGCCCTATTTCCGCATTTTCAACCCGTATCTTCAAAGCAAAAAATTTGACCCAAGCGGTGCTTATATCCGCCGCTATGTGCCTGAACTGGCGGGGCTTTCAAACGCCGATATTCACGAGCCGGGTTTGCTCAAACCCGCCAGCTATCCGGCGCCGATGGTGGATCATGCTGATGCGCGGGATAAAACGCTGGTGCTGTTTAAAAATGTTTCACGTGAAACATTATAGCATCTCAGTCGATATTTCCCCTTCACCAAATATTTCCCCCTCACCCAACCCTCTCCCCGGAGGGGAGAGGACATCTAAGGATCAATGTTTCACGTGAAACATTGTCATGATCCGGCCGGCGCGCCGCTGATATTTCGCCCCATGGTGTAAAGCCGCTGCATGCTGCCTTCGGAGACGGCCAGCAGCGGGTCATAGGGCGCATCGCCGCGCAATATGGCGCAAAGATGCTGCTGATGCGCGCTGAGCGACAGGCTGCTATCGCTGCGCGCGCGCACCAGCGAAGGCTCAATAAATTCAATGGCCTGCGCGCTGGCATGAAGCCCAGCGGCTTCGGCCAGAACTGCGGCGATGCGCTGCGGCATGGCCATCAGCTCCGCGTGATCCACGTGCAGCCGGGCAAAAGGCGCAGCGGCATGCAGCGCCGAGACCACATGCTGTTCCCACAAGGCCAGAGCATAGTCCGGCGGCATGCGGTTTCGCTGCAGCAGCGAGGATGCGATGGCCAGTGGATCTCGATACATGATAACCACCAGTGGTTTGTTCAGGAAGGGCTTCCAGCAGGAAAGAGTGAGGCACAGGCGCGGGTCTTTGAGCGCCCAGACTGGATGATGGCTCAGATGGTTGATGAGGCGCTGCATGGCCTTCCCGAGTGCGCTGGGAATCAGCGGGGGGTGCCACTGCGCGGTCTGATGCCAGTGACAGCCAGCCAGCCTCAGAATCTCGCGGTTGATGGCCAGCGCATCCAGGCGCTCAAAGAAACCGCGGGGATTATCCCTATCTGACGGCAGAAGCTCATCCGGCGCGCCGACATGGGCGCCCATCCGGCTCAGAAGACCAGTCAGCGCGGAGGTGCCGGAGCGGTGCATGCCTAGGACGATGATTTGCATAGCACCTGATTTTGTGCCATGACAAAAGCCCCATGACAAGCAATCAGCCTAAAATTTTTGTTCAGATTGCCAGCTATCGTGATCCGGAATGTCACCGGACGATTTGCGACCTGTTTGATAAGGCAACACAGCCGCAGCGCGTGTTTGTTGGGGTGTGCTGGCAATATGACCCGGATGAGGATGCGGATTTTCTGAGCGAACCCTATCCGCGCGCCGAGCAGGTGCGTGTGGCGAAGTTTCATTGCACGGATGCCAAAGGCGCAGGCTGGGCACGAATGCAGGCGCAGGCGCTGTGGCACGGGGAAGAATATGTGCTGCAGATTCAGGCGCACCATCGCTTTGAGCCGGGCTGGGATGAAACGCTGATTCAGCTGCTGCTTGATTGCCCGAGCGAAAAAGCGGTGCTGACTGCATGGCTGCCAGGGTATCGACCACCCGATGAGCGCGAGACCGACGCCGCGTGGCTACCGCTGGCGGTGGTGAACCGCCTTGGCAGCGGCGATGATGCACAGATGGTGCATTTGATTAAGCGCATGGTGCCGGCTGAGGCGCTGGCAGAAAGGCTACTACCCACGCCTTTCTGGGTGGGTAATTTTCTGTTTACGCGCGCTGGCACGATGCGTGAGGTGCCGTTTGATCCGCATATCTATTTCTGGGGCGAGGAGCTGAATTATTCCGCCCGCCTGTGGACGCATGGTTACAATCTCTTTCATTTGAATCGGCGTGTGCTCTATCACTACTGGGATCGAAGCGAAGCCAAAGACGCAGCGATGTATCGCAGCTTTGCTGATGTGCGTAATCGCAGGTCGCTGGCGCGCAACTGTCACCTGCTCGGGCTTGGCACCACCACCGATAAAGAAGCGCTGGCTGAACTTCATCATTACGGACTGGGAACGGTTCGCAGCTTGAAAAGCTTCTGGGATTATGCCGGCATTGACCTTGCGCGTGGCACCATTGCCCCGCATGCGCGCTATGGTCACTGGCCGCAGCAGGACGCTGGCGGCCAGCGATTGACGCCGATGATATTTGTGGCGATCGCCAGCCACCGCGACCCGGAAATTTCAGCGACCCTTGCAGATATGTTTGCCAAGGCGGCCGAGCCTGAGCGCCTGAAGGTGGGGATTTGCCTGCAGCTTGAGCCGGATGATGGGGATGAATGCGAGGTGCGTAGCGACCGCATGAGGCAGATTGCTGTGCACCGCGTTGCCGCCAGCGACAGCAAAGGCGCGAACTGGGCGCGCGCTGAAGCGCTGAAACTACGCGCTGATGAGCCTTATGTGCTGATGATCGACAGCCATATGCGCTTTGAGCCACGCTGGGAAGAAACGCTGATCTCGATGCTCTCGCGCTGCCCTTCGCCAAGACCGGTTATCAGCGCTTATCTTCCGAATTATGACCCGCCGGATGCCCGCGATGTTCGGCATCAGCTGCTGCGTATACGCGCACGCCGTTTTGGTCAGGAGGGGGATCCGCAGCTGCTGCACTTGACCGGCCGTGCGGTGCCGCCGCAGGATGCTGAGATGGGCGGGCTGTATCCCAGCCCGTTTATCATCGCTAATTTCATGTTTGCCCCCGCCAGCGCGCTGGATGAAGTGCCGGTGGATCCGCATTTTCATTTTTATGGTGATGAGCTCAGCTACAGCGCCCGGCTCTGGACGCATGGCTGGGATGTGTTTCAACCGGACTGCCGCGTGGCGTATCATTTCTGGGTGCGGCGCGACCGTTTGCACCTGCAGCATTACCGCGGGATTCAAAGCCCGCCCAACCAGCGCGCCCGCCAGCGGGGCTTGCATCTGCTTGGGCTTTCAAGCAGCGATCAGCCAGAGCCACTTGCCGAACTGGCACGCTATGGGCTAGGCTTGCGGCGGATGCTGGATGATTTCTGGCGATTTGCTGGTATTTCATGGGCAGATAAACATATCACGCCGGACGCACTGGAAGGACGCTGGAATATGGCCGCAAAGCGACAACCAAAGCCACCTGCCGCACGCCGCAGAGCCACCGCTGGCAATGCTGGCACCAACACAGCGCGGCCGCGTATTTTTGTGCAGATTGCCAGCTACCGCGACCCTGACTGCCAGCATACGGTGCAGCAGATGTATGCCAGCGCTGCTTACCCTGAGCGTATCTTTACCGGTATCTGCTGGCAGTTCATTGCCGGCGAAGATGATCACTGCTTCACGCTGTCTTATCCATTTCCCAAACAGGTTCGCGTTAAAGAGGTGGATGCGCGGCAGTCACGCGGGGTGTGCTGGGCGCGCAGCCAGACACAGGCACTGTGGCAGGGCGAAGAATTCACATTGCAGATTGATTCGCATATGCGTTTTGAACAGGGTTGGGATGAAGCGCTGCTTCATATGTGGGCGAGCTGCGAGAATGACAAGGCGGTGCTCAGCTGCTACCCGCCGGGTTTTACGCCGCCTGATGATCGCCAGCGCAAGTTTATTTTCGGTATGTCGGCCAAGGAATTTGATAAACACGGCATTCTGCTGATGAAGGGCGCGCCAGCCATTCCAGTTGATAAGCTGCCCGAGCGCCCGATGCGCGGCGCGTTTGCCAGCGGCTGCATGTTGTTTGCGCCCGCAAGCATCATCCGCGATGTGCCGTATGATCCTTACCTCTATTTCTTTGGCGAAGAAATTTCCTACAGCGTTCGGTTGTGGACGCATGGCTATGATCTTTTTCACCCTAACCAGCTTTGTGTGTATCATGATTGGGATCGCAGCAAGCGTCCCACTCATTTTTCCGACCACCGTGATTGGAGCAAGCCCAACCAGCTTTCTTTTGCCCGCGTGCGCCACCTGCTGGGCACGGAGCGTTCGAGCGATCCAAAAGTGCTGGAAGAAATTGAACGTTTCGGACTCGGAACGGTTCGTACTCTCGCCGAGTATCAGGCCTATGCAGGGGTAGATTTTGTAGCTAAAAACTTTACCGAGCGCAGCGCGCGCGGTGTGTTTGGCGAGGCCTTGGGCGAGGCTGGCAGCGCGCCCGCCGCTGGCGATGTGGCAGGTCAGCCAAGGCCGCGCATTTTGGTGCAGATTGCCAGCTACCGCGATCCGGAATGTCAGTGGACGGTGAAAGATTTGTTTGAAAAAGCGACCTACCCGGATCGCATTACAGTTGCCATCTGCTGGCAGTATGACCCGCAGGAAGACGGCCATTGTTTTGAAATTTCCACCCGCCCGGAGCAGGTGAAGGTGCTGCCTTTTGACTGGCGCGAGAGTGAGGGTGTGTGCTGGGCGCGCAGACAAACGCAGCTTTTGTGGGAAGGCGAGGAATATTCGCTCCAGATTGATTCACACATGCGCTTCACTCCTGGCTGGGATGAGGCGATGATTGCTGAGCTTGCCGCCTGCGATGCTGCTAAACCCGTGCTTTCCTGCAGCCCGGCTTCGTATGTGCCGCCGAATATGCTCGAGCAGCATCCGCGCCCGACGGTGCGGCGTGTGCTGCCATTTTTTGCCGATGGTAACCTGCGCGGGCGCGGCGAGGCACTGCACCGCACGCCGGAAAAACCACTTCGCGGTGCGTTTATCGCGGCGGGGTTTGTCTTTGCCAGAAGCGCGATTATCAACGATGTGCCGTATGATCCATACCTGTATTTTGATCAGGAAGAAATTACCTACGCCGCAAGGCTCTTTACCCATGGCTGGGATGTGTTCAGCACGCGCCGGCCGCTGCTTTATCATTACTACAACACCGGCCAGCAGAAGCGGCCGATGCACTGGCATGACCTGCGCGAGTTTGATGAAGCGAAAATTCGTGCACTTAAGTCGCGCGGGCTTGCGCGCTTCAACCACCTGACCGGTTTTCGCCAGGCCAGTGATCTGGCTGTAATTAAAGAGCTCGCCTTTTATGGCTTTGGCCGCGTGCGTAGCCTTGCTGAGTTTGAGGCGTTTACCGGCATTGATTTCAAGAAAAAAATTGCCAGCGAAAAAGCGCTGCGCGCTGAGTTTATCGAGGGGCTTGCTAATTACCGTGAGGGGAGAATTTTTGTGCCGGAACTTGATGCACCGAGTGATGCAAGACCAGAAACCAGACATGCCGCGCCGCGCTCACCCGCGCCGCCGATGCGTATCACCGCCCTCGAAACAGACGATTTTCTGCCGCTTTTTTCCATGGAAGACAGCAACCATGTGCATCATAATCTTGAGGTGCATGGCGGCCGTTGGGGGCTTTTATTATATCTGCCACGTCAGAAAATGGATTATGCGCTGGCAGTGCTCGCGCAGCTGCATGCACTGCTTTCCGCCGCCCCGCGAGAAGATATCTGGATGCTTTTTGTGGTGGATGATACGGCAGATAATCTGGCGGCGCTGGTGGCCAAGCATCGCTTGCCGCAGGTGCTGATTGCTGATCCCGGCCGGCTTATTGCTCGCGCGCTGGGCATTGCTGGCGCGGAAATTGCCACCGCCGCGATGCCGGCTGTGGGGTATGTGGTGAATCGCAACCTGCGTATTCATCGCCGTCTCGGCGGTGTTGCTGCCAGTGAACTGGCGCAGCAGCTGGTGCGCGGACTTGCCGAAGCGGTGGAGGCGGAGCAACGCGTGGCAGCGGATGCCAGAGTTATTCGCAGGCAAGCCCCCGCACTGATTGTGCCGCGCGTCTTTTCGCCGGACTATTGCCGCCAGCTGATTCATGTGTTTCGCACCGGCCATACGTTTGAAGGCACGGTAGGCGCGGAAGAAAAACTTGCCTATGTGCCCCATACCAAAATGCGCAGTGATTATGTGGTACACGGTGAATTACTGCGCCAGATTGATGATAAGCTCTCGCGCAGCCTGTTTCCGGAGATTCAGAAGGTGTTTGGCTTTGAAGTGGCGCACCGCGAGTTTTACAAAATCGGGCTGTATGATGGCGCAAAGGGCGGGTTTTTTAAGCCTCACCGCGATAATCATGATGCCCCGGTGGGGTATCGTCGCGTGGCGATGACGCTGCACCTGAGTGATGATTATGAGGGCGGCGGCCTGCATTTCCCGGAATATGACCACCATGTCTACCGGCCGGAGCTGGGCAGCGCGATTGCGTTTTCCTGCGCTACCATGCATGAAGCCCTGCCGGTGACCAAAGGCGAACGCTTTGTGCTGGTGGGGTTTTTTCATGGCCGCGAAGATGAGGCGTTCCGCCAGTTCCATCGCCGTAGCAAATCAAACCCCGTGAAGGCCGAGGATTTTGTGCCAGCGCTGCGCGAACTGCCGCCGCAGCTGGAGCTGGCGCGCAGCTTTTATACGCGCTGGCAGGCCGATAAAATCCCGCCAGCTACCACGCCAGCTACCACGAATGACGCGGCGATTAAACCGGCCGCCCCCGCGATAATCACCACGCTTGGCGGCCACCAGCCCAGAAAGGTGCTCGAATCGGATCAGGCCATTATCTATGACGATTTTCTGCCGGAAGATCTTTACCAGCGGCTTTACGATTTTGCTGTCAAGACGGATTACCAGTACATCAATACCAGCGGCAAAGTTTCGCGCGCATGGCATGTGCATGATGGCTTTCCGCTGCGCAGCCTGATGAATTTGTTTTACTACCCGCCCGGCACGCAGCAGCCGAAAGGTGATTTTGTTTACCCGACCCAAACGGATATGGATCAATTCATCGATCACCTGCTTGCGATGCAGCCGCATATTGAGCATTTTGTGGGCGCTATGGGCAAAGACTGGTCGCATGTGACTGCGACAAACTGGATCTACCCCCATGGCACCGGGCTGTCGCTGCATGACGATGGTTCTGGTGTGTATAGCGGCGCCTATGCTTATTTTTTAAACCCCACCTGGAAGCTGCACTGGGGCGGGCTGAACCTGATGATGGGGCAGGAGGGCAGCCAGCTGGTGCAGGAGCACCGCAGCCGCCATAATCAGACGGATTTTTACAACCGCAAGTGGCTCAATGCCAATAATATCGATGAGCTGCTGATGGAACATGGCCTTGCACAGTGCATTTTTCCTAAGAAAAACAGGATTGTGTTTATTGCTCCGAGCGCGTATCACATGGTGACTCGTGTGAATGAGCAGTGCGGTGATAATCTGCGCATGTCGATCGCTGGATTTTATAACAGGAAGAAATAGCTTGTCATTCCCGCGAAAGCGGGAATCCTGTAGATGGTATAAACAAGATCATTCAGGATCCCTGCTTTCGCAGGGATGACAGAAAGAAGAAAGTATGACCAACGAACTCAAACAACTTGCCCAAAGCAGCAATGCGTGGCCGTTTCAGGAAGCGGTGTTACTGGCGGAGCGTTTCAAAAACGGCGCGCCGAAAAAAGGCTATGTGCTGTTTGAAACGGGCTATGGGCCTTCAGGACTGCCGCATATCGGCACCTTCATGGAGGTGTTTCGCACCACGCTGGTGCGCCGCGCCTTTGAGGCGATGACCGGACTACCGACCAAACTGTTCTGCATCTCCGACGACATGGACGGCCTGCGCAAAATTCCTGACAATATTCCAAACCCTGAGATGGTGCGCGAGCATCTCGGCAAGCCGCTCACCGCGATTCCTGATCCGTTTGGCACGCATGAAAGCTATGGCGCACACATGAACGCGCGGCTTTGCGGCTTTCTTGACCATTACGGCTTTGACTATGAGTTCAAAAGCTCCACCGATCAATACAAGGCCGGTGTGTATGATGAAAAGCTGCTGCTGGCGCTTGCTAATTATGACAAAATTCTCGAGGTGATGCTGCCGACACTGGGCGATGAGCGCGCCAGCAACTACAGCCCGTTCATGCCGGTTTCGCCAGTAAGTGGAAAGGTATTGCAAGCGGAAGTGGTCGAGCGCAATGCGTCAAAAGGCACGATCGTTTACATCGAAGAAGATGGTTCGAAGATGGAAGTGCCGGTAACCGGCGGGCATTGCAAGCTGCAATGGAAGCCGGATTTCGGTATGCGCTGGGCGGCGCTGGGCGTGGATTATGAGATGTATGGCAAAGACCACCAGCCAAGCGCCCCGCTTTATAACGCGATCTGCGAAATTCTTGGCGTACCAAGCCCGCAGCAATATGTTTATGAGCTGTTTTTAGACGCAGAAGGCAAGAAAATTTCTAAATCCAAGGGTAATGGTGTGAGCATCGAGCAGTGGCTGCGTTATGGCCCGCCGGAAAGCCTCAGCTATTTCATGTATGGCAAACCACGCACCGCCAAGCGCCTGTCGTTTGATGTGATTCCGCGCGCGGTCGATGAATACCAGACGATGCTGGAGAAGTTTGAAAAAGAAGATGCGCAGGCGCGGCTGAATAATCCCGTGTGGCACATTCATCATGGCAAGCCGCCCGCCTCCGAAGGCACGCCGGGCTTTAACCTGCTGCTCAACCTTGCTGGGGTCGCCAATGTGGAAGATCCGAAGATTCTCTGGGGCTTTATCAATAACTATCTTCCGAATTTCTCGCCAGATACCCATCCGTTTCTGGATAAGCTCGTGCATGGCGCGATTCACTATTATCAGGATTTCGTGAAGCCCACCAAACAATACCGCCTGCCCACCGAGGTGGAAACCAAGGCACTGGCTGAACTTGCGGATTATCTGGAAAGCCCGCAGTCAGCCAAAACAGCAGAAGATTTGCAGACGCATATTTATGAGATCGGTAAAAAACATTTCGCCGAGAACCTGAAGGGCTGGTTTTCCTGCATGTATGAAACGCTGCTCGGCCAGCCGCAGGGCCCGCGGATGGGCAGCTTTGTGGCGCTTTATGGCAAGGCGGCGACGGTTGGTTTGATTCGCCGTGTATTAGCCAGCGAGAACCTTGCTGCATGAGGTCGTCATTACGAGGAGCCAGTGCGACGAAGCAATCCAGCCTTTTTCAAACTGGATTGCTTCGCTGCGCTCGCAATGACCTATGAAAACTATTTCCCATCTTTTCACCATCATCTCAGACTATGACGCGGTGCTCCTTGATCTGTGGGGCGTGGTGCATGACGGCTCGCAGCTTTATCCGGGTGCGAAAGAAGCCATGGCTCAGCTGAAGGCAGCGGGCAAACAAATCGTGCTGATTTCCAACGCGCCGCGCCGCGCCGCCAAAGCGCAGATTGTACTGCGTCAGCTTGGCGTGGCGGATTCGATGTATGATCACATCATCACCTCTGGTGAAATGGGTTATCGCTGGCTTTCCGCCGGTGGCGCGGGCTGGGGCAAACGCTATGTTTTTATTGGCCCGGCGCGTGATAGCGATGTGCTGGACGGGCTGGATTACACCAGAGTAGAGTCAGTGAATGAGGCGGATTTTCTGCTGAATGTTGGCTTTGGCAGTGAAGAAGAAACTGCCGAAAACTGGCAGCCAGTGCTGGCTGAGGCGGCGCTTCACAAGCTGCCGATGCTTTGTCTGAACCCCGATATGGAGGTGGTGAAAATCTCTGGTGAGCGCTTTCCCTGCGCCGGGGTGCTCGCAGCGGATTTCCAGCGGCTTGGCGGCGAGGTTAAGTATTTTGGTAAGCCATATAAAGAGATTTACGACTATTGTTTTGAATGGCTAGGCTCAACAAACAATCAGTTACTCGCGATCGGCGATGGTCTGGCGACTGATATCAAGGGCGCTGCGAAGTCTGGCGTAGACGCTGTGTTTATCACGGGCGGCATTTTTCAGCATGAAAAGGAAAGCGTGGAAGAGGTTTGCCGCAAGCAAGCACTTAGCCCGAGCTATATCATGCCATCGCTCGTCTGGTAGCTACTTCAATTTGCTGTCCAGGAAACTGATATTATTGTCATGCAGCCAAGGCATGGGGCCTTCGGCGCGGCTTACTTCCTTGCCGCTGCTATCAAAAAAAACAGTGGTGGGCAGGCCGCGAATGCCAAGCGATTTGAATGAGGTGATGCCATCGTCGCGGTAGGGCTTGATGCGCTCAAGCTTGTGTTTGGCAAAAAATTCTTCAATGCGGCCAACATTATTTTCCATGGCAATCGGTACGATGAGCAAGCCCCTGCCTTCGTAGTTTTTAATGGTCTGGTCAATTTCCGGTAGCTCATCAATGCAGGGCACACACCACGTTGCCCAGAAATGCACCGCCGTGAGCTTATGTGCTGAAAAATCAGGGCTTTTTACCGTGCCATCCGCCTCTCGGTAGCGCATCTCAGGCGCATCGCCTGCCTGCGCAGTATGGCTTGCCAAAACCATGAGAATGCTAGTACAAATCGCGAGAAGCAGGATACGAACCATGGCCAAACCTTCCAAACCTAAACAAAAAAATGCCAACCCGATGTGGGGCGGGCAGTTTAGCCGCGCGCCGTCGGATCTGATGGCGGAGATTAACGTATCTATCGGCGTTGATAAAGCGCTTTACGCCGAAGATATTGCCGGCTCCATCGCCCATGCCGAGATGCTCGCAAAGCAGGGCATTATCAGCAAGGCAGATGGTGCGGCAATCACGAAGGGTTTAAAGGAGATTCTGCGCGAGATCGAAGCCGGCCAGTTTGAATTCAAGGAGAGCCTGGAGGATATTCATATGAATATCGAAGCGCGGCTGGCCGAAAAAATCGGCGCGGCAGCAGGCAGACTCCACACCGCACGCTCGCGCAATGATCAGGTGGCCACGGATTTTAAACTCTATATCAGAGGCGCGCTTGGCGCGCTGGATGGGCAGCTTAAAGCGCTGCAGCAGGCGCTGGTAAAGCGCGCTGACGAGCACACCGCCAGCATCATGCCCGGCTACACCCATTTGCAAGCGGCGCAGCCAGTGACACTCGGGCACCACCTGATGGCGTATGTGGAAATGTTTGGCCGCGACCGCACCCGTGCGCAGGATGCAGTGAGGCGCATGAACGAATCACCGCTGGGGGCGGCGGCGCTGGCGGGCACTTCCTTTCCCATCGACCGCCACATGACCGCGAAAGCGCTGGGTTTCGATGCGCCGATGGCAAACTCGCTCGATAGCGTTTCAGGGCGTGATTTTGCGCTGGAATATCTCGCCGTATGTTCGATTGTTTCGGTGCATCTGTCGCGCCTTGCCGAAGAATTGGTGCTGTGGAGCAGCCCGGCTTTTGGTTTTATTCGTTTCTCCGATAGCTTTTCAACCGGCAGCTCGATTATGCCGCAAAAGCGCAACCCCGATGCGGCGGAGCTGGTGCGCGGTAAAACTGGACGGGTGGTTGGCTCGCTCGTGTCGCTGCTTACCACCATGAAAGCGCTGCCACTGGCTTACAACAAAGACATGCAGGAAGATAAGGAGCCAGTGATGGACGCGGCGCGTACCATGCAGCTGGTGGTGCCGGCGATGTGCGGCATGGTGCTGGATTTTACCGCCGATACAAAAGCGATGCACCGAGCGGCAAGCCAAGGCTACAGCACCGCGACAGACCTTGCGGACTGGCTCGTGCGCGAGCTGAAGCTGCCATTTCGTGAGGCGCACCACGCCACAGCAAAAATAGTCAAACGCGCCAGTGACAAGAATTGTGCATTAGCTGATCTTTCACTCGCCGAGATGAAAGCGGTACTGCCTGCCATTCACAAAGGGGTGTTTGAGGTGCTTTCTGTGGAGCAGTCCACTGCCAGCCGCACCAGCTTTGGCGGCACAGCGCCGGGGAATGTGAAAGCGGCAATCGCACACGCAAAGAAGAGGTTTGGGTTATGAGGTGGCTATCTATCGCTTTGGCATGTATGCTTGTTTTTCCTCTTTCCGCCTGCGGCAATAAAGGGAAGCTGAAAACGCCTGCGGAGATTTCAAAAGAGCAGGCCAAAAAAGAAAAAGAAGCAGCGAAGAAAGAAAAAAAGAAAAAAGAAAATACCCCCCTCCCGGCCTCCCCCCTGCAGGGGGAGGGGCAGTAGCTGCATGGATCATTTTCATTACGATAATGGAATGTATCATGCGGAGGATGTCTCGCTGGAGCGGCTCGCTCGCGAAGTCGGCACGCCGTTTTATTGCTATTCCACGGCCACACTCGAGCGCCATTACCATGTGTTTGCCAGCCAGTTTGAGGGCATGGATACGAAAATATGCTACGCAGTGAAGGCCAATAGCAACCTGGGGGTGCTCGCCACACTCAGGAAGCTTGGCAGCGGGGCGGATGTGGTGTCGGAGGGCGAAATCCGCCTTGCGATGGCAGCAGGAATTGCACCTGAAGAGATTGTCTTTTCCGGCGTGGGCAAAACCGCAAGTGAAATGGCGTATGCACTGGAGCAGCGTATTTTTCAGTTTAATGTCGAGTCTGAGCCGGAGCTTGACCTGCTGAATGAGGTGGCGAAAAGCAAGGGCGTACGCGCGCCCGTTGCTATTCGTATCAACCCGGACGTTGATCCTAAAACCCACGCCAAAATTTCTACCGGCCAGAAAGAAAGCAAGTTTGGTATTTCTGCCAAGCAGGCGCATCAGGCGTTTGCCCACGCGGCCTCGCTGCCCCATCTCGATGTGCAGGGTGTGTCGGTGCATATTGGCTCGCAGCTGACCTCAATGGAGCCTTTTGCCGCAGCTTTCCGCCATGTGCGAAATTTCGTGTTTGAGCTGCGCGGCAAAGGCTTTTCTATCCGCACGGTGGATTTGGGCGGCGGCCTTGGTATTCCTTATGGCGAGAGCGAGCCGCCAGTGCCGGATATGTATGCCGAGACGGTGCGCCGCGAGATGCAGGGCATTAATGCCAAACTCATTTTTGAACCAGGTCGGCTGATCGTTGGCAATGCCGGCATTTTGGTGTCGCGCGTGATTTATGTGAAAAAAAGTGACAGCCGCACGTTTGTGATTATCGACGCGGCGATGAATGATTTAATCCGCCCCACGCTTTACGACGCCTACCACGAGATTGTGCCGGCGAAAGCATCATCCGCAGAAAAAATTGCGGTGGATGTGGTGGGGCCAGTATGTGAGACGGGTGATATTTTTGCTGAAGGCCGCAAGATGGCGCCGGTGGCTGCGGGCGATCTGGTGGTGCTGCGTTCTGCCGGTGCATATGGCGCGGTGATGGCCAATAGCTACAATGCCCGCCTTTTGGTGCCGGAAGTGATGGTGCGCGGCAAGGACTACGCTGTGGTGCGCCCGCGGCCGGGCTATGAATCGCTTACACAGCGCGACCACATCCCGGGCTGGATTTAGTCGATAATCGCGCCGATATAAGGCAGTTCGCGATAAAAATTGGCGTGGTCGAGACCATAGCCCACCACAAATTTATCCGGCACGGTGAAACCAACAAAATCCGCATTCACGCTGACCGCGCGTTTGCCGGGCTTTTCAAGCAGCACGGCAGTTTTGATTGTTCTGGCGCCGCGCTCACGTATGAGGTTCATAACAAATTGCAGGGTGCGGCCAGAATCGAGAATATCATCGATAATCAGCACATCGCGGTCTTTCATTGATTCGGTGAGGTCACGCACCACTTCCACTTTGCCGCTGGAGGTGGTATCCGCGCCGTAGCTGGCGACGGTCAGAAAATCAATCTGCGGGTGCATTCCCACAGCATGTAGCGCGCGCACTAAATCGGCGGCAAACATGAAGCTGCCGCGCAGCAGCACCACAATCATCAGATCACTGGGCATGGATTTGGCAATGCGGTTGGCCATGTTCGACACCTGCACTGCAATCGAATCAGGCGAGATGAGTTTTTCAATGTTTGCAGCTTTCATGGTAGTTCTCTCCTCATCATCAGTTCTTTGGCATTACCCAGTTCCAGCACAAAGCGATCCCCTAGGCTGGTGACTGCCAGCTCGCCAGTATTGAAATTGACAGTTTTGCCGGGCTGCACCATTACCCCATCGCCGCTGGTGATCCATTCACGCACGACGCCCGCGACCTTATCCTCCAGCGTAACACGCAGCGTCGGCACTTCCATGGCGCTGCTGGTGGTGTTGTGGAATTTGCCGGTGATTTCATAGAGCATCATGCCGGTGATTTCGCGCTTGGTCATCGTCACATCCGCCAGCACCAACCCCTTGCTCGGGGGCAGGCCGACCAGCGAGGGTGCGATTGTCAGAACCAGCAGCAGAGCCGCGGCGAGCCCAAAAACAGCAGTGGCAAGCTTGATGCCCAGTGGCACGCCATCAACGCGCACGGCCGGAACATTGCTGCCACGCCGAAGCGGCTTTTTTTCCACCGGTGCTGTAGCTTCTCTCAACATGGCATCCAGCTCGGCGAGCGGCTTGCCCGCCAGCGAGGGCGGCGCTGCCTGAAACCAGCTATGTTTACATTTGGCACAGCGCACAGTGCGGCCAGAGGCTCCAATCGCATGGTCGGGAACAGCATAGCGCGCATGGCAGGCGGGGCATTCGAGTATCATTTTTCAGTCGCTCGCGGTGGTGGCGGTGTTATCCGATTGAACAATTGTTTCTGCTATAGCATATCTATCAGGCGTCAACCAGCAACAACAAGTGGCAACGTGTATGATTGTGTTAGAACATGTCGGGCTGGAGTATGTGCCCGGCAAGCCTATTTTGAGCGATGTATCGCTGGAATTTCCTGCGGGATCGTTTCATTTTCTGGCGGGGCCCAGCGGGGTGGGTAAGAGCTCGCTGCTGTCGATTCTCTGGCTGGCGCGCCGCGCCACGAGCGGCAAAATTCACATGTTTGGCGAAGACATTACACACAAGCCGCGCAGCGAATTGCCGCGACTGCGCCGCCGTATCGGGATTGTGCTTCAGGATTACAGGCTGCTTGAGCATCTGACGATTGCTCAGAATGTCGGGTTGCCGCTGAAAGTGGCGGGTGAAAGCCAGGATCAGATTGCGGCGAAGGTGCGCGAGCTGCTGGAGTGGATTGGCCTTTCGGACTGTCACGACGCGTTGCCGCAAACGCTTTCCGGCGGGCAGAAACAACGCGCAGCAATTGCCCGCGCGGTGATTACCAAGCCCGACCTGCTGCTGGCCGACGAGCCCACCGGCAACCTTGACCACGAGCTGGCCAAGCGCCTGCTTTATCTATTTGAAGCGCTGAACCAGGGCGGCACTACTATTTTATTTGCCACGCATGATGAGCACCTCATCTCGCAGTTCGATTATCCAACCTTGAGGCTTAAAGACGGAACATTAGAAAAATGACCAAGATTCTATCCAGCGATATTCTGATTATTGATGCGAATGTAAAGCTTTCGGAAAATCCCGAAATGGCAAGGCTTGCCCAGAAATATGAGCTGATACCGGGCGGGAAAACCGCACTTGATGAGGCGCAGTTCAGGGAGTTTTCCGCCGCGCTGGCAGGGCATCTGGTGACACTCACGCCGGGTGGCTCGGCCGCTAATACGCTCACCACGCTCAGCAAGCTGGGGCAGGGTAGCATTAAGGCGGATTTTATCGGCGTGACCGGCAAAAGTTCCTACAGCCAGATGATCAAGGATGGGCTGGATGAAGCGAAAGTGAGGCTCATACCAGAAGAAATTCACGGTGAGCCAAGGCCGGAATCGGCGGTGTCGTTTGTGCTGATTTATCCGGATGGCCAGCGCACGATTGCTACCTATCCCGGTAATGCGAAAGATGTTTTAAAGCCGGATCTGATTTCCGATGATATGGTGAGCGGTGCTGATGTGGTGTTTGTGCAGGGATCGCTCTGGCAGAAAATGGGCGAAAAATTTCCTGATCGCCTGATGGATCTGCGCTGGCAGCACGGCAAGGAGCTGTGGCTTGCGATGCC
Source organism: Alphaproteobacteria bacterium (assembly GCA_033763775.1). Taxonomy (GTDB): domain Bacteria; phylum Pseudomonadota; class Alphaproteobacteria; order Rickettsiales; family SXRF01; genus JAJTHB01. The sequence continues at coordinate 136,272 of JANRJW010000003.1, read as the reverse complement.
GACCCACGCTAAATTCGGTGAGGAAAAGGCCGACCTGTTCCAATGGCTGATACCCAGCGCGAATGTGGTGCTCAGTAATGAAGAGGAGCTGGCGCGTATTTATAAAACCACGCCGGAGCATGCGCTCGAGCGCCTGCAGCAGATATTTCAGTCAAAGCGCTCCTCGCAGCGATTAGAAGATATTGCCAAGCAGCAGGTGGGGTTTGTCACCCGCGGGGAAAAGGGTGCTGCGGTGGTGACGCGCGAAGGTATCACGCTGATTGATCCGGTGGCGATTCACCCTGACGATATTAAAAACACTGTGGGGGCGGGTGATACAGCGTTTGCCGGTTTTCTGTTTGGGCACCTGAAAGGGCTTGCGCCTGAAGTTTCGGCACAAATTGCCATGCGCCTAGCCAGTGAGAAGCTGAAAATCAACCAAGCTAGACTGCCCAGTCCAGAAAACACCTTGCAAGCTACCATGCCTGCGCTATACTCCCAGTTGCAATCAGCGGGTAGAGAAATGCCTGCCGGGATTTCAAAATAGTACATTATTTTTTAATGGATTATTCAGCAGCTGCGGCTATACCTATCTGGTTTTTCATTCATGGATGAGACGCTATGACCAGCCACAACCGACCGACTTCTCCTCACCTGACCATCTATAAGCCGCAAATTACCTCGGTGCTTTCCATCAGCCACCGTATCAGCGGTGTGGCGCTCTATGCCGGCACCGCGCTTCTTGTGTGGTGGCTCTGGACGCTAGCCTATGATCCGGCTGGGTACGAAACATTTACCCAGTGCGTGAGCTCAACACTCGGTCAGCTGGCGCTTGGCGGCTGGACGCTGGCGTTTTTTTATCATCTGGGTAACGGCATCCGCCATCTGTTCTGGGATATGGGCAAGGGTTTTGCTATCCCGCAGGTGCAAAAAAGCGGTCTCGCGGTGATTGCGTTTGCGCTGCTGATGACGGCTGTGGTGTGGAACTCAATTTTAAGCGTGGGGCAATAATATGGCGCTAGGTTCATCTGATCTTCGCAGCAAGCTGGGCAGAGCTAAGGGGCTTGGCTCCGCGCACCATGGTGTCAGCCATTGGTGGCTGCAGCGCGTGACCGCGGTGGCGATGGTGCCGCTGGCTCTATGGTTTGTATACTCCATCGTGACCGTGATGCTCACCCGCGATGCGGCGGCGGCGGCGGAGTGGTTTGAAAGCGGTATTCATGCCTCGCTGCTGGTGTTTCTACTGGCAGCCATGTTTTTCCATGCCAAGCTTGGTTTTCAGGTGGTGGTTGAAGATTATGTCAAGCACCCGGTGTTCAAATATAGCCTGCTGCTTGCCAATAATTTCGTCGCCTTTGGTTTTGGCGTGGTGTGTGTGCTGGCGGTGCTTAAACTTCATTTCGGTAACTGACGATGACAACGGCTTATAAAATAATCGATCATTTTCATGATGTGGTGGTGGTGGGCGCCGGCGGCGCTGGTCTGCGCGCGACATTCGGTATGGCTTCGGCTGGCCTGAATACCGCCTGCATCAGCAAAGTGTTTCCCACGCGCTCGCACACGGTGGCAGCGCAGGGCGGCATTTCCGCAGCGCTCGCTAATATGGGCGAGGATGACTGGCGCTTCCATTTTTACGACACCATTAAGGGTTCGGACTGGCTCGGCGACCAGGATGCGATTGAATATATGTGCAAGAACGCTGCCGCTGCCGTGATCGAGCTGGAGCATTACGGGGTGCCGTTTTCGCGCACGCCGGAAGGCAAAATCTATCAGCGGCCATTTGGTGGCATGACCACCCATTACGGTAAAGGCACCGCGCAGCGCACCTGCGCCGCAGCTGACCGCACTGGCCACGCTATTCTTCACACGCTCTACACGCAGGCGCTGCGACATAATGCGCAGTTCTTTATCGAATATTTCGCCATCGACCTTATCATGGATGATGAGGGCGCATGCCGCGGTGTGATTGCATGGAACCTTGATGACGGCACGATGCATCGCTTCAACGCTCACCTGACGGTGCTGGCAACGGGCGGCTATGGCCGCGCTTATTTCTCGGCTACCTCGGCGCATACCTCCACCGGTGATGGCGGCGGCATGGCGATTCGCGCTGGCCTGCCGATGGAAGATATGGAGTTTGTGCAGTTTCATCCAACGGGTGTTTATGGCGCGGGCTGCTTGATTACCGAAGGTGCGCGCGGTGAAGGTGGCTATCTGGTGAACTCCGAAGGTGAGCGCTTCATGGAACGCTATGCACCGAGCGCCAAAGACCTTGCCTCGCGCGATGTGGTGAGCCGCGCCATGACCATGGAAATCCGTGAGGGTAGGGGTGTGGGGCCTGAGAAAGATCATATTTATCTGCATCTTGACCATCTTGACCCGGCGATTCTGCATGAGCGCCTGCCCGGCATTTCCGAGACGGCGAAAATCTTCGCCGGTGTCGATGTCACCAAGCAGCCGATTCCTGTGCTACCCACCGTGCATTACAACATGGGCGGTATTCCCACCAACTATCACGGCGAAGTGGTGACCATGAAAAATGGTAATGCCGAAACGGTGGTGCCCGGCTTGATGGCGATTGGCGAGGCGGCGTGCGTTTCGGTGCATGGCGCGAACCGTCTGGGATCCAACTCGCTGCTCGACCTGGTGGTGTTTGGACGTGCGGCGGCACACCGCGCCGCTGAAGTGGTTCGCCCCGGCATGGCACATAAGGTGGTGCGCGGCAGCAACGAGGATAAGATTCTCAGCCGCTTCGACGCAATCCGCTACAGCAAAGGCAGCACGCGCACTTCGGAAATCCGCCGTGCGATGCAGCGCTGCATGCAGAACCATGCGGCGGTATTCCGTGATGAGCAGATTCTCTCGGAAGGGTCTCAGAAAATGGAGACCATCTGGAACAGCTTTGACCAGCTTTCCATCAGCGATCGCTCGCTGGTGTGGAACAGCGATCTGGTGGAAGCGCTCGAGCTGGACAACCTGCGCTCGCAGGCGCTGCTCACGATTACTTCCGCGCATAACCGCAAGGAAAGCCGCGGGGCGCATGCGCGTGAAGACTTCAAAGAGCGCGATGATAAAAACTGGCTGAAGCACACCTACGCATGGCTGGATGAGAAAGGCAAAACCCGCATCGATTATCGCGGGGTGCATCTGAACACGCTTTCTAACGAAGTCGAAGCAATCCCGCCGAAAGCGAGGGTGTATTGATGAGATCGCACCAGAGTAGGATCAATAAGCCACTAAAAGTATTCATTTTTTCTGAAAACACTGAGCTCGCGGATCTCATTCAGACTAAAATCTTAGATTGTGATCGCCAGCGAAGTTCTTTGACAACAAACAAAATAAGTATCGTAGTCAAAAACAATTTTAATGAGCTGATGAAAGAGGCGGCAGCAGAAGAAGTGGCGCGATCATTCGTTGTTGTAGATGCCTCCAGGAAAGACCAAAACATAGAAGGAATGGGCCCAAAGCTCGCTGGCCTTGAGATGACTGGTATTTCCGTTATGGTTCTGTGTAATGCAAAAGACACTAGAACATTTGATTCATGTAAAATTATTGAAGCAGATAATAAAGCCCCTAAATTAGCAGCAGAGCAGATAGCTTCAGAGCTTAATAAAAGAATTACCAACTCCCCTCGTGGTCACCGACCAGCAGCAAGGCAATGATACAGCGCTTTAAGTCAGTTTTTGTAATGATCTTGCTACTTGCGGCCTGCCAGTCGCCAACGACCTACACGCCAAGCATTTCCGAGCAGGAGCTGGAGCAGGAGCGCATACGCCAGCAGCACTATGCCTCACAGGCAGAAATTGAACGCGATCACAAGAGCCAGCTGAGGCGCATGGATATGGAGCAGCGTCTGCTGCGCGTGGCAAAACCTGTGGCGCAGGCGGGGGCTGAGCTTTGCGTGCAGATCAGGCCGGCGGGCGCGCCATGTGTGTTTGGTTTTTTTATGGAGCGCGGCAGGGGCGATCCTGAGGACGCACCCCCACGCGCAGAAGGCATTAATGCCTATGCGGATGGCGAGAGTATTTTTGTCACCCCTGGTATGATGCGTTTTATCAGAAGCGATGAAGAGCTGGCGATGGTGCTTTCACACGAGCTTGCCCACAACATCATGGGGCATGTTTCTTCGCAGCAGGTGAATTCAATCGCCGGCGCGATAGCTGGCCTCGCGCTGGACACGCTCGCCGCTTCGCAGGGCTATAACACACAGGGCGGCTTCACCAATCTTGGCTCTGGCCTTGCCACCGCTGCCTACTCGGTGGAGTTTGAAAAAGAGGCAGATTATGTCGGGCTCTATATCATGTCGCTTTCCGGCTATGATGTGAACAAGGCGGAGAATTTCTGGCGGCGTTTTGCTGTGAAGGTGCCGGAGGCGATGCAGACTGGCATCAGCCATCCTTCCACACCGGAGCGCTTTGTCGCCATGCAGAAAACGATTTATGAGATTAACTATAAACGCAAACATGGTATCCCTTTGATACCAGATTTTATTGAGCAATAAGGAGTGTTATGGCAGAGCTAAGGCTTCCCCCCAACTCACGTGTGAGCAAAGGCAAAACCCACCCCGCACCCGAGGGCGCTTCTAAAAAGCGCGTCTTCAACATCTACCGCTATGACCCCGAGGATGTGAACGATAAGGGCGAGCCGAAAAATCCGCGCCTCGACCGCTACGAGGTGGATATGGAAAGCTGCGCGCCGATGGTGCTCGATGCGCTGATTAAAATCAAAGACGAGATGGACTCCACGCTCACCTTCCGCCGTTCCTGCCGCGAAGGCATTTGCGGTAGCTGCGCGATGAATATCGATGGCACGAACACACTCGCCTGCATCAAGCCGATTGAGGATGTGAAAGGCGAGGTGAATATCTACCCGCTGCCGCACATGAAGGTGATCAAAGACCTCGTGCCGGACATGACGCATTTTTACGCGCAGTATGAGTCAATCAAGCCATGGATGCAGACCACCACCGTTGCGCCCGCCAATCAGGAGCGCCTGCAATCGCCTGAAGACCGCGCCAAGCTTGACGGGCTGTATGAGTGCATCCTGTGTGCGTGCTGCTCCACGAGCTGCCCCAGCTATTGGTGGAACTCGGATCGCTACCTTGGCCCCGCCATTTTGCTGCAGGCTTACCGCTGGATTATCGATAGCCGCGATGAAATGACCGGCGAACGCCTTGATGACCTCGAGGATCCGTTCAAGCTTTATCGTTGCCACACCATCATGAACTGCGCGAAGACTTGCCCGAAAGGACTTAACCCTGCTAAGGCTATTGCGGAGATCAAACAGCTAATGGTGAAGCGAGCAGTTTAGTGGACACCCCCATAAACTCTACTTTTGCTTCAAATCTGCTTGAAATGGAGCCTCCTCGAAAACGACATGTACTTGATGTACATTTGTTTTCTCAGTATCCATTTCTTCGCGCTTTTTTGCAAAAGCGAGTTTCTTGAGGTGTCCATGGCTATTTATACAAAACTTTCCAAGGCGGAGATTGCCGAATTCCTCGCTGAATACGAGGTAGGCAAGCTCACCTCCTTTAAGGGTATCGAGGAAGGGATCGAAAACACCAATTACCTGATTCAGACGCCGGCGGAAAAGTTTATTCTCACCCTGTTTGAAAAGCGCACCAAAGCGGAAGATATTCCGTTTTTCATGAAGCTCACGGAGTGGCTGTCGGATCGCGGCATACCATGCCCGCGCCCGATTCACCGCAAGGATGGCCGAGTTATTGGCGAAGTGGCGGGAAAGCCCGCGGCGCTAGTGCAGTTTCTGGAAGGGCAGGGGCGCCCGAATGTCACGCATTACCATATTCGCCAGCTGGGAACACTTGTTGCGAATATGCACCTGGCGGCGGCGGATTTCCCCATGTCGCGCGAAAATAGCCTCTCGCTGGCTGGCTGGCAGGATCTCTTTGCCAGGGTTGAGAAACAAGCGGATAGCATCACTCCCGGCCTTGCGAAGCTGATGAGCGATGAAATTGATTTCCTTGCTAAAAACTGGCCGAAAGACCTGCCAGTGGGCACCGTGCATACGGATCTTTTTCCGGATAATGTTTTTTTCAAGCGCGACGAACTTTCCGGCGTGATTGATTTTTATTTTTCCTGCCGTGATTTCTGGATGTATGACCTGCTCATCTGCCTCAATGCATGGTGTTTTAATGGTCTGCACAAATTTGTTCCCGCGCGAGCGCGCATTCTGCTGCAATCCTATCACGGTGTGCGGCTGATATTGCCGGAAGAACGCGCAGTGATTCCTGTGCTGGGACGCGGCGCTGCACTGCGTTTCCTGCTGACACGCACCCATGACTGGCTGTTTCGTGAGCCCGGCGCGATTGTCACCCCCAAAGACCCGCTGGAATATGTGGCTAAGCTCAAATTTTATCATGAGCGTAATCCACTTTCTCCTGTATGAAACATGTCACGATTTACACGGACGGGGCGTGCTCAGGAAACCCCGGCCCCGGCGGTTGGGGCGCCGTTTTAGTGTATGGCGAGCATGAAAAAGAGCTCTCTGGCGGCGAACATGATACCACGAACAATCGCATGGAGCTAATGGCGGCGATTGCCTCGCTCGGTGCACTCAAGAACCGCTGCCGTATCGACCTATACACGGATAGCACCTATGTGATGAAGGGCATTACCGAGTGGCTGCCGGGCTGGAAAGCACGCGGCTGGAAAACCGCCGATAAAAAACCAGTCAAGAATGATGATTTATGGAAAATGCTCGAGGAGGCCGCCGCGCAGCATGAAGTGCGCTGGCACTGGGTGAAGGGGCATAATGGCCACGCGATGAACGAGCGCGCAGACCAGCTTGCACGAAACGCCATACCATAGAGTAAACTAACAATAAGCTGACGCTTTTTGACGCTGCCTGCGGCGCGGCTAGCTTGGTCAGAAAATAAAGAGTTCGGTCAAGCTGGCATAGCCAATAAAGTTTATTGGCTATAAAAAAAAGCCCCGCACATGGCGGGGCTTTGAGCGGAATAAATCAATAGAGGCGCCTGGATTATGCTGCAACCTTATCTTCTTTCGGTTGGCGCGCGGGACGTGCCGTTGCCGTCTGGCTGCCGGGGTTGCTCGTTTTGATTTCACCGGCAATTTCACCGCCCCGCTCGATTTCAATCTCGCCGTAAGTGATTTTGCCACGCACTTTACCCGTGGCATAAATCACCAGACGGTTGCGCACTACGAGATCGCCTTCGAACAGGCCGCTGATTTCAGCATCTTCAATATGGGCAGCGCCTTTGAAGGATCCGGTTTCAGCGATTTCAACGGTGTGTACATCGTTGAGGGTGGCATCTACCTTGCCCTCAATCACCAGACGGTCGCAGGTCGCGATCTCGCCTTTAAGCAGTATATCGTTACCAACCGTAAGCACGCGCTTAACAGGCTTGCTGCCAGAGACAGAAAACGCGGAGGCTGGGCTTGGTGGTGTGGGGGATGCTGGCTTGGGTTCCGGCATGCGGCTGCGCGGCAATTCTGCTGCCGGGCTGGGTGCCATGGGCGCTGCCGGAGCGCTGGGACGGAAAGAGCTGGCTGGCTGCGGTGCCGTGCGAGGCTCAGGCGTACGCGGTGCAGAGGCAGCAGTAGGCTGGCCAGCGCTGAGATATGCCGGAGGAGAAGAGGGCTGAGAGGTTTGCGACGGCTGGCTTACCACCGTTGCAGATTCCTGCCCATCGATGTCGTTCGGGTCAGAGGTGGTATCAAAAAGGCTGTCTTCCTTGCGACGAAACATAGGCGCTCTCCTGCTTTATCAAGGGTTTTTTCTGGGGTGAGATCAACGTCTCATTAACAACACGTTAATGCAACGCGCAAAAGATTGCCACAACAATTTGCGACCAAATCGCTTGTGAAATAATTCCGTTTCAGCGCAGCGTTTTCTTCTTAAAAAAGATATGGTTTGCCGCCATGCCAAAAAGTGGGTTGCTGATGATGCTGCTGAGAAGCCAGTCAGGCGCGAAATGTTCAAAGCATTTGCGCAGCCCCTGCTTGAAATAAAAACGTGGATAGCAGCGCTGAAGCATCTCTGCGGCTGATTGGCTGCTGGTGTGGCCATGGAGTGTGGCGGCGAGGTGCTCGGCGAGGCGCTTACCATAATGCATGGCGGTGTGGATGCCGCCTGCGGTGAGCGGTGAAACAATGCCCGCCGAATCACCAAGTAGAAACACGCGATCAGTAGCAAATGGATACACGAGACCGCCCACCGGAATCAGCCCGCCGCGGCGCGCCACCACACTGGCGGCAGAAAAATCAAACACGCCTTTCATTTTGCCCACAAACGCATCAATATCAGGCTTGCGAGGAAGGCGTTGGGCAATGCCAACCTGCGATACGCCGACGCTGGGAATAACCCAGCCCAGATAGCCGCGCGCGAGCTTCTGGTCGAGGAAGCAATAAAATGCCCCGTCATCCGCCAGCGGAAGGCCGGTATATTCCGCCTCAGCCCCAAGCAGGAAGGCGGTGTTCTGGCCGAGCGCAAAATCATCCGCCACTTTCGAGCGCGGCCCATCCGCACCGATGAGAAAACGCGCATGATGTTGGCCATTCACCACCACGCCGCTTCCAGCAATCTCGCCTTTTTCGTAGGGTGTGTCGTAGAGAATTTCTGCGCCAGCGCGAAGGGCTTCGTCCGATAAGTGGCGCATGACAGCGGGGGTGTCGGTGGCGAGGAAAAAATAGCTGTCGGTGGCGAGTTCAGCGCATTTCATGTTCGGGGCGTAGAGCCGTACGCGGGTGATGCGGCGGGTGAGATGCTGCGGCAGCGAAAACTCTTCGGCACATTCCCCAACTATAATGCCGGTGGTGTGCATGCCGACGCCCGGCGCTTTCTTGCGTTCCAGCAGCAATGTGCGAATGCCCGCCTGCGCGAGCGTTTTTGCGCATAACAGCCCGCCAAAGCCGCCGCCGGCAATAATCACATCATAGTGGCTCATGGCAGTGCATCCAGCATCGTGACAATTTTTTCCTCAGCTTTGGACATGGGTAGTTGTTTTAGCTTGCCGAGGCTGTGCCAGTTGTTGCCCGAGGCGGTCTTTTTTTGCACAAGATAGATATCAGCATCAAGGGTAAAGTGGCTGTATTGCTGGCGAATGCTGCCCAGCTTTTTTGCGCCGCGTGCTGGCTTTGTCTGGCCTTCTGCAAAGTGATAGAGGCCGGATAAAAAATCACCCGCGCGCGCTGTGGCGTGAAATTCGCCATGATGGTTGCGGTAAACAAGAATGTTTTTTTTGCGCACCGGCACGGCTTTGCGCTGCTTGGCTGCAGGGTAGTGCTGCGGCGCTCTCTGGCCAAGGCACAGGCTGCTGGCTGGGCAGAGGTCGCAGCGCGGATCTTTGGGCAGGCAGACCAGCGCGCCGAGATCCATCATCGCCTGATTATAATCAAACGGTTTTGCGCGATCGAGCAGCTCATGCGCCTTGTGCCAGAGATCTCTCTCGCTGGGAGATTTCAGCGCGTAAAGCCGCGAGAGAACACGCTTTACATTCGCTTCCATGACAGCGGCTTTCTGCCCAAATGCAAAGGCGGCAATAGCATGGGCGGTGTTTTTGCCAATGCCGGGGAGTGCCTCAAGTGCTTCGATCGTCTGCGGTAATGTGCCTGCACTGGCTTTTGCGGCGGCGCGCAGGTTTCTGGCGCGGCGGTAATAGCCCAGCCCCTGCCACGCGGAAAGCACCTCTTTTTCACTGGCATCTGCGAGGGCTTTCAGTGTCGGGAAGCGCTGAAGAAACGGTGTATAAAACCGCTCCAGCACGGTTTTGACCTGCGTTTGCTGCAGCATGATCTCGCTGATGTAAATGGCGTAAGGATCGCGCGTGCGGCGCCAAGGAAGGTCTCGGCGGCCATGCGCTTGGTACCAGCGGTGAAGTTTCTGATGAAATACGCGAATATCAGGCGTCTGCACGACGCTTTCTCATTTCATAGCGAATGATGGCGAGCAAAAGCACCATGCCAGAGATAATAAGCAGCAGTTTAGTATTCAGATTGAGTAGCGATGCGGGCATGTGATCTTTCCATATTTCTACTTCCCATCCAGAGGAAGCATTCATAGCTGCAAAAGTTGCTTTCCAATTTTCGATGGGAAGTGCAGGGTGGAATATCAGGTTTTTACGCAGAGTGATGGGTTTTTCAAAATAGGTACCTGCTTTGATCAGGGAGTCAAAACTACGGTCGCTGATGATGACTCTGGGGATTTCCTGATGCTGGGGTAAAAGATCTGGTTCATGATCAATTACTGAGGTGACGATAAATGTTGTATTGCCAATTAGAAAAAGATCCCCGGGGTTAATGCCCAATGCTACGAGCACAGACTCGGATACGGCGGCACCGCGGTCATTATCGGCGCCGTAGATAGCAAAAGGATCCGGACGCACCTTATTCCTTAGCTTCAGTTTGCCATAAATCGGGTAGTTCATATCAATGGACTTCAGAAGAATGGGGGTGGGTTTTGACTCAGAGCGCTCCTCGGTTTCTTTGGCGCGTGCTGATATTTCTGTAGTACGATAGGTGGTTTTTTGTGTCACACCAATCATTGAAAAAATTTCCTCTGAATCCTTGGCATCAAAGCTTTCCACGGCCATCATGGCATCGCCGCCAAGCAATAACCTTGACTTGTGCTCATAATAGTATTTTGAAACTACGAGGCCAAGCAGGCCGAGTGCAACCAGTAGTAACATTAACTCTGATGTGTGGCGTTTGATATGATGCATACGTTGCTTGTACTCGAGGCAAAAATATATGACAATAGCTGCGTTGTGCGCCGGCTGTTTATTTTTGATGTTTGAGATGTTGAGATATTTAATCGTTCTGGCTTTTCTGATTGCCCTGTTGCCGGCGCAAACAGTGCTCGCGCAAAGTGGCATGAAGGTTCTCGTTCTGGGCGATATGATTACGTCCGGCTATCGCCTGCACTCTCAGCAGACATTTTCATCTGTGCTTGAGCGTATGCTGCGGCAGAATGGCTATGGATCAATCACTGTGGTCGATTATACCAACCCCTATTACACGACTTCAGCCGTTCTGGAACAGATGGAGAATGTGCTGGCTCATCGGCCGGATGTGGTGGTGCTGCAGCTCGGGAGCAATGATGCGCGTCGCCTTGTCGCTACGCATGCCATCTATAATAATATTTCTAATATTGTCGGTCGATTGCAGCAACGCGGCGCTTATGTCGTGCTGATGGGCGTATCGCTGGGTGAGGATGGGGATCCAAGCTACAATATCCAGCTGCAAAATTCCTTTGATCGAATTGCCGATTTTTATCGTCTGGCCTACTATCCCGATGCCATGCGTGGTATCAGCGGCGTGAGTGAATATCTGCTGGCGGATGGGGTTTATCCTAACGGTATGGGCGTAGAAATTATGGTTGGTCAGGTCTATCATCTGGTGGATGCCGGCCTGCGCTGGAAGTGGGATCGTATCAACGATCAGCGTGGTTTCCAGCCTGAAATCAAGGAGGCGTTGCCCCCAGCCATGCCACCCACAGTGGAACCCAGACCATTATCGCCTGCCGTCGGGCGCTGATTGCATAGTTTTATCGTTGTCAACAGCATGCATGCTGGGTATCCTGCACGCTCATTCACCTTTAGAGGAACACATGGCCACCACCGAGCGTAAGCAAGCAACATCGCAACCAACCATCACCACCGGCGCCCTGACCGCCTCCCGCAAGGTCTATGTGCAAGGCAGCCTGCATTCTGATGTGAAGGTGGCGATGCGCGAGATCAGCCTGACGGGCGGCGAGGCGCCGCTGCGCGTGTATGACACCTCGGGCATTTACACTGACCATGCACACAAGGTCGACATCAACCAGGGGTTGCCCAAGCTGCGCGATGGTTGGATTCGCGCGCGCGGGGATGTGGAGGAGTATGACGCACGGCCAGTGAAGCCGGAAGATAATGGCCTGAAAGGCTTTTCCGGCGCGCCGGTTGCCGCGTTCAAACATGTGAATACGCGGCCGCTACGTGCGAAAGCTGGCAAATCAGTCACGCAGCTGACCTACGCCCGCGCTGGCATCATCACGCCGGAGATGGAATATATTGCGATCCGCGAGAATGATGGCAGGGCAAAAGCCAGCGCCGCTGAAAATGCTGGCAAGCCCTACCGCCGCGGTGAATCGTTTGGTGCGCGTATTCCTGATTACATCACGCCGGAATTTGTGCGTGATGAAATCGCTGCCGGCCGCGCGATTATTCCTGCCAATATCAACCACCCGGAATCCGAGCCGATGATTATTGGCCGAAATTTCAAGGTGAAGATTAATGCTAATATCGGCAATTCCGCGGTGACCAGTTCTGTTGCGGAAGAGGTGGAAAAGCTGGTATGGGCGATTCGCTGGGGCGCGGATAATGTGATGGATCTTTCCACTGGCCGCAATATCCACAACATCCGCGAATGGATTATCCGTAACTCGCCAGTGCCTATCGGTACGGTTCCGATTTATCAGGCGCTGGAAAAAGTGGGCGGTGTGGCGGAAGAGCTGACATACGAAATTTACCGCGATACGCTGATTGAGCAGTGCGAGCAGGGGGTGGATTATTTCACCATTCATGCTGGCGTGCGCCTGCCCTATGTGCCGATGACGGCCAGCCGCAAAACCGGCATTGTATCGCGCGGCGGCTCGATCATGGCGAAGTGGTGCCTTGCGCATCACAAGGAAAATTTCCTCTACACCCATTTTGAGGATATCTGCGAGATCATGCGTGCTTATGACGTCAGCTTCTCGCTGGGTGACGGCCTGCGCCCGGGCTCAATTCATGATGCCAATGACGAAGCGCAGTTTTCTGAGCTGGAAACACTCGGCGAGCTGACGAAAGTGGCGTGGAAGCATGATTGCCAGGTGATGATCGAAGGCCCCGGCCATGTGCCGATGCATCTCATTAAAGAAAACATGGATAAGCAGCTGAAAGAATGCCACGAGGCGCCGTTTTACACGCTGGGGCCGCTCACGACCGATATCGCGCCCGGCTATGACCACATCACCAGCGCGATCGGCGCGGCGATGATCGGTTGGTTTGGCACCGCCATGCTGTGCTATGTCACGCCTAAGGAGCATCTTGGCTTGCCTAACCGCGATGATGTGAAGGAAGGGGTGATTGCCTATAAGATTGCTGCTCATGCGGCGGATCTCGCCAAGGGGCACCCCGCTGCCTATCACCGCGACGATGCGCTTTCCAAGGCGCGTTTTGAATTCCGCTGGGAAGATCAGTTTAACTTAGCGCTCGACCCGGATACGGCGCGTGAATATCACGATGAAACCCTGCCGGCGGATGGCGCGAAAGTGGCGCATTTCTGCTCAATGTGTGGGCCAAAATTCTGCTCGATGAAAATCTCGCAGGATGTGCGCGACTATGCGGCGGCAGAAGCCCAGAAGAAACAGGGCATGGCCGAGATGAGCGATAAGTTCAAGGCCACTGGCAGCCAGATTTACCAGAAGGTCGATGCCGCTTAGATATGCGTATAAATGTATTGCTAATAATACGTATATAGCCTATGATTAAGTCGCTTCGCTTTGAGTGGGATCCGGCCAAGGATGCGGCCAACAAGCGAAAGCACGGCGTGTCGTTTGAGCAAGCCAAGCAGGCGTTTTATGATCAACAGCGTATTATGGCTGAAGATGTTCATCATAGCCAAAATGAGGGGCGCTTATTTTGTTATGGCCGGACTCAAAACGGAATATTGACTGTACGCTTTACCATGCGTGGTGATGTGGTGCGTATTTTTGGCGCCGCTTATTGGCGAGAAGGGAGAAAAATTTATGCCGAAAAAAATAATCTATGAAGATAATCCATGGCCTGACGTTAACATTCATGACTTAGAAATCATTGCAGATTTTCTGCCTAAGCCATGGGAACTTGCGCGGATGGAAAAGAAGTCGAAAATCACTATCACGCTAAGCGATGAGAGCGTTGCTTTTTTCAAGCAGCAAGCGAAGAAATACAAAACGCCCTATCAGGCAATGATTCGCAATTTACTTCAGCATTATGTAATGCAGGCGCAGCGGCAAAAGCCCAATCGTTCATGAACGCCATTGACCGTATTCGCATGCGGCAGGCCATCACTGGCGTGCAGCTGCGCGTGACCATTCCCAGCCAGGTGAAGCCCAGCCTGCTGCTGGTGGGGTGTGTGGATGCGCGGCTGAACCCGCGTGATGACATTGGGATTCCTGATGGCGCGGCGCTGATTCACCGCACGATTGCCGCCACGATTCCAGCCTATGACCCGGCTGACAGCAGCTCGCGCGAGTTTAATGACGTGCTGACTGGCGCGCTTGCGGGTGGTATCCGCCATATCGCGGTGATGGGGCACACGCACTGCGGTGGGCTGGAGGCTTGCCTGTGCGGCGAGCATGAAAAGCTTCGCCATGTGAAAGACCATCTTACGCCCCTGGAGCCGGTTCGAGCCGTTGCGCAGGGCGCGCGTGAGATGGAAGACAAATCCGTTGCGCAGATTATCGCTAATATCCGCACCTACCCTGTGGTGCAACGAGCGCAGGAGCAGGGGGCGGTTGATCTTCATGGCTGGGTGGTGCATACCGGCAACAAGCGCATCCGGCAGATGGATCTTAGCCGTCCCGAGCGCGCCTTTGCACCGATGCCGCCGCTTGCCAGCCTGCCTGAGAAGGCGTCGGTGATTGACCGCATCGCCCATCAGCAGGCGGCTTATGCCGAAAAACCCGCCCGCGAACCGCAGCGCCACGAGCCGGAGCTGATTATCCTCAGCGATATGGATGCAGAGGTGAACCCCGCCAATGACCTAAGTATTCCTTATGGCAAGGCGATTATTTACCGCGATGTGATTACGCCCGGAGACGATCTGCCGCTGGGGAAAAAAGCGGCGATACAGTTTGCCGTGGAGGCCAAGGGGGTGCGCGATGTGGTGGTGCTCGGGCATTATGATAGCCGCAGAGAAGGGGATGATTATGAGCATGCCTGCACGCAGGTTTTAAGGCGCATGGAGCGGCTTAAGCAGTTTGATTTTTTAAAAGGCCCCAGCGAGCGTGGCGTGGTGAAGATTCATGGCTGGGTGTTTGATAATGCGATGCACCCACCCGCTATTCTTGAAGCAAGTCAGAAAGGCGACTTTGTGCCCATGGCGCTACCGAGCACAAAATCCTGTTCGATTTAATAAAAAATCACTTGCAGTAAGTAAAATCCGGTCTAATTATTAATTGATATTAATGAGGGGCATCATCAAATGAAAGAATGGGTCAATAAACCCTATATCAGCAGAGTGGTTGCAAGGAATATTCTACCCGCAAACTCAACCAGAATTCCGGCTGGTAAAAAAATTAAATTGCAAGGAATTCTTGGCGATACGTTGAATGTGGCCGTGAATGAGGGCGAACCCAATAAAGTTATTGATGTTGACGGAATCACTGCCAGCGGTAGCGATTTATATCTACTTGAGTTTCCAGCGGATTCTGAAGAGATAAAAACTCTAGCGAGGGATAAAGGATTATATCACGCAGTTCTTCGTGGTGTTTTATCCGAAGGTTATGAATTACTATCACCGGATGAATTTTTGCTGATGTCGGTGTTCGATCGCCGGCACGGAAATCTCATTCTTGGTCATCCTAAAGAGTTCGCGCTGAGTATTGATCGCCAGCGCTACCGCGAGATCGCCAAAGATATGATGCTAAGGCTCGCCAGCTCGCATCAGGGCGCAGAGATTTTAGGCGCCCGCGAGGTAAAAGACTATCGCCATAGTTTTGCAAAAGCGAAAGATGGCGGCGCAGCGGATGGTAATTATGCCATGTTGTGGCGTATCGTTGCGAATGCTGATTTCAGCGATGATGATATCGCCGAGATTGTTGCCGTGGCAAAAAAAACTGAAAATTATGAGTTTTTATCAGCGCTGCAGGATGCCTACAAGCAGACGAGGCAGGCGGCAAGCATCAGCCGCTGAAGCAACAATCAAATGCCCTTTCAGGCAAGCCCGCCATCCATGATGCTGCGCTTGTAGCTGCGGCGTGCTTTGTTCCAGCCGCGCTCATGCATGTTAAAAAAGAAGGTTTGCACCAGCGGCTCGATGATGCCGATGGCCAGCGCAATCTCCCAGCTTCCAGAAATTACATAGGCTACTGCGATGGCCACCACGAAGTGCATCAGGCAGTAGGTGACTGTTTTAGCGGTTAATTCATGTGTAAAAATGAGTCTTGTCATATCAACCTCTCATACACTACTCGCAAATTCTACTATGCCTTGCTGCAAATGCAGTTTTCTGCGCTTCCGCTCGGTCATGTACGTTGGTGTACACTCCCTCGCGGTTCTCGAAAACCGCACTTTCGCTGGCGACCTAGCGAATTTGAGAGCAGTAATTAAGCCTTATTATATCGCAAATGAGAGTCATTCTCAATTAATTTGTTAGCGAAGTACCCAATCGGCAGGCTTAATCATTCCTAAACCAATCAAGAGTATAGCTAATAATGTAGGAAGGGGGGAAAAGAATATGCTGAACATTATCGAAGTTATCAAAGTCATTTTTATGGATTACTCCGAGCACAACTAGCAATAAAATAAAGATTTTATCTAAAATGGCGGCCTTTGTGCCGCTTTTTTGTTTGTCACAGAATTGTCACACAAAAATCGTGGGAAAAGCGTAGAATTACTGTTATATCCTCTGCCATGTGACTAGCCCATGGCTGAATTGAGAGCAGTGTATGACCAACGCCAAGAAACAATACACCACCGAAGAGCTGGAGTCGAAATACAACGACATCACGGTTCTTTTTGATTATGCGGAAGAGCTGGTAGCCACCGTTGAGAGCCAGTTTGTTCAGGATCCGGAGGCGCAGATGCTGCTGGTTGAGCCACTCATCAACGATATTGGTGATGCAACGGACGTGCTCAGCGAAGAATTTATTCTGCTGGCTGAAAACAGCCGTGGTAAGGCTGTGAAGGCCAGCAAGTCCCGCATTGAGGCGGCGCTGCGCAAAATATATGTGTCGGTGTCGGAGTATCAGGCGAAAGTGAAAGCCGCCTCTAAATCTGCGACCAGCGCGCTCAAAAATATTGCTGACCCGATTGTCGCTAAAATCCAGCGTCAGGTGGAGCAGGTGGTGGCGGTGTTTCTCGAATTCGTGAATATCTCGCTCTACAGCATCATGAACAAAGCCGAAGTTGAGGCGCTTCGCGTGCGCGATACCCGCATCGCGATGATGATGCATCAGCAGGCCATGAGCCAGCAGCAGTAATACTCGCTAAAACTCTACTATGCCTTGCTGCAAATGCGATTTTCTGCGCTGCCGCTTGGTCATGTACTTTCGTGTACATTCCCTCACGGTTCTCGAAAATCGCATTTTCGCTAGCGGCTTAGCGAGTTTTTGAGCGGTGTCTGGTCTCAAAAAACCAAACAGACAAAAAAGGGAGCCGGCTGGCTCCCTTTTTTTGGCATTCCTGCGAAGGCAGTAATCCTGTCTATCGTTCAGGATCCCCGCTTTCGCGGGGACTTGCGCTTAAACAGAATAATACATCTCGAACTCGCCCGGTGTGGGGGTGTGTTCCCAGCGGTAGACTTCCTGCATTTTAAGCTCAATGTAGCTATCGATGAAATCATCGGTGAACACATCGCCTTTCTTGAGGAACGCGCGGCCTTTATCGAGTGATTCCAGCGCTTCGCGCAGCGAGCCACACACGGTCGGAACATTTTTCAGCTCTTCTGGCGGCAGATCATAGAGGTTTTTATCCATGGCATCGCCGGGGTGGATTTTGTTTTCAATGCCATCCAGACCCGCCATCAGCATCGCGGAAAAAGCGAGGTAGGGGTTCGCGGTTGGATCCGGGAAGCGCACCTCAATGCGCTTGCCCTTCGGCGAAGCCACATATGGAATGCGGATGGATGCCGAGCGGTTGCGCGCCGAGTAAGCGAGCAGCACCGGTGCTTCAAAGCCGGGAATCAGACGCTTATAGCTGTTGGTGGAGGCGTTGGTGAACGCATTCAGCGCCTTGGCGTGTTTAATGATGCCGCCGATATAGTAAAGGCACATCTCCGACAGATCAGCATAGCCGTTGCCAGCAAAGAGCGGCTTTTTATCTTTCCAGATCGATTGGTGGGTGTGCATGCCTGAGCCGTTATCGCCGGAGATGGGCTTGGGCATGAAGGTGACCGTTTTGCCATAGCTATGCGCGACATTATGCACCACGTATTTGTATTTCTGCACGTTGTCGGCGGTGGCGGTCAGGGTGGAGAAATCAAAGCCCAGCTCATGCTGCGCAGGGGCTACTTCATGGTGGCCGAGCACGGGGGTGATGCCAACGGTCTTCAGCACCGAGAGCATTTCATTGCGAAGATCCGCGCCGGAATCAACGGGCTGAACAGGGAAATAGCCACCTTTTGTACCCGGGCGATGCCCCATGTTGCCAGCCTGATAGCTGCGATCAGAATTCACCGGCAGTTCTTCGCTGTCGAGATGGTGAAAGCTGGAATTGCCAGAGGTTTTAAAGCGCACATCATCGAACACAAAAAACTCAAGCTCAGGGCCGAAATAAGCGGTATCGCCGATTTTTGTGTAGGCGAGGTAAGCTTCGGCGCGCTTGGCGATGGAGCGCGGATCGCGGCCATAGGACTGGCCGGTGGAGGGTTCGATCACATCACAGAAAATAACGGCCGTAGGCTGAGCTGCGAAGGGATCGATGAAAGCGGTTTTAGGATCCGGCATCAGAATCATGTCGGATTCATTGATCGATTTCCAGCCGGAGATGGACGAGCCGTCAAACATGATACCGTCTTCAAAGCTGGCTTCGTCAACTTTTTCAGCCACATAGCAGGTGTGCTGCCATTTGCCTTTGGGGTCGGTGAAGCGGAAATCAACAAACTGGATGTCGTTATCTTTAATGAGTTTAAATACGTCGGCGGCGGACATAGGCTCCCTTTCTCGTTGCGAAAAAATATTTTTTTACTGTTTTTTGTTGTGCTGCAGCAATGGCAGGGGTTATAGCAACGCCGCGCGTAATGTAAAGGGATTGGGGCGCAAATTTTTTTAAATTTTTTTGCTGCAATTTACCCCGGGCGGGGTATGTTCTTTTTCCCGCTGCGGCTACAATGCGTCGGGGCCGCGCTCGCCGGTGCGGATGCGGATGGCCTGCTCCACCGGCGTCACGAAAATTTTTCCATCCCCGATTTTGCCAGTGCGTGCAGCGATTTCAATGGCCTGCACCACCTTATCCACCAGCGCATCTTCCACCACCACCTCAACTTTGATTTTAGGTAGGAAATCGATCACATATTCCGCGCCGCGATAAAGCTCGGTGTGGCCTTTCTGGCGGCCATAGCCGCGCGACTCGGTGATGGTAATGCCCTGCGCGCCGGCTTCATGCAGCGCGTCTTTGACATCATCGAGTTTGAATGGTTTGATGATTGCTTCTATCTTTTTCATGCAACCACAGGTTAGCCGAGCTTTTTATGAATGCAACCACAAATCCACGCCCGGATTATCCGCGCTTTCATCTTGCCTTTCCGGTGCATGACTTGGGCGAGGCGCGGCGTTTTTATGGCGGGATCCTGGGCTGCGCTGAGGGTAGGAGTAATGAGCGCTGGGTTGATTTTGATTTTTACGGCCATCAGATTGTTGCGCATCTTTCTGACGAAGTGCATGCTGTTTCGCACAATGCCGTGGATGGGGATCAGGTGCCGGCGCGGCATTTTGGTGTGATTCTGCCATGGGGTGAGTGGCATGAGCTTGCTGAGAAATTGAAGCAGGCAGGGCTTCAGTTTCTGATTGAACCACATATTCGCTTTAAAACAAAAGTGGGCGAGCAGGCGACCATGTTTTTTCTTGATCCCAGCGGCAACGCGCTGGAGTTTAAGGCCTTCAGGGATGAGGCGATGATTTTTGCACGCTGAAAAATACCGCTTGCATTTGCGAATCATTCGCATTATGGTGCGCGTGTTATGTACGTCTGCATCTGTAACAACATCAAAGATAAGCATATTGATTCCATCGCGCAGGATGGGTGTGCGTCTGCCAGCGAACTATTCAGGCGCATGGGCTGCAGACCGGTATGCGGTAAATGTGTGCCGGAAATTAAAGATGCGCTGGCGGATCGAAACCGCCTGTGTGTCACGAAGTAGCCTGAGCGGTATTGCGAATCACTCGCAAAACATTGGTTTTGCTTGACATTTTAATATCTCCCCGGCATAAAGCCCGGCAGTTGCACAACCCGAGCTGTGAGTTTTTATGCCTGCGCCTGATAAAATAACGATTAAACATCTCAATACCATTCTGAAAAATGAGCTGACTGCGATCAACCAGTATTTTCTGCACGCGCGCATGCTTAAGCATATGGGGTTTAATAAGCTCGCGGATCATGAATACAAAGAGTCCATTGATGAGATGAAACATGCCGACATGCTGGTTGAGCGCATTCTGTATCTGGGCGGTCTGCCCAACCTTCAGGATCTCGGCAAGCTGATGATTGGCGAAGATGTGAAAGAAATTCTCACCTGCGATCTGAAACTGGAGCAGAACGCGAATAAAGACCTGAAAGAAGCTATTACTTACTGCGAATCCAAGGAAGATTATGTCAGCGGCGATCTGCTGCATAAAATTCTCGATAGCGAAGAAGAGCACGATCTTTTCCTGCGCACGCAGCTGAAAATGATTGAAACCATGGGACTTCCTGCCTACCTTCAGACTCAGGTTTAATTCATTCACACTTTATTCCAAGGAGTACGCATGCTGCGCAAACTCGTCCTTACATTTGCCATTATTTTAGGAGCAACGACCATGGCCAAAGCCGCTGAAAATCCCCTCGAGAACACCCTTTACATGGATTTGAAAGATGGCCGCGTGGTGATTGAGATGCGCCCGGATCTGGCGCCGAAGCACGTGAAGCGTATCAAAGAACTGGTGCGTCAGGGCTTTTATGATGGGGTGGTGTTTCACCGCGTGATTGAAGGCTTCATGGCGCAGACGGGTGACCCGACCGGCACCGGCATGGGCGGCAGCGGCCAGAAAATCAAGGCCGAATTCTCCAAAGAACCACATATGCGCGGCGCAGTATCCATGGCGCGTGCGGCGGATATCAACAGCGCTGATAGCCAGTTTTTCATTGTGCTTGCCGCCTCGACCTACCTTGATGGCCAGTATACCTACTGGGGCAAGGTGACCAGCGGTATGGAATTTGTCGATAAGATCAAAAAAGGTGATCGCGGCGATAACGGCAAGGTCAGCGAGCCCGACAAAATCATCAAAATGCAGGTGGCCGCGGACGTGAACGAAACCCCGAAAGCAGTCAATCAATAATTGAAAACGGCGCTTTTTGACTTCCAGCTTCCTGAATCGCTGATTGCGACGCATCCGGCAGAGCCGCGTGACAGTGCGCGCCTGCTGGTGGTACGCGAGGCGCTTCAGGATGCTATCGTCTCTGAGCTGCCAGATTTTTTGAAGCCGGGCGATGTGATGGTGTTTAACAACACCAAGGTCATTCCTGCGCGGCTGTTTGCCCAGCGCGGCGAAGCGAAAATAGAGCTGCTCCTGCACAAGCAATGCACCGGCCAGGCGGCAGGTGTTTGGCAGTGTTTTGCCAAACCAGCAAAAAAACTCCGCCCGGGCGATAGCCTTACCATTGCGCCGGATTTTACTGCACAGGTGCTTGAAAAGCAGGGTGATGGGCAGGTGGTGATTGCTTTGGGAGAAAACTGGCGGGAAAAGCTTGAGCGCTATGGCCATGTGCCGCTGCCGCCTTACATCGAACGCGGCGATGGTGCTGCTGATAAGCAAGATTACCAGACTGTCTACGCTAAACACGAGGGATCGGTTGCTGCGCCAACCGCCGGGCTGCATTTCACGCCGCGGCTGCTTTCAGCGATTGATGCGGTGGGCGCAAGGCGCGTGGAGGTAACGCTGCATGTTGGCGGCGGCACGTTTCTGCCAGTGAAGGCGGAAGATACCAAAGACCACACGATGCATAGTGAATGGGCGCAGGTGAGCGCGCAGGCGGCTAGCGCCATCAACGAAGCGCGAGCGCGCGGCGGGCGTGTGATCGCCGTCGGCACCACTTCGATGCGCACGCTGGAATCCGCTGCTGCTCAGGACGGCACGCTTAAGGCCTATGATGCTGAGACTAATATTTTCATCACGCCCGGCTACCGCTTTAAAATCGTCGATATGCTGCTGACGAATTTTCACCTGCCTAAATCGACGCTTTTTATGCTGGTATCGGCCTTTTCAGGCCGCGAGCGCATGCTTGCGGCTTACCAGCACGCCATTATGCAGCGCTACCGCTTTTATTCCTACGGCGATGCCTGCCTGCTTTACCGCGCTGCGCCTTCTCGCTCCGCTGAGTCGATTACTGCGCTGTAGAGTTTCTCTCCCAGCAGGGTTTTGAGCCGTGTGGCTCGCCTGAAGCGCTCGATCACTCCCGGATATGTATCCGGAATATCGTATCGTGCAAAATCGATGGTTTGTTCGTGATCAACAAAATGCTGACCGTTATCTAGCGCCTGGCGATTCTCGGCAGCGGTGTGGTGGACATGCTTTTGAGTGGTCTCGTAGAGTGCTGCCATCGTGACCGCCATGGCCACATAGGGATCAGCATCCGCTCCGGGGAGACGGTTTTCAATACGCACAGCATCCTTTGAGTCATGGTCGCGAAGTGCTGTAGATATCTGGCCTTTTTCATAGCCCAGCTTGATTTCAACAGGTACTGCTAAATTGATGCCTGATTTACCAAGACCAACCCTGCTTAGCGAATTTTGTTTTGGCATCATCATCAGCAGCGCATCGCGCTGGATCTCCAGCATGGATTTCAGGCATTGATCGCGAAGATTGAGTGACTCAGCAAACAAGTTATGACCCTTGGCATCATAGAGGCTGACATTGACATGCAGCCCGGCAGACTGCTTGTTGTGTTCTCGTTCATCATAAGTGGTTGGGTGCGGGTTTGGGTAGGGGTGTGCAGCGAAATTTGGAAAGCAGGGATATGGGCTGTTCAGACATGTTGTTTCGCTCAGCATCTCTGCGAGAGTTTTATCCTTAAGCTTTGCTGTGACTTCTGCCACAGCAAGTGGATTGTAGTGGGAGCTGACCCCATTTTCATTATCAATAACATTGACTTCGTATTTAATGTCGCTGCGGATGACTCCCGTTTCCGGATTCACGCATTCATAGCCAAAGCGCTGTATGTGATGCGGGATTTTTTGCTGAAGGTAGCGCTCTGCTTCTTTGATGCGTTCGGGTTTCAGCGCCAGCTGGAGTGGCTCGCCTTTTTCATCCATGATTGTGAACTCAAGCTCCATGGCTGAACGCACATAGATGCCCTTTTTGGCCATTTCACGGGTGAATAACTCAATCCTTTCCACCGCTGCCTGCTGCAGTGGTGTTAAGCTTTGCTTGGGTAACGCTTCGGAGAGGATTGACATGAAAGCATTATAGCGAAAGAATTGTGACAGTTTGATGAAGATTGCGGCTGTTTTTGCTGGTTCTGTTTGAGGGGGCTGGCAATATCGCTTAAAGTCTATGGCAAAAGGGAGGATCGTATGACTGATGCAACCAATGATACCAAGAGCTGCGCAACGGGCGGTTTCAACTATTGTTTCTGGGCGAAGTTTATTGTTGGCGTGCCGGTGGTGTTTATTGTTTCTTATGTTGCCGCATCGCTGGCAGAGGGCACTGTTGCTCAGATTCTTGCCGGTGCGGGCGCGGGTGTGGCCACCATATGGGCGGCGATGCAGATTGATAAAATTCCGTCGCTGCAGAAGAAAATCGTTAAGAAGTAGGTTGCGTGCGGTAGTTCTTGCGGCTAGCAATGCCGGATGACAACCACATTCACCATCCATCATCATTCGGGCAATGCCCGCCTTGGCGTATTGGCCACAGCGCATGGCGAGATACGCACCCCAGCTTTCATGCCCGTAGGCACCGCGGCCACCGTGAAGGCGATGCTGCCTGAATCCGTGAAGCAGACGGGCGCGGATATTATCCTCGGTAACACCTACCATCTGATGCTCAGGCCAACCGCCGAGCGCATCGCCAAGCTTGGCGGCCTGCACCAGTTTATGAACTGGGATAAGCCGATTCTCACCGACTCGGGCGGGTTTCAGGTGATGTCGCTGTCAAAGCTCAGAAAAATGAGCGAGCGCGGCGTTGTGTTTCAATCGCACCTTGACGGCACGACGTATGAGCTGACGCCGGAGCGCTCGATCGAAATTCAGCATCTGCTGGGCAGCGATATCACCATGGCGTTTGACGAATGCACGCCTTATCCGGCGACGCACCAGCAGGCGAAAGAATCCATGGAGCTGTCAATGCGCTGGGCGCTGCGCTCCAAGGAGGCGTTTAAACCGCGCGCAGGTTACGGGCTGTTTGGCATTGTGCAGGGCAGTATTTATGCGGATCTGCGCGAAGAGTCTGCCGCCGCGCTCAAATCCATGGAATTTGATGGCTACGCGATTGGCGGGCTGGCGGTGGGTGAGGGGCAGGAGGTGATGTTTAACGTGCTGGATAGCACCATGCCACATATGCCCGAGCATGCCCCACGCTACCTGATGGGTGTGGGCAAGCCCGATGATATTATCGGCGCGGTGCTGCGCGGCGTAGATATGTTTGATTGCGTGATTCCCACGCGCTCTGGCCGCAATGCCCGCGCTTACACCGATACTGGCGAGCATAACATCAAAAATGCCAAGTTTGCCGATGATCCCGCGCCGCTGATGGAGGGCTGCCCGTGTCCATGTTGCAAAAGCTACAGCCGCGCTTACCTGCACCATCTCTTCAAAGCGGATGAAATGCTGGGGCCCATGCTGCTGACCTGGCACAACCTGACATTTTACCAGACGCTGATGCAGGGGCTGCGCGCCGCCATCAGCGATGGCATGCTGACTGAGTTTGCAGCGCGCTTCCTTGCGCGGTACCGGGAAAGAGATGATGCGTAGATTTGGCGTCGCACTGTTTTTATTGATAGTGATTTTGGCCATGCTTATTAATTTGCTGCCCATCAACAAGCTGCTTGAGCAGCAGATTAAGCAGCGGATGGCGCTGGCGGGGCTTCCCGCAGCGGAGTTTACACTGGAATCTGTATCGCTTTCCCGCGCGGTTGTGCGTGACATTGCGCTTAAGGAACCTAAGATTTCTGCTGATAAGCTGACCATCGATTACAGCCAGAGTGGCGGTGGTTTCAAAGGCAGCTGGGCGCTGGAAGGGTTGGTGCCGCCCGCCAGCTTTCTGGCGGTGCCGCCGCTCGCAGGCAAGGGTGCATGGAGCTATGAGAATGGCACGGCTTCGCTGGAGGGCGGAGTTTTCAGTAAAGATGATCAATATCGAATGAATTGGATGCTTAGCGGCCAGCAACTTGTGATTCGCGGTGTTTCGCTGCCATGGCAGGGAGGGCACTTAAAAAGCGACCTTATCCAGATCAATCTTGCCAGTTCGCCGCCTGTTTCATTCGTGCTGCAGGTCGAAAAAGTGCCGCTTGAGCGGCTGCTGGAAATGCTGGCATCGGGAAAAGCGCTGGCAACCGGTGTGGTTTCCGGCTCGCTGCCGCTGACGATGGATGGAAAAAAAATCACGATCGCTTCCGGTCAGCTCAAAACGCTTGAAAAAGGTGTGGTTAAAATCGCCCCGGAGGTGATTCCCGCCACCAACGAACAGATGACCATGCTGCGTGATGTGCTTTCTAATTTTCACTATCAGGAATTCTCACTTGCGCTGGACTCGCAGCAACATGACCAGCTGTCAATTGTGCTTGCGCTTCGTGGCCGCAACCCAGACCTGTATGACGGCCGTGAAGTGAAAATGAATGTGAATTTTTCCGGCGATGTGCTACAGCTGATTCAACACAGCGTGATGCCCAGCATCAACCCAGATCTGCTACTCGAACGGAAACAGCCATGAAAACTAATCACCTGATCGTTTTACTGCCCACCTTGCTGATGGCATGCACACCCACTGTGAAGGTCGAGGCGCCGGACAAGCCGATTGAGATCAACATGAATGTGAAAATCGAGCACAAGGTAAAAGTGGAAATTGAGCGCGATGTGCAGCAGTCCATTGCTAAAAATAAAGATATTTTCTAGGGGGTTATCATGAAAAAAGCACTCTTAATCATGGTTCTGACAATGATTTCGCTGCCCGCTTATGCGCTGGATTTAGCCGCTGCAAGGTCGCAGGGGCTGGTGGGGGAAGGGCAAAACGGCTATATTGTGCCGATTGCCAAATCCAAGGAGGTGATTGAGCTGGCAACGGATATTAATGCCAAGCGAAAGATAGAGTATCTGCGCATTTCCAAGGAAAATGGCCAGCCAGTGGATGTGGTGGGCAGGCTTGCCGCGCAGCAGATTGTTTCGGCACTGCCCTCAGGCGCCCAATATCAGGCGGAAGATGGCAGTTGGAAGCAGAAATAATTTTTTATCTTAGGTGGTTGACAAAACCACTTTAATCCTTATTGTCCCAATCTCTTTTACGCATCGATGATCCGGTAGCTCAGTCGGTAGAGCACCTGACTTTTAATCAGGTTGTCGCGGGTTCGATTCCCGCCCGGATCACCACTGAAGGTGGTTATGGCAGCGTTGTTCTACGGTAGTGTGGCCATGGTTGGTTTTATTTCGGCCGCCTTGCTTGTCTGGTCGCTGGATCGGCTCAGGAGCAAATAGCAATGCTGGTCTTACTTACGGTGATTTCTGCGCTTCTGTTTATTTATCTGGTGGTGGCGCTGCTGAAACCGGAACTTTTCCCCTGATATGACATACGCTTTCTTCTATATCGCCTTCTGTTTGCTGGTGATTGCTCTGTGCATCAAACCGCTTGGCTGGTACATGGCGCGCGTTTACATGCGCCGCGCGCTGCTGCTGGAGCTGCCGCTTGGCTGGCTGGAGCGCGGAATTTATCGCTGCTGCGGCGTGCGCGCCGATGAGGAGATGAGCTGGAAGCAATATGCTGCCGCTATTTTAATGCTGGGTGCGGTCAGCTTTCTTGTATTATACGCCATGCTGCTGTCGCAGCATCTGCTGCCGCTGAACCCTCAGAACATGCCCGCGCTTGCGCCGGATTTGGCATTTAACGTTGCGATGAGCTTTGTCACCAACACGAATTGGCAAAGCTATGGCGGCGAGACCACACTGAGCTATTTTTCTCAGATGGCGGGGCTTACGGTGCAGAACTTTCTTTCTGCCGCCACGGGTATGGCGGTGGCGGTGGCGCTGTGCCGCGGCATCAGCCGCAAGCGCAGCGATACGCTGGGCAACGCCTGGGTCGATGTCGTGCGAAGTATTCTTTATATTCTGCTGCCGCTATCAGTGCTGTTTGCGCTGTTTCTTGCATCGCAAGGGGTGGTTCAGAATCTGCTTGCCTACACGCCTTATCTTTCGCTCGAAGGGCAGGAGGGGCTGATTGCGCAGGGGCCAGCAGCATCGCAGGTGGCAATCAAAATGCTGGGTAGTAATGGGGGCGGTTTTTTCAATGCGAATGCGGCGCATCCCTTTGAAAATCCGAATGCCTACACCAACCTTATCCAGATTCTTTCGATTCTGCTGATTCCCGCCTCATTTACCTATCTTTTTGGCGTCATGGTAGGGGATCGCAGGCAAGGCTGGGTGCTGTTTTCCGCGATGACCATTATTTTTGTGCCACTGGCGCTACTGGCCGCTTATGGCGAACTCAGACCCAACCCAACACTCGATAGTGCGATTGTCGATAGCGCACAAGGTAACATGGAAGGTAAAGAGGTGCGCTTTGGCGCGGCGAGCTCCGCCATGTGGGCGGTGTCCACTACGGCGACCTCCAACGGTTCGGTCAATGCCATGCATGCTTCGTTTGCGCCGCTTTCCGGCCTGATACCGCTGCTATTTATTCAGTTTGGCGAGGTGGTGTATGGCGGTGTGGGTAGCGGTCTTTATGGCATGGCGGTCTATGTGCTGCTTACGGTTTTCATCGGCGGGTTGATGGTGGGGCGCACGCCTGAATATCTTGGCAAAAAAATTGGCGCCTTTGAAATTAAAATGGCCTCGCTGGTGGTGATTATTCCGGCATCGATGGTGCTTGCCGGCACCGCAATTGCCATCTCCACTGAGGCAGGCAGGAGCGGTATCTTAAACCCCGGCGCGCACGGCTTCACCGAAGTGCTTTATGCGCTCTCTTCCGCCAGCAACAATAATGGCAGCGCCTTTGCCGGCCTGAGTGCGAACTCGACCTTTTATAATATACTTCTGGGCGTTGCCATGTTTGTGGGGCGCTATTGGGTGATGATTCCGGTGCTGGCGCTGGCGGGATCACTGGCAACCAAATCTGCCACGCCCGCAGGGGCAGGCACGCTGCCCACCACCACGCTGCTATTTACCAGCATGCTTGCCGGGGTCGTGGTGCTGCTGGATGTGCTGACCTATGTACCCTCATGGGCGCTGGGGCCGCTGGCGGATTATGTGCTGCTTCAGGGAGCTGTGCCATGAAAACTTCATCGCTGGATATGCGTTCGGCGCTGGCTGCTTCGTTTGCTAAGCTATCGCCGCGTGTGCAGCTGCGCAACCCGGTAATGTTTGTGGTGTATGTGGCGGCGATTGTCACCAGCGCGCTGTATGTGCAGAAGCTATGGCTGGGGGACAGCAGCCATGAACCCGCGTGGTTTGTGCTGTGGGTGGCGTTCTGGCTGTGGTTTACGGTGATCTTTGCCAATTTTGCCGAGAGTGTGGCAGAAGGCCGTGGCAAGGCGCAGGCTGAATCGCTGCGCGCGCTGCGCAAGGAAGTGAGCGCGAAAAAAATTAAATCTGCTGATAGCCGCAAGGATTACAAAATAGTGCCGGCTTCTTCGCTGAGCAAAGATGATCTTGTGCTGATCGAAGCGGGGGATTTTGTGCCCGGCGACGGGCAGGTGACCCACGGCATTGCCTCGGTCGATGAAAGCGCGATTACTGGCGAAAGCGCGCCGGTGATTCGTGAATCCGGCGGCGATTGCGATGCCGTGACTGGCGGCACACGCGTGCTTTCAGACTGGCTGGTGGTGCGTATCACCGCCAATGCCGGGGAAAGCTTCATTGATCGCATGGTGTCGCTGGTGGAGGGCGCTAAGCGTCAGAAAACGCCAAACGAAATCGCGCTGTCTATCCTGCTTGCGGGGCTGACGCTGATGTTCCTGCTGGCCGTCATCACTCTGCTGCCATTTTCCATCTACAGCGTGGAAAAAGCAGGGGCGGGCGAGGTGGTAAGTCTGACAATTCTGATTGCGCTACTGGTGTGCCTTGCGCCGACCACGATTGGCGGGCTGCTTTCCGCGATTGGTATTGCCGGCATGAACCGGCTGCTTGCTGCGAATGTGATTGCTTCTTCGGGGCGGGCGGTGGAGGCGGCGGGGGATGTGAATGTGCTGCTGCTGGATAAAACCGGCACCATCACCCATGGCAACCGTCAGGCGGATGACTTGATTCCGGCGGAAGGTGTGTCGGTGGTGGTGCTTGCAGAGGCGGCGCAGCTTTCCTCGCTCGCAGACCAGACTCCCGAGGGCAAAAGCATCGTCATCCTCACCAAGAATAAATATAATATTTCGGATGCGTCCGGTGTGCCGAGCGGCGCCGAGCTAATCGAATTTTCGGCGGAAACACGCACCAGCGGCCTTCGCATTGGCAGCCGTGACGTGCTGAAAGGCGCGGCCGATGCCATTGAGAACTATCTGGCTAAATCAGGAACCAAACTTTCGGACTATGTTCGCCGCCGCGTGGATGATGTGGGTCGCAGCGGTGGCACCCCGCTGGTGGTGGTGGATGGGGGCAAGGTGCTGGGAGTCGTGCATCTTAAAGATGTGGTGAAGTCCGGCATCAAGGAACGCCTTGCTGACCTGCGCAAAATGGGCATTAAGAGCATCATGATCACGGGTGACAACCCGCTTACGGCGGCCGCGATTGCGGCCGAGGCGGGGGTGGATGATTACCTTGCACAGGCAACGCCGGAAGCCAAGCTCAAGCTGATCCGCAAAATGCAGACAGGCGGTGAACTGGTGGCCATGGTGGGCGATGGCACTAATGATGCGCCGGCGCTCGCGCAGTCGGATGTGGCGGTGGTGATGAATTCTGGCACACAGGCAGCCAAGGAAGCCGGCAACATGATCGACCTTGATTCTGACCCGACCAAGCTGATTGAAATTGTCGAAATCGGCAAACAGCTGCTGATGACGCGCGGCTCGCTGACAACGTTTTCTATCGCCAACGACCTTGCAAAATATTTTGCGATTATTCCGGCGGCTTTTGCCAGCACCTATCCGCAGCTTTCCGTGTTTAACATCATGCAGCTGACCTCACCCATTTCCGCCATGCTATCTGCGATTATCTTTAACGCGCTGATCATCATCGCGCTGATTCCGCTGGCGCTGAAAGGCGTCGCCTATCGTCCGGTGGGGGCTGCTGCGCTGCTGCGCCATAACCTGCTGGTCTATGGTCTTGGCGGGCTGGTGGTGCCATTTATCGGCATCAAGGCGATTGATTTGCTGCTCGCCGCGATGGGGGTTTCGTGATGCGCGCCTTGATTGCCACAGTTCGTCCGGCCTTCATGCTTGTGTTGCTGCTGACACTGCTGCTCGGCGCTGGCTACCCGCTGCTTATTACCGGCGCTGCTCAGCTTGCTTTTTCTAAGCGCGCGGATGGCTCGCTGGTGGAAGTGGGCGGTCAGGTGGTGGGCTCCAAGTTGATTGGCCAGCAATTCAGCATGCCGCATTATTTCTGGGGGCGGCCATCCGCCACCACGCCGCCTTACAATCCAGCAGCTTCTGGCGGATCCAATCTCGGCATGTCAAACCCGCTGCTTGGTGAGCAGATGGCAGCGCGTATCGCGCTGCTCAAGCAGCATCACCCGGCTGATTCCCAGCAGCGTGTGCCCATTGATTTGATCACGGCCTCGGCCAGTGGTCTTGACCCGCATATCAGTCTTGATGCAGCGCTCTTTCAGCTTCCTCGCGTGGCAAAAGCGCGCGGTATGTCGCATCAAGAACTCACAGCGCTTATCCGTCTGCATGAGCGCCGCGGCTTTGCTACACTTTTTGCAGCACCTTATGTGCATGTGCTGGAGCTTAACCGCGAGCTGGATGCTATCAAGCCAATGAAGCCCAACGTGGCCGAGAAGAAAAAACAGGTGAAGTCAGGGCGCTGATTGGTTAGTCTAGCGCCATGAACGATGAAACACGCCCAGATCCGGATGAGCTCTTAAGCCGAATTACGGCGGAAGAAAAAGCAACCGAAGAACAAAGCACACGCGGGCGGCTTAAGATTTTTTTTGGTGCATGCGCCGGAGTTGGTAAAACCTACGCCATGCTCTCGGCGGGTAAGCAGGCGCTGGCCGAGGGCATTGATGCTGTGGTCGGGCTGGTAGAAACACATGGCCGCGAAGACACCAAAAAGCTTCTCGAAGGGCTGCCGATTCTGCCCAGCCGTGAAGTGCAATATCGCGGCACACTCATCAAAGAGTTTGATATTGATGCGGCGCTGGCGCGCAAGCCCAAGCTGATATTGCTGGATGAGCTGGCGCATAACAATGCACCCGGCTCGCGCCATCCCAAGCGCTGGAACGATGTGGATGAGCTGCTCGATGCGGGGATTGACGTCTACACCACCATCAATGTGCAGCATCTCGAAAGCTTGAATGATGTGGTGGCGCGTATCACCGGCATCTGGGTGAAGGAAACCGTGCCGGACGCGGTGTTTGACAAGGCGGATGAAATCTCGCTGGTTGATATTCCCACCGAGGATCTGCTCAAGCGCCTGAAAGAGGGCAAGGTCTATATTGCGCCGGAAGCCAAAAAACGAGCCGCGCAGAACTTTTTCAAAAAGAGCAATCTGATTGCGCTGCGCGAGCTGGCGCTGCGTCGCACTGCCGAGCGCGTGGATGCGCAGATGGACGACTATAAGTCGCAAGGCGGCATGACGAAGGCATGGAGCGGCGCGGATCGCATTTTGGTCTGTATCGGGCCGGATGCGCTCTCGGGCAAGCTGGTGCGTGCTGCCAAGCGCATGGCGAGCGGGCTGAAGGCGCCGTGGACAGCGATTTATGTTGAAAATGACCGCCACCACATGCTCAGCAAGGAAGGTCAGGAGCAGCTGGATCGCACCTTGCGGCTGGCGGTGCGTATGGGCGCGGATACTGAGGTGGTCAAAGGCGCGCAGGCGGCGGAAGAAATTATCACTTATGCTCGTGCCAACAATATGACCAAAATTATTGTGGGCAAAAAACCGCGCCCACGCTGGCAGGAGATATTAACCGGCACGCTTGCCGACGACATCATGCGCCGCAGCGGCGAGATTGATGTGTATGTCATTACCGGCGATAAGGAAGATCGGCGTTCCTACAGCAATGCATGGTGGTGGATGCAGGCGTCATGGCAGGCCTATCTTGCTGCACCGCTGATGGCGATGTGTTTCACGTTATTGCTGTTTCCGCTGCGCAATGTGGTGGATCCCGTCAATCTGGTTCTGCTGTATCTGATTGGCATTGTGGCCGTGGCGCTGCGCTTTGGGCGTGGTCCGTCCATCCTTGCCACGATTCTTTCGACGCTGGGATTTAATTTCTTTTTCATGGAACCTTACTATTCGCTGAAAATCTCCGGCGAGCGCCATCTGGTGACGTTTTTTGTGACGCTTGTCACCGGGCTGGTGATCGGCACGCAGACAGCAAGGCTGAGACTTCAGGCGCTCAATGCCAGACGGCGCGAAAAAAATATCGCCACGCTTTATGCCATGAGCCGCGAACTATCAGCAAATCGCGGCAAGGTGCAGCTGGCACAGATTGCTTCGCAGCACATTGCCGAAATGGTGGATGGCGACGTGTATATCTGGATACCCAATGAAAAAGGCATATTACAGACGGTAGTGGCGCAGATGGAAGCGGAGGATGAGGGGCTTGATCCGGTGCGCGAGGAAAGCGTTGCCGCCTGGAGTTACACTCATAAGCAGAACGCTGGCCTTGGTACGGATACGCTCCCCAGCGCTAAGGCGCTTTATGTACCGCTGGTGGGTTCCAATGGCGTGGTGGGAGTCATGGGAGTGGTGCCGCATGATGAAGATAAAACCTCATTCAGTGCTGATGTGGTGGATCTGCTGGAGGCGTTTGCTTCCATTACAGCATCGGCGCTGGAGCGCGCGGGCGCGGCGGAAATGGTGGAAAAAACGCTGGTGGAAGCCGAAAGCGAAAAGCTGCGTAATATTCTGCTGTCCTCCGTATCGCATGATCTGCGCACGCCGCTGGCGGCCATTACTGGCGCGGCCAGCACGTTGCTGATTGAATATGAGACTATCACGCAGGAATATCGCAGAGAGCTGCTGCGTTCCATTCACGAGGAAGGTGCTCGTCTTGCCAAAATGGTGACCAACCTGCTTGATGTTTCCAGCCTTGAGTCTGGCGCGGTGAAACTCAATAAGGAGCTTTATTTCATTGAGGAGCTGATCGGTTCGGCACTTATGCGAGTGGAGAGCAAGCTCAAAACCCACCGCGTGGTGACCGATATTGAGCATGGCCTGCCACTGCTTCGCATGGATGGTTTGCTGATCGAACAGGTGCTGATTAATCTGTTTGAAAATGCCGCTGAATACACTCCCACTGGTTCGACCATCACCATTTCTGCGCAGATGGATAAGCCGGATATCCGCGTGATGGTGTCCGACAATGGGCCGGGTGTGCCTAAAGGTCAGGAAGAGCGTATTTTTGATAAGTTTTATATCGGCAATCATCGTGACAACAAAGCTGGCGGGCTGGGGCTCGCTATTTGCCGCGGCATTATCGTGGCACATGGCGGTAAAATCTGGGCGCAGAACGCGCAGGAAGGCGGCGCCGTCTTTACTTTCACGCTGCCGATTAAGTCTGTTAATGATGGCGATGACAGGCAGGATTAGCACGGATAGACTCTTATCAGCCACAAACTGTAACCAAATATTCATAATCAGCGTGCTAAAATTAATCATAAATTAACTAAAATTTGATATATATTTTAGTATAAGCATACGCAAATCACCTCTAAATAGTTAATTGGGTGGCTGCATAATCCCTTGTTAGGGGCGGTTTTATGAGAAATATTAATAAGATACAGCCTATTGTATTTATCGCTTTACTGAGCTTTTCAGCGCCATCTTACGCGGAGCTGATAATCAGTGCACCCGCCAGTGTTGATTATACCGATACGATTCCAGCGGCCGTGAGCCGTGAGGCGATTGAGAAACTTCCGCTTTCAACCATTAAATCGACAGGGGTCGCCGAAGTTGTGAAAGTTTCTGATTTGTCGCTTGCGCAACTGGCTGCTGTGCCGGTGGATACAAAATTTGATACAAAATCGAGTGATGTTCCTGAAATAGTCAGTCTTGCAGGTGTTAATCTACCGGCAGAGGCAGCTGTTAACATCCTGCAGCTTGATGGCATTGATGCTTCTTTAACAAATATCAATCATCAGCACGATATTGCTGCGATCGCTGCCACTGCATTGGCTGCAACAGCACAAATCACTGCAGACGAAACTTCTCTAAACATAGAAAAGCTTGTGGCAAAAGCTTCTTTACCCATCGGAAATATCAATACTAACAGTAAAAACAGTGCAATAACTGAAAAGCTTAATCAATTCAGTCAAAACAACGTGGCAAAAGTAACTAAGTAGCGCGTTAGGGCGCTGCCTGGCTAATCGTCGCTATCGACGTTGTCGTCACCAAACGACATGCCTTCCGGCATTTCAACATCTTCTTCCGCGCCCTCGGTTTTCACCGTGATGTTCTGCGCGGCATCCTTGAAAGCTTCTTCAATTTCTGAAGAAATTTCTTCGCCTTTGGTGAGGAGTTTTTTATCGGCAATATCTGCCACAGGTTTTTTGAAGAAGCTCTGAATAAGCGTTTCTTCGAGGCCTTCGAGGCTCACGGTTTTGTCAGCAATTTCGCGCAAGGACACAACGCCGTCCTTATCGTTATCGCGATCAATGGTCAGAGGGCCACCGGAAGTAATCTGCTTGGCGCGCTGAGCGGCCAGAAGCACCAGCTCAAAGCGGTTGGGAACGTTTAAAATGCAGTCTTCGACGGTGACGCGTGCCATGAACGCAAACTCCAGATAAGTTGGGGAGGCTGGCTTTTAGTGTGTTTTTTTGCTCGTGACAAGTAAAAAGTGCCTTGTATACTCTCGCTTCTCGCAACGTCACCCCTGATTTGTAAGGCCCCACCATGGCGGAACTCCACAACTTACTGGAAAAAAACGATAAGCGCGTGCCTAAACCGGATTGGATACGCGTGAAAGCGCCCACTTCCCGCGAATATCAGGCCACGCGTGATGTGATTCACAAACTAAAGCTCAACACGGTGTGTGAAGAGGCGGCCTGCCCGAATATTGGCGAGTGCTGGAGCCAGAAGCACGCCACCGTGATGATCATGGGCGATACCTGTACGCGTGCGTGTGCGTTTTGTAATGTAAAAACCGGCGTGCCCGGCGCGCTGAACCCGCACGAGCCGGAAAATCTTGCCGAAGCAGTCGCCAAACTTGCTCTCAAACATGTGGTGATTACGTCGGTGGATCGTGATGACCTCGCGGATGGCGGCGCGGCACATTTTGCTGAGTGTATTGCCGCGCTGAGAAGGCGCGCTCCCGCCACCACGATTGAAATTCTAACCCCTGATTTTCTGCGCAAGGAGCATGGCATCCCCATCGTCGTTGCGGCGAAGCCGGATGTGTATAACCACAATATCGAAACGGTGCCGCGTCTTTATAAAACCATTCGCCCGGGTGCGCGCTATTTCAACTCACTGCATCTGCTCAAAAGAGTGAAGGAAATTGATCCATCGATTTTCACCAAGTCCGGCATCATGGTTGGCCTCGGTGAGGAAAAAGACGAGGTGCTGCAGGTGATGGATGATTTGCGCGCCGCAGATGTGGACTTCATGACCATTGGCCAATATCTGCAGCCCACGCCAGCGCATGCGCCGGTGGATCGGTTTGTCACGCCGGATGAGTTTGAATATTACAAGCGCCAAGCCAAGGCTAAGGGTTTCCTGATGGTGGCAAGCTCGCCGCTGACTCGTTCCAGCTATCATGCTGGCGAAGACTTCGCCGAGATGAAAAAAGCGCGCGATGCGCGGCTGGCCGCTGAAAGCACAGCTTCCTGACGGCCGATGCATTCTCACCGCGAGACACAGCATTCGCCCTACACGCCGGAGCAGCTTTTTGCGCTGGTATCGGATGTGGAGCGCTATCCTGAATTTATTCCGTGGTGCCGTGCGGCGCGCATACTCGAGCGCGGCGAAGGTCAGTTTCTCGGTGAGCTGATGATCAGCTTTGCGAATATCTCCGAGAGCTATGTTTCGCGCGTGACGCTGACGCCGCACAGCGCGATTGATGTGTCGCTGGTGCGCGGGCCGTTTAAAAAACTCAGCAATCACTGGCGTTTTACGCCGAAAGCTGAAGGCGGTACGCAGATTGATTTTTCGCTTGAGTTTGAGTTTCGCAGCCGGCTGCTGGAAACATTGATCGGCGCGTTATTCAGCCGCGCCACTGCCAAGATGGTCGCTGCGTTCAGCACCCGCGCTGATGCGCTGTATGGAGCGAAGCGATGAGCGCACTTCTGCTGCTGGTGCTGCTGCTGGTTTCGGCACTCTCGCTGGCATCCTATATTTACTGCTGGCGCGACATTATGGGCGGGCGGCCACACATTATTTCACTGCGCCAGCTCACCTGCATCATGGATCGTCATCTGCTGGATGTAATGTTTGGTAAGCACGAGCCAGACTATCGTTATGCGCTGTCGCCATCGACGCGGCGCTGGTTCGTGCGCCAGTGGGGGCTTTATTACCTGCGCGAAATTGCGGCGGACTGGCTGTGCATTCTCGGCGCTCTCTATTTCTGGTTTATGCAGTCTCATCCGCTGACGTTATCATTTATATTGCTTGCGCTGTGCTGTCAGGGGATTAACATCGTGCAATCGGTGTGGCTGGTTCAGCGCTGGCGTCATCAGATTATGGAAGAGCTGGATGATGGAGGTGGCCTATGAATCGTTTGGTAATTTCGGGGGTGATGATGGGGATGCTGACATTGCTGAGTGCCTGTAGCAGCACTGAGCACGCACCGGGCACTTACCGTGGCTATGAAACACCAAATTATAAAGTTTCTGAGCGTGATGGCGCGTTTGAAATTCGTGAGTATGCGCCGGCGCTGATGGCTGAGGTGCGCACACAGGGGGATCGCGGCGAGGCGGTGAGTGATGGCTTTCGCATTTTAGCCGCCTATATTTTTGGCAAAAACGAACCTGCTGCCAAGGTGGCGATGACCTCGCCAGTGACGCAGGTAAAAACCACCATCGCCATGACTTCGCCGGTCACGCAGGCGAAGGACGGCGAGACGTGGCTGGTACAGTTCATGATGCCGTCGCAATATACTCTCAAGACACTGCCAAAAGCCAAGGATGATCGCATTCGTTTCTTTCAAACTAAAGCTGTGAAAAAGGCCGTGGTGATGTTTTCCGGTTTCACGAACGACAGTGCCGTTGCTGCTGAGACAGCCAAGCTGAAGCAGTGGGTGGAGGCGCGTGGGCTGAAAGTGGCGGGCGAGCCGGTGATCGCTTATTATGACGATCCATTCACCTTTCCATGGAACCGCCGCAACGAAATCCAGCTGGTTGTTGAGGGCTTGAAGCGGCGCTAAAACGCCTTAGATAGTGTATTGCGCCGATTAACATCCCGGCTGCTAGAGACTTTCTATGATTACCGTTTATCCCTACGAGACCCTTGGTCACGCAAACCATGGCTGGCTGGACGCTCGCCATCATTTCAGCTTTGCTATGTATTACAACCCCAAGCGGCGTGGTTTTGGCGACCTGCTGGTGATTAATGACGATAAGGTTGCGGCTGGCCGCGGCTTTGGCACCCACCCGCATGATAATATGGAGATCATCACCTATGTGCGCGAAGGCGCAATCACCCATAAAGATAGCATGGGCAATATCGGGCGCACGGAGGCGGGCGATGTGCAGGTGATGAGTGCCGGCACTGGTGTGGCGCATTCGGAAATGAATCTTGAGCCGGTTGATACGCGGCTTTACCAGATATGGATTGAGCCAAACCAGCAAAACGTAGCGCCGCGCTGGGAAGCAAGGCAATTTCCCAAAGAGCCGGTGGGCAGCCAGCTTGCGGTGCTGGCCTCTGGCAGGAGTGAGCATAAAGAAAGTGGCGCGCTCTATATTCACACCGACAGCGCCATCTATGGCGGTAACCTCAAGTCTGGCAC
Source organism: Alphaproteobacteria bacterium (assembly GCA_033763775.1). Lineage (GTDB taxonomy): Bacteria > Pseudomonadota > Alphaproteobacteria > Rickettsiales > SXRF01 > JAJTHB01. The sequence continues at coordinate 98,154 of JANRJW010000003.1, read as the reverse complement.
TGTCATCACCCAGTCGCTCAAGCATCAGGCCTATATTCTTGCTTCAAAAGGTGAGCTGGAGATTGATGGCACCGTTATCAAGCAGGGCGATGGCGCGGAAGTTACTGGTAGCACTTCGATCACCATTCGTGCTATCACGGATAGCGAAATTCTGGTGATTGATGTGCCAGGTGTAAATCAACATTAAACAGGGAGAAATACGATGATAAAATCACTTATGACCGCAGCTATGATGGCATTAGCACCAGTAGCTGCTTACGCACAAATGACGCCGCTGGTCGAGATGCCGTCTGGCAAATATGAGCTGGATAAAAGCCACGCCAGCGTGACATGGAAAGTCAGCCACCTTGGCCTTTCCAACTACACGGCGCGTTTTGCTAAAATGGATGCGACGCTGGAGTTTGATGCTAAGGATCCTACCAAAAGCAAGCTGGTCGCCACGGTTGATCCCACCTCAATCCGCACCGACTATCCAAACGCCGCCGAGAAGGATTTTGATAAAAAACTGGCGAGTGATGCAGAGTGGTTCAATGCCGGCAAGTTTCCCGAGATTAAATTCGAATCCACCAAAGTGGAAAAAACCGGCGAGAACACGGGTAAGGTGCATGGCAACCTGACCATGCTCGGCGTGACCAAGCCACTGGTGCTGGATGTGAAATTCAACGGTGCTTACCTCAAAAAGCCCTTTGCTGATGTGCCCGGCCTTGGCTTTTCCGCCACCACCAAACTCAAACGTTCGGACTGGGGCTTTGGCACCTATGTGCCGAATATCGGCGACGAGGTGGAAGTGCTGATCGAGGTGGAATTCCACAAGGCCGCCTAACCATGCCGCGCCGCTATCACGGCCTTGCCATCACCCTGCACTGGGTGATGGCGGTGGCGTTTTTCGCCATGCTGGGCAGTGGTCTTGCTATGGTGCATCTGGAGCTGGATCAGAGCCTCAAGTTCCAGATGTTCCAATGGCACAAATCGCTTGGCGTGTTGCTGCTGATGGCAGCATTCCTCAGGCTCTCGCTTAAACTGGCAACCAAACAGCCGCCACTGCCGGACTCGATGAAACCACTGGAGAAAAAAGCGGCTAAGGCTGGCCACTGGGCGTTTTATGGCTGGATGCTGGCGCTGCCGATTGCTGGGTGGGTGATGGTTTCCGCCAGCCCCTACGGGCTTCCAACGATTGTCTTTGGCTGGTTTGAATGGCCGCATATTCCCGGTATTGCCGCGAATGAGGCAATTGAAGAATTGGCTGAAGAAACCCACGCGCTGCTGGCCTATAGTTTCATCGCGCTGATCGCGATGCATATCGCAGCGGTGATCAAACATGCGTTGGTGGAAAAAGAAAACCTGCTGCCGCGCATGGGCATTGGGAAATTAAAGGAGAAACTATGAAAAAAATTGTTATTTCACTTGCGGTATTTTTTGCATCCTTCACCTCCGCTTTTGCCGCCGAGTATGTGGTGGATAAAGCCGCAAGCTCCATCGAATTTTCCGGCACCCATGCCGGCAAGCCTTTCAAGGGCAGCTTTGGCACATGGGACGCCGCCATCCAGTTTGATGATGCAAACCTTGCGGCCAGCAGTGTAAAAGTGACGATCGACACCGCCAGCGCGAAAACCGGCGACGCGATGTATGATGGCACGCTGCCCACCGCCGATTGGTTTGATGTGAAAAACCACCCGCAGGCGACGTTTGCCAGCGAATCCATCAGCAAAAAAGTAGATGGTAGCTACAGCGCCAAGGGTCAGCTCACCATTCGTGGCAAGTCCGTTCCGGTCGCGTTTGATTTTGCCTTGAGCAATCTCGCTAGCCCGCCGGTTAAAACCAGTTTCACGCTCACGCTCGACCGCCTCGCGCATGATATCGGCCTGAAATCTGATGCCAAAGCCGAATGGGTGAGCAAGGAAATTGCTATTAACGTCACGCTGGTGGCCAGCCCTAAATGAGTTTGATCGAACTCACCATTGAACCGCGCGAGAAAGACCTTGGCGGGTTTTCGGTGCGGCGCATTCTGCCTTTTGCCAAGCGGCGCATGGTGGGGCCGTTTATTTTTCTCGACCATATGGGGCCGGCGCAGTTTACCGCTGGCCACGGGCTGGACGTGCGGCCGCACCCGCATATCGGCCTTTCCACCGTCACCTATCTGTTTGAAGGCGAGATCCAGCACCGCGACACACTCGGCAGCAACCTTGCGATTTCTCCCGGCGCTGTGAACTGGATGACGGCGGGGCGAGGCATCGTCCATTCCGAACGCACAGACGTAGCTCAGCGCGCAGGCGCAAGCAGGTTGCATGGGCTGCAAAGCTGGGTGGCGCTACCGAAGGAGTTTGAGGAGATCGCGCCGGAATTTCATCACCACGGCGCGGCGACGCTGCCGGAATTTTCCCTCGGCGGTGCGCAGCTGAAGCTCATTTGCGGGCGCGCTTTTGGCCACGAAGCGCCGGTGAAAGTCTATAGCCCGATTTTTTATGTGGATGTGCAGATGCCGGCGGGAAGCAGCATGGCGCTGCCACCAGAATATCGCGAGCGCGCGCTTTACCTTGTCTCCGGCAAGCTGCGCATTGGTAGTAATATCATTTCGCCGCTCACCCTTCCGGTGTTTGAGGCGGGCGGCGATATTCGCATTGAAGCGCTGGAGGAAGCGCGTTTTGTGCTCCTCGGCGGCGAGCCGTTTGCTGAGCCGCGCTTTATCTGGTGGAATTTTGTCTCCACCTCGGAAGATCGCATCGCGCAGGCGAAAGAAGACTGGCAGCAAGGCCGCTTCGGCACCGTGCCCGGCGACGATAAAGAATTTATTCCACTTCCAGCGGCATAGGACAAAGGGGCAGGGGTGAAACGTTTCGCGTGGGTGATGCTCTTGGTTCTTTCTGCCTGCTCGGCCATGCCGGCGCATCACCCAGTGCCGCAGCAGAAGCTGGCTGAGGCGCAGCTTGCGGGCTATCCACCAAGCATTCGTTTCTGGGCGGATGAAGCGCCACCGGACATCCTGCCGCGCATCCGTCAGCGGCTGGATGCTTACCGGCAGGCAAACAGCGCTTATTTCAATCGCCATGGCCACTACCCGCCGCTGCACTATCTCGCCATTTCCGGCGGCGCTTATGACGGGGCGTTTGCCGCAGGTCTGCTTCATGGCTGGCAATCGTCTGGCACACGGCCGGACTTTGCACTGGTCACCGGCGTCAGCGCGGGGGCGCTCATTGCGCCGTTTGTGTTTGTCGGCACGCAGCATGACCACCAGCTGCGCGAGCTTTTTACCAGCAGCGATTCGAGCGCCATCTTCGAAACCAGCACGGCGCAGGTGCTTGATGGGCTGACCGGCGGGCTGGCGGTGACCAACAGCGCGCCGCTGGCCAAAAAAATCCAGTCAAACATCACGCCCGAACTCATGCAGCAGATTGCCGCGCGCCACCGCGAAGGACGGCGGCTATTCATCGGCACCACCAATCTCGAGGCGCAGCGCGGTGTCATCTGGGATATTGGCGAGATCGCCAATAGTGGCAATCCCGGCTCGCTGGCACTCATTCACCGCATCATGCTTGCATCAGCATCGGTGCCGGGGCTGTTTGAGCCGGTATTTTTTGATGTGGTGGCGGGCGGCGAGCGCTACACGGAAATTCACACCGATGGCGGTGTCACGGCGCATGTGTTCATGTATCCGCTGCGCATTCAGCGGCGGGTGATTGATGAGTTCGAGCACCACGGCCTGAAGCGCCATCTTTATGTCATTCGAAACAGCAAGGTCACGCCGGAATATGAGGCGCTGGATCCCGGGCTGTTTTCGCTCTCGCGCCGCTCGATCGAAACGCTCACCAAATATCACAGCATCGGCGATTTATACCGCCTGTATGTCGGCGCGCAGCGCGACGGGGTGGACTATAACCTCGCCGTGATACCGGATTCGTTTCGTGTGCACCCGCGTGAGTTATTTGACCCCGTCTATATGAGCGCGCTGTTCGAGGTGGGCGTGGCCATGGGCAAAGAGCGCGATATGTGGCTAAAAAAACCCCCCGGCGCTGACTACCTGAAATAAGCTGGGTGACGGGCAGAAGTGGCGGGACATTGTAGACGCTATGCGAACCTGCGAGGAGACAAGACAGGCGATTGTGAAGCTGAATCTGGCGTATGTTTATTGGCTGCGACGGGCGGGGTTTTTGGAGAGGCTGGGGCTGCATTATCTGGCTGGAATCATAAAAATTTGAGGGTGACTTTTTTAAAGCCACCCTCGATAGATTTATTAGCTCAATAGTGTTCTAAGGTTAGTGGATACACAATCGAGTTTTATAGCGAATTTCTAGATGCATTCGCCAAAGCCTTTACTAAAAGATAATATCAAACTAGGCTGTGAGAATGAAAAATATGATCTATAGCAACAACCTTGATTATGATCTATCGCACCTGCTTGATGGCGATAGAACGCAAGGTTTCCAAGAGTCTGGCGGTTTGGTTGAAACCAAGAAGCTGGTGCTATCTAACCGCGAGGCTGGGGCATATCTTTATCAGGCAAACTGCCTTGAAATTATGGATATGATCATCGCCAAACACCCACAGGGTTGTTTTGATATGATCTTCGCTGATCCTCCTTATTTCTTATCAAATGGCGGAATCACCTGTCAGGCCGGGAAAATGGTGAAGGTGGATAAGGGGAAGTGGGATAAGTCTCAGGGCGCAGATGTTAATCATGCATTCAACATAGAGTGGCTCTCGCGTTGTCAGAAACTATTAAAACCAAATGGAACGATTTGGGTGTCAGGCACAATGCATATTATTTATTCTATCGGTTTTGCTTTGCAGCAAATTGGGTTTAAATTATTGAATGATATTGCGTGGGAGAAGCCTAATCCTCCACCAAATTTAGCTTGCCGTTATTTTACTCACTCTACTGAAACTGTTCTTTGGGCAGCTAAAAATGATAAATCAAAGCATTATTTTAACTATGATTTAATGCGAAAATATAATGGCGACAAACAGATGAAATCTGTTTGGAGATTTACTGCTCCAGGATCTGTTGAAAAAGAGCACGGAAAGCACCCTACTCAAAAGCCTTTAGCGCTACTGCAGCGCTGCATAGAAGCGGCAACTAAGCCGGGTGATTTCGTATTTGATCCATTTGCCGGTAGCAGCACAACTGGTGTCGCAGCGCTGCGGCTAAATAGAAAGTTTTGCGGTGTTGAACTAGAGGATGCGTTTATAGACCTGTCAATCAAGAGGCTTAATGAGGTTTATTTTAGAGATCAGCCCAACCTGCTAACGGCAGTTTAGCATGGAAAGAGCTGATGCTTTACTCAAGCTAAAAGAACTTGAGGGAGTAAATCTGCATTCTCTTGCCAAGCAATTTGAAGTTACCGTGTTATCTACGAATGGCAAAGTGAACAAAGGCTGGGCGGGGCATGTTTGCGAGCGGTTTCTTGGCATTCCTATTAATTCTGCGCAAAGCCCAAATTTTGGTTCATGGGAATTAAAGTCCATACCGCTTAAGCGCCTTAAAAATGGCAAACTACAATTTAAGGAAACCATGGCAATCACCATGATCGATCCCTATCATGTTGAGCGCACGCCGTTTGAAGAAAGCCATCTTTTGGCAAAGCTTAGAAAAGCAGTTTGTGTGGTGAGAGAAGTTGGGAAACATTATAGCGATCCAAGCTATGTGCATTCAGTTGTCACTTTAGATCTTAATGGTGATCTGTATGCAGCTGTAAAAAGCGATTACGAGACAGTCCAACAGTGCCTGAAAGATCCCAGGCGCGGCTTCAAGGCACTTACAGGGCGTATGGGTGTCTACATTCAGCCGCGCACTAAAGGTGCGGGTCATGGGTCGACCTCAAGAGCATTTTATGCGAGACCAAAATTTTTAGCTAAGTTTGTAAAACTTACATAAGTTACAATTTCTTATGTGGGAAAAAATCTATGTAATTTTTTGAAACTTAGATTCAAGCCTAGACGGTTTTGACAAACCCAACTGAAAATGGCGGAGGGGATGAGATTCGAACTCACGGTACAGTGTTACCCGTACACACACTTTCCAGGCGTGCGCCTTAGACCACTCGGCCACCCCTCCGCTAGATTTCCTTAGCGGCTTAGCCGCTTAGGAAATCAGCGCCCGCCGTAGCCCGAAGGGCGAAGGCTGGGCTCTATCAATTCCGGCCATCCGCCTTCGCATACGCTACGGCGAGACAAGCCCTACTTCATTTCTCTAGCGTTTTAGCGCTTTAGAAAATCTTACGCCCGCCGAACCCTACACTTGTTGCGGGGGTAGGCTGGGCTTTTTCAAGAGGCCAACAACTGCCAGAGGCGCGCCATGGTGTCAAGCTATGTAATAGCCGCAGGCCGCAAGCAACGCCTGCATATGTGGCGGCACCGGCGCAGTCACCGTAATCGGCTCTTTTTTCGCATAAAGAGGGATGGTGATAGCGCGGGCATGCAGCTGCAGGCCGCTTGCGTCCGCCTCGCCATAGATTTTATCGCCAAGAATCGGGCAGCCGAGCGCGGCGCTATGCACACGCAGCTGATGGGTGCGGCCGGTTTTGGGTTTGAACTCGATCCAGCTATGGGCGCCGCTTGTGCCCATCACGCGGTAGGCGGTGAGGCTGGGAAGGCCTCCAGCATCCACCTTCATCTGCCAGCGATCTTTGCGTGCGGACACTTTCGCCAGCGGCGCATCGATGATGCCTTGTGATTCCTTCGGTGTACCTTTGACCACCGCCCAGTAGGTTTTTTCGATGTGGTTCTGCTCGAAGAGTTTGCCCAGCGTGGCGAGGCCATGGCGGTTGCGCCCCAGCACGAGGCAGCCGCTGGTATCGCGATCCAGCCGGTGGGCAAGCGCAGGCAAACGCGGCAGGCCAAAGCGCAGCTCGTCAAAATACTGCTCCAGATTTTCCCCGCCCCCGCTGCCTTTGTGAACGGGAATACCTGCTGGTTTGTCGATTACCAGCATCAGCGCATCGCGGTAAAGCAGGCGATCAGAGAGCACTGGCGCTTTTGCCGTTTGGTTTTTCCAGCAGATGGGGTAGCGGAAATTGCGCGCCGCCCTGTTCAAATATCAGGTAATACACCCCTTCGAGCAGCTCGCGATCGGTATTTTTTTCGCCCTTGGTGGTTTGCAGCCGTTCCAAAACCTTGTCATACAGCACTTTGGTGGCGATAATGCTTTCGCGGTGCGGCTCGTCGAATAGCTCGATGAGTGTTTGTTTTTTATTCAGTGCGAGCAAGCCTTTTTCCAGCTTTCTGAACTGGCTGTGTAGATACGCCATCACCATATCCGCCTCATCAAAACCCTGAATATTCGGCTGCTTGTTTTTGTAGGCGTCTAAAAGGGTATCCAGACTGATGGTCTGCTCATTTTTTGTCAGTAACTCCTGACCATTTTTAGTTTCCAGCGTGATGCCTCCGCGCGCCCATTTCTTCTCCAAATTAACAAAATTAGCAATCAGCGCGGCGGCGGAAAGGCGTTGCTGAAGCGCGGGGTCATTGTTTCGCCAGCGCTTAATATCTTCTATGCTTTCATGAGAAATTTCACCCTTGCGGCTACCTTTATCCACCACTGAAAAAATATCCGCCAGCGCCATCACGTTGGCAAAAATACCCGCTTCTTCCGCCGCCACACCAATCGCGCGTTTTTCAGCAAAGCCTTTGCTGCCGGCTTTTTTGGAATCCGGCCGCGCGCTGTAATTCGGCGCTGGCTCGGCATATTTATCCAGAAATTTATCATAGCGTTTATCGTCTCGCGTGGAAGCGATGCGCTCATTGATGGCTTCTTTCATCAGCTCAATTTCGCTTTCTTCCATCCCATAAGTTGGCAGGCCAAGACGGTTCGCAAAATGGGGCATGGATGCGGCTTTGGCAAATAGCTCCGGCGGCTCAGTCTCCCCGCGCGATGCGGTGGTGGTAAGATACAGCCTGCCGAGCAGGTTGTGATGCGCGGTGTGTGCCAGCGATTTGCCGGTTTGCGAGGCGGCATGTTCGCCCTGCCAGGTGGCCTGCGATGAGGTGATGGGCACATCGGTCGCGCGCGCCACAGCGCCGCCCTGACCAAGATATTTAGGTTTGCGGATGATAAAAAGCTGCTCGCCGATTCTGACCGGGTGCTTTGCGCCTTCAATGGCTTTTTCACGCACCGACCACTCGGCAAGCTCAGCGCCGATAATGCCGGCGCGTTTGCTGTTATCGCTGCACGCCTCCATATCCTCCGGGCCTTCCAGCACCAGCGTCTTTTTAAGCGATTCTGCGTTCAGGCCGCGCTTTTGAAGCTCACCATCGCTCACGCCAAGGCGCTTCATCTCATCATAGGCGGTTAGTTTTCTGAGTTTACCATCTTTATCAATCGTAAGTTTTGCCTTGCTTTCAGCATTTTCCTTGGTCACTCCCATGTAATCGAGCAGGTAATTGCCGATGAGTGAATCCTCACTGCCATTGCCACGCAGCACGCCTTGTGCGCCCGGGATATGCAGTAGCGTGGCCGGGTCTTCGTGCAGGGGGATGATTTTGACTCTGCTTCTGTCAAACTTGTTGGTTTTCATCGCGTGGGCGAGCGCGACCTGCAATTTCATATCATCCATTGCGACACGGCCAACTTCCTGTGCAATTTCCGCCTCATCACCACGCTTAAGCACATCAAGCCCGGGCTGGCCAAACTCAGCAATCACAAAGCCGCCTTTAAATGCTTCAGGATAATACTGCGCCATCACAAAATGCCCAAGGCCATCAAGCGCGAGCAGCTCGTCTTTTTCCAGCGCACTGATGGCGGGGTTCTGGTCACCGCCATTGTTTTTCTTGGCGCTTTTTTCCAGTTTGGCAGCCAGCCTTCGATACTCTTCTTTAATGGCTTTCCTGACTTTCGAATCCTTGTCCTCGATAATGATATCGTGGGCAAAAGTATTAATGGCATCGCTGAGGAATTTTTTATCTTCCATCCTGCTGATGATATCATTTTCATCTACGCCATAGGTTCCAGCCAGCCTTTCAACCAGTGCCTCGCGAACGCTGTTTTGTTTCTCGATAAGATGTTTGAAAATTTCATGATACTGGCCGGCATTTTCGCGGCGCTGGAGGCGCACGGCAAAGTTGCCGAAATGTTTGAGTTTAACATATAAATCTTCTGCCACAGATTGTCGGTCAGCATCGAGTGTGAGAGCATCTTTGTAGATGCTCCCCAGCGAAGCGGCCAGTGGAGTAAGTATTTCGGAGACAGCGTCGCCTTGCAGCAGTTGTTTGGCGGCATCACTGCCCGTGACTTTCTGGATATATTCTTCGCAGATTTTCTGTGTATCACGTCTTGCCTGTTGATAAGCGCTGACGGCCGGTGTATCGCGGCCTTCACCTTTCTGCGCCTCATATTTTTCATGGAGGTGGTTAAATGCCTCCATGCGCCGTATTGTGAGTTCTTCAATCTCAGTTAGTTTTGCGATATCGCCGGAGAGTTTTTCTCTCGCTGCTTTTACATTCCATTCACCCAGCTGGTCGGGCAGTTTTTCCATCTGCTTTAGGTATTCTTCATAGGTTTTGCGCTTGATGGCGGGGATCATGTATTCCGTGTCATAGACATGGCAGGTACGCTTGCCGTCGCCATCAGTGATCCAGCTATTATATTCCGGCAGCAGTTCGGCTACGGCATCCAGCTGGTTTGTGCTCTTAAATTCCAGCTTTTGCGGCGCACGTTTTTTGATGATGGCGAGTTGTTCGCTGGCGGCTTTCATCGCGGTGGGGATGAAGTCGAGTGTGGTTTCTTCCACCTCATCTCGTCGTGTGCGTTTTTTTCGGGGTTTCAGCTCGGCGGGTAGTTTGGCCAGTATATCGGCAACTTTATCTCGGATTTCGCCTTGCGGCAGGGTGCCCGTCTGCTGGATCTCATGCTGCTCTATGCGTGATAAGCCGCTCAGTGCATCGGTCAGCTCGCGAGAGAGTTTTGCCAGCTCGCGTGAGCGGCTGAAATTCGGGTGGCTGGTGATAGTGATGGACTGCTTTTCGACTAAACGGCCGATCTCCTCTGTTTTGCCATCTTTAATCAGCTCATAGAGCACCGGCTCATATTGGCCGGCGCGTGTGCGGCTATGGGCGGGAGGGGCGCTGCGCGCTTTGGTGCTGCTGGTGATGGAAGCGTCCTCGGCGAGTGCGCTTGCTGCATGGTTGCTTACATTGAGCAGCAGGGCATCGGCATAGAGTTGCTGCGCTTCGCTGAGGGTGCTGCTGTCCAGCTCTTCCTTCAGGCCAGCCATGAGCCTTGCGGGGGTCAGCGTGAAGGTGGGGTGGTGGCTTTTGCTGGCGGAGATACTGGACGGGCTGATTTTATTCATGCATTTTCCGTTGGTTGAGTCGTTAATGCATGGTAACAACGGCCGCTCAGCGCGTCAATCTCTGGTCTATGACATTATGATGACAACAAGGCTGTTAACTATTTAGTAACTATACGTGACAATCAACGCAGCACATAATATCCGTATAGCTCATGGGTTGCTGGTTGGGAACAACGTAGTTAAAGCTCATCTGGTCAGGAATTTCGATGCGCGGAGTTGCGATACAGGCGGATAGCCCTAAAAGGCAGACTAGCGAGATCAAGGTTTGTGTTTTCATGGCACGCTCCTGTGGTTGCTGCTTACCTCAATGAATATCAGAAACAGCCTAAGCGCGCGTTAATGAATTAATAAAATGCAATGTAATTTGCTTTTTACGCTTGGCGTGCGCGGCATCTGGGTTTTCACCGTTCGGCAAGGCACAAAAATGACGGTTCCGGAAGCGGAAAATTTTTTTGCTAGTCCTGTGCTGGTGTGCGCGCAAAATGTTTCACGTGAAACATTTTTTCTAGACCTCAGGAGCGTTAATCGCTACAACCAGAACCATACACAGGGTGGGGAAAAAATATGACGGAGATTCATCTGTTTGAGAAGGGCGGCGTGGTCATGTATGGCCTGCTGGCGCTATCGGTTTATGCGGTGGGTGTGGTCATTTTCAAAGTGCTGCAGTTTTATCGCGCGAATGTGTTTGATCGCAGTTTCATTGAACCTGCGCTGAAAGAAATCAAGCAGGGGGATCGCAACCAGGCATTTAAAACCCTTTCCGAAACCAAGGGGCCGGTGGCACGTATCATGCGTGTGACGTTTGAATGCGTGGCCAACCGCGATATTTCGCAAAAAAGCAAAGAGGCCGAAATTACTCGTGTCGGTTCGGCGGATATCCGTTATCTGGAATCGCATCTGCGCGGGCTGGAAATGACCGCCACCGTTGCGCCGCTGATGGGGCTGTTTGGCACCGTCATTGGTATGATCAGCTCATTCTCCAAGCTCAGCATTTCCGGCACGCGGGTGGACCCCACCATGCTCGCGGGCGGCATATGGGAAGCGCTGCTCACCACGGCGGGTGGCATCGCGGTAGCGATTCCGGCGCTTGCTGCGCATTACATTCTTGATGGCATCATCGAGAAAGTGCGCGCGACGATGAAAGACGTTTCGGTGCAGATTTTGGCGCTGGAAGATGAATTCCGCCGCAATGAACGCCTTTTTGCGATTGAGGAAGCCAAACGCATCGAGCGCGAGCGCAAAGCTCGCGAAGAAGAAGAGCGCAAGTTATTGAACGAGCAACGCAAGAAAATGGATGCCGAGCAATGGGCGGACGAGCAGCGTAAAAGCATCGCTCCGAGTACACCCCAGAAAACATCGACACTGCATCTGCTCAGCCCCAAATACTCAGGAAAATAGCCGATGGATTTCGTGCGCACACCACGCCGAAAAATTCGCGCGCTGAATCTCACGCCGCTGATCGACGTGCTGTTCATTCTGATTATCTTCTTCATGCTGACCACATCGTTCATGCGTATTGAATCCATGGAGTTGATGCTGCCATCAGCGGTGAAGCAAAATAGCGCCAGCCGAACTGACGATGTCGTGCGGCTTTATCTTTCATCCGCAGGCGAGGTGACACTCGGCAAGCGCAAGCTGAGCGGCGCCGATCTGGATGAGACGCTGCAACGTCTGATTGTTGGTAATCCGGATGTGCGGATCATGCTGCTGACGGCCGATGGTGTGTCGATGCAGCAGCTGGTGGATATGATGGACAAGGTTTCGCTGATGGGCGCAAAAAGCCTGCTCGTGCGCACATGGACAACAAAAAAGGCGGACTGATGGACTTTCCACGCATTAGCAAACGACGCATTGAAATCAGCCTGATTCCGCTGATTGATGTGTCAATTTTTCTTCTCATTTTTTTCATGCTGGCAGGCACGGTTGAAAAGTTTGAGATGGTGCCGATTGATCCACCGATTGCAAAAAGCGGGAAGTTGATGGATGAGGGGCATGTGGTGGTGACGCTAGGGCGCCATGATGAGGTGATTGTCGGTGATGAGATTATTGATATGGCTCAGATTGGGCAGATGCTGGCGCCCGAGCTTGAAAAACATCCCGGCAAAATTATCACTGTGAAGGCGGATGCACAGGTGCCTGCCAACCGCGTGGTGGAGTTGATGGAGGCTATCAAAAAAGCGGGCGGCAAAAACTTATCGATTGTCACCCAATCTGGACAGGTGCGAATTGATGCGAACTGATGCGCTGATGCCGTTGTGGTTGAACTGGCGGGCGACTATGGCGCGGCGGCTCATGCAGCTACGCACTCGGCGCAGCGACGCGCAAGAAAAAATTCATGATGGTTATCTTTTGCTGGCGATGCTTGCAGCGCTTGCGATACACAGCGCGGCTTATGGTATCTGGCGCAGCCTGCCGCGCGATGAGGTGGTGGATATTCCGGTGCGTGTGCTCAGCCTTAAGCTTGCTGAAACGGAAGATACCCTGGCGGATGATGGTGGCGCCTCCCGCACATCGGCAAACGCTGCGGGTGTAGAGCAGGCGATTGAGAAAATCGCGCGTGATATTCAAGGCACCACACGCGCTGATGATCGCTCTGAAGTGGTTGAGAAATCAGCGCAGAAAAACAAGAAAGAAGCACCGGTGAATATGGAAAAGCTGATGGCCAAGGCTAAGCCTTTTGATATGCGCACGGAAGGCGTGGCGGTGGCGGCACCAGTGCAATCAGTGGTAGCCAAGCAATATGTGCGTGAAGCCGAGCCGGCTCAGCTCGAAGCAAGCGACGGCACGGATATGATTACGCGCTATGAGCAGCTGATTTCCTCATGGATTGATAAATTCAAGCCTGAAAAACTGATGGTGAGTGGCCAGCCTGAGCGCGCGGTGGCATCGGTTCGCATCCGGATTGATCGCCGCGGTAATATTCGCTTTCTGGAGCTGGATAAACGTAGCGGCCTTGAGGAACTGGATCGCGCCGCACTGGATACCGTGCGCCGTGCAAACCCGGTGCCTGCTGCGCCTCAGGATTATCCCTCGGGCGAGATGATTGAATTTATTGTGCCGATTGTATTTACACGATGAGCGAGAACCATAGCATTTTACTCACCGGCGGCGCTGGCTTTATTGGCAGCTCGATGGTGGCCGCGTGCGTGGCGGCGGGGCACCATGTGGTGGTGCTTGATAAGCTTACCTACGCCGGCAGCCGCGCTAATCTGGAATGGATTCGCGGCAACTGGCAGCTGGTGGTTGGCGATATTGGTGATCAGTCGTTGGTGCTGCGTTTGCTTAGCGAACACCGCGTGCGCTGGGTGGTGAATATGGCGGCGGAGTCGCACGTTGATAACTCCATCAGCGGCCCGCGTGATTTTATGGATACGAACATCCTCGGCACGTTTTCGCTGCTGGAAGCTTGCCGCGCTTATCAGCCGCAGGCGCCAGAAGGTTTTCGTGTGCTGCAGGTTTCCACCGATGAGGTGTATGGTTCGCTGGGCGCTACGGGTGCTTTCAGTGAAACCTCGCCGATGCGGCCGAACTCGCCTTATTCCGCATCGAAAGCAGCGGCGGATCATCTCGCACGTGCATGGTTTGAAACTTACGGCCTGCCGTGCCTCATCACCCATTGCACGAACAATTATGGCCCCCGCCAGCACCCGGAAAAACTGATTCCGCGCATGATTGACTCAGCGCTCGCGGGCAAGCCGCTTCCGGTTTATGGCGATGGCCTTAATGTTCGCGACTGGATTCATGTCAGCGATCATTGCCGCGGCCTGCTTCTGGCGCTGAAGCAGGGCAAAACAGGTGAGGTGTATGATTTTGGTGGCCGTGCCGAAGCGCAGAATATTACGATGGTGAAACAATTATGCGTGCTGCTGGACAAGCTTTGCCCGCGTGCGGATAAGGTGTCGTATGCACAGCAGATTACTTTTGTGGCGGATCGCCCCGGCCATGATCGGCGCTATGCGATTGATGATAGCAAGGCACAGCGTGAACTTGGCTACCTGCCGCAGATGACGCTTGAGAGCGGGCTTGAGGCGACGGTTCGCTGGTATCTGGATAACCGCGCATGGGTGGATGCCATCCGGAGGGCGGCATGAAGGGAATTATTCTGGCGGGCGGCGCTGGGACACGGCTTGCGCCGATGACCAATGCCATCAGCAAGCAGATGTTGCCGGTTTATGATAAGCCGATGTTGTTTTATCCGCTTTCGGTGCTCATGCTGGCGGGTATTTGCGAGGTGATGATTATTTCCACCCCGCGCGATCTACCGCTGATGCGTGAACTCCTTGGCGATGGCTCGGCGCTTGGCCTTCGTCTGCACTATGCCGAGCAGCCAAAGCCGGAAGGCATTGCTCAGGCATTTCTGATTGCCCGAGAATTCATCGCTGGATCGCCAGTGTGTCTGATTCTGGGCGATAATATTTTTTATGGTCAGTCGCTTACCAAGCGACTTGAAGAGGCGGCCAGCCTGCGTGAGGGCGCACGCGTCTTTGCCTATCAGGTGCGTGACCCTGAGCGCTATGGCGTGGTGGAGATGGATGCTGCGGGCAAAGCCCTCTCGATTGAAGAAAAACCAAAACAGCCTAAATCCAACTATGCGGTGACCGGGCTTTATTTTTATGACGCAGAGGTGGTGAGGATTGCTGAATCACTCAAGCCATCCCCGCGCGGTGAGCTGGAAATAACGGATGTCAATAAAGCCTATCTTGCGCGTGGCGCACTGCAGGTTGACCTACTTGGCCGCGGCTCGGCATGGCTGGATACCGGCACGCCAGACGCGCTGATGCAAGCCGCACACTATGTGCAGATTATTGAGGCGCGTCAGGGGGTGAAAATCGCCTGTCTTGAAGAAGTGTCGCTACGCCGCGGCTTGATTGACCTTACGCAGTTTAAGGCGCTGATTGCCGCCTATGGCAAGAGTGATTATGGCGCCTATCTTGCGAGCATTGCCCGCGAGTTTGGCAGCGTATGACCGCCCGATATCTGGTGCTGGGCGTGGGTGGCCAGCTGGCACAGGCGCTGAGCGAGCAACTGGGATCGCAGGCGCGTTTTGTGGGGTTGCCGCAGCTTGATCTAATGGCGCCGGACTTCACACAACAGCTTGAGCTGGCGCTGGCCAAGGGGCGGCCACATGCAGTGATTAATGCCGCAGCCTACACGCAGGTGGATAAGGCGCAGGGCGAAGGCGCGGCGATGTCGCTGCGTATCAATGCTGAGGCGGTGGGCGAGCTGGCGCAATGGTGCGTGCGCCATGGCTTGCCGCTGGTGCATGTATCGACCGACTATGTGTTTGATGGCAGCGGCAAGCACGCACGCCGCGAAGATGAACAGACAGCGCCGCTGAATGCTTATGGCGCGCATAAGCTGGCGGGTGAGCAGCTGATTGAGCAGGCTGGTGGTGATTATCTGATTTTTCGCACCTCATGGCTTTACGACGCGCATGGCAACAATTTTTTTAACACCATGCTGCGGCTGATGAAAGAGCGCGAGACGCTGCGTGTGGTGGCGGATCAGATCGGCGCGCCAACCTATGTGCCGATGTTTGCCCGCGAGCTGGTGGCTGGGTTGGAGGCGGCACTTTCTCAGCCGGTTTTTCCCCGCGGCGTTTATCATCTGGCGGCGGCCGGCGAAACCAGCTGGCATGGCTTTGCGACGGCAATTTTTACGCTTGCCAGAGCCATGAATTCGGTTCAGAACTACAGCCTGACATGCCAGCAGGTTCTGCCAATTGCGACCTCTGACTACCCCGTGCCAGCCGCGCGCCCGAAGAACTCGCGGCTTAGCTGCGAGAAGGCAAAGCGGGTTCTTGGAGTCGCCATGGATGAATGGATGTGCGGGCTTGAGGCTTGTTTCAGAGTGAAGTTTTCCCATGCGCGTGATTGATACTCCGATCGCTGACCTCAAGGTGATTCAGCTGAATGTGCTGGGGGATGAACGCGGTTTTTTTGTCGAGCGCTTTCAGGCCAGCCAGTGGGCAGCGCATGGCCTTGCGCATGATTTTGTTCAGGATAATCACTCGCGCTCAGCGCCGGGCGTGCTGCGCGGGCTGCACTACCAGCACGAGCCAGCACAAGGCAAGCTGGTGGGGGTGACACGCGGGCGGATTTTTGATGTGGCGGTGGATATTCGGCCGCATTCGCCGACATTTGGCCGCCATGTTGGTCTTGAGCTTTCGGACATGAACGGTCTGCTGCTGTGGGTGCCTGCTGGGTTTGCTCATGGTTTCTGCGTGATGGGCGACGAACCGGCGGATGTGGTATACAAAGTTGATGCGCCGTATCGCCGCGAGGGCGAGGGGGGTATTCGTTTTGATGACGCGGCGCTGGCAATTGCGTGGCCGGTTCAAAATCCGGTTCTTTCCGCGCGCGATACCCAGCAGCCCAGCTGGCAGGAATATTGTGCTAATCCAACCAGATGGAGCGCCGTATGACCACGACCAGCGTTGTGATGGTGTCGTATCACACGGGAGCGATTCTTTTTGCCTCTATCAGCAGTGTGCTCAGGCAGAAGCAGCTTGCTGAGCTGGTGGTGGTGGATAATGGAAACCCGCCGGATGTGCTTGCGCGGCTGCGCCAGCTCGCGCTGACCGAGCGCCGCCTGAAGGTGGTCAGCGGCCACGGGAACGTCGGCTATGCCAAAGGATCTAATCTCGGAGTTCAGCAGGCCAGCGGCTATTATGTGCTGCTACTGAATCCTGACTGTCTGCTGCCGCCCGCGGCGATTGAAACCATGATGGCTGCGTTTGAGTCGCATAGCGATGCTGTGCTGGTGGGCGCTGCCACGCGTAATGCACGCGGTCAGCTGATGGGCGACCATGCGCGCAGCCTTCTTTCTGCGCGCTCGGCACTGGCAAGGCTTTGGCCTTTTGGCAAAAAAAATCCGGCGCCTGTCGAGATCAGTGCGGGTGTGCAGCTGGTGCCTGCGGTTTCTGGCGCCTGCCTGTGCTTGCGCCGCAAGGATTATCAGCAGCTTGGCGGGCTCGATGAGGCGTATGTGGTGCGCGGCGCTGGCATGGATTTGTGCCAACGTGTGCACCGTATTGGCGGACGCACATTGCTTGCTACTAACATACGCGTCACCCGGCTGAATACGAATGATAACAGCAGACGTTATCGTCTTGAATGGCAGCGTATGCGCGGGGTGGTGCATTATTTTTCCAAGCATTTCGCAGCTGGCTACCCGCCGGGGATGATGCTGCTGGTGCGGCTGGCGGCGCTGCTGGTGATGGCATGGCGCGTCACCCGTTACTGGCTGAGTGTGAAAGCGCGGCCGAGCTATGCTATGTCGCACAGCATTGCCGATAAACGGCTCATGGTGCTGGCGTCCGGCCTCGCTGACCTGCCCGTCACCGGCGAACTAGCCGGCAAAACGGTGCTGGTGACCGGCGCGACCAGTCAGGTTGGCCTGAGTGTGGTGAAACATATGATTGCCGCGGGCGCTGGTGTGCTGGCAATCAGCCGCAGCGACCCCATTGCTTTTGAACATGAGCATTTGCGCTGGCTGAAGGGCGATCTGACCGATGATGCGCTGCATCTTGACGGCTATCTGGTGGATGTGGTGGTGCATTGCGCGCCGCTGTGGCACCTGCCGCCGACACTGGCACTGCTCAAGCAGGCGGAGGTGGCGCGGGTGATTGCGTTTGGCTCGACCTCGGTGTTTGGCAAAGTGCTCTCGCGCAACAGCTATGAGCAGGGGCTGGTGGAAAAGCTGGCGCGCGCCGAGCGTGATACGCTGGAGCGCACCGCGCAAATGGGCATGAAATGCACCCTCCTGCGCCCGACCATGACCTACGGGGTGGGGCTGGATGTGAATGTGACCTCGCTGGCCAAGCTGATTGGTTTTCTCAATTTTCTGCCGGTCTACCCGCCGGCGGTGGGTAAACGCCAGCCAGTGCATGCGGACGATCTTGGCTCCGCTGCGGTGAAGCTGGTGAACTGCACAGCCGCTTATGGCAAGGCGTATAATGTGAGCGGCGGCGAGGTGCTGACCTACCGTGCGATGCTCGAGCGCATCTTCGCTGTCTGCGGCAGGCGCCCACGAATTGAAGAGAATACGACCTTGCCGTTTATTCTTGATATGGTCGGCGTGATGACACGTAAAAAACATATCAACGGCGAGATCGCCCGCCGGATGAATGATGATCTGATGTTTTTCCATGATGACGCCGCGCGCGATTTCGGCTATTACGGCCGCCGCTTCCTGAGCGGAGGCATGAAAGACATTGAGGGGTATTAGGGGGATTTGTGGCGCGTATTGCCTATGTGAATGGTCGTTTTGTGGCGCAGTCGCATGCGGTGGTGCCGATTGAAGATCGCGGCTATCAGTTTTCTGATGGGATTTATGAGTATATCGCGTTTTATCATCGCCGTCTGCTGGATGGCGAGCTGCACTTTGCCCGCCTGGAGCGCAGCCTGAAAGCGCTGGCCATTGCCGCGCCGATGAGCCGCGCAGCGCTGGCGCTGGTGATTGATGAGCTGATTGCCCGAAACAACCGCGAGCATGGCGGGCTGTATCTGCAGATAAGCCGGGGGGTGGCACGGCGTGACCATGCTTTTCCGAAGTCGGCTCGGCCGTCGCTGGTGATGACGGTGGGTGCGGCGAAATTTCCTAAACCGGCTGAGGTGCTGCGCGGCGTTGCTGTGATCAGCCAGCCTGACCAGCGCTGGGCGCGCAGGGATATTAAATCCATCTCGCTACTTGCCAATGTGCTGGCAAAACAGGAAGCCGCCAGAAGCGGCGCGCGCGAGGCGTGGCTGGTGGCGACCGACGGCATGATGACCGAAGGCGCCGTTTCCAACAGCTATATTGTGAATGATGACGGCCATATCATTACCCATCCGGCCGATGAGCGCATTCTCGGCGGCATTACCCGCGATGTGCTGCTTGGGCTTGCACGCGCTGGCGGCTTTCAGGTTACCGAGCGGCCTTTCAGCCCCGCCGAGGCCATGGCCGCGCGCGAGGCATTTATCACCTCAACGAGCATTAATGTGCTGCCGGTGGTATTGCTCGATGGTAAACCAATCGGCAGCGGCGAGGTTGGCAGCGTGACACGCCAGCTTCAGGCGCTCTATGACCAGCATGTTTTCACCAGCACAGGATTTCGCCGCGATGACCTTAACTGAACCAAGAGCAGTGATTTTTGACTGGGATAACACGCTGGTGAACACCTGGCCGATTATCCACGCCGCGCTGGTAGCCACGTTTGAAGAAATGGGGCAGCAGCCCTGGAGCTTCGAGCAGACCAAAAACCGCGTGCGTAAATCGATGCGCGATTCATTCCCTGAAATTTTTGGGCAGCATTGGCAACAGGCCGGTGAGATCTATCAGCGCCACTATCGCAAGCATCATCTCGACCGGCTGGAAGCGCTTCCGCGTGCTGAGGAAGTGCTTGCGCGCGTGAAGGAGCAGGGGCTTTACTGCGTGGTGGTGAGTAATAAAAAAGGACCAAACCTGAGGCAGGAAGTGCAGCATATTGGCTGGCAGAGCTGGTTTGACCATGTGGTGGGTGCGGATGATGCGCGCCGCGATAAACCCTTTGTGGACCCGGTGCATATGGCGTTTGAAAAAACACAGATTAAACCCGCCAGAGATGTGTGGTTTATCGGCGATAGCGATATTGATCTTGAATGCGCGCACAATACTGGCTGCACAGCGATTTTATATGGTGAGCATGCGGCCACGCACCCTGATTACAGCGCGACCCATTTTCTCGGCTTTGCTTATGACGCGCATGTGCGCGACCACACCCAGACCTTGCAGCTATTTCAGCGCTGAGGAAAGTGATGATAGCTGCCCGCTGGCGAGTAGCTCGCGCAGTTTGCTGAGCGTGTCCAGAAACTGCTGAAGCAGGGCAAGGGTGGGCAGGTAGTGGCTTGAGATCTGTTCAATATCCCCATCAGGCGTTTCGCTCGCTGGCGCGGTGAAATCCTTGAATCCCTGCCCGCTGTAGCGCGAGAAACTAAAGCCGAGCTTTTTTTCACATTCCATGACGGTGGTGACAAGGCACGCCGCCAGAATGCGCGGTAGCAGCACACTGCGCACCATGGCTTCATCGCTTTGGCTACCTTCATCCTTAGGCGCCTGCGATAGCTCGCTTTTAATATGCCATAGCGCATCCATGTAGCGATCCAGCGCCGCCAGCAGCGGCTCGCGGTTCAGCAGAAAAATATCCGCCCAGAGCGCCGGCGGCGACGCCTGCAGGCGCATGAAACGCTCGAGTATTTCGCGGCCGCCAGAAGGAATAATGCCGCGTGTGGCAAAAGCAAGCAGCTGCGGCAGATGGGAGATATGGGCGTAGATAGTATCATGCAGCTGCGGTGGCACACCCTCGACGCGTGCGCCAAGGCTTTGCCAGAAGCGCGTCATGAGCTCCAGCATACGCCCCTGAAGTGGCTCCGCCGGGGAGAGGATGACACGCCGGCCGGAAAATAAATCCACGCGGCCAGCGCTGATGCCAGCATGTTCGCTGCCGGCAATCGGGTGGGCGGGAATGAAATCCACCGTGGTCGGCAGCTGCGCGCTGATGGCTTCAATCACCGGTAGCTTCACTGAGGCGGTGTCCATCACAATCGCGCCTTTGCGAAGGCCTGGGCGCATCTGTTTTGCGACATCGCCCATGCTGCCTGGAGGTACAGCGAGAATCACCAGATCGGATTGCTTCACGGCAGTGGCAGGATCACGCAGCGCAAGATCCACCAGCTTGTGCGAGCGCGCATAGAGCAGCGACTCTTCATCCTGATCACAGCCAACAAGCGTGCCGGATAGCTCTTGCTGCCTGATGGCGCGTGCCAGCGAGCTGCCGATGAGCCCGAGGCCGATGATGGTGATGCGTTCAAAAAGAAACATCAGCGCCCCAGAAATTGCTTGAGAGTATCGATAACGGCGCGGTTTTCCTGCGCAAGGCCGATGCTGATACGAAGATAATCCGCAAGTCCATAGCTCGCGACCTCACGCGGGATGATGCCGCGCTCGGTGAGGTAGCTATTGGCTTGTTTAGCGCTATGAGGTTCGCCAGCGAAACGTACCAGCACGAAATTGGTGACACTCGGCACGACCTGCAGCCCAAGCGCGGTCAGCTCACGCTGCATCCATGCCAGCTGCTGGTTATTCGTATCACGCGAGGTGCGGATGAAGGTCTCATCCATGATGGCGGCGGCGGCGGCCTCGATGGCAGGGGTGGAGAGATTGAATGGCCCGCGTATGCGTCCGATGACCGAAGCAATCTCAGCGCTGGTCACGCCCCAGCCCACGCGCAGCGCAGAAAGCCCATGAATTTTAGAAAAAGTGTGCAGCGCGCAGACATTGCCGTGGCGCACCAGCTCATGGCCATCGCTGTAATCATCGGCCGTGACATACTCGCTGTAGGCATCGTCAATCACCAGCAGTACATTCGAAGGCAGACCCGCATGAAGACGGTGGAGCTCTGAGCGCGGCAGGTAGGTGCCGGTGGGGTTGTTCGGGTTGGCCACAAACACGATGCGCGTGCGCGGGCTGACTGCCGCAAGCATGGCATCAACATCAGTGTGGAGGTTTTTTTCCGGTGCCATCACCACGCTGGCGCCAAAGCCCTGCGCGTAGATCTGATACATGAGAAACCCATGGCGGCTCATCAGCACCTCATCACCCACTCCGGCATAGGCATGGATGAGCAGGCCAATCAGCTCATCGGAGCCGGCGCCGCAGATTAAATTTTCTGCAGGCAGGCCATGCACATGTTTAATCGCCTCGCGCAGCTTGGCCGCGCTGCCATCCGGATAGCGGTGAAGGGTCGCGGCGGCTGCGCTATAGGCGCTCGCCGCCAGCGGGCTGGCACCAAGCGGGTTTTCATTGGAAGAAAGTTTGATGGTTTTAACGCCCGGCCGAGTGCTGGATTTGCCGCCCACATAGGGAGCGATATCAAGAATACCGGGTTTGGGTGAAAGCTGGGGCATAGGGTCAGGTCGTAAGGGTGATGGGAGAGGCATAATGGCCGAGGATATACACCCGCTCAAGTGCCGGTTCCAGAACCTTTTTCAGACCTGTGATCGCCACGCTGTTTTCGCTGAGAAAACCCGCCACATCCAGCACGTGCTGGCGTCTGGCTGTGCCCGGGCTGGCCGTGTGCAGCCAGCGCGCATCCAGCGCCGCCGCCTCCAGCGCACTATTCAAGCGGCTCTGGCTTACATCGTGGGATGTTTCAAGCACTACCAGCGTTCGATCATCGCCGGTGATTTCTGTTTCGAGCGCCGCTACCGCAAAGCCGCCAACTCTGGATTTCTCATCACCTGAAAAATAAGTGTAGGGCACATGCGCAAAGACACGCAGCGGCACCTCGCGCTCCTGCATCAGCAGTGGCCACCAGCTCTCCTGCTCGTCTGCTCGTATCAGCGGGAGCACACAGACCGATGCCCGGCCGTCAAAGACTTCGCTGACGGCGCGCCGGGCGGTGGGCTGACGGCTGATCGGCAGGAATGGTCCGAAATATTCCCGCGCCAGCCAGTAAAGCGAATCATCTCCGGTGCTGGTGGCGGCGGTAATCGGCAGTGGCGCTTCCATGGCGGTGGAGGCGCCAATCAACGTGCGCCACAGCGTGGCCGCAGCGGCCGGGCTGAACTCGCTGCCGGTAAATGCCGCGGCGATCCGTGCCACCATATGCGCCTCACGCGCCGGACGAATGGGGCAGATGCCCGGCTTGACGCGATGCTTGTAGCGCCCCACTTCGCGCACAATGCCCGCGCGCTGCTTAAAAAGCGCAATCAGCTGGTCATCCACCGCATCGATGCGGTCGCGGAACGCTTTCAGTTCGGGTGGGGTGGTATCTTTTATGCTCATATCCATGCTCATGCCTGAGCGATAATGGACGCGCCGGTAAATGGCAAGCGCAACTCGAGGGCGGCAGGCGCTTGACCCGCTCACACGCATCACCTATCAAGAAAGGATGGTGGTTTCTTTTTTTGGTGCATCGTACCGGCAGGTGGACGTAGGACATGTGGTGCGTCTTGCTGCTAGCAACCCGCTGAAGCTGGAAAGCGGCGTCAGCGTGCGTGATATTCCTATTGCCTATCAGACCTACGGCAAGCTTAACGCCGAGCGCAGCAATGCGATTCTAATCTGCCACGCATTAACCGGGGATCAATATGTGTGCGGCACCCACCCCGTGACTGGAAAAGACGGCTGGTGGCACCGCATGGTTGGCGCTGGCAAGCCGATTGATACGGATCGTTTTTTTGTGGTGTGCAGCAATGTGATGGGCGGCTGCATGGGATCGTTTGGCCCGAAAGAAACAAACCCCGACACCGGCCAGCCTTATGGGCTGGATTTTCCGTTTATCACTATGGGCGACATGGTGCAGGCGCAGGCGCTGCTGCTGGATTATCTTGGTATAGAGCGGTTGTTTGCGGTGGTGGGCGGATCCATGGGCGGTATGCAGGCGCTGGAATGGACGGTGCGATTTCCCCAGCGTGTTCAATCAGCAGCGGTGATTGCCACCGCCACTCGCCAGTCTGCCCAGAATATCGCGTTTCATGAAATTGGCCGCCAGGCGATTATGGCCGATCCTAGCTGGTGCGGCGGCAGCTACATTCAGCAGCATCAGTATCCCAGCAAAGGGCTGGCTGTGGCGCGGATGGCAGCGCATGTGACCTATCTTTCAGAAGCGATGCTGCAGCAGAAATTTGGCCGCAGCCTGCAAAACCGCGAGCACTACACTTATGGGTTTGATGCGGATTTTACGATTGAAAGCTACCTGCGTCATCAGGGCATGAGCTTTGTTGATCGCTTTGATGCGAATAGTTACCTCTACCTCACCCGCGCTGCCAGCTATTTTGACCTGACGAGCGGAGGCAAGCATGGTCTTGCGGAGGTGTTTGCCGGCACGTCGGTCAGGTTTCTGGTGGTGGCCTTTACCAGCGACTGGCTCTACACGCCCGCTGAGAGCAAGCGGCTGGTGCGTGCACTGAACGCAGTGGCCGCGGATGTCAGCTATGCGGAGATCGATAGCGATAAGGGGCATGATTCCTTTCTGCTTGATTTGCCGGTGTTCGATGAAACATTGCAGGGGTTTCTGGATGGATCAGCACGAAAATGGGGCGTGGTATGAGCCTGCTTCGTGTCGATTTACAGGCGATTGCCAGCATGGTGCCCCACGGCGCCAGTGTGATTGACATTGGCTGCGGCGAGGGCGACCTGCTCGACTGGCTGCAGCGTGAAAAAGCGATTCGTGGCCGTGGCATTGAAATCAACCAGCAGCGCGTTAATCGTGCCATTGCGCGCGGACTTTCAGTGATTCAGGGCGATGCTAGCAGCGATCTTGCCTATTATCCGACGCAGGCCTATGACTACGCCATTCTCAGCCAGACACTGCAGGCGCTGGATAACCCCAGAGAAGTGCTGGAACAGCTGGTGCGTATTGGCCGTCATGCGATTGTGTCGGTGCCGAATTTCGGCCACTGGAAAAACCGTTTTTACCTGCTGTGGCATGGCCGTATGCCGGTGACGCGCAGCCTCAGCTATCAGTGGTATGATACGCCGAATATTCATTTCTGCACGATTCGTGATTTTGTGGTGCTGTGCGAAACGCTGGGCCTGACGATTGAGCAGCGTCTATGGGTGTCGCATCAGGGCGCGCCAGCAAGATTTTCCCGCTATGGCTTGCTTGCCAACCTGTGTGGCGAGCAGGGTGTTTTCATGATTACAAAATAATTTAGTGAAAAATTATGGAATACTCCCTACGATATCTGTTCGTGATGATATTCCAAGCGTGCCATGATTAAACACTCATTTCAGTCTGTTCTGCGAAAATTGGTTGGCGTGGCGGCTGGCGTGCTGCTGCTGCTTGGTGTGACGCTGGTGGCGCAAGGTTTCATCGATACCAAGGATTACCGCGAGCAGATTATTCGCACCATCAAAGAGCGTACAGGCAAAGATGTCGTCATCAAAGGGCGTGTGACGGCGCGGCTCTTGCCAACGCCCGGTCTTTTTGTGCCGGGGCTGGAACTGCGCGGTATCGACGATAAAGACCCCGCCCCGACCTTCACGGCTCAGGCTGTGTATATCAGCGCGGATATGCTATCGCTTTTTTCGGATCAGATTATCGTTTCGTCGATTACTTTCGAAAATTCGCTGCTTGAGATGCGCCGAGCCAATGATGGTAAAGTGCACTGGGACTGGCTGGCGCAGGATCTGCTCGAGCCGATGCTGCGCTCCGGCGAGCCTGCGCGGCCGATGGAGCTGGTGTTTGTCAGTGGCAGAGTGTTTTATTACAACGACCTGAGTAATCAGGCGCTACCCATCAGGAATATTAATCTGACGATCAATACCGGTAGCCAGCTGAATCTTTCCGGTGGTGTTGAGATTGCAGGGCATAATCTGCGCTTGAATGCAGCGCTTGCGCCAGCGTCGACGCCAGATGGTTTGCGCCCGCTGGATGTTCGTCTTGCCAGCAGGAACGACGAAATCACGCTAAAAGGCCAGCTCGGCTATGTGCATGAGAAACTTAGTATCAGCGGTGATTTTGCAAGCCGTATCGAAGATCTTAACTACTGGCTTTCGATGCAGCCATCAACCCCGGCGCAGGATGCATCGCAGCCGCTACTACCGATAAAACTTGCGGGTGTCTGGTCGCAGGATGGCTGGGCGGTAGCGCTGAAAGAAGCGGCCTTTGAAGGGCTGGGTTCAAAAGCAGCCGGTAGCATCAGCTTTGCCTGGGACAAAGCGCCTGCGTTTGATGTGCGGGCGGACTTTTCGCAGTTTCAGTTTCATGACTGGCAATCGTTAATGCTGCTGCTGGCTGAACAGAGAAAACCTGATGCTGCGGCGATGATGCGGGATGAGTTTGAAAAACCCCAGATGGCGCTGCCAGACCAGCTGAGGCTGAATGTGAATGCTACGGCTGAGACGGTGCTCATGGGTGATAAAACCTGGCAGAAGGCAAGGCTTTCTGCGGAGATGGAGGATGCTGCTATTACCATCAATCAGCTCGGAATCCAGCTGCCGGGTGATGCATCATTGTCGTTGTTTGGTATCATTTCACAAGGTGCATCCAAAAATCTGCGCTTTGAGGGAACCATGGAATCGCAGGGTTCCAGCCTGCGTGAGGTGATGACTCTGCTTGACCCTAATGCCGGCGATTTGCCAGAGGCAGGGTTTGGCGCGTTTTCGGTGCGCTCCAATCTGTTTATCTCGCCAGAGCAGGTGCGGCTTTCTGAGGCAGAAGTAAAACTCAATGAGCTGAATCTGAGCGGTGGTATGGTGGCTTATTTTGATGGCAAGCCACGCATCGAGGCGGATGTTAAGCTGCGTGATATTAATTTTGACTATTTCCGCGATGTGTGGCGCGAAGGTCGCTCCAGCCAGAATAAAAGCGATTATTTTCTGCGCTTTGATAAAAGCATGAATTTCAGCTGGCTCAAAAAACTGAAAACGAGCGTTGATTTCAAAGTGATTGTGGATGGGTTTACATTTCTGGACACCCCCGGACAATCCGCCGCGTTCAGGCTTTTTGCTCAGGAGGGCGAATTTGGTATTTATAACCTGCGCTTTTACTATCCGAGCCACACGGTTGAGGCGAGTTTTAACCTGAATGTGAAGGGCGATGTACCCTTTTTCTCACTGGTTTATAATGATGGCAGCGATCTGAATACGCGCTACTTCATGGCCACGCCGGAAAATGCTGCCGATGTCACCGGCACTGCCTTAGATAAGGACGTAGAGACGGATATTGCTGCGCTGAAACCCAGCCAGCAGGGCGGCAAGGCATGGCCTGAGGAACTGTTCGATATGAGCTGGATGGAGGGGTATAACGCCACCTTCGATATCAGCCTTGGGCGGCTGATTCACCGCGATACGGTGTTGCAGCGCTTTCGCATGAAATCAGTGCTGCGTGACCGTGTGCTGACTATTCAGGCGCTTAATTTTGGTTTCTGGCAGGGGCGCTGCGATATTACCGGCACGCTCTATGGTGGCAAGGTGCCGGGAACATCGCTTGGCTTTACCATCACTAATGCCGACCTTGCAGAAATTATCGCCACTTTCAGTAAGCGCAACAATATCACCGGCAGAGTGGGCGTCAGCGGCTCGATAACAACATCTGGCGTTAATCCGCTATCGTGGGTGCAGCAGGCAGATGCTAAGCTGACGATCAACGGCGTGGGGGTGAATGTGTCAAACTTTAATCTCAGGGGCGTGGTGGATACGGTTGCAGTATCGCGTACAACGGCTGATGTGGTGACCAATGTGAATCTGGCACTACCCAATGGCAGCACAGAATTTTCGCTGGAAGGCTATCTGAATGTCAAAAACGGGCTGGTGCGTACGCCAGGCATTACGCTTAAATCCGGTAATATGCTGGGCAACCTCACCGGTGAGCTCAGGCTGATTGCCTGGACGATGAATCTCTCGACTTTATTCCAGTTTCCTGCCATGACTTCGGAAACCGTGCCGACACTCAGTGTGCAGCTTACCGGCTCGGTCGACGATGCGGACATGACCACGGATACCGACTCGCTGGAAGCTTATGTATCAAAACGTATTATTGGGAATTAAGCCATGACGATCGCGATCATCATGCGTTCTGCAGAAGCTAAGCTGGTGGACATGCTGAGCACCATCCGCGACCCGCAGGGGTGGCAAGCGGTGCACTTCAAGCTCTCCGATCTGCTTGAGCAATATCAGAGCGAATATCAGGTGAAAATCGCTATTAACCTGATCAACGACCTGCTCAAAACCTATGAAGGCGGTATTTTTCTGCTGCAGGATCATGGCATTATTGTGCTGGTGCAGCAGCTGGAAAAAACAGTGCTGAACAAGCTGGTGTTTCAGCTGCGGTATCTCTACATGGATGATCCGCTCGCCTATACCGATGAAGGCCACGAAAACCCTGATTTCTGCACGATTTATGATCTTGCGCGTGATTGGAATGGTTTTGCCGAAATGTGCAATCGCCGCATGGCCGCTGCAGCTCGTAAAACCACACAGCCAGAACGCCAGACAGAATCCTCGCCTCGCACGCCTGTGCTGGAATCTGTGAGAACAGTAACTCCGGCCGCTTCAGCGCCGTCGCAGCCATCGCAGGTGAGCGCTGGCCTGCCGCTTTTTGAGGCTATTGAAGCAGAGATTCGATCGGTGGATCTGGCGTCGGTGATGCGTCGCCAGCCGGTCTGTGTCGTGGGGCAGAATTTTTCTGCACGCCGCCTGTTTGACGAGTGTTACCTGCATATTCCACAGCTTCGGCAGGTGTTGGTGGCCGATTCCCACATGCTCACGAATCGATGGTTGTTTAAATATCTCAGCTGCGCCATGGATGAACGCGTGCTGGATCTGATACGTCGTGATGCGGTTTCGCTGCGGCTGAACCCGGTCAGCATCAACCTGAACGTAGAAACGCTGCTTTCCGAACATTTTGATGCGTTTGATGCGATGCTGGCGCCGGAGATCAAATCCTCGGTGGTGCTTGAGTTGCCGGTGGTGGATGTGTTTGCCGATATGTCTGCCTTCATACTGGCTCGCACGCAGGCTCAGAAAATGGGCTATCGCGTGTGTCTCGATGGCCTGACCATTAACAGCTTTATCAATATTGATCGCAAAAGGCTCTCGCTGGATCTGCTGAAAGTGCAGTGGAATGCGGATGTTGAATCGGATCTCAGCAACCGTCAGAATGTTGAGCTGGCAAAAGCGGTCGCCGATTGTGGGCATAACCGTGTGATTTTATGCCGGTGTGATAACAAACTCGCCGTTGATTATGGCCATGGCCTTGGTATCACACTCTTTCAGGGGCGGTTTATTGATTCGCTGGTCACTCCCACACTGGCGGTGGCGAATTGATGTTCGATGGCGTGCTGGATGTTAAAATCGGCTATGTGATCTGTGGTATCATCTGGTCGATTGCCGTGGGTTTTGCG
Organism: Alphaproteobacteria bacterium; assembly: GCA_033763775.1. Classification (GTDB taxonomy): domain Bacteria; phylum Pseudomonadota; class Alphaproteobacteria; order Rickettsiales; family SXRF01; genus JAJTHB01. The sequence goes on along the minus strand of JANRJW010000003.1, from coordinate 69,005 downwards.
ATTGGGAATTATGCCTGTAGTCTGGTGCATCGGCTGCCACGTGGCCGTCTGGTGCTCGATAAGCCACCTTATTGCGGCCACTGCGGCACGCCGCTTGCGACCAAAGATCTTTTTCCCGTATTTTCTGCACTGATACTGCGGCATCGCTGCCGTTACTGCAAAACGCCTTTTCCTGTTTCGCATACATGGACAGAGCTGCTGGTCGCCGCGCTATTGGTGCTTGCTTACTTCAAGTTTAATTATGGTGAGCAGTTTCTACTCGTCACCATGCTTGGGGTTTTTCTGGTTGTACTTGCAGCGATTCATGCCAACGAGGGCATGGTGATGAAAAACATGATGGTGGTGGTGGCGGTTTCCGGCGCGCTGCTGCGGCTGCTGATGGATCACAGCCTTTATCCGATGGTGGAAGGGGCGCTGTATGCACTCCTGCTTGCCGCGGTGATATGGCGAAAAAAGCTGGTGAAGGTCGGGCATATTTATACCTTGCCGCCGCCGGCGCTGGTGCTGGTAGTGGGCGGGCTTTGTGTGGGCGCTGCCCTGCTGCCTCAATTTCTTGTGCTTTATGCTGCCTTCTGGTTGCTGTTCTGGCTGGCTCGCAAGCTGGGCTTGATGCATGCGCCTTACACGGCGGCATTTGGGCTGGCGGTGATGCTGTGTGCGCTCTATGGCGCGGTGCTACCCACGTTCTGGTAAGTTAAGCAGTGCTTATTCCACAGTAACAGACTTGGCAAGATTTCTCGGCTGGTCAACATCCGTGCCTTTGAGTACAGCCGTATGATAGGCGAGTAGCTGCATGGGCAGCGCATAGAGCAGGGGGGCGACAAACGCGTCACATGTTGGCATGACGATGGTGGCGCTGGCCATATCGCCTGTGGCATCTGCGCCTTTTTTATCCGTAACAAGCACAATGCGGCCGCCGCGCGCTGCGGCCTCCTGAAGGTTGGAGGCGGTTTTTTCAAACCAGCTATCGCTGGGCGCGAGCACCATAATCGGCACCTGCTCATCAATCAGCGCAATGGGGCCATGTTTGAGCTCGCCTGCGGCGTAGGCTTCGGCATGAATATAGGAAATTTCTTTCATTTTCAGCGCGCCTTCCATGGCGATGGCATAGCTGGTGCCGCGACCGATATAGAGCATATCGCGCGCATGCATCAGGTTGCTGGCCAGTGCCTGCAGCGCATGATCATGGTGTAGCGCTTCATTCATCAGCACTGGTAGTTCAAGCAGATGCGAACACCACGCTTTAAGCTGCTCTACTGGCGCAGATTTGCGGGCATCCGCCAGTGCCAGCGTCAGGCAGGCAAGCGTGGCGAGCTGGGTGGTGAATGCTTTGGTGGAGGCCACGCCGATTTCCGGCCCGGCATAGGTGTGCAGCACGGCGCCTGCTTCTCGTGCGATGGTGCTTTCCGGCACGTTGACAATAGCGAGTGTCGGCTGAATGGGTTTGACCATGCGCAGCACCGCGAGCGTATCGGCAGTTTCGCCTGATTGCGAAATGACAACGCATAGCGTGTTTTTATCAATAATCGGCTGGCGATAACGATATTCCGAAGCAATATCAACATCCACCGGCAGGCGCGCCATCGACTCTATCCAGTATTTCGCGACGCTGGCCGCATAGTATGATGTGCCGCACGCCACCAGCTGTACGCGCTGGATGGCCGCAAGATCAAACGGCAGCGTGGGCAGGGTGGTGGTGAGTGTATCCGGGTTGCAGTAAAGCTTGAGGGTTTCGCCGACCACGCCCGGCTGCTCGTAAATTTCTTTCTGCATGTAGTGGCGGTAATTGCCTTTGGCGATGGCGCCGCTGCTGTAGGCAGATTGCAGCACTGCCCGGGATGTTTCCTGATGGGTGCTGTCATAGATGGTGACGCTACCGGGGGTGATGACCGCCCAGTCTCCATCTTCCAGATAGGTGATACGGCTGGTGAGGTGCGATAACGCAATCGCATCCGAACCGAGGTAGTTCTCGCCTTCGCCATAGCCGATGGCCAGCGGCGGGCCGTTTCGCGCAGCAATCACTAAATCTGGATGATCCGCAAAGATAAGCGCCAGCGCATAGGCGCCGCGCAGCTCTCCCAGCGCCTGCATCACGGCGTCGCGCGGGCTTAGCCCTTCGCTCAGAAGATCAGTTACCAGCACGGGCACGACTTCGGTATCGGTCTGGCTGTAGAAATGGTGGCCGCGCGCGATCAGGCGATCTTTAATCTCTTTGAAATTTTCGATGATGCCATTATGCACCACCGCGACCTTATCCGTGGCGTGAGGGTGGGCATTGGTCTCGCTTGGCGCGCCGTGGGTTGCCCATCGTGTGTGGCCGATGCCGGTGGTGCCGGTAAGTGGTGCTTTTTTGAGCTCATCAGCCAGATGATTCAGCTTGCCCTGCGCGCGCCGGCGTTCAATGCCGCCGTGGGTCAGCGTGGCAATGCCCGCAGAATCATAGCCGCGATATTCCAGCTGGCGCAGCCCCTCGAGGATGCGCTGTGCTGCGGGTTTGTTCCCAGTAATGCCAAGGATGCCGCACATAAGCCTATGTTTTTGATAGAAATGTTTAATTTGGCAGCAAAATAGTCGTTTTTATGGTTGCTATGCAAGCAGGAAGTTTTCTTTGCCTAAGTTCACTGTCATTAATTCATTTTAAATATTTTATGTGATAGAGTATTCAGGCTGCATATGTTGTAGCAGGAGCGATGTAGGCTCCGTGTCCGGTTTCATTATGTAAATGAACCGCGTGTATCAGGTATGGTCAGCCCACGTAGGGATCGTCCATAGCGAAAACGGGCATGATGTCTATGACGACGATTTCTTCGTCGCTGAGTTCCTCAGCGTTTTTTACTCCGGCTTTATTTTCTCTAAACCGCGCCAGCGACGAGCTGGCTGACTCGACGCTGCGGCTTTCCAGTGGTAATCGTCTGGCGCGCGCCAGCGATGATGTGGCGTCGTTTTCCATCGCGGCGCGTATGCAGTCGCAGATTTCCGGGCTGAAGCAAGCCTCCATCAATGTCGCGCAGGGCACCAGCCTGCTTCAGGTCGCCGATAGCGGACTTGGCCAGATTCGCGAGATACTCGACCAGATGAATGCCACCGCTGTGCAGGCCAACAGCGCATCACTCACCAGCACAGACCGTGCATTTCTGCAGCAGCAATTCAGCCAGTATCTTTCTGAGATTGATCGCATTGCGAGCAACACTTCCTTTAATGCCATTCGGCTGCTTTCCGGCGCACTCTCCGGCGCAGCTAAAGCACTGACACAATCAACCCCAGCCACCAAAGCAAGCGCTGCGCTCACTTTCAGTGCGAACCCGACCGCAGGTCAGACGGTGGTGCTGAATGGTGTTTCGCTGGCGGCGAATACGGATTTTGCCGTGGGCGGCAGCACGCAAACAACGCTCGATAATCTGGTGCTTGCCATCAATAATTCTACAAACACCGCACTTTCTGGCGTTCGGGCTGAACGCACCGGCACCAACGTGCTGACGCTCACCGCACGTTCCGGCGGCACCTTGGGCAACCAGTTTGTGATTAACCAAGCCGGCTCCACCACCACATTCACTACCTCGGGCGGTGCCACCAGCGTGACCAACGTGTTTACGCTTTCCGGCGGCGCTGATAATGGGCTGGGGTTTTCCAGCACGCGCGCGGCGGGCATTGTGGGTGATTCGCTGGTCACCGCGCAGTCGCAGGTCGCGGCCAGCGCAACGCTAACGCTAAATGGTGCCGTCACGGCCGGTGAGCAGCTGCGCATCGACAATGGCAATGGCGGCCTGATTAATTTCAGCTTCAGCAATAGCGCCTCGACTGCCACGGAAATTCAAATTGGCGCAACGACGGAAGAGACGCTCCAGAATATTGTCGCCAAACTCAGCCAGTATCAGGGCAGCGATAATTATGGGCTGCGGCAGCTGGAGTTTTCTATCAGCGGCAATACGCTCACGATTCGCAGTCAAACCCCGGGCAACCCCACCGATCTCAGCGGCGCCGCGCTGGATATTGCTGAAACAATTGCTAATGGCACCCTCTCAACGACAACGCTGAATAATGGCACGACAACCGGCGTGAATGTTTCAGCCATCAATAACGGCGATTTTATCGGCACGATTCAGGGCTTTTCCGCGACCTATAACTCAGCCGATAATATCACCCTCAATCTGACAGTGGGCAGCAGTGTGTACAGCGCCACCATCAGCGACACCACACCAGCAACCAACACCACTGTGCGGCTGCGCTCGAATGAGGGCGGGTATCTGGATGTGCAGCTTGCTTCCGGCGGGCTGGCTGTGACTAATCAAAGCAGCGCTGATACGTTTGCAAGCCGTATGAATGCCGCATTTTCTACCCTGACATTTTATAACAGCCGTCCGGTGAGTAATGTGGTGGCGGCGGGCAGTTTTCTGGACGCTTCAGCGCGGCTGCAGCTGAAAGATTTCAGCGATGTGCGTATTGATAGTCTCACTGTCACCGCGCCCACGAGCGCGGATGGGCGTATCAAGCTGGTGATTAATGGCGAAGAGTTCAGCGCGGAAACAGGGCTGGGCGGGCGTATCGGCGCGTATGAAACGGTGGTGTTCAGCAGTGTCGTGGATAGCAATAAACAGCTGATTCTAAGAAATGGATCCGTTGAGAAGAATTTTTCGGATGCTGAAGCAGCGGCAGCTTTTGCATCGGCGTTTCGCTCAGCACTGCGGCTTGGCGCCAGCGATAATGGCGCAAGATTTCAGCTTGGTATCAGCAGTGATGATGTATTGAATGTAGTGATTGACGATGCGCGCAGCAGCGCACTGTTTAACGGCACTTTGCCAAGCGTGGCCAGCCAGTCCGCTGCTGCAGCGGCGCAAAGCGCGATTGCGATTGCGCGCAATGCGGTGCTTGGCACGATCAGCACATTGGGGGCGCAGCAGCAGCGGCTTGATTTTGCACGCAGTAATTTAAGCAGCACCATCGAGGGCCTCACCCAGGCGCGCAGCGTGCTGGTGGATACTGATATTGCTGAGGAATCGATCAACTATGCGCAGTCTGCGGTGCGGGTGAATGCGGCGGTTGCGGTGATTGCTCAGGCGCGCAGCCTGCAGTCGTCGCTGCTTGGCGCGCTGCAGTTCAGCAGTAGCAGGGCGTAATCATCAGGCGGTTTTAAGCGGCGAGCTGCGAAGCCATGCAAAGCGCTGCTCGGCTTGCGCAAAACCAGCAAAAAGCAGGCCGGTATAAAAGAGATCGCCCAAAAGTGTGTTTTGATAAAACGGAATAGCCGCGACGAAGCACTGCGCCAGCCCCTGCGTTGTCAGCGGATAAAGACCGGCCGACAGCCAGACGGCAAAATTGCTGGTGATAAAAAATACGACTGAGCCCAGAGTCGCCGCTGCTGCAACAGTTAGTATCCGTGCTTTTTCTTTCAGCAGGAAGCCGAGGCAGGTGATCAGCGCAAAGCCAAGATATACCCCCCACATGCTGCTGTGAAAACCAAGAATGGCATCGCTGAGGAGCATGGACAAAAGAGGCAGCGCAAATGCCAGCCATTTTTTTTCCAGATACACGCCGGCAAACAATGCCAGCGCGGCGATTGGCGTGACATTATCGGGATGCGGCAGCAATCTGGAGAAAGCTGCAACAAGAACAATAAGGCTTAAGGTGATGAGGCGAGGTGTGATCATGATTTTCTCTGGTTTACTATGCTAGCTTTAGCTAATCTTTCAGCGGATGAAAACACTTTTTGAACAAAACACGACGAGCGACATGCCGCTGGCAGAGCAGCTGCGGCCAACCTCGCTTGACCAGCTGGTGGGGCAGGAGGCGCTGCTTGGCCAATCGCACATGCTCAGGCAGATGCTTGCAAGTCGCAGGCCTGTCTCGCTGGTGCTATGGGGGCCGCCCGGCTGCGGCAAAACCACGCTTGCCCGCATTATCGCAGAGCAGAGTGGCTATGAGATGGATGTGGTATCGGCCGTTGCCTCTGGCACGGCAGAGCTGAAGGAGATTTTTGCACGCGCTCGCACACGTGCCAAGGATGGCAGAAAAACGGTGGTGTTTGTGGATGAAATTCATCGTTTCAACCGCGCCTAGCAGGATGTATTTCTGCCAGTGGTTGAGGATGGCACCATCGTGCTCATTGGCGCCACCACCGAAAACCCCTCGTTTGAAATTAACAGCGCACTGCTTTCACGCATGCAGGTGGTGGTGATGAGCCGCCTTGAGCAACCAGCGCTCGAACAATTGATGATTCGCGCCGAAGCAAAGCTAGGCAAATCGTTGCCACTGACGCAGCCAGCACGGCTCCAGCTGATAGCAATGGCGGATGGCGATGGCCGCGCACTTTTGAATTTTTGCGAGCTGGTGGCGGCGTATCAGGGCAACGCGATGGATGCTGCGCAACTGGCTGCTTATGTGCAAAAGCGTGCACCGGTCTATGATAAAAAGCAGGATGGGCATTACAACCTCATCAGCGCGCTGCACAAATCACTGCGTGGATCCGACGTTGATGCGGCGCTTTACTGGTTTTCACGGATGCTGGAAGGCGGCGAAAACCCACTTTATATTGCACGCAGATTGGTGCGCTTCGCGGCTGAGGATATTGGCATGGCCGACCCGCAGGCGCTCATGCAGGCCAATGCCGCCAGAGAGGCGTATGAGTTTCTTGGCTCGCCGGAAGGAGAGCTGGCACTCGCACAGGCTGTGGTATATCTGGCAACCGCCCCAAAATCCAACGCGGTTTATGTTGCGGCAAAAGCTGCCGCGCGCAGCGCTCGCAGCCACGGATCGTTGATGCCGCCAGCACATATTCTGAACGCACCAACAACGATGATGAAGGCGCTTGGTTACGGCGCGGATTATGCTTATGACCACGATGAAGAAGACGGCTTTTCCGGACAGAATTATTTTCCAGAAACCATGGCGCGCCAGCAATTTTATAAGCCTAATGAGCGCGGTTTTGAGCGCGAGATTATCAAGCGTCTCGATTACTGGCAGAAACTGAGGGAAAAGAAAGGGTAGGTGGCGGACCCGGAGCGACTCGAACGCCCGACCTTTTGATTCGTAGTCAAATGCTCTATCCAACTGAGCTACGGGTCCACATGGCACCATTCTACGGCTCTGGTGGTAAGCTTTAGAACGGTTTTTTCTGCTGCGCATTTTAAGCAACGGAGGCGCAAACTAAACAATAGCGGCTCAAAATACAAGGGTTTTATTTGCAGCCTGTGCGACGCAGGATTGACTCGCCCGCGCGCTTGCATTACTGCTTATTTCAGTCTTATTCATTTGGGAGTTTGTTATGGCGTCTCTGCCCCGTATTTCTGCAGTTCTTGTATCTATTTTACTCGCTTTGGCACCGGTTACTGCCTCTGCTTCACCGGCAGCGGCATCAGCGGATCAGCGTCCACTGCTGCTTATCCGCTTTAATCAGGAGCATGTACACTATGCCCGCCCGCTGCGGCAGGCTGTTGCCAATGCTGAGAATCTGCGCCCCGGTGTGGTGTATCGTGTGGTATCGGTGGTGCCGGTCAGCCGCCGCGGTGTGACACCGGTTCCTGCCAGCAAAGCGATTGCTCAATTGAAGGAAGTTACCGCCGCCATGGCGGAGCTTGGTGTGCCAGCAGAACGCATTAAAACCGCCTCCGAAAACTCGAAGGCGGTTTCTAGCCATGAAATCAGGGTATTTGTGGAGTAAGAATTAGCCCTGACGCGCTTTAAAGCGTGGGTTTTTCTTATTAATCACATAAACGCGGCCTTTGCGACGAACGACGCGGCAGTCTTTGTCACGTTTTTTGGCAGATTTGAGCGAGCTGAGAACTTTCATAACCATTCCTTTATTTGCAGGCCGCATGTCTAGCTTAGTGCCAGGGCGCTTGTCAATGGATTTATTACGCTGCAACTCTCACTTTAAGCGCCTCATTTTCTGAGATATTTGGCGCGGATGGCTGGCTCAGGCCATGCTCTGTTTTATCCCATAGATGCGGCGCGACAAAAAGTTGCCATAGCGCGCGGTAGCTGGCGAGGGAATGGAGTGCCAGATAAAGCGGGAAAAACAGCACGCCTGAAAGCAGGCGAAGTTTGCTGTGATGCTGGTGTGTCAGGCTGGCCGCGGCCATGATCCAGTGGCCAAGGATATTAAATGCAAGATTGACCACCGCCAGCATTATCAGCCATTCAGGAAGATGATGCAGCGCCGATCCCGTGAGCCATAGCAGGCTGACCAGCCAGACCAGCGGCGCCACGAGAAATGTCAGGCAGGAAAGCCCCATGAAGAACTGAAAACCGACAAAGCCAGCCAGCCCCAGTGATTGATAAAGCATGATGGGTGCACGCATATATACCAGCCAGGTCTGCATATAGCCTTTAATCCAACGGCCACGCTGACGTATCCACGGCATGACATGAATCGGTGCTTCTTCAAGCGTAAAGGAATCAAGCATTTCTGTTTTGCCGCCTTCTAGGCAAAGGCGTGTGCCGAGATCTGCATCTTCGGTCACATTAAACGGATCCCACTCACCAAGCGCACGCAGCTTCGCCAGCGCGAGATGATTACTGGTGCCACCCAGCGGCATGGGAATGCCGAGGCGCTGTAGCCCGGGCATCAGTGTGCCAAACAGCATCGCATATTCGAGGCAGAAGAAACGTGTCAGCAGATTATCGCCAGCATTATAGTAGTTCAGCCTGGCCTGCAGGCAGACCACTTCCGGCGGCAGGCGCCGAAACATGGCCACCGCCTTTTTCAGCTGCGTTGGTTCTGGCCGATCATCTGCATCGTAAATGGTGATGTATTCGCCGCGCGCAAAACGAAGCGCATAATTGCATGCTTTGGGCTTGGTGCGCGGATGGCTGGCAGGTACGAGGATGATATCAATATGGTAGGGCGGTTTCAGAGCGCAGGCTGCGCGGTAAGTCTCTTCATCGTCAGCCTCCAGTACCAGCTTGATATCCAGCCGTGAGACAGGATAATCAAGCGCGGCAAGCGACTTCATCATTCCCGGCAGGCTTTCTTTCTCGCGGTACATCGGTACAAGAATGGTATAGACGGGGAGGCTGGCCTCATCCAGATCCGCGAGTATCTGCTGCCAGTTAAGCGTTGGTTGCGGCCTCAGTCCTGAAAGAAAAATAATGCTCTTAAACAGCAAGGTGGCAAAAAATAACAGATTGAAAATGACCATCAGCGCTACGAGTGTTTGCCATGGCGCCATCAGTAAACACAGTGCGATCATAAGCCCCAGCGCGGCAAACCATCGCTGCTGCGCCGGCCACCAGATATTTCGAGACGAAAGCAGAGGATTACGCTGCCATAGCGAAAGAATGCTCGCCTGCTCAAGCTGCAGGCCACACTCGCGCTGGAGAATCAGGCGAATATCCATTGGCGATGTCATCACCAGATGCGTCAGGCTACCAAATTGTTTACGGCACCATTTTCTAGTTTCTTCGCTCGGGTCGGTGACGGCAATCATCAGTCCGCCATCCTCATGGCGGCGCCATGGGACTAATCTGCGCGATAGGCACAGCTCGGGCGAGAGCATCTGATGCAGCAGCGTCGATTCTGGTGGTTCATCCATCAGATTGACGTAGCGCAGCCCATGTTGGTCGGCCAAAGCCTGATGCAGCTGGCGAAGACCTATAGCGCCCAGCGCCACCAATGTATCGCCCAGTTTACCTGATTGCTTTTCCTGCAGACGGAGTGCTTTTGCCAGCATGTCTTGGCTGATCCAGCCGCGTCCGGTCAGAATATCACCCAGCTTGATCATCAGAAATTCCTCCATGCGGATACAATGAAACCTGTGCCAAGGCCGGTGTTACGACCGTCCAGATGGCTGAATAATCCCACTTGCCAACGAGTATTTTCGCTGTGGTGATATAGCGCTGAAAATTGGGTTTTAATCAGGCTGTAGTCGTCCGCCGGAGATTGTGTGAAGCGGGTTATCTGTGGCTCGGATACTCGCCAGACAGTATCAAGCTGCGATAACAAAGACCAGCTGGGGGACAAACCGATACCCAGTGCGGCGGAGAGCTTTATCTGGTCGAGCGGGCTGCCGAAACGGTAGTGGTAGCCACTGGCCAGATCAAGATAATGACTGCGCGATAAAGCGCGAAAACTATAGCCAGCTCTGGTGGTGAGGCCAAGATCTGCGCTATCGCTGCCAAGCGACAGGGTATCACTGGTCGAATGAGGGCTTGGTAGCTTGATCATCGGCTCGATCGACCATACCCAGCTCTTGTAAGACAGTAGATGGTGGCGAAGAAAAAACTCGCTGTCGCCCAGGCCGGTCTGACTGCTTTCCTGCTGGCTGGCATGAATCAAAAATAAATTGGCTCCCAGCGTGATATGGTCAGTCAGGCCATATTCATAATAAGGGTTGATGGCTGTTTTGCGATAGGTTGGCTGGCGTGTGGTGATGCCTGAGTCTTCACGCCGCTTGTCACTGTGGTAGGTGGTTGCACTGATAATCAGCTGGCTGTGACCCGCTGGCTGAGTCCATGCGCCGGCGATCGCTGCCATGGATGTAAAAGCGATAGAACAAACAATGATAAAAAAACGCATCACAAACTCCCAGCTCAAAGCTAGGGGGCTGACCGCAGAATGACCAGAAAAAGTTTGGAATTTTTAGTGAATTTTGCGCTCAATATCGCTGAGGGCAAGACGAACCACATCAGATGCATCAGACTTGGCAGCACGCTCCGCCATCAAGCTGCGAGCAGCGGCTAGCGCAATATCAACGACATGATGGCGAACTTCATCAATGGCGCGGCTTTCTTCGCGCGCAATGCGATCCATGGCGCTTTGAGTGCGTGCCTCCATGGCCAACTTTAACTCGCGCTCTGCCTGTTCGCGCAGTAATGCTGCATCATTCTTCGCTTTGCTGAGCATGGACTCGGCTTCTTTGAGATATTCAGCTTGCTTCTGTTTGTACTGGGCAAGCACTTGCTCTGCTTCCCGGCGAAGCGTTTCGGCTTGTTTCAGCTCCTCATTGATGCGCTGTGAGCGAGCGTCCAGAGCGCCAATAATGAACGCCGCGGCTTTTTTGTAGACGAGCAGGATAAATACCACAAAAGCAGCAGACACCCAGAACTTTGGCTCCTGAAATACATCCATCATCATCAGCGACCTGTTTTTACACCGCGGGTAATCGCGGTGGATACCGCATTGTCATCCGGGCGTATGTTGGAGAGTTTTTCAACAATCATGGCAGTGAGTTCTGCGGTCACCGGCGTGAGGGTTGCCATCAGTTCCTGTTTCTGAGTGGTGATACGGCGTTCTGCCTCGCGCAGGCGATCAGCAATTTCTTGCTCAAGCGCGCGGCTGGCTGCTTCTGCTTTCTGCTTTTGCTCCTGCAGTGCGTCCGCAACCAGCTGCTGCGATTTAGAACGTGCCTCAGCCAGCGTAGACTCATACGCCCCCCGAGCTTGCTCCGCCTCAGTTTTCATGCCCTGAGCAAGGCTCAGGTCGCTGTCAATGGTATCACGGCGTTTGGCCATGATCGCCAGCAGCGGCGGTAGCACCAAACGCGACATCACAAAGAAAAGAGCCGCGAAGGATAGTGCCAGCCAGAAGAGCTGAGAGGCAAACCAGGTGGGGTCTAGTTGAGGCATGGTGGGCGTACCAGGCTTGGGTTAAACTACGAAGAGCACCATGGCTGCGATTACGAAGGCAAGCAGACCCATGAATTCCGCCAGTGCCATACCGAGCAGCGCGAAACCTTTGATCGAACCTTCTTTTGCAGGATTGCGAGCGATGCCATTGAGCGCAGCAGCGAAGATCATGCCTACGCCGAGCGCCGCGCCCAGCATGCCGAGAGTAGCAATGCCCGCGCCAATATATTTACCGAGCAGCATGGTCGAAGCGGCGTCTGTGAGTGTTTCCATGGTTAGTAGTCCTTTCTATTCATGTTAAATTAGTGAAGGTGGATTGCATCATGCAGGTAAATGCAGGTCAGCAAGGTAAAAATGTAGGCCTGAAGACAGGCGATGAATATCTCAAAACCGGTAATAATCAACAGGAAACCAAAAGGTAAAATGCCAAAGGCGCCCATCATCACCACGAAGCCAGCAAGAATTTTGAGCAGCACGTGACCCGCGAGCATATTGGCGGCAAGACGAATGGAAAGGCTGAATGGACGGGCAAGATAAGAGATCATCTCGATGACCACCATGATCGGCGCCATCCATGCAGGTGTGCCTTTGGGAAGGAACAGCGAAAAAAAATGCAGGCCGTGCTGGATAAAACCAATGACCGTGACACCGATAAACACGCAGGCAGCCATCGCAAAGGTGACAATGATGTGGCTGGTCACAGTGAAAGATTTAGGCAGCATGCCCGCGAGATTGCAGAACAGGATGAACATGAACAGCGAAAAAATGAGCGGGAAAAAGCGCATGGCTTCCTTACCGGCGTTTTCGCGCACAATGTTAGAGACAAATTCAACCATGAGTTCCGATACGGACTGCCAGCGTCCCGGCACAAGCGCACGTTTGCGCACACCCAGCATCATCACGCTGGTGGCAAGCACAATAGCGATAAGCATCCACAGTGAGGCATTGGTGAAGCTGACATCCGCGCCGCCGAGCGTCATTGGCAGCAGGGGATAAACTTCGAATTGTGAAAGCGGACTGTGACCTTGTGACATGATACCTAAACCTTATCCATATTCCTTATGATATTCCTGACACCCGCTGCAAAGCCGAGCAGCGTAAACACAATCAGAAATATCGGGCTGGTTGTGGCTGATTTATCAATCCAGTAACCGATAAAACAACCGACCAGCGCCCCCGCCATCAGCTCGGTGCCGAGGCGCATCGCTTTGGCGGCTGCGCCTGCTTCTTCCGAGCTTTTCGTGTCGGGTGTGCCTTGGGGGGTGAGCTGATCGATTTTTTTCTGCAGCTCCTCAAGTGAGGGTGGCGGCGTTTTTGAATCGGTCATAAGCCCCTTTCAGCGCTCGGCAATCTATGGAGTGAGCACCCCGCTGTCAAGCGATTCTGGTGATGATTTATATTATTTTTTCTTCTCTTCCAGCTTGGCCAGTTTGGCGTCAATAAACTGCGACATGGCAGGCACAGTTTTTTCGCCACCATAGACCTCGCCGCCAATGAAGAAATAGGGGGTATGCGGGATTTTCAGCTCGTCACCGGCGGCTTTTTTGACCTGCAGCACGCGCATTTCCCGATCAGTGTTGCTGACACATTCCATAAACTGCTGTTTGCTGAGGCCGCCTACATTAGCAATGGTCTCAAGCCCTGCCATGTAGTTGCCATCAAACGCCCATTTTGCCTGCGCATCAAACATCACTTTCGAAAAAACATAATATTTGCGGTGGCTGGTCTCGCCCACGCATTCCGCCAGCATCGAGGCTTTGAGCGCAGGTTCATTCAGCGGAAAGTGGCGCAGGATGTAGCGCATTTTGCCGGTTTCGATGTATTTCTTTTCCAGTTCCGGCAATACGGCGTTGCTGAAATGAGCGCAGTGCGGGCAGGTGAAGGAGGCATATTCAACCATGATCAGCGGGGCTTTATCGCTACCCATGACATAATCGCCGGGAAGTGGCGCGTCGGTGATCAGGCGGGATACGGACATGCCGCCGCTACCTTCGATAACCTTCAGGTTGGGTTCATTGCTGGTATCCGCCGGGACGGCTCTGGTCGCAGGTTCTGAAGGTTTTGGCTGAGCGCTGGCAGCGACAGCGAAATTCAGCATGAGAGCAGCGGTAGCAAGGGCGGCAGCATAGAGGCGCATGGGGTTCTCCGTGAAAGTTATTTGGTAAGCATGTTGTAATGCTCGCGCCGGATTTTCGCAACCATCTTGTTCGCAGGTAGCTGTTTGATTTTTATGTCTCCATTGCGCTGGCAAGCGAGGTCAGTGTTTGTCTCAGCTCATCATCTTCTACTTCGGCCAGTGCGGCTTGTGCGGCGCATGCGCTCAGGCGCCCGGCGGCCGCGCGTGTGCGTGGAGGCGCTTTTGCCGGAGCTGCAGGAGGGGTGTAGGTGTGGGCGATGGTGATGCGGTGAATGCTGTGATCCCCCAGCGTTTGGCTGATTCGTTCCAGGAGCACCGCGCTCATATATTGTACTTCTGTGGCGTGGCCATTTTGAACCGCCAGCATGAGGGTGGCGCCTTGCTGGCTGCTGCGGCCACGAGCGATTTGATGCGGATGGCAGATGGCTGCGAGTGACTCGCCCGCAATTGATGGCCAATCCGTGAGCAGCCGCGCCAGCGCACCAGCGTGTTTGCGGATAACCGGTCGCGTCAGTGGTTCAATACAGCCTGAAAGTGGCTTGGGAAACAGGCTGAAACGACGCTTTTCGCTCATGCTGGAACTTTCTGCTGTGCGTCAAGGTAGGCGCGGATGGGTTTGAAACTTCGGCGATGGTGAGGTGTGATTCCGCAGCGTTCAATGGCACGGATATGCTGTGCTGTGCCATAGCCTGCATTGCTTTCCCAGCCGTACGCAGGATAATGCTCATGGAGCCCGCGCATCAGCCGGTCGCGCGTGACTTTGGCAAGAATGCTGGCCGCGGCAATCGACAGGCTTTTCGCATCGCCGCCCACCACCGGTATCACCGCGCAGGCAAGCGGTAGGCTCAGCTTGCCATCAACCAATGCGAGTGTTGGTGCTGGCGTCAGCTGTGCCACCGCACGCTGCATCGCAAGTTGGGTGGCGCCCCAGATATTCAGCCGGTCAATCTCTTCCACGCTGGCCTCGGCAATGCCGCAGATGGCGCTGGCTAAAATAGCATCATGGAGCATCTCGCGCGCGCCAGCAGAAAGCTGTTTGGAATCATTGATGCCAGCAGGAATAGCATCGCGGTGAAGGATAACCGCGGCGGCCACCACCGGCCCTGCCCATGGGCCGCGCCCGGCCTCATCAACACCGGCAACAACCCCGTCATGCGTGTGTTCTAGCGAAAGATCGGGCACGCTTAGCCCGCTTGGTAGGACGGCCAGCTGCCAGAAAGAAGTGCCTTGGCGCTGCGACTTGGGCTGCCGGTAAGCTGAGAATAAATCCAGTAATTGGTCATGACCTGCATCACATAGTTGCGGGTTTCCGGGTAGGGAATGCTTTCAATAAAAAGCAGCGGATCATCACGATAATCAATCGATTTTTTCCATTCCTGCAAACGGCCGGGCCCGGCATTGTAGGCAGTCAGCATGAAAATCAGGTTGCCTTCCACCAGATCATTGGCTAGTAGGTGGCGCACATAATCCTGACCGAGCGCCATGTTCACATGTGGATCGCTGGTGTGCAGCGCGGTGATCAGGTTATCCTCGCGCTTCTGGTTGATGTAGCGGGCGGTATCCGGCATCAGCTGCATCAAACCCATCGCGCCTGCGGGGCTTTGTGCGGTGGTGTGAAAGCCGGATTCCTGACGTATCAGCGCGTAAAGCAGCGCCGGATCAATCTGAAAACCATCTTTTGGTTCCCACTGCGGAATGGGATAGCGCGCGAAATCAAAGCTGCGCTCATCGCCGCCAAGCTGACGCGCCATCGCAATCTGTACCGAAGGTAGATTGAGACGGTGGGCAAGGCCAAGCAGCAATATTTTTTCTTCATGCCGTGCGCCAGGAAAAGCAAGCCTGAGTTCACGTTCTGCTAGATCATCGCGCCCAACCTGAACCAGCGCCACCGCACGGCGCGCCTGCGGCAGATCCAGCACATCTTCCATATCATGCGCGGAAAGTTCGATGGGGTCGGTATCCAGTTCCAGTGATTGCCCCAATTTCTGCCGCGCAAGAATACCATAAAAGCTACGCGGCTCGCTGGCAGCAATTTCCAGCATTTCGCTGGCCAGTTCGCGGCGTCCGGCAAGATGATAGGCGCGGTGGCTCCAGTAAGCTGCGGCGGCGCGTTTCCACGGAGAAAGATCTTCATCTTTCAGCAGGCTGGAAAATAGTTTGGCGGCGTCCATCCGGCTGCCTTCGCGCCATGCTTTCATGGCTTTATGCCATGTTACCGCATGCGGCGAATCGGCAAAGCTGGCGGCAAGCCCGTTATCATCGCCATAGCCGCGCAGGCGAGCCTGTTTCTGGCTGGGTAAATGTGCGAGTGTCACGCCGCGGCGCTCGGCCATGGCGCGAAGGGCGCTGGCTTGAGGGTGTTCGTGGTAGAGTTTCAGCCAGTCCTGGAGCTCTTCATTGCTGGTGGCATGGCTGGTGCTGAGATAGCGTTCGGCCAGCACATGACCCATCAACACCGGGCTGGTAAGTGTGCCGATCAGCGCATCAGCACTTTGCCACTCGCCATGATGCTGCGCAGTGAAAATGGCGCGGTAAGCCTCTGCATCGGCAGGTTTGAGCACTTCCATGCTGCTGGTGGTAAGAAAGGGAATGGCCGAAACAAGCGAGCCGGACGAACCGCGCGAATGAACATGCTGCCATGGCTTCAGGAGAGCAGTGGCCAAAGCCAGTGCCGGAAGCAAAGCGAGGGCGATGAGGTATCGTCTCTGAATCTGCATAGGGCGACCATACATAGCCGAATTTGATGCATGCCGCAAGGTGAATTAACGAATTATTAATTAATAGAAACCTGTGTTAAATATTATTATATAACAGATAGTTGATTAATGTTCTTCCATGAGTTTCTTAAGCTTAAGCAGGTCGGACCAGGCATATTTTTTATGAGCTGGTGTTCGCAGAAGGTAGGAGGGGTGATAGGTGACCAAGGTGCGAATATCGGCGCCGAGATACTGGTTGCTGTAGCGATGGATTTTTCCGCGCAGGCGCGATAGCGAGCTATCCTGCCCCAGTAATGTGCTGGTGGCTGTGCCGCCGGCCAACAGGATAAGTTTTGGCCTGACCAGCGCGATATGTTTTTCCACCAGCGGCAGACAGATGGCGGTTTCTTCCGGGCTTGGCTGGCGATTGCCGGGGGGGCGCCAGAATACAGTGTTGGTGATGTAGCAGCCTTCCCGCGATAGGCCAATGCTGGCCAGCATTTTATCGAGCAGCGCCCCGCTTGGGCCGCAGAACGGGATGCCTTGAAGATCTTCCTGAGCCCCGGGCGCCTCGCCGATGATCATTAGGCCGGAGTCCGGATTGCCATCAGCGAAGACTGTTTTGCTGGCTGTTTTCTTAAGCGAGCAGCCATCAAACGCAAACACGGCTTCACGCAGCTCTGCAAGGCTCTGGCAACGATCTGCCGCCGCGCGCGCAACGGTTGCCGCCGCGATGGGCGAGGCAGCGCCGATGTGAAGGACAGAAAGCTTTGCAGCGGGGGGCTTGGCTGGTGAAGTTTCGACAGCTACCGGAGGCTCAGGCGGCGCCAGCAGGCGGTTAACGGGGCTATCGCCCACCACCTCATCAACCCCGGCAAGAAGATACCAGTCCAGTAACGCTTTATTATCCATATTGCCCTATATAGTAGGGTTTGGGATGATTGGAAAGCACCGCGTATGACCGAAACCATGGAGTATGATGTCGTGATTGTAGGCGCTGGGCCTGCCGGACTCGCGGCAGCCATCCGCCTCAGGCAGCTGGCACCGCAGCTGAGTGTGTGTGTGCTGGAAAAAGGTTCGGAAGTGGGGGCGCATATTCTTTCCGGCGCGGTGATTGAGCCTCGCGCGCTTGACGAGCTACTGCCGGGCTGGCAGCAGCAGGCCGCCTCGCTGCTGACACCGGCAAAAGACGATCACTTCATGCTGCTGACGGCGCGCCGGGCGTTTCGTCTGCCGACACCGCCGCAGATGCATAATCAGGGTAATTTTATTGTCAGCATGAGCAATCTCTGTCGCTGGCTTGGTCAGCAGGCGGAAGCGCTGGGTGTGCAGATTTTTTCGGGCTTTGCAGCGGCAGATATACTCATGGAAGAAGGCCGTGTTGCCGGTGTGGTGACGGGCGAATTTGGTGTTGGCAAAGACGGGCAGAAAAAATCCAGCTATCAACCAGCCATGCCCATACGTGCGCGCTTTACCTTGCTGGCGGAGGGCTGCCGCGGCTCGATCAGCGAGCGCATCATGCGCGAGTTCAATCTCAGGCAGCATTGCCAGCCGCAAACCTATGGTATCGGCATCAAGGAATTATGGCAGATCGAGCCGCAGCATCACGAAGCGGGCAGGGTGGTGCATACCATTGGCTGGCCGCTGGATAGCAAAACCTATGGTGGTTCGTTTATGTATCATCTGCAGGGGCATCAGGTGGCGCTTGGGCTGGTGGTTGGGCTTGATTATGAGAACCCGCATCTTGACCCGTTCATGGAATTTCAGCGTTATAAAACGCACCCGGCCATCCGTCGTGTGCTTGCGGGCGGCAGGCGTATTGCCTATGGCGCGCGTGCGCTCAATGAGGGTGGTTTTCAGTCCATTCCCGAGCTGGTGTTCCCTGGCGGCGCCATGATTGGCTGCTCGGCAGGTTTTATGAATGTGCCGAAAATCAAAGGCTCTCATACGGCCATTAAATCCGCGATGCTGGCGGCAGAAGCGATAGCGGAGGGCGACCTCGCAAGCTATCCGCAACGTGTGAAGCAAAGCTGGATTCATAGCGAGCTACGCGCGGTGCGCAATATTCGCCCGGCTTTCCGCTATGGGCTGTGGGCGGGGCTGCTCTATGCCGCGCTGGATACTTTCCTGCTGCGAGGCAAAGCGCCATGGACGCTGCGCCATCATCCTGACCATCTGGCATTGAAACCAGCGAAGGATTGCAAGCCGATTGATTATCCCAAACCCGATGGTGTGCTGACATTTGACCGGCTGTCGTCGGTGTTTCTATCCAGTACGAACCATGAAGAAGACCAGCCAGCCCACCTGACGCTGAAAGACTCGCAGGTGCCTGTTGCGCATAATCTTGCGCTGTATGACGCGCCGGAGCAGCGCTATTGCCCTGCTGGTGTGTATGAGATTGTGCGCGACCCGCAGCCGAGGTTGCAGATTAATGCACAGAACTGCGTGCACTGCAAAACATGCGATATCAAGGACCCAACACAGAACATCGTCTGGAAAACGCCGGAAGGTGCGGGTGGCCCAAACTATTCAGGCATGTAGCCTTGCGACAGAAAGCGCTGGGGCTATCTGACTGGCGGCAAAACAGGCCTTAATCAGATATTCTTGTAAGCGATAGGAAGCTTGGTGTTTTTGTCGATCACCAGATCGCCATTTTCAAACGCGGCGGCGATGTAGCGACCTACGCCGCGCTGAATATACAGCACTGGCTTTACGCTTTTGCCGTTATATTTGCGCAGCTCCGTGACCTTGCCACGGGCTTCCGGGTTATTCTTGCTGCTCATAGTCAATCCTTTGTCTTGATGAGGCGCGAATAGTAGTAATTTTTCATTCGTCTGCAAGTAATTTCTGGGATTTTACTGCGCTTTCTGCTATGACAGATGCCGATATATTATTTCGGTCGCGCTTTACATGCTTAATGGCCTGAATTTGATTCGTTTTTCAGCGGCTTTGCTGGCGTTGTCGCTGCTGCTGCCGTGGCAGGCGCATGCGGAAACAGAGGCCGAACTTTCCAAGCAGGCCAGCCTGACGGGCAGTTTTCTTGCCAGCCACTATGCTCGCAGCAGCGGTGATATTGATGGCGCGATTCACTTTTTGCGCCGTGTGCATCGCAACCAGCCGGATGATGCTGAGATTTCTGCCCAGCTTATCAGCCTGATGCTGCTTGATGGGCAGGTGCGTGAGGCGACGCAGATTGCTGCTGGGCTTCCGGAAACTGGCGGCAAAGACCCGCTGGTGCTGTTGGTGCAGCTGCTGCAATCTGTGAAAAACAACAAGATGGATGAGGCATCGCGCCGGGTGGATGATGCATTTGAAATCGGGGTTGGCCAGCTATGGCTGCCACTGATTTCGTCGTGGATTGAGGTGGTTCGCAGACCGCCGGATGAGCCGGTGGTGATTCAGCAGCTGAGTGGTAATTTGTCGCGCGCGGTGCCGATTCTTCATTATCATCTGGCGCTGATCAACGAATATGCCGGGTTTACAGAGGCGGCCGCAACCAACTTCAAAGACGCGCTGGAAAACCCGAAAAATCCGCCCCCACGTGTCATGGAGCAGATGATTCGCTTTTACAGCCGCCATGGATCACCGGCGCTGCTGGCGCCGCTGGTGAAAGACTATCTCGCACTTTATCCTGAGATGGCGTCAGCGGCAAATGCGCCTAAACCCACAATGATGGATGGGGTGGCAGAGGTGCTGTTCAGCATGGGCAGTGTGATGCGTTCCGCTGGCATTACGCATGATGCGCTGGCCTATCTCCAGCTTTCGCTGTATTTGAAACCGGATAATGCTTCGGCGCTGATGTCGCTCGGCGATGCCTACAGCGATGTGCGGCTTTATGAGCGCGCAAACCGTCTTGGCTATGCAAAAATACGTGAACAAGAACGGCTTTACAGCGATGCGCAGGTGCGCGCCGCGATTAATCTGGAGCGTATGGGTGATCTGCCCGGAGCGCTCAGGCAACTGGATAAGTTGGTTGAGCATGGCGCCGGCACGCGCAGCGCAATGATTGCTCGCGGGGATCTGCTGCGCCGTCACCACCGGTATGATGAAGCAATCCATGCTTACACGCAGGTGCTTAATTCGCTCGATGCGCTTTCTAAAGAAGATTGGGCGCTGCTTTTTGCACGCGCCGTCTGCTTTGAGCGTACGCAGCAATGGGATGACGCGGAGAATGACCTGATGAAAGCGCTGGTGCTTGCGCCCGATCAGCCGGATGTGCTGAACTATTTGGGCTATAGCTGGATGGTGCGCGGTGTCAAGCTCGACGAGGCATCGCAGATGATAGAAAAGGCGCTGGCCGCCCGCCCGAATGATCCGCAGATTATCGACAGCATGGGGTGGTCGCTGTACCTGCGCGGGCGCTACGAAGATGCCGCACGTTATATGGAGCGCGCTGTCAGCCTGCTACCGAGCGATCCGGCGGTGAATGATCATCTTGGCGATATTTATTGGAGGCTGGGACGTAAAACCGAAGCGCGATTTCAGTGGGAACGGTCACTGAGTTTTAACCCGGAAAAAGCAGAGGCCGAGCTGATTCTGAGGAAAATTGAGCATGGTCTTGATGCGCTGAGTTCGGCCGCCACCGGCAAAGCTGTGCTGATGTCAGAGCAGGCTGGTTCTGAAGGCGCGCTGCGTTAGCCACCCCCATGCAGTTTTTTGCGCCCGCGAAAATTAATCTGACCCTTCATATCACTGGCAAGCGTGAGGATGGGTATCATCTGCTCGATAGCCTTGTGGTGTTTCTGGATTTTGGTGATGAGCTGACGGTGACGGATGCGGATGAAACCTCGCTGGAGCTGCGCGGCGCATATGCTGATCTGATTTCCGCAGAAGATAATCTGGTACTGCGCGCGGTCAGGCTTCTGCAGTCGAGCTTTGGCGTCGCCAGGCAGGTTCGTATCACACTCAAAAAAAATATACCGGTTGGGGCAGGGCTTGGGGGAGGCTCCGCGGATGCGGCAGCCACGCTGAGAGCGCTGAACCAGCACTGGCGGCTAGGTCTTGCGATGACAGAATTGGCGCGCCTGGGAGCTGAGCTAGGCAGTGATGTGCCGGCCTGTGTGCTTTCTCGCCCTGTGTGGCTTTCTGGTGTTGGCGATACGCTTGAGCCGGCAGTGCTGGATTACAAAAGCTTCCTGCTGCTGGCCTACCCAGCCATGGCACTTCCGACTGTGTCTGTGTATCGTGCTTTCTCAGCATTGCAGCCACCTGTCAGTCGCCCTGATACGCTGGTAGATGAGGAGGCGTTGCTCGGCTATCTGGCGCGTGCGCGCAATGACCTTACTTCCGCGGCGGTGAGTCTGTGCCCTGCGGTTGGCGTATTACTTAATGCACTCGCAGAAACCAAAGGCACACAGCTGGTGCGTATGTCTGGCAGTGGTGCGGCGTGCTTTGCGCTTTATCGCTCCATGCAGGAAGCAGAGGCTGCTCAGCAGCAGCTGAGCGCGCGTTTCATGAATTACTGGTTTCAACCTTGCAGGATGGTCGCACATGGGCAAGCGTAACAAAATCCGCTACACGGCAAAGCCAGTAGAGCGCATTGAAATCGTGCTTTCCGGTAAAAGCTGGCTGCAGTTTTTAGACGAGGATATTAATGACCACGCGGCTAAAGGTGATCTGTTGTTTTATGCGCATTACAGTGGTCAGAACGCGCCAGCCGAAGCTCGCTACGATGTGGTTGGTTTTGTCGGCTATCTGAAAATGGACGTGTATGATGGACGGAAGTGGTGCCCTTTGCTACCGGCCGGTATCTTTGAGCAGTCTGAACATCATTTCAGCAAGCGTGAGCGATCTTTTGATACGTATCAGCTGTGCCGCGAAATCGTTGATGCCATGAAAGGCAGGATAGTGCTGCGTACGTATCGCGAGCATTACACCCTCGATACGCACGCAGAATAAAAAAACTACTGTTTATTACCGGCTGCTTTGGCGGCTTCTGCGGCGATGGCATCATCCGCGGCCTTCAGTACCTCATGCGGGTCTTTGCCAGCGCGAATCGCAGCGACCATCTGTTTGATGGTTGGCAGGTCGATAGCGCCTGGCGTAATCGAATCACCCATCACGAGGGCGGGGGTGCCGCTGATACCAAGTGCGCCAGCAATCTCACGGTTTTTATCGAGAATTGCTGTGAGTTCCGGTTTTTCCATTTCGGCTTTGACTTTGGCAGGATCCGCGCCAACTTTCTTAGCCGTATCGAGCAGCATCTTTTCATCGAACTTGACATTCGCTTTCATCAGCTCCTGATGGAAGGCGAAATATTTATCCTTCGCCACGCGGTTTACTGCCAGCGCAGCGCGCGCTGCCAGCACAGAATCTTCACTGAGAATCGGGAATTCTTTGAACACAAAACGCACTTTTTTGTCTTCTTTCATCAGGTCATTGATGACGGGCAGCATGTGCTTGCAATAGCCACAGTGATAGTCAAAGAACTCAACAATCGTCACATCCGCATCATTCGGGCCGATGACAGGAGAATCAGGATTATTGAAAAGATTGTCTTTATGTTTCTTGAGACCATCAGCGGCTTGTTTCTTCGCTGCTTCTTCCTGTTTTTCACGGAGTTTCTGGGCAACCTGCATGATGATTTCCGGCTCGTTCAGCAGTGCTTCTTTAACAAGCGCCGGAATTTCGCCGCGCGTGACAGGTTGATTGGCTGCTGGTGCGGCGGCAGGAGCAGGCGCCTGTGCAAAAGCGCTGTGGGAAACAGCGGCGGCAGCAAGCATGGTAAATAGGGTGGTGCGTTGTATCATGGATCCTCCAAAAATAAGTGGCGTCATTTTATGGAGAAGATGACGCAAAGTATAGTTTAATTTTGCGCCGCTAGCGCGCATCTTCCTTTTCTTTTTTTAACTTGATTGCTTCTTCTTTGATGTCAATGGCGCGCTGGCGTGTGGGCGATGATTCTTTGGAAAGAGTAAGTGTCTGCTCGATGCGTGCCATGGCTTGCTCTGGCTCATCCCTCAGTAGTGCTTCTTCAGCCAGTGCAAGGTTTGATAGCGCGATGTTGCCCTGTTTGCCATAGGCGGTGGCGAGCAGGCGCCATGTAAGAGAATTAGTGCGATCGAGAACAGATGCGCGTTCCAGATGTTTGGTGGCCTCGCTGAGATTGGCTTTTTCCTGCGCCATTTCAACTTTGCCTAGCTCGGTGAGAATCAGCGGATTATCCGGCGCCAGCTGGTTGGCGCGCTGGTAAGCGGTTAAGGCTTCTCTGGTTCGATTGCTTTCAAACAGAATCTGACCTTTCAGATCATAAAGAAAAGCATCGTTTGGAAGTTCGCGCATCAGGCTGTCCATCTCTTCCAGCGAGCGGGCAACATCAGGCATTTTAAAATAAGCAATGGCGCGAGCCATACGCGCAGGCACAGAGCGATCACTGCGCGGATATTTCTGAAAGGTGCGCTCCGGCGATTCAAGGAAGGCGAAAAGTTTGGCTGCCATGCGTCGGTGCGGAAGGTCAAAACGGCTTGGATAGGCGCCTGGCGGAATGCTGGAATTGGCGATGTGATTGCGTACATGATCCACTCGCGCTGCATTCAGCGGGTGGCTCATCATGTAGGGATCCTGCTTGCCACCGCGCATGCGTTCATTGCGCTGCAGAAGCTGAAATGTTTTCAGCATCCCTTGCGCTGAAATACCTAGCTTGTCGAGTGTTCGAAGCGCTGATTGATCGGCCGCTTCCTCATGGGCGCGGGTGAATGCCAGAAAATTTCGCAGCATGGCATTCTGGCCACCGCTGATAACCGCCGCGGCGGCTTCCGGTTTGCCGCTGGCAGCGGCGGCGGCAGCGCCTATCACGGCGCTGATGATGGTGCCAAGCTGTGCATCTTTGAGCTTTTCACCGCCGCGCGCCAGATGTCCACCAGCGATATGACCTGATTCATGCGCCATGACACCAATCAGCATGTCTGGTGTTTCTGCCGCGAGTATAAGGCCAGTGAAAATAAACATATTCGCTCCGCCAGCAACGAAGGCATTGATGCTGTCGTCATTGACGATGAAAAGTCTGGTGGAGTCTGGCTTAAGACCAGCCGCTTCAAGCACTGGATCTGCCATCATACGCAGCGTGTGCTCGGTTTCGGCATCACGTATCAATGGTACGGCAAAAGCGCTCTGAGCGGTGAGTAATCCTGCCAAAAGGCAGGCCAGCAGCGCTTTGAAGCGCTGCCTGCCTTGCTTTGCCGGCCTGTTAGTCATCCAGCTGGATCATCTTCTGCCACCAACCTTTCTTGGCGGGAGCGCTTGGGTCGCGCGGGTTGGCGGGCGGCGGTGGTTCCATCGGTGCGCTTATCATTGGCTGAACACTTGGCGTTGCAAAAGCAGTTTGTACTGAGGCTGCTTCCTGCGTGGCAAAGGCGGGTAGCCTTGTGGGTTCAGATTGAAGATTATCATTGGTTGCATCACTCGTGCTGCTGTAGGAGGTAGCTGCTGAGTGTTGATTGGTCTGCTCTCGCCCGCCGCGATCGCGCCAACGACGCCTGCCCCGACCATCGCGGCGACCGGAGCGCTGGTTTGGTTGTGGCTCACCCTCGGTTGCTCCCATCGCAGGTGCATCGGCGCTCTGGCTATCTGACATGATGCGATCCTGCGGCTGTTCGGAAGCCGGGCTATCCGTGCGATCACGACGTCCGCGACCGCCACGGCGATTGCGTCCGCGCCCACGCGAGCGACGACCGCCCGGGCGGAATTCGCTGCCGCTACCGCTATCGTTTTCTGATGTTTCGGATGGGAACATTGGTTCCTGATCATCACCGCTCTCTTCCTGCGGTTCGAGACTCATTTCTTCCAGAATCGTGTCGGCTTGAACGGGGGTGTTTTCCTGTTCGCGTGGACGGTCACGATCGCGGTCGCGTTCACGCCCGCGGCCACGACGATCATTGCCGGATTGACGATCTGATCCAGAGCGGCGCATTTTTTCCAGATTATACTCAGAGCTTGCCAGCTCAGTATCAATCAGCACCTGAATAGTGACCTGATGACGTTCTTCAATGCTGCGCAGATTTTCGCGCTTGGTGTTGAGCAGATGGAGTGCGACCTGTTGCGGCGCAATCAAGCGAATGCCGCTCCAGTTGCCGCTGGCTGCCTCTTTTTCCAGTGCGCGGATCATCTGAATGCTTAAGGATTCATTGGAGCGGATATAACCACGGCCACTGCAGTGCGGGCACTGTACCATGTTGGTTTCCGAAATGCTCGGACGCAGACGCTGACGCGACATTTCCAGAAGGCCAAACGGGCTGATACGGCCAAGCTGAATCTTCGCGCGATCCATTTTCAGCGCATCTTTGAGCGCTTTTTCAACCGCACGGCGGTTGCGTGATTCCATCATGTCGATGAAATCGATGACAATCAGCCCAGCAAGGTCGCGCAGGCGAAGCTGCCGCGCGACTTCCGCAGCTGCTTCCAGATTGGTTTTGGTGGCGGTTTCTTCAATGTTGCGCTCACCGGTGGCACGGCCGGAGTTTACGTCAATCGAGATGAGTGCCTCGGTGGGGTTGATAACAATATAGCCGCCAGAGCGAAGCTTCACCACCTCATCATGCATCGATAGCAGCTGATCTTCGATATTATGTGCATAAAACAGCGGCATGCTTTCCTGATGCAGCTTGATTTTTGGCGTGTGGCTTGGCAGCAGAAGCTTCATGAAATCGCGGGCGGTTTCAAAGCCTTCACGGCCTTCAATGACCAGCTCATCAATATCGTTGGTGTACTGGTCGCGGATGGCGCGTTTGATAACATCGCTTTCCTCGTAAATCAGCGCTGGTGCATTGGAGCGCAGTGTATCCTCGCGGATACGGTTCCAGAGCTTGACCAGATAGTCATAATCGCGCTTGATTTCTGCCCGTGTACGATCCATGCCGGCGGTACGGATGATCACGCTCATGCCTTGCGCCAGTTTCAGCTCAGTGGAGATGGCTTTCAGGCGCTTGCGGTCATCCGCGCTGGCGATTTTGCGCGAAATACCGCCATCTTTGGGCGAGTTCGGCATCAGCACGCAGTAGCGGCCAGCCAATGACAGATAGGTGGTGAGCGATGCGCCTTTATTGCCGCGCTCTTCTTTGATAACCTGAATGAGTACCACCTGGCCGCGGCGAATCACTTCCTGAATTTTGTAGCGGCGGGAAAAGCGATTTTTGGTGCGGCGACTCTGGATTTCTTCTTCATCGTTGGGAATGGTTTCAACCGATTCGCCAGAAGATTCTGCGCCCGATTCAGCGGCTGGTGCGTCGTTGTAGGGGTTGATATCCGAAGGTTCCTGACCATGCTCAGTGGGCTGAACATCATCGCTTGCGGCCAAATCATCCGGCTGGGGGGCGGCCTCAGTGGCCAGCACATTAGAGCCTGAACTTTCTGCTGCAAATACCGGACGGTCATCGTCCGGGCTGAATTCCGTTTCCGGCAACTCTTCAATCGCTGGTGCCAGCGGCAGTGGGGCGAGGGCGGCATCCATCTCGCTGACGTCGGTAAGCTGTGTTACCTCCGCCTCGGTAGTGGCGGCGCCATCCTGATCATAGGGTGGTTGGTGGCTGGTATCTGCGCCATCGCTGACGGTATCATCATCGCTGGATTGAGAGACCTCTTCCATCAAGCGTTTGCGATCGGAAGTGGGAATCTGGTAATAGTCTGGGTGAATCTCAGAAAAAGGCAGAAAACCCTGTCTGCCAGATCCATATTCAACAAACGCCGCTTGAAGCGACGGTTCTACCCGGGTGATTTTGGCAAGGTAGATGTTGCCTTTGACCTGCTTTTTGCTGCTGCTGACAAAATCATAGTCAACAATCTTATTGTCATGCGCAATCACAACCCGTGTTTCTTCCGGGTGTAGCGCATCGATTAACATTTTCTTAGCCATGAGTGCTCCTTTCGTGAGCGACCCCGGCCAACCACCAGCTAACTAGGAGCCATCACCTGACATGCGTCCAGCACCGTGGGCAGCAGACCATTCAAGGTGTACTGGCGGGGCATGGTAACGATGGGTGGGAGAGTGTCTCATTGATAATTCACTGGCGACTGGCTGAAAAAGAGTCGCGATCATCCTTTGTTACGTCGTGTTTCCTCACAGGCTTCTTCGGGTTTGCGAGGGCAAAAACTCACCAAGACGCCTGCCTAATTCCTTGCTGTAAAACTTATTTTTTGCAGCCAGCTCACTATACTGTGATTTTTTTTTTATACAACAGATGAATAAAGCAACTTCACTTTGGCGTTTTTTTTGCGTAAGAATAAAACAGTCAGGGAGACGCGCGATATTTTAAGCAAGCAAATGAAAAACATAGCTTTTCTTGTTCTATCGCTGATGGGTGTCATGCTGGCGCCGAAACCAGTGGTTGCCAGCAGCCAGCCGATGGAGCTGGTGCGCGGGCAGGATGGGCAGGAAACCCTCACGATTTATCAGAAGGGTCTCAATGGCTACAAGCTCTTTACTCTGGGCGACCCCCACCGCCTGGTGATCGACATGCAGCGCAGGGATGCACCGCCGCAGTTAAGCCTGCCGCGAAATTATGAAGGCGGCTTGATAACGGCCGCTCGTAGTGGGCGCTTTGATCCGGAGACGGTGCGTTATGTGTTTGAGCTGAAAAGCGGCATTTCGATTGCCAGCCACCGCTATGACGGTCGCGAAGGCAGGCTTACGGTTCGTTTTTCTGCGGCGGGTGCAGCAATCAGTGCTGCGCAGGCAAGCGCTGCTGCAGGCGCAGCAAAACCCGCTGAACAAAAGGAAAAACCGCCAGCACCGGCCGCCAGAAAGAAAAAACCGGTGGTGGTGATCGACCCCGGCCATGGCGGGCAGGATCCCGGCGCGATTGGCCCGCGAGGCACACGGGAGAAGGATATTGTACTTGAATATGCCCGCGCGCTGCAGAACCGGCTGATTAAAACCGGCAAATTCAAAGTGGTGCTGACCCGTGAGGGCGATAAATTTATTCCGCTGCGCGAGCGCGTGGTGATCGCACGCGCTGCCGGCGGTGATATTTTTCTTTCGCTTCATGCGGATTCTGCACCCAATGATGAGGCGCGCGGCCTTTCGGTATACACAGTGTCTGAAACAGCTTCCGACAAAGAAGCCGAGGCGCTTGCCGCGCGGGAAAACAAGGCAGATGTGATTGCCGGGATTGATCTTTCCGGCGAGCGCGAGGATGTGGCGGGTATTCTGATTTCGCTGGCGCAGCGTGAAACCAAGAATAATTCAGCAACGCTCGCTGACACGCTGGTATCGGCGCTGAACGATAAGGTAAGGCTTTTGCAGAACACCCATCGATTTGCTGGATTTGCGGTGCTCAAAGCGCCTGATATTCCGTCGGTGCTGGTGGAAATTGGTTTTCTTTCGCACCGTGATGAAGAAAAGCTGCTTAGAACCCGTTCGTATCGCGAGAAAGTGGTGGCTGGTCTGGCTGAAGGGATTGAGGAATATTTCAAACGTCAGACGGCGGTGTTGCCATGAAGCGATTTTTTAGAGCCATGGGGTCGCTTTTCGGCTGGCTGATGTCGCTGATGCTGACGGTATTTATTCTGGGCGCGATTGTGGCGGTGATGCTGTTTGAGCATTTCAGCCAGGATCTTCCTGATTATACCCAGCTTGCCATCTATGAGCCGCCGAATGTTACGCGGCTCTATGCGGCGGATGGCAAGTTGCTGGCGGAATATGCGACAGAAAAACGTGTTTTCGTGCCACTTAAGGCGGTGCCGAAGCGTGTGATTCATGCATTTATTTCTGCGGAGGATAAGAATTTTTACAAGCACACCGGTGTTGATATCACCGGTATTGCGCGCGCGGTGCGTGATAATATTGTCAACTACGGGCAGGGTAAATCACTGGTGGGTGGATCAACCATTACTCAGCAGGTTGTCAAAAATTTCCTGCTGACAAGCGAAAAATCCTTTGAGCGCAAAATCAAAGAAGCCATTCTCGCGATGCGCATCAGCCATGTGTACAGCAAGGATAAGATTCTCGAGCTGTACCTGAATGAGATTTATCTCGGTCTTGGTTCGTATGGCGTGGCAGGCGCGGCGCAAAGTTATTTTAATAAATCACTCGAAGAGCTGAGTATCGAAGAGGTCGCGCTGCTGGCAGCGCAGCCGAAAGGGCCGGCGCTGTATGACCCACGCAGGAATTATGAAGAAGCGAAAATTCGCCGCGATTGGGTGATCGATCGCATGCATGAAGAAGGTTATATTGATGCAGCAGATGCGCAGACGGCCAAACAGGCGCCGATTGTGCTACGGCGACGTGATACCAGTGAGATAGCGCAGGCCGATTTCTTCGCCGAAGAGGTTCGCCGCACGCTGGCGCAGATGTATGGCTCAAATGTGCTGTATGAGGGCGGCCTGGTGGTAAAAACCACACTTGATCCCGTACTTCAAAAACAGGCAGACGCCGCACTGCGTAAGGCACTGATTGATTATGACCGCAGGCGCGGCTATCGCGGCCCTATCGCGCACATACCTAATCTCGGCGCTAAAGCCTATGACTGGAAAGAGCGGCTTGCGGCGCTTGGCAGGCAGCATGCGTATCATATTTTCCACGGGCAGAGGCTGGCGATGGTGACCGCGCTGGATGAGAAGCGCGCGCAGATTATGTTTGAGGATGAAAGTCGTGGGGTGGTGCCATTTTCTACCATGGGCTGGACACGAAGGGTGATTGCTGACGGCCAGCAGGGGCCTGAGGTGCGAAGGCCTTCGGATATTCTTAAGCTGGGTGATGTTGTGCTGGTGGCGCTTGCTGGCGAGCAGAAAAAAGACGCTGATAAAGATAGCCGCCGTGAATGGCAACTGCAGCAGATACCCGAAGTTAATGGTGGGCTGGTGGTGCTTGATCCGCATACCGGGAAAGTGTTGGCAATGGCCGGAGGCTATGCTTATGGCGGCACGGAGTTCAACCGTGTGACACAGGCGCGCAGACAGCCAGGATCCGCATTTAAGCCGTTTGTTTATCTGGTGGGGCTGGAAAATGGCTTTACCCCGGGCACGGTGGTGCTGGATGCGCCGGTTGAGCTGAGTCAGGGGGCGGGGCAACCGGCATGGCGGCCACAAAATTATAAGGATGAATATCTGGGGCCGATTACGCTGCGCACGGCGCTAGAAAAATCACGTAACACAGTGACGGTGCGACTGGCGCAGATGGTGGGCATTGATCGCGTGCTGGAAGTGGGCAAGCGTTTTGGTGTGTACGATGAACCGCCACGTAATTTTTCGATTGTGCTGGGTACCGCCGAAACAACATTGATACGGCTTGCGAATGCTTACGGTATGCTGGTGAATGGTGGCCGCCGTATCAGCCCGGCGCTGATTGAGCGCATTGATGATCGCCATGGTAAAACGATTTACCGCCGCGACCAGCGCGCCTGCACAGGCTGTCAGCTTAACGAAATTCCTGCCAATAGCGCAGCGCTGCTGCCGCCTCTGCCGGGGGATGATCGCGAGCAGGTGGCTGATCCACGGGTGGCGTATCAGATGGTGTCGATATTGCAGGGCGCGGCATCACGTGGTACTGGCGCGCGCTCACGCGAGATAGGTAAAATTGTTGCAGGTAAAACGGGCACCACTAATGACAGTTTGGACACGTGGTTTGTGGGATTTAGCCCGGATCTGGTGGCGGGGGTGTATGTAGGCTACGATAAGCCTCGCACGCTGGGCGCCAAAGAAACTGGTGCCTCGGTCGCGCTGCCGGCCTTTATTGCGTTCATGAAAGAGGCGCTGGCGGATGTGTCCAATGCGCCATTTCGTATTCCGCCCGGTATTCAGCTGACGCGCGTTGATGCTGCAACTGGCCTTGCGCCCGAGATGGCTGGCGACGCCGGCGCAGAATCAAAAGTCGTGGAAGAGGCGGTGATTACCGGCGTAGGAATTTTTGTGCCAGGGCGCGATGAACAACCGGCAGGGATTCATCAGCGCATGGATATGGGCGGAAGTATTGCTGCGCCCCCGATAGGCGAGAATATCAATATAACTGCGCCATCGCCATCTGAAGAAATTGGCGCAGAGGATCCAAGCATTAATCGTCGCGGCACGGGCGGGCTATACTGACATTGTTTGCTTGTAGCCAATAAACTTTTATTGGCTATGCCAGCTCAGGTCGAAAGCCAAGCTGGCCATGCCGAATGCGGCGTCAAGATGCGCCAGTATCTTGTTGGTTAGCAATAGTTATTGAAAGATTGCTGTTGGGCTGAGATCTACTTCCTGTAGTGTCCAGTCTCGTTGTTTGCGTCCGAACACAACAAAGGTTGAACCGCGAGCGGTGTGTGTGCCAACAGTGCAGACGCCTTGCGAGCTGCAGGGGAATCCCGGTGCAGCTATAATAAAATCCTGAACGCCGTCGCCATTAATGTCCGCAAGTCTTGGTTTTCTGATGGAGGAGTGGATATCCGGACCGTAGAAAACGATACCAGTGGTGCCATTGACAAAGCCACTAAGTGAGTAGTTGATGGTGTGGTTCACGGTGGTTGCAAAGCCGGTGGCTGGTTGAAAAAAGGCGACAACTATGCCAGCTCTGGTGCGTGTGGTGGTACCGTTTGTAACGGCGGAATCAACGCTGCCGATGATAAGATCCATCCTGCCATCGTTATTGACATCACCGGCAGAGATGTCCATCGCGAGCATGTTCGCGTTGGGTGATCGGCTCAGGCCATTGATGGCTGGCAAGCTGTAGAGATCAAACACTGTTTTGCGACCAGAATTATTGGAAGTGATGTCAAATCCAGTTGCTGTCCAATCGTTGTTGTTTTTGCCATAGTAAATATAAGCATAGCGCAGATTGGCTAGCAGCAGATCGTCAATACCATCATTATCCATGTCTGCGATATGCATGCTGGAGCCAAGGCTTAAAAAGCCCGAGACGGTAATGTTCAGCAAGTCAAAACGATTGGCGGCCGCACGTCTTGTCGAGACGTCGTAGTTGTGCTGGTTTCCGACACCCGTGGCCGCACCGGGAAATGTGCCTGAGCCAAATGCAGTGATCGAGGCTGAAGCGGTGGCGGCCGCAGTTGTGGTGGCGCGGTTTCGACCCCAGATAATGTAGAGGCCTCGTGTCACGCTAGTAGTGCCGCTGGCGATAACAAGATCGTCTTTGCCGTCATTATTCAGATCACCAATTGCCATGGGCTGCATGTCTGATTGTGTGTTCATCAGGTTGGCACCAAGTGGGTCAGTAGTACGGTTGGTGGTCCATAGCCGGAAACCTACATCATGGGCGATGGAGCTGCTCAAAGTAACGGTTCGCTGTGTTACGGAGGCGCCGTTATCCGTTACGGTCACGGCGCTACCGAAGTCTGTTCCGCTTTTTCCGTACACGACATACATGGTGCCGAAGTTAGTTGCATCCCTGACGCCTTGATGATCTTCCGTCAGTAAAATATCCTTATTGCCGTCGCCATCCACATCGCCGATGGCAATGGCGCCGGGAAAGAGCTCACGCCAGCCATAGGTGCGTATAATAAATCCATTGAAAGGAGCGCTTCCCGCACCGATGTTAGAGGTAAGCAGGTTCGTATTCACTGCGGCGCCAAAAACCACATAAAATCTTGCGCCGCCACCAATGACGATATCATCAAACCCATCGTTATTGATGTCGCCGGCGGCAAGGGTCATGCCGAATCCCACGTTCGGAGCAACGCTGGTTACGACTGAGTTTTCTTCAATCCTGAAACCGGTTAAGCCGCCCGTAAATCCACGAACTGTACCGGTATTGGAGACGTGGACTTCTGATCTGGTATTGGAGCCGACCAGTTCAAATGTGTTATTGTTCGTGTCAACGTTGCTGATCAGGAATGTTCTTCTGTTCAGGCTTGTTGTTCCGGTCGTAGCATCAATATACACTGTATTGCCATTGGCAAAGCTATCAGCCCCGCTATATGTGACAACTGCTGGTGATTCACTAGAAATTGCAGTAATATTTTGTGCTGCTGTAAGGGTAGTGTTGGTTAGAGATTCAAGTGTTATACGGTCGGTTGTTGAGGTGGGGAGTTGCCAGCCATATTTTCTGCCATAAACCACATAAACAATGTTGGATGGCGTGTTGGGCGTGCCGTTACGAGTTGCCGTGTGGCTGATAACTATATCCTGAATACCGTCGCCATTAATATCTCCGGTGGTCATGTTGCCACTGGTGATCGTGGTGATAACTGGTGGCGGGCCTGAAAGGCTGCCGGCAGTTCGCAGTGTGTTGGCATTAGCTGTTGTGCTGTCACTACGTTCAAGCCTGAAGCCGTAGCCACGGCAGGAGCGGCCAAGGCAGCAGGTATTTTTGGTGGTTTCATCCGTCCATACCAGATCATCGAACGTGGCTGTCGAAGGCGCTCTGAAGAGACGCATGCCGTTTGTGATATCTGAATTAATTGCATCGCCAAAGCCAACGCTACCGCTTAGATCAAAGGCATTATATTCTGTCATTTCATCGGTGCCAGAGGGCACTGTATTGGTACGATCAGATATGTCAGAGCCGGTAAGCCTAAAAGCGCCGTGCCCATCTTTGCCATAAGATATTAATGCCCACATAACCTGATCAGTAGGGGGATCACTCAGGCTATCAGCCAGCTGAATTTCACCGACTAGTTCATGCAGCGTCATGTCATAACAGGTTTGCGGGCTGGAAACCGGCGTGGAGGTGGATGTGGTGATGGCGCGCTTATCAACCACATACATCATTCTGCGACCATAGCCATCCAGCCCCATTTCCGGCGATAGACCCAGCGTGGCTGTCGGCACAGTGCCGGCCACCACATTTATTCTATTGCTGCTGAAATCAAAGCTTGAGCAGTTTTCATTGGTTCCTGAATCTGAATCAAACCTTTCCTGACCGCTGGCCGGGCATGGTCTGCGTAATTTTGCTGCCATGAAGCTTTTGGTTGCTTCTTCAATCGCTGCCATGCGTTCACGTGTGGTGGCTTCTCGCTCAGCATTGCTGGCACTATCTCCCCCGGGCATTATCGCAACAGCGATAATCGCCAACGCCGACAGAAGAATACTCATTTGAATTAATGAAAAGCCCTGTTTGGACTGAGACAAATCAGGTAAGCGAACATTCATGATGGCTGAATCCTTTAATAATATAATATTTTACTAATAAAATGCTAATGTTCTATTAAGCCATCGGTCGAGATGTATTTCTAATTGTAATCACACGATTTTTTGACTAAAAGCGCAAGCCATGAAAGCAGAAATAGAAAACCTAGCCAGAGAAATCCAGCAGTCGCAGCAGACGCTGAGGAGGTATCTTTGACTGGGATCAGGCTGTTCGGCGTCTTGAAGAGCTGAATGCACTTTCGGAAGATCCGGCGCTGTGGAGTGATGCAGCGCGCGCGCAGGCGCTGCTTCGCGAGCGCAACCACCTTGATGGCATGATTGCTAACTACACGCGGCTTGATGGTGATTTCAAGGCGCAGTTCGAGCTGGCAGAACTGGCAGAGAGTGGTGGTGATGAGGCGATGCTGGCGGAGATAGAAGCCGGCCTTGGCGCGATTGCGGCAGAACTCTCGCGGCTTTCCATTGAGTCGCTGCTTTCCGGCGAGGCGGACGGCAATGACTGCTTTATTGAAATCAATGCCGGGGCAGGCGGCACAGAATCGCAGGATTGGGCGAGCATGCTGCTGCGTATGTATATGCGCTGGGCAGGCAAGCAGGGCTTTAAGACCGAGCTGATTGATGAAAGCGCGGGCGATACGGCGGGCATTAAATCGGCCACCATCAAAATCGCCGGCCATAATGCCTATGGCTGGGCAAAAACTGAATCCGGTGTGCACCGGCTGGTACGCATCTCGCCGTTTGATTCCAATGCGCGCCGCCACACCAGCTTTGCCTCGGTGTGGGTGTATCCGGTGATTGATGATAAGATTGAAATCAAAATCGAAGATCGCGATATCCAGATGGATACGATGCGCTCCGGCGGTGCGGGCGGCCAGCATGTGAACAAGACGGAAAGCGCCGTGCGGCTTACGCACATGCCTACCGGCATTATTGTGAAGTGTCAAAGCGGCCGCAGCCAGCACGCCAACCGCGCCGAGGCGATGCAGATGCTGAAAGCAAGGCTCTATGAGCGCGAGCTACGCATCCGCGAGGAAAAAGCTGATGCACTGAACGCCCAGAAAACCGATAATAGCTGGGGGCATCAGATTCGCTCTTACGTGCTGCATCCTTACCAGCTGGTGAAAGATCTTCGCACTGAATATGAAACCAGCGATACGCAGGGCGTGCTTGATGGCGATCTGACGGCGTTTATGAGCGCTGCGCTGGCGGATAGGCTTAAGGGGAAAGTCGAAAAGATTTAAGCAGCACCGCGGCCTGTGCCGTAGCCGTTGGCTTTCAGCATTTCGGTGATGGCGTTATCATAGATATCCACTATTTGATCTATTTTAAGCCTGCTGCCAATATCATCAACGATTCCTTGATCAGCTTTGAGCTTACCTTTAGCCATGTCAGCGTAGTAAGAGTCAAAACGATTCTCAGTATCCGGCGAAAGCCTGAGCGCCGCAATGTTCTTTAGTGCATCTTCCAACCCTTCAGGCAGCGCATCATTTGCCCTATCATCTCTGAGAATGTTCTTCACCAGCTTCATGGCATGGGTGTGGGCGGTTTCAAGATCCGGTAAAGCCATAGTTGCTCCTAAATTTTTTTAATTCGCCTAACAACACTACAGGCTTTTTTGTTTTTGGATAAGTTAAGATTTGATGACATAGGTGGATTGACATGTTATAACTTACGTTATATCATAAGTTATAACTAATGTTATACAGGAGAATTGTATGACCACCCTCAAAATCACCCAAATCGGTAATTCGCTTGGTGTTATCCTGCCGAAAGAGGTGCTTTCTAAGTTGCACATCGATAAAGGCGATGCGCTCTATATGCTTGAGACGCAGCATGGATTTGAATTTAGGAATTATGATCCCGAATTCGTCGAAGATATGGCGCGTGTCGAGAAGATCATTAAAGAAAATCGCAATGTTCTAACCAAGCTTGCCGATAGCTAATCGATTATTTTTATGACTACATTCATGGAACCGAGATGGGTCTCGGTAGATACCGTGCTTGCGATTCATAAGCTCCAGATCGCAGGATTTGGTGGCAGTGAAGGTGTTCGCGATATGGGATTATTGCAATCTGCATTAGCAAGACCACAGAATTTTTATTACTACAACGACGTTACATCGCTAACCAGACTTGCAGCTTCCTATGCGTTTGGGATTGCCAAAAATCACGCATTTATTGATGGAAATAAGCGAACGGCGCTTGTGACATGTTTTTTATTTCTGGATAAAAACGGTTTTGATATTTCAGCCACGGATGAGGAGCGCTTTACTGCAATTTTGTCGCTGGCAGAGGGTGTGATAAGTGAAGAAGCTTTTGCCGAATGGCTGGTGATGCATACAAAGAAACAATCATGAACTCCCTCGGCTTTAACAAACCTGAAAAAGAGACGCGCGTGGTGGTGGCCATGTCGGGAGGGGTGGATTCGTCCGCGGTGGCGGCGCTTTTGCATGAACAAGGCTATGACGTGATTGGCATCACGCTGCAGCTCTATGACCACGGCGAGATGGTGAATAAAAAAGGCGCGTGCTGCGCTGGTCAGGATATTCATGATGCGCGGCGCGTGGCGGAGTCGCTGTCTATTCCCCATTATGTACTGAACTATGAAAATCGTTTCAAGCAGAGCGTGATAGATGATTTTGCCGATAGCTACCTTGCGGGCGAGACACCGATTCCATGCGTGAAGTGCAATCAGTCGGTGAAGTTTAAAGACTTGCTGCAAACAGCGCGCGAGCTGGGCGCGGATTGCATGGCAACCGGCCACTATGTGCAGCGTATGGAGCGGGGCGGCAGGGCGCAGATGCACCGCGCTGCGGATCTTTCGCGGGATCAGAGCTATTTTCTTTTTGGCACCACGCAGGAGCAGCTCGATTTCCTGCGCTTTCCGCTGGGGCACCTGAAAAGCAAGGAAGAAACAAGGGCGCTGGCGGCGCGCTTTGGGCTTAGTGTGGCTGATAAGCCGGACTCGCAGGATATCTGCTTTGTGCCCACGGGCGGCTATGCGAAGGTGATTGAGAAGCTGCGCCCGGGCGCGCTCGAGCCGGGTGAAATTGTGCATGTGGATGGCCGCGTGCTGGGACAGCATGATGGCATTATCAACTACACGGTAGGCCAGCGCAAAGGCCTCGGCATTGGTGGCACGGTGGAGCCGCTTTTTGTCATCAAGCTTGATGCTGCCAAAAAGCAGGTGATAGTTGGCCCTAAAGAAGCGTTGCTGGTGAGGCAATTTACACTGCGCGAGTGCAACTGGCTGGATAGCGATAGGCTGCGCGAAGGCGAGGTGATGGTGAAGCTGCGCTCCATGCATCCCGGCGCAATGGCGCGTGTGCATGATGTGGGCGGTGGCCGCGCGCTGGTGGAACTTCCAGAGCCGCAGGCGGCTGTCTCGCCCGGCCAGGCATGCGTTGCTTATATTGGCGACAGGCTGATTGGCGGCGGGTGGATCACCGCGGCGCAATGATCAGAGGCGATGAAACAGCGCCAGTGTGATATCGTCTTTGATGAAATTCTGGCGTTCGCCCAGCAAGCCCAGCACATCGTTTTTCATGCTGGCTGCGGGTGTTTTAGTGCCGCTGAGTGTTCTGGTCATGCAGTCAAACAACATTGATTCGCTAATCATCTGGCCGTTGCTATCCGGCGTTTCAATCAGCCCATCGCTATAAAGCATGAATAGCGCATTGGCAGGGAAGGGCGCGTATTGTGTTTCATAGATGGCATCCTGTAGCACCGCCAGAGGCAGCCCTGCAGTTGGTAGCGCAAAAGGCCTATCCCCCTCAATGGATAGGATTGGCTGCGGTGCAGCGGCGCTTGCATAGAGCAGGCAATTCGACTCAACATCAATGACACCGTAAAACATCGTGGCGAATTCATGCTTATCGAGCAGGCCGCATAAGCGCTTATTCAGATGCATGAGGTAATGTCCGGGTTCGGCGGCATATTGCAGGCATTCCTGCATGATGGCATGCATGCGAAAAACATTCATGGCTGCCAGCATGCCATGGCCTGAAAAGTCATAACACCACAGCGCCATGCGCGATTCAGACAGGGGCTGCATGCCCCACGCGTCGCCCCCCAGTTCTGAGGATGTTTGGAAATGTGCGGCAATTTCCAGATTATACATGCGCTCACACAGATGCAGCTGTTTGTCTGTCGGCATCATTCTTATCTGTGTCTACCTCGCTGCTTCCATTTCACGATCAATGCGCGCGTGGTGGCGCCGCACACTCTCCAGCAGCAGTTTGTGGCTGAGATGCACTTTGGTGCGGGCCAGCAGTTCCAGCGGCTCAATGGGTTTACAGATATAGTCCGCAGCGCCAAGACGGAATGCCATGAGTTTTTTTTCCATTTCATCCAGCACCGTTTGAACAATGATGGGCATGGATTGATAATCACCATCCTGCTGGATGGCCGAGCAGTAGGCAAAGCCGTCCATGGTCGGCATCATGATATCAAGAATCACAAGGTCAGGCTTGTGGCGATGCGTCAGCTCTAGCGCTTCCTGACCGTTTGTTGCCAGCAGCAGGTTGCGATAGCCCGCGCGGGACAAGGTGGTTTCCAGTAATTTTCTATTCAGCTCAATATCATCCACAATCAGAATGGTGGCTTGGCAGAGATCATTTTCCAGTGAGGTCAACATCAGGCAAAATCCATGTAAATAGTGCTGGGCGAACTGCTGATACGCATGTCGCGGCAGAGATTTGAAATGAGATTAAGGCCGCGGCCAAAAGGTTTTTCAAGTTGTTGGTGCGTCTCCTGTGCTGGCGGTTCAAAACCTTTGCCCTGATCCGTGACGGCAATGGTGATGACATCGCTGTTCTGCCACGCACAGATAGTGACGTGGCGGTGATAAAACGGATCTTTGTATAAAATACGCTGAATCAGCTTGTAGTAATATTCCAGCCCTCTGCCATCATGATAATTGGCGTTGATGCCAAGATTGCCGTGAATAATGGCATTTTGAGTGGCTTCCTGCAGGCAGGTGGCAACATCTTCTTCCTGGACATTGTTCAGGCCAAAGCGCCGTCTTATGGCATACGCCAGTGGTAGCGCTATGTTGTGTTGATAGAGTGTGCGACTGGTGACAGAAAGAGCAAAATCAGGCCGCTGTTTGTTTATAAACTGCTGGGCGCGCTGAAGTGATACCCACGGGCTGACTTCAATCAATACATGGCTGGCAGTAGAAAGAATACTTTGCCAGCAGCAATTGACAGAAATGATAAAATAAAATGGCGATTTCTGGGCGCGCGCGCTCTGGTGCGATGGCAAGGCACCGATGCTATGCGGTGTGAAGCGGAGCCTGTTTTGGAGCATATCAGCTTCTTAAAGTAAAAAGCTGGTCGAATTTGGAGATTCTCATCACCTTCTCAGTCTGCCCTTGCGCGCGGCTGATGATGATGGGGGTGTGGGTGCTCTGGCAGCGATCACGCAGCAGCAGCAACATTCCCAGCGCCGCCGAGTCAATGAAGGTGACGGCCGCCATATCCAGCTCAATCTGGTGAATTCCCGCCTCATCGACATGCTCAAGAATTGTTTTGAATATCTGGTGATCGGCAAAGGTGAAAGTGCCGCTTAGCTCGAATTTGATGCCGTTACTGGTGGTGTGTTTCTGATAGTCCATGGGCTATTCCTGTGTGGGTTGTGGTGTGGTGGGGCGATCATGGCTGGCCGCGCTATATGCTTCGACAAGCGCTGCAATGGATGCTGGCATCAGTGCGCTGGTATCAAGTTCGGAGAGTGTCTGATAAATGTCGTGGGTGGCGCTGCCTGATTGCTGGATATGTTGCGATAGTTTCTGAGTTTGTGCTTCGAGCGCCTGCAGCATCTGTTCAAGATCCGCCTTTTCGCGAAGCTGCTCGCTCATATCCAGCGCGGTGATTTCTCCCAGCATGGCGTAGCCATCAGCCACCCGCGTTTGTGCAGATTGAATCGTGCGGCGCATCTCTTCTGTGACCTGATTAATCAGCCGTGATACATCGCGTATTTCCTGCGCGACAATGGCAAAACCCTCGCCTGCTTTACCAAAACGTGCTGATTCGATCGTGGCATTCAGCGAAAGCAGGTTGGCCTGGCGATTAATCGCCTGAATCTTCGCAATAAAAGGTTCCAGGTTGGAAAGATGTTTAACGGCCTCATCCATTTTATACATGAGACTCATGGATAGTTTGGACGACTGAAGAATTTTCTGCGTGAATGACTTAAAGGAAGCAGAGAACAGCGCAGTGAGTTCGGGTAGTGCGATGGTTCGATTGCCGACATGAATGGCGCCAATCAGTGTTACCAGTTCTATGAGCTGGTCGCTTTGTAATTTGATACCGGAGGCAAGAGTGAAATGCTGATCTTTGAGTTGTGCCAATGAATTTTTGTATGCAAGCCAGTCCCTTTTAATTAATTCCGCATCCTCTTGTCGCTCAAGGCCATGAAAGCCGGCGGCCGAGACCGGATTATCACCACCAATGGTAGAATCAGAGCCAATATAATCGTCTAATGGTTGTGTTTCGGAGCAAAAAAAATCAGTAGCTTGTTTCATAGATCGTGCGGCCATAAATGGGTTGCTCAAGCCTTGCGGAACGTCCATGGGGTCTGCTGAAAGTAGAAAGCTGCTTATTTGATATAGCGATGGGTTGCTTCAGCACGCGCCACTCCACATTTTCGGTGCAGGGTGGGTAAGTTAGTGATCCGCTATAGGCATAGTATCCAAGGGATGATGGCAGCAACGCAG
Source organism: Alphaproteobacteria bacterium (assembly GCA_033763775.1). GTDB lineage: Bacteria > Pseudomonadota > Alphaproteobacteria > Rickettsiales > SXRF01 > JAJTHB01. The sequence goes on along the minus strand of JANRJW010000003.1, from coordinate 27,889 downwards.
CGGGATCCATCGTAGCATCGCGGGTTTGGCCAATGGCTTTGGGCCAGCCTGCAGCCAGAGTATCCAATGCAGAATGTGCGCCGCCACTATCCACAAAAACCGCGACATGCAGCTTTTTGCCTTGCGTATCTTCATGAACGAGATGAATTTCCATGAGATGGAACCTGTCGCGCACCATATGTTCGCTTGGGCTATGTAGTTCTATCGCTTTCAGATGATAGATTTCATTTCCCAGCGCCAGTGTGTTACCGGCTTCAACATCAATTCGAATCATTTGCTCCAGAGCGCGAATAGTAAGTTTTGAAGATTTGTAGCTAAAAATCATAGCGGGAAGATCGGCGACTTCTGTGGAGCCGATCACAACGGGGGACTGCTTGATACCGCTATCGCAAATTAGATAATCTTTCGAAAGCGACGGCCAGACTTGCTGGCCATTATGGATTCCTTCATAGGTCCATGGTGTATCCGCAAAAGATGCGTTGGAAAAAAGAAGTGCTACGGACAGAATTAAGCCAGACTTATTTCGCATTACGCGTCGCCAGAATGAAGGTTTCCAATGTATGGTTATCATGGTTGTATTAAAATACAATTAATAGCGCTATGATAGAGTTTCACTTTTTTCCTGCTCTTGTTTGACGCGTTCGCCCCATTCTATCACCAGCTTTTTTTGGAAACGATCCAGCCTGCTTATCTGATATTCGCAATACAATATAACTAAGAAGCGCGCTATGTAGCTGCACAAGAAAATCAGGCTCCAGCCAACGGCCGCGCCGCTATACACCACCAGCCAGACAATCGGATCGCTCATCAGTGCCATGACATCGTAGGGCTGCATTCTTGCCGCCGCCGAGAGCATGGGCATCAGGTAGGGTATCATCGCGCATAGGTTGCATAAAAGCACAACACGGAAAGCCGACTTATATGCATCTCGATCGATAAAGTAGGCAACAATCGAGGGGAGGATCGCAATCAGAATAAAAATAAAGCCAAATTTGAGAACCACAATACCCACCAGCGACGATACGATCAGCGCGACCATTGTCAGGGGGCTCGGTGTGGTGGTTTGATTGCTCATGTTATTCTAACCACAGATGTACAAAAATAATAGCAAAGCCAAGATAGGCGATTGATTTCGCCATTATTAAGCTGACGGTGTGAGTATAACTTTCGATGATGTCTTCCTGTTTGAAATAAGCTATGCGACGAACATTATCTTTGTAGGTTTGTATCGCTCTTACAAAACCAGACATATCCGCCACCGCATAATTACTGTGGATGATGATTTCAGCAATATTCTGGGTGTAGCCTGTTTTAGCGCATTGCAGGGCGACGGTTTTTACCTGCGCCCGAAGCGTTTTACTGCGGATGATATCGAGAACGGGGAGCACTCTGAATACCAGCCAATGCGCCAGACCTGGGCATTGCAGGTTAGTGCAGCGGGATTGCGCCAGCGAAATAATATGCAGCGCCATGCTGTTTTTATCGGTGGCAAGGCTGGGATGTGGGATCAGCTGATGAAGTTTGACTTCATGCATAATCGAAACTCGTGAAGCAATGAATGCTGCAATATGGAGATCAATCGCTTCCTGATTTCGGTATTGGCTGGCCGATATATTATCTAGATGTGTGAGTAGACCGGATAGGGTAGTGATATGTTTTTTTTCACATAGCGGGCTGCGACAGGCCAGATTCGGGTTCAGCTCATAGAGCATTCGCTCGTGACCAAAAGCAAATCCAGTGTTTCGTGCAAAAAGCCGGAGATGATCGAGTTTAAGCAGCGATTGCTTGATTGTATCGGGCGGAACATAATCAGCCGTTGGGCGCGTATCATTCCAGTGCACATGCATGGTGAGCTCAATGAATTTAGAGAGCAACCGTAGTTCTTCTGTGGCGTGCTGATGCATGAGCTCGTTGCAGAGAGAGTCAATCCCATCTGGGAAGAATGCCAGCGAGCCGATGCGAATGGGTCCATCCGGGTCAAACAGCAGAATCAGCTTCATGATCTGCTCGTTGACGTGGATTTGATTTTTGACACTCGCGTCGGAGACAATTTTTTTGATACGTTTAAGCGTTTCCGACAGCTCTTTGTTTCTCAGATTGAGAATGACCCATTGTATCAACTGGTCCGTTCGCATCAGATCAATGGCCTGACTCCAATTAAGGAACATCAGATGTGCCAGCTCGCTGCGGGTGTGTGCCATGGTGCCGGCAAATTCAAACGGACGCGCTGATTCCATGGGCGCGGAAGGGAGCATGATATTCGAGCGCTTCCCTTCCAGCCATTGCTTGAGGTTGCGGTAGTTCCAGCGTTCGTTGATGTTGCCACTGAGCAGGCCGCGCAGTAGATCGGTGAACATCTCTGGCGGTTCCTTGCCGCGCATTAGTGCGGCGTAAGCGCCATCTTTGAGAATTTTTTTTTGAAGTAGTTCGCTGGTATAGCCTGCAAAATGTCCAGCGCCGTAAAGCATGTAGATGGTGAGGATGGCCATGGCATAATAGTCATGTTCCACGCGGCCATCGCCTTTCGCGGCTGGATGCGCCTGCATACGGTAGAGCGGCTCAAAATAAAAGGGCTGGCTGAGCCCGCTAGGTTCAGACAGGCACTCGCCAAGTATCGGGTATTCGCCGTAATAGATATTGTCGGGTCTCACCGAGCCATGCGTTACCCCCATCTCGGCAAGCTGTCCGATGACGGTGATGAGTGGCGAGAGAACATTGCGGCTGATAAATGATTCGCTAATACGGCCATTCACGCCCGCCATCAGCTCAGAAAGCTTCTGCCCTGGCGGTCTTGTGTAGATGAGCGCATACTGCTCGGTTTCTGTTGCTGGATTAATGAAAATCCCTGCTGCTTTGAGTGTGACAAAATGTTTGTGTTCAAAACCGATGAGTTTTTTAATTGCACTGTGACGTTGGTAGGTGCCGGGTTTGCAGACAAGCGCATAAAGGCCGCCAGCATTTTCTGATGAATCGCTGGCCACGTAGGCGATAGCGGTTTTGGTGTCAAAGCCGGGTAGGGGCTGGTTGAGATCAATCTGGTAGCGGCTGTCGAGTGCTTCGGACGTCGTTGGACGCGCCGGTTTGTAGCCCGCTAGAAATTCGTTAATCAGGCCGGTCAGCTTGCTGTCCTGCATGGCTTTCACGTCGGACGTAGCGGCGGCATTCTCAAAATCTGGTGTGGTTTGTTCGTTGGTGGCCATGGCTGCGATACCTGATGCTATCGCAGACTACTCCACACCCCTTAACGAATAGTGAAAGCAGCACTAATCAGCAAAAGGATCCCTCACCATGATGGTATCCTCGCGGCGGGGGCTGGTTGAAAGCAGCGCTACCTGACACTCTATCAGCTCCTCAATCCGGCGAATATACTTGATGGCTTGCGCTGGCAGTTCTGCCCAGCTTTTTTTGCCCTGCGTGCTTTCGCTCCAGCCGGGCATGGACTCATAGATTGGCTCTACACCGGCCTGAATTTTCTGCAGCGCCGGAAGGTAATCATAATGCTTGCCTTCGTAGCGATAGCCAACGCAGATTTTTACTTCTTCAAAGCCATCGAGCACATCAAGCTTGGTGAGCGCAATACCGGTGATGCCGCAGATTTTGATTGCCTGACGAACCAGCACAGCATCAAACCAGCCACAGCGCCGTGCGCGGCCGGTGACAGTGCCGAACTCATGCCCGATACGGCCGATATTCGCGCCGATATCGTCGTGCAGTTCGGTGGGGAAGGGGCCGCTGCCAACACGTGTGGTGTAGGCTTTGGTGATGCCGAGCACATAGCCAATCGAATTTAGCCCCATGCCGGAACCGATGGTGGCGGTGCCAGCCAGTGTGTTGGATGAGGTGACAAACGGATAGGTGCCGTGGTCAACATCCAGCATGGCGCCTTGTGCGCCTTCAAACAGGATGCGCTTGCCTTGTGTTTTCAGCTCATGCAGCAGGCGCCACACGGGCGTTGCATAGGAAAGAATGGCAGGAGCAATTTCCAGAAGCGGATGCAGGATTTCTTCCACACTCACGCGTGGTGCTTTCGCCGCGTCAAGCAGCGCATTATGGTAGATAATGATTGTTTCCAGCTTTTCCCTGAGCACAGCTTCATCGGCAAGGTCGCACACACGAATGGCGCGGCGCGCCACCTTGTCTTCGTAGGCTGGGCCAATACCGCGGCCGGTGGTGCCGATTTTACCTTTGCCGCGAATCGCTTCAGCGGTTAGATCGACTTTCTGATGCACTGGAAGAATCAGCGGTGCATTTTCAGCGATTTTCAGATTATCCGGTGTGATGGCAACACCCAGCTGGCCAACCGCGCGAATTTCGGAAAGCAGTGCAAATGGATCAATCACCACGCCATTGCCAATGACCGACAGCTTGCCCGGGCGCACAATACCAGAAGGTAGCAGCGAGAGTTTGTAGGTTTTGCCGTCGATGACCAGCGTATGACCGGCATTATGGCCACCCTGAAAGCGCACCACCACATCGGCGCGTTCGGAGAGCCAGTCCACCACTTTGCCTTTGCCCTCATCTCCCCATTGTGAGCCGATGACCGCTACATTTGTCATGATTTATGTCCTGTTCGTGGTTGAAGTTTTCCTTGTGCAAATACTGCTTCGCAGCCCAGTTGCGCTGCCTGATGCATGAGATCGCCGTGGCCGGAAAGTGCGCGCAGCGTAAGATAGCCATCGCAGTGAAGCTGCTGAATTTCCTCAGGCGTTGCCGTCTGCGCCACTAGAATTTTTCTGGCTTGTGCTTGCGGCGGCAACGAGGACTGCACTGTATCAACATACAATGTAAAGCCGGTTGCACTTTCGATGCTACTCTCATGTTCGATCGTGTAGCGGCCGCCACGGCCAATTTCCAGCGAACTGTCCGGCAGGAAAAAAGAAAAGCATGGGCCGCTGTGATAGTTCATGGCGGAAACTTCGGTGATATCCAGTGTCACCTGCCAGCTGGCAGGCGCCTGAGCCAGTACACTGCGTGTCACGCTCACAAGGTCATCCATACCCGCTTTGAATACGTCTGGTATCGCCATCGACTCAATAGCAGCAAGGGCTGCGGGGGCATTGCTTGGCAACTGCATCATAGCAAGTAATAATGCTTGATAAGCAAAGCTGTGGCTGCGCACCGCCGAGATATCTTTCTGCTGAATAGCCAGTAGCAGTGACTGCTGCGTGCTATCGCTGAGTTTGCTTTCTGCGATGACCGCCTGGGCAAGCGTCGGCAGGCTGATATCGATGCACAGCGCATCAATACCGATATGCTTCAGTGCTTGCGCCGCAACCATGATGACTTCGGCATCGGCGTCGGGATGCGGGGTGCCCATCAGCTCAATGCCAACCTGTCTAAACTGGCGCTCGCTTTTGATTCCCTGGGCTTTCATGCGTAGAATCATGCCGTCATAACACAGGCGCAAAGGACGCGGGACATCGGCAAGTCTGCCGCCTGCGATGCGAGCAATCTGGAGTGTGATATCCGGGCGAATTCCCATTACTTTCAGCGCGGCGGGATCCATCACACGGAAAATCTGCTCTGATAGATCAGCACCACGACCAGAAAGCAAATGGTCACTGAATTCGAGCAGCGGCGGCGATACCTGCTCATAGCCATAGCGGTGAAATATCTCAAGCAGCTGGTAGGAAAGAACGGATTCCTGCCGCGCATGGGGAGGAAGCAGATCGTAACAACCGTTCGGTAGCAGGGACTGGCTCATGGAAATGGTGTAGTTTATTCGTGCGTGAAGTCAATTAAACATTTGTTTGTTCGTATTTTTTCCATGCTTTTATGCTCAGTGGAATCGTGGCTAGATAAGCGGTGCCAACCAGAATCAGGCACCACCATGGCTCAATGATAAACAATGCCAGCAGCAGACTGGCAGCAATCATGAAAGGGGGGATAAGTTCGTGCCGGATGCGGATTTTTTTGCCGGAAAAGGTGGGGATACGGCTGGCCATCAGCGTTCCAACAATGACAAGATGCAGCACCAGAAGCCAAGCTGGTAGTGAGGTTTGCAGCTGCAGGCTGGCAATCAGCGGTAGCAGGCAGAGAATGCCGCCCGCTGGGGATGGCACGCCGATAAAAAATTGTTTTTTCCACTCGGCTTCTTTTTCTTCAAACAGCCCGGTGTTAAAACGGGCAAGTCTGAGTGCGGTGCACACAGAAAAAAACAACACGGCTGCCCAGCCGATGCCCTGCATGTCGTGCAGCGCCCAGAGATAAACAACAAGGGCTGGCGCGACGCCAAAACAGAGAAAATCCGAGAGCGAATCCAGCTGAGCGCCGAAATGGCTGGTGGCGCCGAGCATTCGAGCGACACGGCCATCCATGCCATCGATGATGGCGGCAGCGAGGATGAATCCCACCGCCATTTCCCAGCGTTCGGTCATAGCAAAGCGGATGGAGGAAAGACCGCAGCACATGCCGGCAATGGTGATCATGTTGGGCAGTAGGCGTGACAGAGGCTGCTCACCACGCAAGCGGCGACGGATGCGGTCATCTCGGCGTCGAAAATGCATCAGTGGCGTGTCCCTACACGCTCGCCTTCATGGCTTTTGAGGTCGGCAATCACGGTTTCGCCGCCAACGGCGCGCTGGCCAACAATCACCAGCGGCGTAGCCTCCGGCGGCAGGTAGATATCAACACGGCTGCCAAAGCGTATGATGCCGAATTTTTCACCCGTTTTTACCGACTGACCTTCCTTCAGGTCGCAAAGAATACGGCGCGCCACCAGCCCGGCAATCTGCACCACACCGATAGTCTGGTCATCCGGCATGGTGATTTTGATCGATTGACGTTCATTTTCTTCGCTTGCTTTATCCAGCGCAGCGTTGAAGAACGCACCTTCATGATAGTGCAGCTTGCTGATGGAGCCTTCAATGGGAATGCGGTTCACATGCACATCAAACACATTGAGAAAGATGCTCACACGTGTGCGTTCGCCTGCACCAAGATCCAGCTCTGCAGGCGGCGTGCATTTCACAATTTTCTGCACCACACCATCGGCGGGGCTGACAATCAGCCCCTCGCGCATGGGGGTCACACGCTTCGGGTCGCGGAAGAAATACACGCACCATGCGGTGAGAATCAGGCCGATATAACCAAAAAAAGAATCAATAAAGCTCAGCAGCAGCGAGATAATCGCAAAAATAGCGATAAACATCCAGCCTGCGGGGTGGATGGGAACCATCAGACTTTTGATGGTTTCGAGTAGATGATTGTCCTGATTGCTCATGATTGCCTGCCTTTTCTATGCGGCGGCTTATACACCAGATGCGGCACTTTCGGAAGGTTTTTTTCCCAGATGGCTGCAAACCGTTTCCGCAAAGAGCAGTGCCTCAGACGGGCTGCGGCCGAGCAGCCGCGCAAGTAGCGTGGGTTTGGCGATACCAGTCTTAAGGGTGTGCAGCATCGCGGTTTTGATAGCGGCTGCTGCTTGCTGTTGCTGACTGTGCTCCAGCAGCATGGTTGCCGCCAGAAGTGCTGAAGCTGGCGTTTCGTCCACCGCTTCAAACATCGCAAAGTTATCGTTCACATATGAGACAGCGCGAATGACCGTATCATCGTCCACACTCAGGCCATATTCATCATGGTGCTCGTCACCAAGACCAAAATGATCACGAATCACACGAGCCACGGGCACATAACCCTCTTTTTGCGGCAGGTTTGAACCACCAATCAGCAGACGACGTGTGCGCTCAAGCGAGTCAAACGACGAGGGAAGAATACCTTTGCCATAGTTCATGCCATAAATACGGCTGCCGATTTCAATTGTTTCGATGGAAAATGTTGCACCGGCTTCGCGTAGAACCATGAGGGCGGCATCAATGTAAGCGGGAAAATCCTCATCGCCGTAGGCAATGGTCACCGGCGTGTTCATGCCACTAGCGATTTTATTTTTGTTATTGCTGCATCGATGCTGGCGGTGTTTGGCCCGCCGCCTTGCGCCATGTCGGGTTTGCCGCCGCCGCCTTTGCCACCCAATTCAGCGACAGCCGCCTGCACCAGCGTGACAGCGCTGATTTTATCTGTGTGTGGTTGATTCACGCCAACGACCACCGACGCCTTGCCATCCATAGCTGTTGCAACAACGACAATATCGGCCTGCTTTAAGTAATTATTCGCTACATCGCGCAGCTCTTTGGGATCCAGCCCATCAAACGCTTTGCCAATGAATTGGTACGCGCCGATAGTTTCTGGCTTGGCCGTGGCATCGCTGCCCAGCGCGAGCTGTTTCTTGGCATCAGCCAGCAGCTTACCGAGTTTGCGATTTTCTTCCTGAAGCGCTGTCAGGTGCTGCTCAAGTTTGCCACATTCGCTGCTGGCAAGCGCCGTAAGGGATGAGAGGGGAGCAGTTTCAACCGATTTTCTGTCTGCGATGATGGCGGGAATTGACTTTTCAGACGGCTGCTTGCCAAGCTTCTGCTGTGTTTCGGCCAGCTCGCCATGAAGACGCTGATGATCGCTCATGAGCATATTGGCTTTCTCCGCAAGGCTTTCCAGACGCTCCAGCCAGAAACGGCGAACATTCTCGCCGGTGGTGGCTTCAATGCGGCGGATACCGGCGGCCACCGAACCTTCGGAGGTGATCTTAAATAGCTGGATATCCGCAGCATCGCGCACATGGGTGCCGCCGCAAAGCTCCACGGAGTATGCGCTGCCATCAGCTTGTTTACCGATGCTGAGCACGCGGACTTTATCGCCATATTTTTCGCCAAACAGCGCCATGGCGCCGGCTTCGATGGCGGCCTCGGGCGCCATTTCGCGGCAATCCACCGCTCCGCCGCGCGCCACCACTTCATTAACCGCAGCTTCAACCATGGCCAGCTCTTCAGCGCCTACGGCCTTAGGATGGCTGATATCAAAGCGCAGCCGGTCGTCGGCCACGAGCGAACCTTTCTGCGTCACATGAGCCCCCAGCTTATCGCGCAGGGCTTTGTGCAGCAGGTGCGTCACCGAATGGTTGGAGCGGATGCGGCTGCGGCGTGCCGTATCAATGGTGGCATGAACTTTATCGCCAACCGCAAGGGCGCCGTGCAGCTTCGCCTGATGCACAATAAAATCTTCCAGCGGCTTTTGTGTGTCGGTGATGGTGGCGGTTTTGCCAAAGTGACCCGTGTCGCCAACCTGACCGCCTGATTCACCATAAAACGGTGTTTGATTCAGCACCACAGATACTTCATCGCCAGCCTGCGCATTTGCGACGGCTTCGCCATTTTTCACCAGTGCGAGCACAGTTGCTTCTGCTTCGTCCTGCTCATAGCCAAGAAAGCGTGTGGCACCAATTTTTTCTTTCAGTTCAAACCAGATGCGGCTGGTGGCAACATCGCCGGAGCCTTTGTGGGCGGCGCGAGCCATTTCCCGCTGGCCTTCCATGGCTTTTTCAAAGCCATCCGTATCCACACCAATGCCCTGAGACTTCAGGATATCCTGCGTGAGATCCAGCGGGAAGCCATAGGTGTCATAGAGTTTGAAGGCGGCAGCACCAGGCAGTTTGTCGCCTTTTTTGAGTCGCGCGGATTCTTCTTCCAGCAGCTTCAGGCCTCTGCCAAGCGTTTCCTTGAAGCGCTCTTCTTCCTGTTTCAGATTTTCAGTAATCACGGCCTCGGCGCGGCCAAACTCGGGATATTGCGCGCCCATTTCTCTCACCAGCACTGGCACCAGCTGATACATCAGTGGGTCTTTGCAGCCCAGCTGATGCGCATAGCGCATGGCGCGGCGCATGATGCGGCGCAGCACATAGCCACGCCCCTCGTTGGAGGGCATCACGCCGTCGGCCATTAAGAAACAGCTGGAACGAAGATGATCCGCAATCACTTTATAAGCGGCTGGCTCGCCGCCGCTTCCTGCTTTGCCAGCAATATCGGCAATGAGGTGTTTGAACAGATCGGTATCATAATTATCATGCACACCCTGCATCACGGCGGTGATGCGCTCGAGACCCATACCGGTGTCGATGGAGGGTTTGGGCAGGTTGATGCGTTTGCCGCCTTCCAGCTGCTCATATTGCATGAACACAAGATTCCAGATTTCGACAAAGCGATCGCCGTCCTGATCCTTTGATCCGGGCATACCGCCGGCAATATGATCGCCGTGGTCATAAAAAATTTCAGAGCAGGGGCCGCACGGGCCGGTATCACCCATCGACCAGAAATTGTCGCTGCTTGCGATGCGGATGATTTTATGGTCGGCAAAGCCGGTGAGCTTCTTCCAGATATTCCACGCGGCATCATCATCATGATAGACCGTGACGCACAGTTTCTCAGGATTCAGGCCGTAATCTTTCGTGAGCAGGTTCCACGCGAGCACGATGGCGTCTTCTTTGAAATAATCGCCAAAAGAAAAATTGCCGAGCATTTCAAAGAAGGTGTGATGGCGGGCGGTATAGCCAACGTTATCAAGGTCGTTATGCTTGCCGCCGACACGCACGCATTTCTGGCTGGTGGCAGCGCGGCTGTAGGGCAGTTTTTCTGCGCCGGTGAACACGTTTTTAAACTGGTTCATGCCGGCGTTGGTGAACATCAGCGTCGGGTCATTATGCGGCACAAGCGAGGAAGACGGGCGGACTTCATGCCCGTTACGTTTGAAAAAGTCGAGAAATTGCCTGCGAATATCGGATGTCGTGTGTGTCATAGGGTGGCTAAGCTAATCAATAGCAGCCCGTGATGCAAGCCGGAATAGGGGCTATCTGCTGGGGAGCGATTGGCCAGGCGCGGCTTCAGGGAAAATATTACGAATCCCTGCTCTAAGGCCACTCAGTATAGTTTGAACCTGATCAGAGACTTCTTGATCCAGACGAATCAATGTTTTGAGTTCAGAGCTGTAATCGCTGGAAGCAAAGGCATAGTCTGTATGCAGCTTGATGGCTTTATCGACGAAAAGTAGTCTTTTCTCAATAAGTTCAATCTCATGATTAATCAGCACATTTGGCGCATTTTGATCAAGATAACCGCGGATGCGGCGTATTGCGTTACCCAAACTGGGAAGCGCAGCTTTGATATTCTCAATGTCTTCACGCGCCTCTTCAATGAAACAGCGCTGCTCTAGAAGTGATTTGAAAGTCTCGTCATCACCAGCGATCTTATTTATCTGGTTTTTCATAGCATCCGCCCTTTTTGGCAAGGCATCTTGTTGTTCAGTCAGCGCTGAGATCTGGCGATTTAATTCAAGATACTCTGAGCTATCAAAACTCACGTTTTTCAATTTATTATTTTTTTCATTTATTTTTTCAAAGATAGCTTCTTGCTCGGGATAGCGACCTTCCAGATATGGTTTCAGCTCATCAATTGTTTTATGTGGGTATTGAGAAGCTATTTCATGGTCTAATTTATTTACAAAAGAACGCAGTGTCGCAAGCATGCCCTCATAGGGTTTTGCCAGCAATTGCATCGATTCAAACTTTTTTTCTTCGCTCGCATCGTTCTCGGTGGTGCAGAACAGTTCATCAATCGTAGTATCAATATGCTCAATTTTAAATTCCCCGCCATTATCCTTAATTACAGGCCACTTAATTGCGGTTGTCACCAATCTATTTAGTGATTCTTTTATTTTTTTCTTATCCATAGCACACCATCATATCAATCATGGTCACTATAGCACGGAAAATATTAATTTACATTAAATTGCTGTTTTACATGAAGGAAGGCGCGATTTTACACTCACTGATGGTAACTTTTTCCCACACTTTACCAGTAATATAGGGCTCAATCTTGAGCCATTCTTCCAGTGCTTCACGCGAGGGATAGTCTACCACCATCATGGATCCGACCATTTTGCCGTCCTGAAGTAGTGCCGCACCAAATTTTGCATGACCTCTGGTTTTATTTTCGTCAACCAGCTTTAAATGCGCGTCGCGCGCAGCCATTCTACGGCCAAGCGCGGCATCGTCCTGGGCGTCGTAAGCCAGAAGTAGAAACTGCATGCAGCTAAGCGGCGTCTTCTTCCATTTCCGCGGGCTCGCCTTTGAGCGCGTTGGAAAGCTGGCCGGCGCTTTCGCGGATTTTTTTCTCAATTTCCGCTGCGATTTTCGGGTTGTCCTTCAGGAACTGGCGGGCATTTTCCTTGCCCTGGCCGATGCGCTGGCTGTCATAAGAGAACCATGAGCCTGATTTTTCAATGATGTTTGACTTCACACCAAGATCAATCAGCTCACCCATTTTCGAGATGCCTTCGCCATACATGATGTCGAAATCAACCACACGGAACGGCGGCGCCACCTTGTTTTTTACCACTTTCACGCGGGTCTGGTTGCCCACCACTTCTTCTTTTTCCTTAATCGCGCCGATGCGGCGGATATCCATGCGCACCGAAGCGTAGAATTTCAGTGCATTGCCGCCGGTGGTGGTTTCGGGGTTGCCGAACATGACACCGATTTTCATGCGGATCTGGTTGATGAAGATGATGGTGCAGTTCGTGCGGCTGATCGAGCCGGTGAGTTTACGCAGTGCCTGGCTCATCAGGCGAGCCTGCAGACCCATATGGGAATCGCCCATTTCTCCGTCCAGCTCGGCCTTGGGCACGAGTGCGGCCACAGAATCGACCACAATCACATCAATGGCGCCGCTACGCACCAGCGTGTCGGCGATTTCAAGCGCCTGCTCGCCAGTATCCGGTTGGGAGATGAGGAGGTTGTCGATATTCACACCCAGCTTTTTGGCATAGACGGGGTCGAGTGCATGCTCCGCATCGATAAAGGCGCAGGTGCCGCCTTTTTTCTGCGCTTCAGCGACGATATGCAGGGTGAGGGTGGTTTTGCCGGAGCTTTCCGGGCCATAAATTTCGATGATACGGCCTTTGGGGATGCCGCCGATGCCCAGCGCGACATCAAGGCCCAGCGATCCGGTTGAAATGGCCTCGATGGATTCGGCGTTCTGCGTGTCGCCGAGTTTCATGATCGAGCCTTTGCCGAAGGTCTTTTCGATTTGGCTGAGCGCGGTTTCGAGTGCTTTATTCTTATCCATAATCATCCCCTGTAAATTGAATCGTTAACATACAGAGTTTATGGCGGTGTGCAAGGCTAAATCACCTGCTTTGGTGGCGTGTGGATGATCACGCGCGTGAGTACATATAGCAGAAGTCCATTAAGGCAGTGCCAGAGAAAATGTGTGCCAACCCAGAGAATGGGGCACAGCATCATATCAATCGATCGAAAGGTGAGTGAGACGGCGAAAATACCAAATGCTAGAAAAAACTGCGAAGCAAGCGGGTGCGATTTATATTTCAGGAGGCTGCCGATAATAACCAGCGCAGCAAGGCTGGGAAAATAGGTGATGGAGCCATTAAAACTGAATTCACGCGGCACGGATTCCGCCAGCTGAGCCACGGCAAAAAAGCCAGCGAGGCAGATGGCTGTTTGCCATTTTTTAAGCCCAACCAGCCGGCGCAGCGCGACCCAGAGATAGAAAAAAATAAATATGGTTATCGGAATGACATCCGCCAGCAGTGCCCAGCGCGTGGCAACGGTGTGGAAGAGAAAGCTGCCAATGCCGACAGCGCAGACGATGACAATCAGGCAGGCGGCCTGCCAGTCTTTGCGGGCGGTGGCGCGGTAGAGGCGGATGAGAAATAGCGCGCCGATGATAAAGGCGAGGTTGGTGATGGCATTGACCGGCTCGCTCCAGAAGCTGGCGTCCGTGCGTTCGCAGTAGATGTCGATATGCTCGCGAAAATCCATTGTAGATTAGCCTGCAATGTTAAAAGAACGCTGCGGTTTGCGTTTGATATCACGTAATCTGACCGGCATCAATGATGGTGGAACAGGCGCTTCCGGAAAAAACTCTTCAAAGTCATTTCTGGCAAGGCGATAATTTGAAAGCGCCGTTGACAGCTTTTTCTCGCAATTGTTTGTTAGCTGTATGTCCTGATCTCGTGGCAATACCCAAAACGGTATGCCGTTGATATAGTAGTGATTCAGATAATCCCGAATCGTATCAGTGTAAGTTTGATGGTCCGGGTAGCCTGAGTTAAGGTCGCAGGCGCGGGAAGTTTTATAAACGAGGGCGATGCTCTTAAAAAAGCGATCCATGACCAGGTCATGCGTGAGGTCATGGGCTGACATGGCATCGCGCGTAAACAGCAGCATGCAGAGAAGCGTAAAGGCGAGTGTTTTCATGCAAGGGGATTATGCCTGAAAAAGCTTGAAAAAACACCAACAACTAAAAAATATTTTAGCCAGTCACACGCGTGGTTATCCGGTTACGTCTTTGATTTTGCCTGCTAATTGCTTGAGTGTGAAGGGTTTGGCAAGGAAGTTGAAACTGCGCTCTGACCCATAGTTATTGACAAAAACATCCTCCGCATACCCGGAAATAAAGATAACCTTAACGTGCGGATAAATGGGGGTGAGCTGATCAATCATGGTAGGGCCATTCATGCCCGGCATGATCACATCGGTGACAATCACCTGCACATCCCTGCCATGCTGGCGCATCAGGTCAATCGCGGTTTCAGCGCAATCTGCTTCCAGAACCGTGTAGCCCTTATTGCGCAGTGCGCGCGCAGCAAAGATTCGCACCGGCGTTTCATCTTCCACCAGCAATACAGTGCCGCGGCCTGTTAGATCAGCGGATTGTGATTTTTCGGTGGTTTCTGTTTCTTGCTGAGCGCTGGCAGTTGCTTCCGCTTGTATGGATGGGAAATAAAGGTTGAAAACGGTACCTTTGTTCTCCTGACTTGCTACGTAAATATAGCCACCGGATTGTTTTACGATACCGTATACGGTGGAAAGCCCCAGACCTGTGCCCGAACCGACTTCCTTAGTGGAAAAGAACGGCTCAAACACTTTCTGAAGAATCGTTTTTGGAATGCCACAGCCTGTATCTTTGACTTCAACAAGAATATACTCACCATCGGGAATGATTGAATCTTCCTCTGCGGGGGCCATGAATTCGCGGGATAAAGGGCGATCAGAATGAATATTGACGCGACTGGTTGAGATGGAGAGGGCGCCACCTTTGGGCATGGCGTCGCGGGCATTTACTGCGAGGTTAATCAGTACCTGCTCAAGCTGCCCCTGATCGGCTCGCACATGGCCGAGATCCCGCCCATGAGTCATCTTAAGTTCGATATTCTCGCCAATCAGCCTGCGAATCAGGTTAGAGAGTTCGGCAAGAACTTCGGTAAGATCCAGCACCTTGGGCTGCAAGGTCTGGCGGCGGGAAAATGCCAGAAGCTGGCGAACCAGATTAGCCGCTCGGTTCGCATTTTGCTTAATCTGCATGATATCGGCAAAGGATTGATCCCCCGCCGGATGACGCATCAGAAGCAGGTCACAGAAGCCAATCATGGCAGTGAGCAGGTTGTTAAAATCATGCGCCACACCGCCTGCCAGCTGGCCTACTGCCTGCATTTTCTGCGAATGAGCAAAGCGTAGCTCAAGATTTTTCTGCTCAGTGATGTCAATAAGGTGGAGAATGATTCTGTGGCCCTCGCTGACACGCGCCACCATGCTGAAATATACAGCTACTACGACTTCAACGTGATTGGGTAGATGAAGTGTCAGGATTGCCGGGTCGCTGGGAATTTGACCCTGGCTTGCGCGCAGGAATATTTTTTTTGCTTCTTCCTGTTGTTGTTCGGAAACCAGTCCGGTGATGGCAACGGGAAGTTGGTTAAGCAGCGTGTTTTGTGTGAGCTTGTGAAACGCGCTGTTGGCTTCAATAATAGCGCTGGATGCATCGAGCTTCACCACCGCGATAGGTGAGTTTTCAATAAAGCTATCAAGCAGCAGATCCGACGTCACTGATGACCCTTCACCTACCAAAGCTTTTTTTTTGTTTCAGTGGGTGTTTCTAGAAAACTATGGACAAGACCCGTGCAACCAATAATTTTATTTTGATCATCGCGGATTATCTTTTGATTCAGGAATGATTTAACCGTTGATCCTGTTTTTGCAACCAGCTGGACTTCACCCTCATAATTTTCTGGAAGCAGACGCATGCCGGATTGAAGCGAAAATATATCCCCGAGTGTGATGTTTATGCCGTTAATATCAGCGTCCTGATAGCCAAGCCACTGCTCCAGAACAGGGTTGATGTAAATAATTTCACCTGTAGGGTTAGTCATATAAACGCCCATGTTCATGGTGTCCATAACATGAGAAAACAGCGTAATCGAGGATCTGTTTAGGCTTTTTGTGGGCGAACTATCATCAGCCACGGATCTTGTTTCAACATAGTCGCGGCCGCGCAGCATAATATAGCCGCTCGGGCGCATGATCGGCTCAATGGACATCACAATGCGGTGATATTCATTGCCGGCCACACGCATTTCAAAGAGCACCTTGGAATAAATACCCTGCTCAATAGCGGCATATATTCTATTGGCTTCCTCGCTTCGCACTTTGCCAAATTCAAGCAGCACATCAATGGTGCGGCGTGGCTGCTTTAAAAACTCAGGAAACATTGCCTGAAATGAACGGTCGAGATAGATGATGCTGCCATCTTTGCGAATGATAACACAGAATTTATTATTGATGCCCAGCGCCGATGCAAACAGCGCGTTTTGGAACTCGGTGCTCAGTACTAGATCCCGGTTGCGCTGAATAACCATCACCGTGTAGCAGCCGGTCAGCGCCATGAGCGCGGATATCAGCACCAGCAAGTGTTCTCTGCTTTGCACGCTCAGCGTTAGAAAAACTGCAACCAACAAAACGGCGGTAAGCACTACCAGCAGCTGAATAATCGTTGGTGTTCTGCGGCGTATGGCGAAATCGCTGATATCCTGACTGCCAGCATTAAGATCGGTGTAGCGTACTTGCATGGAGTTGCCCGGCAATAAAAAAGTGCTCTATATCTTTAGAAAGTTCCTGAAAAATAACAACAGGTTTTTTCTCAGCTTAGATTTTTTTTCCTTTAAGTTTATAGACGTATGAGATGACTTTCGCCACCGCTTCATAATGCGCAATGGGGATTTCTTTGCCCAGCTCGCCGGAGCCATACAGCGCGCGTGCGAGCGGCGGATTTTCAACGACCGGCACATCGTGTTCCTGTGCAATTTCGCGCATGCGCAGCGCGAGTAAATCTTTACCCATCGCGGTGATGACGGGGGCTTTCATCTCTTTGGTATCATATTGCAGTGCGACGGCATAGTGCGTGGGGTTGGTAATCACCACATCGGATTTTGGCACTGACGACATCATGCGTTGCTTGGCGCGCTCCATGCGAAGCTGGCGTAGCTTCTGCTTGATCATCGGATCGCCCTCGGATTGTTTGAATTCGTCTTTGATTTCCTGCTTGCTCATGCGCAGATTTTTGACATGTTGGAAGCGTTGGTAGAGTAAATCCAGCAGGGCGATGAAAAAAATCGCAATCAGCGTGCCGATAAGCAGTTTGATGGCAAGTTCGCCCATATAGAGTAGCATGGCCAGAATGGTGCTGTCCGGTAGCTGCTTGAGGTGGCCAAGGTCGGACGCGACGGAGATATAGCCGACCGCGCCGACAATCACGAATTTCAGTAATGTTTTTATGAACTCCACCACGGACTGCATTGAAAACAGTCGTTTAAACCCAGCAAGCGGAGAAATTTTGCTGAGTTTGGGCGTGATTGGCTCGGTAGAAATCACAAAGCCACTTTGTAGAAATCGCGCGGCAATACCGGCGGCAAGACCGCACATCAGCGGCACAGCCAGCACGGAGAGTGAGCCGAAAATAACATGGCTGAGCGCGATGGCAAGCGCGGCGTGGTCTGTTTGTAATGTGCCTGCGTCCGCCAAAAACGGCACCAGCAGCAGCTTGGTATTTTGCAGAATGGATGGGGCGAACGCGCCAACTGTCAGCGCCAGCACAGCCAGAATCAGAAAATTTCCAATTTCCTTTGAATAAGGAATATTGCCCTTTTCAAACGCTTCCTGCAGACGTTTTTGTGTCGGGTCTTCGGTTTTTTGTTCCTGATCTTCGCCTTCTGCCACAGCGCCTCCTGCTAGCCTGCGCCCAGTGGGCCCAGCGAATCCCTGAAATGGCCAACGTACCACATCATGATTGCGCTGAAAGTAATCATCAGCACAAAAATGCTGATCATGATCTGCGGCGACATCAGCAGAAAAAACACCTGAATATTGGGCACCAGCCGTGCGACAATACCCGCGCCCAGATAAATGATCACGCCCATGACGATATGCGGCGCGGAAATTTGCAGTGCGGCGGTGAAGGCGCCATTCATGGCGGTGGTGAGGTTGTTTGTCATGTCCTCAACCATCGGGAATTCGCCCGGTAAAAAGGTCTGGTAGCTACCCACCAGCCCACTGAGCATCAGGTGGTGCAGGTCAAATGCAAAAATCAGCACCAGCGCGGTGATGCCGAGCAGGTTGCTGATGATGGTGGACTGCCCCTGAATCTGCGCCATGTCCTGCACCAATGCGGATGCAAGGCTGGATTGCAGCGCGATGATGGTGCCGGCGATGTGGGTGGCGCTGATGATGGTGCGCGCAAGAATGCCCAGAAAAAGCCCCACTAGTATTTCGCCAATGATCAGAACCACCAGTGGCGCCACCTGCAACGGCACTGGCGGCATATTGGTTATCAGCGGTGTCAGCAGCAGGCTGAAAACGAGTGCGAACATCAGCCTGAAGCGAGAGGAAACATAGTTTTCGCCAAAGCCGGGAAGCACCATGATGGCGCTGCCGATACGGCAGAAAATCAGTAGAAAGGTAAACAGCTCTTCGGTTAAAAATTGCGAGAGCATGGCTATTCAATATGTACAATTTTATCGTGTATACGGGTATTGAGTTCCTTGAGCGTATTAAACATGAATGACATGGTCAGCGCCAGCGTCATGAACACCACAAGAATCTTGGGAACAAAGGTCAGGGTTTGTTCCTGAATTTGTGTGAGCGCCTGAAACAGCGAGATTATGAGGCCGATAATCAAAGCAGCAAGCATGGCGGGTGCAGAAATAATCAGCATCACGTAGAGTGCATCACTGCTGAGGGCGAAAATTTCAGCGGGTTCCATAGCCAGTTTCTTACGCCTGTGAGCGGGGGCGCGCAAGTTTAAATCGGCATGCGGATGATTTCCTGATAGGCGTTAATCACGCGGTCGCGTACGGCCACCACTGTGTTGAGTGTCAGCTCAGCGTTGGTGACAGCGGTCACAAGGTCGGATAGCTCGACCTTACCGGTGAGTGATTCCATCTGCACCGCCTCGGATTGATACTGATTATCCGCGGCGCTTTTCAGCGCATCCTGCACCATCTGGCCAAAGCTGGGGCCGGTCTCCTGGGTACCTGCGAGCGATTCGCTGAGTTCATCGCCGAGCTTCAGCTGGTTGCGGTAGGCATTCGCGGCGGAAAGAGCATTAACCATAGATTACCTCAGTAGTTCAAGGGTGCGGGTGAGCATCGCTTTCGAGACCTCCACCACATTGATATTCGCTTCATAGGCGCGGCGTGATTCGCGCATGTCCACCATCTCGATAATGGAGCTGACATTCGGAAAAAGCACATAGCCCTGTTCATCGGCGGCGGGGTGGGTGGGGTCGAATTTCTTTCTGAAATCCGACATATCGTAAGTGCGCTTGGCCACGCGCACGGTTTCCACGCCAAGCTCCTTGTTCAGGGCATTTTCAAAAATCACCACTTTACGGCGGTAAGGCTCGCCACCAGGCTGGGTGGATGTCGAGTCGGCATTGGCGACGTTTTCGGCAATAATACGCAGACGGTCGCCTTGCGCTTTCATGCCTGCGGCGGCGATTTTCAGTGTATCGCTCAGCATAAACTAGCCTCCATCATGCGCCGCCACCCTGACGCCCCAGCGCCGTGCGGAACATGTCCACGGATTTACGATAAAGATTCAGCACTTTTTGATATTCTGCCTGATTTTCGGCTACGCGCATCATCTCTTCTTCAATGACGACATTATTACCGTTCGGGTTCTGTTCGTAGGTGCTTTCGCGTTTGATAAACTTATTAGAGCCGACTGAAACCGGCTGGCCGCTTAAATGGCCGGCGTTAGTTTTTGCCATCGGCATCGAGGCAGCCTGATGCATGCGGCTGGCAATGGCAGCAAAGTCCTGCTCCTTTACATCTTTCGCCTTGTAGCCGGGGGTGTCGGCGTTGGCGATATTCTGCGCCAGCACGGCCTGCCTCTGCGACAGATGGCCAAGCTTGCCACGCATGATTTGAAAGAGCGGTAGGTCGGTATAGTTCATATCTGTAATGTTTTACAATTGATTACCAGCCCGTTGCGATAGGAAAAAAATGCCTACATTGCAAAGTGAGTATACTCCAATTTCATCGCTACTGCTACATTAAAATTTGCATTTGCATCATTTATACGCCACAAATCATCTACGCTTTGTGGTGATGCAAAAACCATGCTGAGCGGCTATTTAGGGTTGTCATGCTATATCTGACTCGAAAAATTGGTGAATCCATCATCATCAACAACAACATCGAGCTCACCGTGGTGGAGGTGCGCGGCAAAACCGTTAAGCTTGGCTTTGTCTTTCCCAAGGAAGCATCGATTCTGCGCAAAGAGCTGCACCAGCGCATCATGGAGCAGAACATGGCTGCTGCGCGCGCGGGCGGCGAAGAGCTGCTGGATCTGGATTTTTCACTGGATATGAACCCAAACCCCAAAGATGAACCCGATGGCAACCGGTGAGCAGCCTCCCTTTGACAAGGATCTGATTGCTGTTGCGCTGCGCTATGATCAGCAGTCAGATGAAGCACCGATTCTGGCCGCCAAGGGCAGGGGCTATCTTGCGCAGCAGATCATTGCTCTAGCGCGTGAGCATGGGGTTGAGATTCAAAAGGATGAAGATCTTGCAGCGCTGCTTTCGCGCCTGGAAATTGATGCGCCTATTCCGCTCGAGGCCTATGCTGCCGTTGCAGAAATTCTGGCCTATGTTTATAAAGCCAATGACACCATGAAGAGAAAAAAATGAGCGAGTCGCTGGGCACGGATGAATTGCTGACGCAGATTGCCGCTTACATCACTGAAAGCCGTGAATTGCTTGAGCGTGGCGATGTGGTGGAGCTGTCGGATCTGGATGGGCGTATCGCGCGTCTGTGCGAGGCGTCGCTTGCGCTTTCTGCTGAAGAAAAACGCCGCCATGCTGCTGCGCTTGAGCAGCTGCTTGATGACCTCACGCAGCTAGGCAATCTGCTTCAGGAGAAGCGCGGGCTGGTGATGCATGAGATGAAAGCCAGCGGCGCGCATCGCAAGGCCGCCTCTGCTTATCGCATGGCGGAGCGCCCGCCTGCAGACGGAAAGGAAAGCTGATTTGGATTCGCCGGAGATTATTCGCTTTGTTGCGTCACTGGCGCTGGTGATTGGGCTCATTATGGGCTGCGCCTATCTGCTGCGCCGCTTTTCACTACCGCAGCAATGGCTGAAGGTGGCTCCGTCAGGCGGGCGGTTATCGGTGGTCGAGGTGCGCTATCTCGATGCGCGGCGGCGGCTGGTGCTGGTGCGCCGTGATGATACCGAGCATCTTCTGCTGCTTTCGGAAACGCAGGCAACGGTGGTTGAGTCAGGAATCAAACCTCATGCATAGATGGCTATCAGCATTACTGTTATTGGCGATGGCGCTGCTGGCGACGGATGGCGCGCTGGCGCAGTCAGTGACGCTGGATTTAGGCGAATCAACCGGCGGCACAGCCACAGGCCGGCTGATACAGCTGCTGGTGCTGCTTACGGTCATTTCGCTTGCGCCTTCCATTTTAGTGATGATGACATCGTTCATGCGCATTGTCATTGTGCTGTCATTTCTGCGTAGTGCGCTGGGAACGCAGCAGACGCCGCCAAACCAGGTGATTGTTTCGCTGGCGTTGTTTCTCACGGCATTCATCATGGCGCCGGCGTTTGAGCAGGCCTATCAGGATGGCGTGCAGCCGCTGCTGGAAGAAAAAATCACCGAGCAGCAGGCGTTGGAGCGCATTGGCGCGCCGTTTCACAGCTTCATGCTGAAGCATGCGCGGGAAAAAGATCTTGAACTGTTTGTCAGCATGTCGCCCGGGCTTGAGATTGAAACACCTGAAGACACGCCTTACCGAGTGCTTATTCCCGCATTCATGATCAGCGAGCTGAAGCGTGCGTTTGAGATTGGGTTTATGATTTTCATTCCATTTCTGATTATCGATATGATGGTCGCTTCGATATTGATGGCAATGGGGATGATGATGTTGCCGCCAGTGATGATTTCGCTGCCATTTAAAATTATATTCTTTGTGCTGGTGGATGGCTGGTATCTGGTCTGCGGTAGTTTAATCAAGAGTTTTGGTACGGTGTGAGATGGATATTATTTCTGCCATTTTAGGCGTCATTTTTATTGGTATTCTGATTGCGCTGGCGATGATTTTTGGTGTGGCGATGATCATTTTTATCATGGCCGTTGCAGTGGTCACGGGAGTTTTATTGCTGGTGAGGTCGATGTTCAGACGCTGGCGTTTCGAGCATCAGGTGCGCACCAGCGAAACACGCAGCCAGCAAGTGATTGAAGGGGACTATCAGGATATCACAGGAAAGGACAACCAGAGATGAATCGAATTGTGACTGCGGCAGCCATGGTGCTGCTACTTGCCGGCTGCGAGGCGCCGCGTAAGGATTATGAGGCTTCGGCTCGCTGCCACGAATTGGGGCATCAGGTCGGCACGCCGGCATTTGAAGAATGTGTTCGCAATGAACGCGCTGAGCGCATGATGCGCCAGCAGCGCGAAGAGTTTGAGCGCATGAAGCAGGACGAGCGCGATTGGAAGATGCGTCGTTATTAGTTATTGGGTGGAGTGTTGGTTATGCTGCGTCTTATTGGTTTTGTTGCGATAATGCTTACGGTGCTGGTCATTGGCTCAGCCAGCCGTGCTGCAACCGAGCTTCTTAATGTATCCTATGATCCGACACGCGAATTCTATGAAGAATACAACCAGCTTTTTACGCAGCATTGGAAAAGCAGAACCGGTGCTGAGGTTGAGATTGCGCAGTCGCATGGCGGTTCAGGTAAGCAGGCAAGATCGGTGATTGATGGGCTGAAAGCCGATGTGGTAACGCTCGCGCTTGCTTACGATATTGATGCGATTGCCGAAAAGACGGGGCTCATCAGCAAAGACTGGCGCATGAAGCTGCCGGGGCATGGCGCGCCGTTTGTATCGACAATTGTGCTTCTGGTAAGAAAGGACAATCCAAAGAAAATTTATGATTGGGATGATCTGATTCGCCCTGGTGTTGAGGTGATTATGCCGAACCCGAAAACATCGGGCGGCGCGCGCTGGAACTACATGGCCGCCTGGGCTTATGCGCAGCAGCGTTTCAATGATGAGGCAAAGGTCAGAGCGTTCATGCAGGCGCTGCTTGCCAATATTCCTGTGCTCGATGCTGGCGCGCGTGCATCGACTACCACCTTTGTTCAGCGCGGTATCGGCGATGTGCTGATTGCATGGGAAAGTGAAGCGTTGCTTGCAAAAGAAAAAATGGGCAAGCAGCATTTTGATATTATTTATCCATCGCTGACGATACTGGCGGAGCCTCCGGTAGCTGTGGTGGAAGGCGTGGCGTCGCAGAAAGGCACGCTGGAGGTTGCCCGGGAATATCTGCATTATCTCTATAGTGAGCCGGCGCAGCGTCTTGGCGCGAAGCACTATATGCGGCCGACAGATGCGGCGATTCTTGCCGAATACAGCTCGCAGTTTCCTGCGGTTCAGGCGGTGAACATTAAGCGCTTTGGTGGCTGGACAGAGGTGCAGCAGCGTCATTTTGATGATGGTGGCACCTTCGACAGCTTATTTGCTGCCGCCAGACCATGATGCCCGCGCGCACTCAAGCACAGCTCTTTGCCTCGGCGATAAGTTCGCCGATAGGCGAGTTGCAGTTGATCACTGATGGCTCGGCGATTCTCTCGTTGATATTGGATGTCGATCGCCGCCGCAATTTTGCCGGCGAGCAGGTGTTGATGGAGGCTGATCATCCGCTGCTTCAGCGTGCCAGCCAGCAGCTTCATGACTATTTCTCAGGGCGCCGGCACTCGTTCGATCTTCCGCTTCGGCCAGCGGGAAGCATATTCCAGCTCAAGGCATGGCGTGAACTCAGCCGCATTCCCTACGGCACTACCATTTCTTATGGGGAGCAGGCGCGGCGCATGGGGGATAGCAATAAGGCGCGCGCGGTTGGCGCGGCGAATGGGCGTAATCCGCTGCCTGTGCTTATTCCATGCCACCGGGTGATTGGTGCCAGCGGCGCGCTGGTGGGCTTTAGCGGCGGGCTGAAAACCAAAGAATTCCTGCTGGATCTTGAGCGGCAATTCGCGCGCTAACTACTGCCTGCGCGTAGGCGCTGGCGTGCCCGGCGGGATTCGAACCCCTGCCTGCGCGCAGGCGCAGGCGATCTGTAAAGTGGCGTGGGTTCTTTGAATCCCGCGCGAGAGATGTGCTGGGAGGCGCTGGCGTGCCCGGCGGGATTCGAACCCACGACCCTCAGCTTAGAAGGCTGATGCTCTATCCAGCTGAGCTACGGGCACATGCAGCTGTCATTAGGCCATGCGCTGCGGGCTTTCAAGAAAAACTTGCTAAAGCACGGGATTTGCTGTTACTACAGCAGCTCTTCGGGTGGGGCGGTTAGCTCAGCTGGTTAGAGCGCCACGTTGACATCGTGGAGGTCGATGGTTCGAGTCCATTACCGCCCACCATATTTGACTTACCAGACGAAAACTCCCTTAAAACCAAGAAGGGAAGCGAAAGAGCGGCGGTTCTATATCCCTCTTTTCGGTGGTATGCCAAAGGGCGTGCGAAGGTAGCTTTTAGCACCAGTCGCTTACCCGATAGGTCTGCCGAAGCCCAGCGTTCATGCGGATTTCGGATGAATTCAAGTGCGGTTCTATTTATTTCATCGAAGCTGTCATCAACCGTACCGCAATTTCTTATTTTTTCTTCCAAAATGATGCGCTGTTCTTCAAGCTGCCGAACTTGGCGCTCATAAGCTGTGATCAGTGCCGCGCTGTCAGCTTGGACAATTCGCTCAAGAAACTGATCTACCTTGCGGTCAACCAGCTGCCTTTCCTTTTTCAGATTATCAAGAATCTCGAAGTGATTGCGGAATTTTATATCGCGGGCTTGCACAACCATGTCTTCGACAATCTCAACCACAGCCGGGGTTGGCGTTAAATCCTTAAGCAAGGCATCAAAGCTATTTTCAATGATTTCCCGGCGTACCGATTTGCCGTAATGCTCACACCCCTTGGTATGGCAAAGATAGTAAGCGTAGCGTTCGTGACGGCCTGATGACCAGCATGATCTAAGCGGCGCACCACAGCCATCACACAGCACGAATCCCCGTAGCACAAAATCTTGATTCAAATCCTTGCGTGCCGGAGCTTTTGCTCGCCCGTGCAGCTTGTCTTGAATTTTCTGATAGGTTTCAAAGCTAATAATTGGCTCATGCTTGCCCCTCATTAACGGGATTCCCCAATCAGGAAATTCAAAATATCCCGTGTAGAGAAGACGATTAAGGATATTCAGCACATTTTGAATATGCACGCTGCCCTTGCGGTTTTTGGGAAACTCTGGCTGGTACTCAAAATAGGCTTGAAGCTCGACTACTGAGCTAAACCTGTCTGTTGCAAACCCTTCAAGCCCCTTCTGAATGATAGTAGCAAGAGGCTCATCCCTTACCAGCATTTTCCCATGTCCGGTGCGTTTATCCATTCTATAACCGCACGGCACTTTCATAATCCAATAGCCGTTCATCATCCGCGCCCGCATGCGATTTTTTACCTGTTCGGCATTTTTCTGCCGGTGGTGCTGCGATACGCTGGCCAGCATATTCTCCACCAAGCGGCTGTCGGAATCCTCACCGAATTCAATCGAAGGGGATTGCAATACGCCGCCCGCATCAGAGATGGCCGTGCGAAGTTCAATGTGAGCCTTAAGGTCACGGGCCAAGCGGCTGATGTCATCGATGATTACGACAATCCTTTCACTGCGGTGCTGCCGCAGAAAGGCCAGCATTCGTTTAATCGCTGGCCGATCAATCAATCCGCCCGATACGCCTTCTTCGTTAAATACCTGCACTACCTCGTAATGACGATATTTCGCAAATTCCCTACAGCGGGTTTCCTGCGATGATAAGCCGTTGCCGTTTTTAACCTGCTGTACATCCGACACACGGCAATAAATTACTGCTTTGCTCATATGACGCTACCTCCATGACTTTTCAGACAAGTCACCAACATCAATCGCTCGATGTTGGTGATCGGGGAGGTAGAAAAACCGAATTACCTCGGTCATGTACGCCTTTAGGCTTGCGCCCTGAACATGCGCGTACATTTCCCCGACCATAGGATGCGGACGAGGATATTACATCGTTTTCGGTAGATGCACACCGGGTAATTAAGGAGTTTCTACGCTCCGAAGCGAATTCCGCTTCATGTTCAACTCTAGTGCTGGAGTCGAGCGAATCAACCTCTTTGTTTTTCAGTAACAACTGGTTGATGCCCAAGTGCTGATCATAGATGCTTTCAACAATCATCCAGAGTGCGTTTACCAATTCGATCTTTTGTTCCTCGGTTAAATCAAACTGATCGAGTTGTTTGCGATAGCGTGAAATGTCGGTGATCATTGACCACCCCCACGCGCAAAAACGCCAGCCGTGTGTGCGGCTTTGCAAAACGTCAGAAATTCAAGGAAGAAACGAAACGCTGAAAAGCGTGGCAGACGTAAATTGCCTGATTGTAATTTGAAACATAGGCTTTTTTGTTCAAGTTGTACAGAAAATTTAGCGGAGGCCATTTCGCCCCCCGTTTCGCTTGGTGTTCAGCCGGGTCACGATCTTCAAAAGAGCGATGCGCCACAGGTGATATGCGGTAGTTCTGCCACACCCCAACTGCCAGCAGATCGGACGCCAAGGCACGCGGGCGGCGCGTAGCCAGATCAGGCGGCGTTCTTCCTCGTTATCAAGCAGGAAAATCCACTGGATGGTTTCTTCCATGCGGCTGATCGCATCGGCCGGTGGCGGCCCCATCCGCATCGGCTCGGCTTCCATCTGCAGAACTTCTGCAATGGTGCGAACGATGGGCGGCCATGCGTTGAAATAGCCTTGCTTCTTGCCTGATGGAAGGCGGCGGAGTGTTTTTACCGCCTCCTCAAAACGCTGTGCAACTTCGGGCATTGTCCATTCTTTCATGGTCAGCCCTCCACAATCAGTTCAACGCCGGTGACGCGGCTGCTGTTTTTGGTGGCCTCCGCAAACCAGCGGTTCAAATCGGCCAGATAGTGCTGGTTAATCCAGTCGCGGGCGAATTTGCTGGGGCATAGCAGCGTGACGACATTGCCATCGCAAATGCGCTGCATACGGGTGATGGCGGTATTGGAAAGCCAGCTGCGGCATGTTGGCTTGCTGTGCTTATGCTCGAATAATTCCAGCACGGTATCCCATGCCAGCTGCAACTCCGGCACATTGCATGCGGGCGGCTTTGGTGGATGACTGCCACCTGAAAAGCCACCTTCCATGATGCGAGCCACATTATCCGGTGACGCAATCGCCCAACTGAAATCAATCGTCCATGCCTTGCCCTCTTTGCCTTCGCGTTTGCCAAGGCAAAACTGGCTGCTTGCGATGATTTCGCAGTAGTACCGCCACGCTCTGATATCTTGGTTGAAATCTTCTAACCACCGCTTGGCGAGCAGTTCTTTTCTTTGCTCTGTGAGCTTTGCCTTCTGCCCTCTGGTGAGCTTGCTTTGCACCAGTTCGTTCCAGATATCGAGCATCTGCTGCAAAATCTCGTTCTCTTTCTTGCTCTCCCTTTGGCTCTCGGTCTGGCTCTGGTTCTGATCGGAAAGCTTTCCACCGCTTTCCTGTTTTTCTCTCTCGCGCTCTCTCTTTTCTGTGTGTGTCTTCTGTTTTGTATTTGAATTTGTTTTCTGTTCTTTTTCTGCCTCTGCATCCACTCTGGTATCTGCATTTCTGCCCTCTGTATCTGCA
>JANRJW010000002.1:0-43601 GCA_033763775.1 Alphaproteobacteria bacterium | reverse complement strand
TATGGTCGGTGATGAGGACGCCGATGCCACGGTTTTTGAGTTTGGACACAATATCGCGCACATCGGCAATGGCGATGGGGTCAATCCCCGCCAGCGGCTCATCGAGCAACACAAACGAAGGGCGGCTGGCCAGTGCGCGGGCAATCTCCACCCGCCGCCGCTCACCGCCTGAGAGCGCCACCGCAGGCGAATGCGCCAGATGGGTAATAGAAAACTCAGCCAGCAACTCTTCGAGCAGCAGGTGGCGGCGCTGCGGCTCTGATTCAGAGACTTCAAGCACTGACATGATGTTCTGCTCCACCGTCAGCCCGCGGAAAATAGAGGCCTCCTGCGGCAGATAGCCAATGCCCATCCGTGCGCGGCGATACATGGGAAGCCGCGTAATATCCTCACCATCGAGAATGATATTACCAACATCTGGCTGAATCAGGCCGGTGATCATATAAAAGCTGGTGGTTTTACCCGCGCCATTGGGCCCAAGAAGCCCCACCGCCTCGCCGCGGCGAAGTTTCAGCGACACATCGCGCACCACTGGCCGACCGCCATAGCGCTTGCCAATACGCTCCACATGCAAACCAGACTGCGTTTCAATAAGCTGCGGCGGAATATGCTTGGCGGGCATCATCAGGGCTGATTCTGCTGGGTTTGAGGTTGGGTTTGCGGCTGCGTTTGCGGCTGGTTCTGCTGAGGCATAAACAATGCACGAACGCGCTCTTTCTTGCCATTCTGCGCTATGCCACCTGCCGTGAGCTGGCTTTTACCGGTGGCAAAGCTATAGACCAGCTTATCGCCCTTCAGCACATTTTTTTCACGCGTAAGCACCACATTGCCGTTCAGACGAACCTCCTCGGCCTTCACGTTATACTCCCCCTCGGTACCGCTGGCGGTTTCCTGCGGCGTGGAAAGGAACACATTGCCCGTCACCTCAATGCGATCAATCGCGCCCTGAGACGGGGTTTTATCTTTTGATTTTTCATTCGCTGGCTGAGCGTCTGCTTGCGCATAAAACACATTCATGCGGTCAGATTTCAGGCGCACAGCGCCTTGAATCGCCACCACGTTGCCGGTGAATACTGCGCGATTTTCCTGCTGAAAAACCTCGAGCGTATCGGCATTAATCTCAATTGGTTTTTTCGTATCATGCTTACCGGGTTTGGGCAGCGCCGCAACCGCAACATCAGAAAAAACCAGCAGCGAAGCTGCCAAGCACAACCAGCGAACCATCATAGCATCATCGATATATTTTAAGTTTGACCGATCCTTTAAACCGGATGACCTCACCGCGGCCAGACACATCAAAACCTTTCGCTTTGAGTGTACCAAGCGGCCCCTGCCCCGTCACCGGATCTTCACCGTAGGCAGTGCCGGCGCTGATGTCAATAAAGGCCTTGCTGGTCTGCATTTCATAGCCGCCCTCGTAAAACATATTCACCCCGTCCATTAGCCAGAGTTTCTGGGTAGTGATATTCAGTTCGCCGCTGCCAGCATTCAGTGCAAGCCAAGCACCCTTATCCTGCTGCATATCCGCGCGGATGTTATGCAGCACGACAAGGTCTTTATCTTTCTGCACCGCTTTATCGGCTATCACCGTGTAGGGTTTGTTTTTGGCATCCAGCCCCTGATAGTGAGGGTTGATCATTTCATTTTCTAAGTTCTCATTGATTTTCACATTACTGAAAACCAAGCGCGATCCCGCGCTTTCTTCCTTGCCTGTGGCTGTCCAGATGACCACGCCAATCATCAGCGCAATCATCGCCCATAGCAATTTTCGGCTGAGCACCACCAGCCGCGTGTAGCGAGCCACCGATCCAGTAATGCCCCGCACCCTCATGCCACACCCGCACGCAGGCAATCATGAATATGCACAATACCTACAGGCTTTGCTTCTTCGACCACAAACAAGCTGGTGATAGCGCGCTGGTTCATGATGCCAAGCGCTTCGGCCGCCAGCGCCTGCGGGCGAATCGAAAGCGGCGATGGCGTCATCACATCCACCACGCGCGCCGCAAGCAGGTCTGGCGCCATATGACGACGCAAATCACCATCCGTCACCACGCCTGTAAGCAGCCCATCCTCATTCACCACGCCTACACAGCCAAAACGTTTCGCGGTCATGGCCAGCAGCGCTTCCTGCATATTGGCATGGTGGGCAATCAGCGGCAGTTCATCGCCGCCATGCATAATGTCACGCACACGGATGAAGGCTTTGCCCAGCTTGCCGCCCGGGTGATAAGTTGAAAAATCCTCGCGCGTGAAGCCTTTGCGCTCGAGCAGCGCCACCGCAATCGCATCCCCCAGCGCCAGCATCATGGTGGTCGAAGTTGTCGGCGCATTCACCGGCGAAGCCTCAGGAATTTCCGGCAGCACCATGGCAATATCTGCCGCCTCCACCAGCATCGAGCTTTGCCGGCGCACCATCGCAACAAGTGGAATGGCAAAACGCTTGCAGTAGGCGATGATGTCGGACAGCTCGCTGGTTTCGCCGGAGTTGGAAAGCGCCAGCACCGCATCGTCTTTGGTAATCATACCAAGATCGCCGTGGCTCGCCTCACCGGGATGCACAAAATGCGCGGGCGTGCCGGTCGAAGCCATGGTGGCCGCAATTTTACGCGCCACGTGGCCGCTTTTTCCCATGCCGGTCACAATCACCCGGCCGCGAATGGCTGAAAGCCGCGCCACCGCACGCGCGAAATCATCCCCCAGCGCCGCGGACAGCGCCTCCAGCCCCTCTATCTCGCGCGCGAGCACCGCACGCCCATGGGCGATGTCGTTTGCTTCTGGCGCGTGTGTAAATTGAGTTTTCACGCAGTTACCAACTTAATACGAATGCGCGCACCAATCGCCTGCGCGTAACGCTCCAGGCTTCGAAGCGAGGGCTTGCTGCGCCCGCTTTCAAGCTTTGCCACCACCGATTGTGTTGTGCCCATGCGCCGCGCCACCTGCGCCTGCGAGAGCTTCGCACGGCTACGCGCCTTGATTAGCTCTTCTGCCAGTTCAAATTCAGCCGCCAGCTTATCATACTCCGCCTTGACCTTCGGGTTGGTAAGCAACTCTTTTTTCAGCTTTTCGTAAGATATGGTCATGCCCCCAGCTCTTTCATGCGAATTTGCGCGAGTTTAATTTCATCGCGCGGCGTTTTTTGTGTTTTCTTTACAAATACTCTCAAGACAACAATGCGTTTACCTGTCACAGCAACATACAACGCCCTTGCAATACCGTCTTTACCCTTCAAGCGCATTTCCCAAACCTTACCTTCGAGATGTTTGACATACGGCTCTTTCAAAGACTGGATGCCAAAGCTGACAATAAGATCCGAGATTCTTAAAAATTTTGCCTGCATATCTTCAGGCAATGCTTTGATCTCAGAGCTAACCGTATTGTTTAGAACCTCAACAACCCATGCCATAACTTATCGTAAAAAGACGATAATGTCAACTATGGGCGAAGAGATCATCATGTTCCCAGCCAGCAAGATCAAGCTCTGCGCGATATGGCAGGAAATTCAGGCAGGCATCCAGCAGCTCGCGCCGTCCCTCCCGTTCGATCATCGCTGTCAGTTTATCGCGTAGTTTGTGAAGATGAAGCACATCGCTCGCCGCATAGTCGATCTGCTCCTGCGTGAGCGTGGCCGATCCCCAGTCAGAGCTTTGCTGCTGTTTGGAAATTTCCACCCCCAGCAGCTCTTTGCAGATGTCCTTGTAGCCGTGCTTATCGGTGTAGGTGCGCGCCAGACGCGAGGCCGTGCGTGTGCAATAAACCGGACTGATACGCACACCCAGATATTCTTTCATGATGGACAGATCAAAGCGGGCAAAATGAAAAATTTTAACGCGCGCAGGATCCGCAAGCAGCTTCACAAGATTCGGCGCCTGATACTGGCCGCGCGAAAACTGGACAATATGCGCGCTGCCGCTGCCATCCGACAGCTGCACCAGACACAAACGGTCGCGCTTGTTGTTCAGCCCCATCGCCTCGGTATCCACCGCGATATCGCCGCTTAAAACAACATCAGCCGGCAGATCGCCCTGATGCACGGTATGTGGCATCGTTTATCTCCTTAAAAAAAATCACCGCCCACGCTATCTGATCCCACGGGATTGGCAAGCAATTGATACAGCAGCATCAGCCCGGCAATGATTGCGAGCCAGATGCCGGCGTTACGAATATTTTCTTTTGCGTGCGTGCGCTGCAGGGTGATGCCGCTGCCCACCAGCGCAAGCAGCAGCACCGAAAAAAGAATATGCAGATGGGCGTCTCTGGGCAGCACAGCGTCTGGAAACAGGCCATGAAGCAGCATCAAAAGCGCGCCTATGGCAAGAATCAGATAAAAAAATCGCATCACCATCCACTACAATTTGAACATGTATATTCTCTGATTACTCAAAAATCGTCCAGTATTTCGTGATGCATTGCAGGCAATGCTTCACCAAATCAATCGTTTAACCATCCATTAACTCAGCCAGCATGTAAGGTGCTGTATAACAATGATATTAACCATTGGTTCATATTTCCACAGCAAGTTCAAATCTAACGAAACCTTAAGCAGACATGAGTAAACTTAGCAAACCATGAAAAGAATTTGCTTCATACCAGTCTGGTTCGCCGCCTTGCTTTCGGCTGGTTTAACGCCGGCCGCAGCACAGACACTACCCTGGCTGGAAGACCCGTTTGGCGGCCGCGAAAAGGTAGCCATCTACGGCACGCGCCTGAAGCCGGAGATTTGCCCGCCCATGCCGGAAGATAAAACCGCGCTGACACTCACGCAGCTGGTTAATCTCTCGCTATGTTACAACCCTGATACCAAAACAGCATTTCTTTCGCTGATGAACAGCGCCGATACATACGCCTCAAGCTATTCTGCCTATCTGCCAACCATCAGTTCTGGCTGGAGCCGCAGCCGTTCGCGGAATTTTTCACGCGCTGCCGATGGCAAAAACAGCATCAGCGGTGATTCGGATGGCAGTATTTCTGCCAGCATGACGCTGTATGACTTCGGCCAGCGCGAACTTGGCATTGAAGCGGCAGAGCTATCGCTCACCGCCGCCGGTCTTTCTTACGACACCACGCTGCAAAGCGCGATTGCTGGCGCCATCCGCAGCTATTACAGCCTGCTTACGGCGCAAAATGCGGTTGAGGTCGCCACCGCCAGCAACCTTTTTGCCAAACAGAGTTTTGAAGCGGCAGAGCTGCGCCATCAGCTTGGGCTGGTGCCGCTGGCCGATAAGTTGCAGGCCACCGTTGCCTATTCGCAATCGCAGCTATCGCTGCAGCAGGCAGAAAATAATCTTGCCATTACTCGCGGCTCGGTAGCACGGCTGCTGGGCATGCCGGTGGATGCGGCGCTGGGCGTGGCGGAAATTGATGACAGCAACCTGACCAGCGATCCGTTTGGCGGCAATGTGCAGCGGCTCATCGATGTGGCGAAAAATGAACGCACGGATCTGAAGGGCAGCCGCGCCTCGCTGAAAGCGGCCGAAATTGCGCTAAAGCGCACCAAGCGCAGCAACCTCGCCACCATCAGCGCCACAGCCGGCATGGGCTACGATACGGTCAAAGTCTTCAGCGACGATGCCTCGCGCAGCCAGAGCATCGGTATCAGCGTCAGCATCCCGATCTTCACCGGCTTTACCCAGACCTACAACACACGCATCGCCGAAACCGGCATTCTCTCGCAGCAGGAAAGCCTGAAAGCCACAGAGCTTGGCGTCGAGCAGGAAGTTTGGAGCGCGTGGCATAACTATGAAAACGCCAAGAAAAACTGGGAAATCAGCTGGGATCAGCTGGCAAGCGCCACCCAGCTGCGCGATGTCACGCTTGGGCGCTACAAGGAAGGGCTTGGCACCATTTTAGATGTGCTGAACGCCCAGTCATCCTATCGCGGCGCGCTGCAGAGCCACCTGACCACACGCCTGGCGCTGCTGACCTCCCGCGTTGATTTGATTCGCGCCGTTGGCGCACTAAATCTTGATACCATTGAACCCACAGCAGATAGCGCCGCAGGCGCAGCTGCCACACAACCGGCCGAGTGATATGAAAAAAATAATCCTGATTGCAAGCCTTCTCATCCTGCTGATCATCGCTGCCATTGCAACGTTTGGCACCAGCGCGACAGAAAATAGCGACTTCCGCACCACCACCATCACACGCGGTAATATCTCGCAGGTGGTCACCGCCAATGGATCACTCAAACCCATGGAAGAAGTCAGTGTCGGCACGCAGGTTTCCGGCAAAATCGAAAAGATTTATGTGAAGCTTAATGACGAAGTTAAAAAAGGTCAGCTGCTCGCTGAAATTGATCCCTCCATCCCAGAAACCACTTTGCGCCAGAGCCGCGCCAGCCTGGAGACCACGAAAAACTCCTACCAGCTGGCGAGCCGTAATCTCGAGCGCACCCGCGCTCTTTATGCGCGGGAATTTGTAGCGCGTATCGAGCTGGAAAATGCTGAGCAGAGCTATCTTTCTGCTAAAAATGCGCTGGAATCGATCAAAATTCAGGTTGAGCGCGATGAGGTAAACCTCGGCTACACCAAAATTACCTCACCCATCGATGGTGTCATCATCGCGCAGGAAGTGTCGCAAGGTCAGACCATGGCCGCCAATTTCCAGACCCCTAACCTGTTTAAAATCGCCAGCGACCTGTCGAAAATGAAAATCGATGTCAGTTTTTCCGAAGCCGATATCAGCAAGGTCAAAGACGACATGCCGGTGACCTTCACCGTCGATGCCTTCCCCGATAAAATCTTCGAGGGCAAGGTAGTGACAGTCAATCTGAACCCGAATAATCAGTCCGGTGTCGTGACCTATACTGTCACGGTTGAAGTTGAAAATAAGGAAAAACTGCTGCTTCCGGGCATGACCGCCTTTGTCAGCGTCATTCTTTCGGAACAGAAAGACGTGCTGCGCGTACCAGCAGCGGCGCTGCGCTTTGCACCGCCGGAAGAAAGCAAAAGTGGGTTCAGCCGTCTTTTTTCACTCGGCATGCGTCCGCCCAGAGGCTCGCGCGGCGAAGCGGAGGAAGCAGGCCAATCCATCTATTTACTGAAACAAGGAAGACCCGAACAGGTGTTCGTCACCACCGGCAGCACGGACGAAACCTATGTTGAAATCAGCGGCGATGGCATCAAGGAAGGCGACACCGTCATCACCGGCATTCTGCCCAAAAGAAAGCGCTGATGCATGGGCTATGTCATCGAGATGGACGGCATCGGCAAACACTACACCACTGGCAGTGGTGTTGAAACGCAAGTGCTGAAAAATATCGAGCTGCGCATCGCACCCGGCGAGTTTGTTTCCATCATGGGTCCCTCCGGCTCCGGTAAATCCACCTTGATGAATATTCTCGGAACGCTGGATCGCCCTTCACGTGGCATTTATCTGCTCGATGGCGAAGATATTCGCGACTACAACGACGAAGAGCTGGCACGTATCCGCAACCTCACCATCGGTTTTGTGTTCCAGGGGTTTAATCTGCTGCCACGCCGCACCATCATCGACAACATTGCGCTGCCACTTTTCTACGCCCATGAAAGCCGCAGCGAGCGCATCAAACGCGCCGAGCATTACCTCGAGATGGTCGGGCTTTCCAGCCATCGCAACTACCTGCCAAGCCAGCTTTCCGGCGGCCAGCAGCAACGTATCGCCATTGCGCGCGCGCTGTGCGGCGAGCCGAAACTGTTGCTGGCGGATGAACCCACCGGAAACCTCGACAGCAGAACCAGCGACGACATCATGAATCTTTTTAAAGACCTGAATAAAGAAGGCATGACCGTGATTCTCGTCACCCACGAGCAGGACGTGGCGCGCTACGGCAAGCGCTTAGTGCAGATTAAGGACGGCGACATCATCTATGATGGGCCGATGTACTGATCATGAACCATTCTGACCTGTTTCGTGAAGCGTGGATTTCGGTGGCTGCCAGCCGGCTGCGCACCTTTCTTGCCATGCTGGGGATTGTGATCGGGGTCGGCTCGGTGATTCTCATGCTTGCTGTGGGCTCCGGAAGCCAGCAGCAGGTGCAGGACGCCATCAATCAGCTCGGCAGCAATCTGCTCATCATCACCCCCGGCAGCAGCGATAATAAAGGCCTGCGCTCCAACAGCATCTCCAAACTCACAGCGAAAGATGCGGAAGCCATCGCCCAGCTCCCCACCATCTATTCTGCTGCTCCGGCCACGTCGCAGCGTGAATTTCAAGTCAGCGCTGGCAGCAAGAACTGGAATAGCCGCGTCACCGGCACCACACCGGAATTCTTCGGCATCCGCAACTGGGTGTTTGCCGAAGGTGAATCATTCACCGCCGAAGATCAGCGCCTTGGGCGGCGCGTGGCCGTGATCGGCGCCACGGTGGCCAGCGAACTCTTTGGTGATCAGGCACCGCTGGGCATGACATTTCGCATCAACGGACTGCCTTTTCAAGTGGTCGGGCTGCTGGAATCCAAAGGTCAGGGCTTTGATGGGCGGGATCAGGATGATGCGATTTTCATCCCCATCACCACCGCCGAAAGTAAGCTCTGGGGTTACATGTTTGCCAGTGGCGTCGTGCAGTTTATTTTCGCCGAAGCCATCAGCGATAAAGACTTAGACCCCGCCACCGAAGACATCACCCAGCTGCTGCGCGAGCGAAATAAACTGCGTGAAACTGAGGCCGATAATTTCACCGTGCGTAACTTAACCGCCATTGCGCGGGTTGCCACCGATACCACGCGCGCACTCTCCATTCTGCTCGGCGCGATCGCCTCCATTTCGCTCGTGGTCGGCGGTATTGGCATCATGAACATCATGCTGGTCACTGTCACTGAGCGCACGCGCGAAATCGGCATACGTAAAGCCGTAGGTGCCACTCGCCGCCATATTCTCAGCCAGTTTCTGATGGAGGCGATCCTGATTGCTGGCGTCGGCAGCACGATCGGCCTGGCCATCGGCATTGGGCTTGGGCTTGCCGCAGAGCACTGGATGAGCGTGCCGGTTCAATATAGCGTCTGGTCGGTTCTCATGGCGCTTGGCGTGGCCATTGGCGTCGGGCTTGCCAGCGGTCTTTATCCCGCCTTCAAAGCCGCCCGCATGAACCCGATTGAAGCGCTGAGAAGCGTCGGCGCTTAACTGTCGTCCCGGCGTAGGCCGGGATCCACTTCCGATTAATGACAAAAATCATTCAGTATGCTACGCCATCCTGATGTCTTTCAAACTCAAACCTCTGGAATGGTTCGCAGCCGCCGCGCTTACCGCTGTTGCAATCTTCTTCTGGCACAAAAACTACTTCATTCAGGACGATGCCTACATCGCCTTCGTCTATGCCAAGAACTTCGCCGAGGGGCATGGTCTGGTGTGGTATCCCGGGCTGGATGAATATGGCTACACTAATTTTTTATACACCCTGCTGGTCGGCACCGTGATGTTCTGGCTGCCGGGAGTCGATCCGGAATACATCTCGGCTGCTTTTAACTTCACCGCCTATCTCGCCGCCCTCGCGCTCACTTTTCTGCTCACACTCCGCCTCACGCTTAATTTCTCCCCCCGCATGGGGGGGGTTTTTGTGGGGGGTGACAAAGCCACCCTCACCCGGCTCGCAGTCGCTCGCCACCCTCTCCCGCTCGCAGGAGAGGGGAAAATAGCCGCCGCCTGCGCCGTACTCACCCTCGCGACCCACCACACCTTCTCCGCCTATGCCAGCGGCGGGCTGGAGACCATGGTTGTCACCGCGCTCGTGATGGGATTTTATTTTGTATTACTATCCCCTCTCCCCTCCGGTTCTTCCTTGTCCCCTCTCCCCTCCGGGGAGAGGATTAGGGTGGGGGGGCAAGAACACGCACTAACACTAGCCATCCTTGCCTCCGCCGCCCTGCTCACCCGCCTCGATAGCGCCATCCTTCTCTTTCCCGGATATGTGTATTTGCTTTATCGTCATTGCGAGGAGCATCTTGCGACGAAGCAATCCAGCAACGGTAAAATTCTGGATTGCGTCGCTTCGCTCGCAAAGACAAAATCTCTCTGGCTCGCCGCTGGCATCCCTACCCTGTGCGTGCTTGCCTTGCTTAGCTGGGCAAAGCTATATTATGGCTATGCACTGCCCAATACGTTCTACGCCAAAATTCCCGGCGATACGAGCATGGTCTGGCTCGGCCAGCGCTACATCCTGAAATATCTCGAGCTGCATCACTACATCCCCGCCGTGCTGCTTGGCTTGGCGGTGATTCTAATTATTCTTTCCACCATCCAGCGCGCTCTATCCTTCTCCACCCGCTTGCGGGGGGAGTCAGAGGGGGGTGATAACAGTCTCACCCCCACCGCTACGCTAAGGGTTTCGCCAGACGAAACCCAAGCTTCGCCTCCTCCCCCGCAAGCAGGGGAGGTAATCGCCCCCCTTCTCACCCTCCTTGCCACCATCGGCCTGTGGCTCGCCTATGTTGTCTATATCGGCGGGTGCTTTATGGAATTCCGCCTGCTCGTCCCCATCCTCCCCATGTTCGCGGCATTCGTGTTTGCGGCGGTTGGAATGATAGATAAAAAAAAACTTCAACTCCTGCACCCCATAGTACTGTGCATCATCATCACAACAACATCCATCTATGGCAACCAACAACACTCTAAACTGCTGGCCAGAAACCGCCTGATTCTTCCTGAATTAATCGAGCCAACCTTCGGCCTGAATCATTGGATGAACTATCCGCAAGGCAACTGGCGCATGGTCGGCAAATCTCTGAAAGCGCTATTCGGCGCCCAGCCACCTTCAGATTTGCTCCTCGCCATCACCGCTAGCGGCGCCGCGCCCTTTTATTCCGACTTGCATTTTCTGGATGTCCACGGCATCAACCGCCGAACCATTAACGGCGAAAATGCAAAACCTTTTGATTATCGACTCCCGGGCGACCGCAGACCACTCCGCCCACGCACCGGCCACCGCCTCATTGCCACTGATGATTATATGATAAGCTCCGGCGTGACACTCAACTTATTCCACCCCCATGCGCTCTGCCCGCGCGGTGATCGCTATGTCATGACCGATACACTGTCTCGCATTTACCCCATGCGCCGCCATCGCACAGTTTTACTACCGCTGAACAACCGCTGCTACCTCTACGCGGACTACATCACCCACCACCCCCGCATCGAGGAACTACTGGCAAACGGCACCATCCTTGACTACCGCACGAATCAGGATAAATTTAACTGCCCGAGATGGCTTTGTTTGAGGTGATTTTTTAGTTAATTACTTACCTCAACTTTTTAATAAAATTTCATGGCGTGTTCGGCAACACCAGCCACCATCAACCGCCCAGCCACAGCACCTAAACCCAAATAGAAAAATTTTATTGTTCCCTTTCAGAACCTTGGGGAGATACATCAAATTGTCATAAAACTTTCGCGGAACCGTCATGAAGTTGTAACAAACAAAGTCTATAGTAAAGGCATAAACTGCTTCAGAAAATAACTGTACACCTTTTGTCATTTATTTTTTGGATTGTTAACCAATTAAATTAGATTTAATTTAACGCCTTTTAGTTTAATACAGAAGGAGATCCTTATGAAGTATAATATAAAAATCAGTCGTCAGTTTAATAAATTACTTGTTTTTGTTCTAACCGCCTCATCAATACTGCCTTTAAGCCAAGAAGCCATGGCTATTACACATCAATTGGCAACAGAAAAGATATGCGAGTTTACTTGCGGCAACGAATTCACCCAAACGATAGATGGCGAAAGGAAAAGGTACGTAACAATTACCATATGTACTAAAGTTGAAAATGAAGATGTAGAATTACTTTGCTTCAATCGTGTTATCGAAAGGAGTCACTATAATGCTTGCCGTTTCGGAGTCGAAGAACAATGCAACATATTAAATAAACCTAACCGTCAATGCGATAAAATTAAGGGCAAGTTACCAGGTAGCACTGCAGAAACCACAATTATATGTCCCGAAACAAGAAAATCCAGTGCAAGCACCCGTACATTTTCTACTAGATTGCTTGGAAATACCACGGTACCTAGAATTAAATTTTAAATCTCTAGTTTCGATGCTGTTGATATCCCCTTCGAGCTTCATAAACTCGAAGGGGACGAACCAATCTCTTATCGCATTGAAATCAGGGTATAACTCGGATTCGGCCAACCGCTGGTGGGAAACACCGAGCTTCCAGCAATGTGTAAATTATTCAATCCAAAGACTTTTTGATCTTTATCAACGACGCCAGTTTTGGGGTCATCAGACATTCTGGTAGTTCCCATATGGTGGCTACCATACCATGCGTTACGCGGCCAACCACTAAAACGCTCCAGCCAACCTGACAGCCTTACAAATCCTGCACCGGAAGCAGAAATAGCTTCGGCAAACTTTATGGCAAGCACATGGATGGTTTTCCAGTCCTGCTCGGTGAGCCGCCAATCTAGCTGCACTCTGGGAATACCCAGCGCATCACGCTCGTTGTGATTAAGAATAACTCTGCTATCAGGATTCGGAACCTGTTCAGTGCGTGCATATAATCCAAAAACATGCTTCACTGATACACCGCTGGCATGCTGCAAATAATTCAATGTCGCACTTTGTTCTTTAATCTCATTATGTGCACTGATGACAAGTGAACCACCAGCAACTTGATATTCTTTCATTGTCTGCGGTGAAAGTGAAATATTCAAAACAGCCGCATTTTTATCAGCAATAATATCTGTATTGACTGGCCTGAGGCCTCTTGATCGCTTAAAATCAAGCCTGAAGAGCTTGCCGAGATCGTCACCGTATGAAAATAACTGCCCTACTTGATTATGTGGGTGTTCCATAAAATACCTACCCACCTGATCATAGCTATTCCCAATTCCATACTGCATTTGGGAGTTGGATGCGAGTAGCAGGCGCGCATTCTCGATACCGCCACAAGCTAAAATA
The DNA here is from genome assembly GCA_033763775.1 of Alphaproteobacteria bacterium. Taxonomy (GTDB): domain Bacteria; phylum Pseudomonadota; class Alphaproteobacteria; order Rickettsiales; family SXRF01; genus JAJTHB01. The sequence goes on along the minus strand of JANRJW010000002.1, from coordinate 30,725 downwards.
TATTTCTTGGCGCGCACCGAGAATCTGGCGCCAGAGAGTGTAGCGACTTTTACTTCGCTAACACTATTCAGCTCATCAACCAAACGTATATCAACGACATTCGAGTGTAGTAGAATTTTAATATTTTTTGATTCTTCAAGAGGTTTTCGATACACCTCCCCGAGAGAAAGATGCTGCGCAAAACGCCAACACCCAAATGACAAAGTGCCAGGATTTGGAATGATATCCTGTGGAACAGAAAAATCATCCGTACCGGTTCCACTCAAGTTAAGAAATTTTGCCGCCCATTTATAACCTTCGTCGAGGTCACTTCTTTTAATCGGCCAGCCACTGTATGGTATCCAATCGCGCTTCTCAAAATCAATATCACTAAGCGGCGCGCACATACCTTCCCAGTGGTTCGTTGTCCCACCAAACCATCTGAGACGGGTAGATTCTGTTGAATAAGAAAGTCCAATTGCCTTACCCTTATTTAGATCAAGTGTCGCCTTATCTGGCTCAAAACCACCACTTTCAATGATAATTATATTCTTATCTGAGTCGATATGACGCATGGCAATAGCAATACCGGCAGCACCTGCACCAATCACACAAATATCAGCAGTCAGATTTTCTTGATCTAACGATCTGCCGTCAATGAACATTGAGGTTCTCTAAATATATGATGGCGCTAAGCAAAACCAGACTATCAGCTAGTACCCAACCCTTAACAATCTTGGTGCGACCATTCCAATAATCGTTCCTCATCGCTTGGCTCAGTGCGTAGCTAGGTAGAAGTTTGTAGTAACCAGGTACCCTCAGTTCAAAGTCATGAACTAATTTACCAAGATTTTCATTACTGAAAAACTTCTGATATGCCGCCTTACCAATCTCGATGCTATACAGATCAGACCCAAAATAATCTGAGATCTTGGTAAAGTTAGAAAGAAAAGGCCTGCCAAGTAGAGTGGCACCACCAGCCAAGGGCGCTAATGTAAAAAAAAGAATTAGTTTTCTTCTAGAAATTTGCACCAATATATCAAACCAAATATCGCTATTTTGTCAATGTTTGTCTGTACTTCTTGATGCTTGCCAACAGTCGTCATACGTCTTAATCTATTTGTATGACACACACACCCATCATTACCCTCATTGGCGGGAGCGGCTTTCTTGGGCGCTACGTGGCGCGCAGGCTCGCGAAGGCTGGCTATCGTCTTCGCATCATCTGCCGTAATCCTGATGCGGCGGCGCATTTAAAGACCGCTGGCGATGTCGGCCAGATCGCGCTTGTCGCTGGCAACATCGCTAGACCAGAAACACTGAAAGGCAAGCTGGATGGCTCGTTTGCAGTCATCAATCTGGTGGGTGTGCTCTTTGAATCAGGCAAGCAGAATTTCACGGCGCTTCACGCAAAAGGCGCTGAAACACTGGCGCTGATGGCGCGTGAAGCCGGCGCAGAGCGCTTTATCCAGATTTCCTCACTGGGGGTTGATCGCGCAGCAGATTCGGCCTATGCGCGCACCAAGCTGCTCGGCGAAAAAGCTGTACAGGCAGCGTTTCCAGCCGCCACCATCCTTCGCCCGAGCGTGGTGTTTGGTGCGGAGGATAATTTCTTCAACCAGTTCGCGCAGATGGCGTCTCTCGCCCCTGCCCTGCCGCTGATTGGCGGCGGCAAAACGCGTTTTCAGCCGGTGTATGTGGATGATGTCGCGGCGGCGGTCGAAGCCAGCCTGAACGACGAAACCACCATGGGCGAAACCTACGAGCTGGGCGGCCCGCGCGTGTATAGTTTCCGTGAGATTTTAGAATATATCCTTCGCACCACCGATCGCAGACGCTACCTTGCGCCGCTACCCATGGCACTGGCCAGCATGATTGGCGCGGCGAGCGAAATTCTGCCAAGGCCGCCGCTCACGCGTGATCAGGTGCGTTTGCTGAAATATGACAACATCGTAAGCCCGGGCGCGAGGAGCTTCGCGCATCTGGGCATCACGCCGACAGCGGTGGAAACCATCGTGCCCGGCTATCTCGCGCGCTATAACCGGAAGGTTGCCGCCTGATGCGTCAGCTTTATCACACGGCACTTTCCCCCTTCTGCCGCAAGATACGCCTGATGCTGGGGGAAAAAGCCCTTGAGTTTGAGCTCGTGGGTGAAAACCCGTGGGATCGAAAGCTGGATTTATTCGCGCTCTCGCCAGCGGCGGATCTACCGATTTTAGTCGAGGATGATGGCTTTGCGCTTTCCGGCGCTTATGCCATCAGCGAATATCTTGAAGAAACCTATCCCGGCATCTGCCTACTTGGTAGAAACGCCGCCGAGCGCGCAGAAGTCCGAAGGTTGGTGGATTGGTTTGACCATAAATTCGACCATGAAGTGACGCAAAACATCCTGTTTGAAAAAGCATTCAAGCATTATTTTGGTAAGGGCGCACCAAGCTCAGCGGCCATTCGTCAAGGCCAGCAGAATCTTCTCTACCATCTTGATTATATTGGCTACCTTGCGGGTGAGCGCTATTTCCTTGCCGGTGATACGCTGACACTCGCCGACCTTGCGGCAGCAGCGCATTTATCCGCGATTGATTACACCGGCGATGTGCCTTGGAACTACAATATGAATGCCCATGGCTGGTATGCGCTGATGAAATCGCGCCCTTCCATGCGCTGCATTCTTTCCGAGCGCGTGCCGGGTGTGCGCCCGCCAGCTTATTATGAAAACCCGGATTTCTGAAAAGGCGCGCTCGCTCGGCTTTGATGCCGTGGGCTTTACCACACCAGACCTGCCCGCATCAGCGGCAAGCGGGCTTCACGAATTCCTCGAAAACGGCCACCACGGCGAGATGGCCTGGATGGCGGAGAAATCGGAGCGCCGCGCCGACCCAAAAACATTATGGCCGGAGGTTCAATCCATCATTGTGCTTGGCCATAATTACGCACCCGAAACAAACCCGCTCGAAAAACTGGCGCAACCCACTATCGGTAATATTTCCTGCTATGCGCAGAATGAAGATTATCATGATGTCATCAAAAAGAAGCTCAAAGCCTTGGCGCGCTGGGTGGCCGAGGAATTTAGCTGCGAGGTGAAGGTGTTTGTTGACACTGCGCCGGTGATGGAAAAACCGCTGGCGGAAAGTGCTGGCATTGGCTGGCAGGGCAAGCACACCTGCCTTGTTTCGCGCGAGTTTGGCAGCTGGTTATTTCTGGGGAGTGTGTTTACCAATCTTGTCATCCCGAGCACAGTCGAGGGATCTAAGATCCTTCCACTCGCTTCGCTCGGTCAGGATGACAACAAAGATTTATGCGGCAGCTGCCGCGCCTGCCTCGACATCTGCCCAACACAGGCCTTCACCGCCGAGCGCAAGCTTGATGCGCGCAAATGCATCTCCTACCTCACCATCGAGCATAAAGGCCAGATTCCGCTGGAATTCCGAAAGAGCATCGGCAACCGCATTTATGGCTGCGATGATTGTCTCGCCATCTGCCCATGGAATAAATTCGCTAAAACATCGCAGGAAATGGCGTATCATCCACGAAAAGAGCTGGAAGCGCCGCTCTTATCCGAGCTGCTGCGGCTGGATGACGCCGCATTTCGCGCGCTTTTCCGCAAATCACCGGTAAAACGCATCGGGCGGGATCGCTTTGTGCGCAATGTATTAGTGGCAGCCGGCAATAGCGGCGATGTAAGCCTGGTTCCAGCGGTCACCGATCTGCTCTCCGACCCCTCACCGCTGGTTGCGGAAATGGCAGGCTGGGCACTTGAGGAGTTATCTTAGCCCCGCACTTGTTGCGGGGGCTGGTAAATACTATATAGAAAGTAGTATAATCACACCACCCATGCTCCGCATCCATCGCAGGGTAGCGGAGATTACAGGAGAGAATAATGCCCACCATTACCATGTACACCAAAGACTACTGCCCCTACTGCGTGAAAGCGAAAACACTGCTGAAGCGCAAGGGTGTGGAATCGTCCATCACGGAAATCGACATCACGCGGGATGAAAAGCTCCAGCAGGAGATGCTCGCTAAATCGAATGGCAAGCGCACCGTGCCGCAGATTTTTATTGGCGAAACGCATGTCGGCGGCTGCGACGATCTCTACGCGCTGGATGCTGCCGGTAAGTTGGATCCGCTGCTAAAATAGGTTTCATAGGTTACGTAAGTTTCGGAGGTTGCGAATGATAAAAACATACGAAACCTTCGAAACCTAAGAAACATACGCAACTTCAATCAATATCTAGAACTTATCCACAACCCATTGTTGTTGTAGTTTTGCAACAACACAAGATATAATGAACAAGCCAAGTACGATACTACATATAGTTAGTGCATCAAAGATGAATAATGTGTAAACGATAGATACAATTTTACATAAATTGTTGGGGTGTCGTTTGAACTACTGGGATTTCTGGTCAAATTATTGGAAAACCATGGCGGATATGGTTCACAGCCCTGAGCCGGACGCCGCATCTGCCCCCGCTGAGGCTTCTGAACCAACCAGCCACCTCGCAGTTCCGGAGATTGCTGAAGCGCAAAACAGCGAATCATCCTCTGCCCGCCCCGCGAATCATTTCGCGCCGGAAGACAAATATCACTACCTCACCGAATATGGCACACAGATTCTCTGCCTGCTGACGCCGGAAGGCGAATGCAGCTATCTTTCGCCGAATTTCGGCACGCTCACCGGCAATATTCCTGAGTTATGCCATGGCGCTCATTTCATGGATTACCTGCATGATGATTTTCGCGATCGCCTGCAAGCGCTTCTTGCCGGGCGTAATGATGCGGCGGGCAAACCACTCGCCTATCGCTGCAAGTTGCGCCATGGCGATGGCAGCTATTACTGGTATCTGTTTCTTATTCATGGGCGGCACAGCGCGGGCAGCCGGGAGCTTGTTTGTGTGATGGAGAATGTACACGATAGCATTCAGATTCAGAACTCGCTGCAGAAAGCCAAACTGGAAGCGGAGCTGGCGCTGCGTGCGCGTTCGGAGTTCCTCGCGAATATGAGCCATGATTTGCGCACACCGCTTAACGCCGTCATCGGCTTTGCCCAGATGATGGAAGCGCAGGTGCTTGGCAATCTTGGCAACCCGCAATATCTCGAATATGCCCGTCACATCCGCGAAAGCGGCCATGAGCTGCTGGCGCGCATTGATAGCATCCTCAAGCACTCCAATCTTGAACTGGCCGGAGAAGACGAGCAGGAGCCCGAGCATAAGCAGCCGTTGCTTCAGGTGGCCAGCTAAGCTATTCTTGCGGCATGGATAAGATCAAAGCCGCGCGCGACTTCATCACTCATGCCCTGCCCCATGTACCATTTGATGGCTGGTCGCAGACAACGCTGGGCAAAGCAGCACAGGATGCCGGCTACAAAAAAACTGATAGCATTCGCGTCTTTCCAAATGGCGCCATTCAAGCGGTGGACACATACTTTCTGCTGATGGACAGCCGTATGCTGGATGCGCTGGCACACTACCATCTTGACAGCATGAAAATTCGCCAGCGCGCGACGCTCTGTGTGCGCCTGTGGCTGGAAGCACAGGAAGGCCACAAAGAGGCGCTACGTCGCGCCATCGCGCTGCAGGCATTGCCTATCTACAGCAGCCACGCGCTGGCCTCGCTTTATCATACGGTGGATGAGATGTGGCGCGCCATTGGCGACAACTCGACCGATTTTAATTTCTACACCAAGCGCCTGCTGCTGGGCGCGGTGTTGAGCACCACCACAATCTACTGGTTGAACGATAGCAGCGCAGGCCATCAGGCCAGCTGGGAATTTTTAAGCCGCCGCATTGAGGACGTCATGCGCATCGAAAAGGCCAAGCATCAGGCCAGGCAGTGGTTAAGTAGCGTAGGCTTATAACAGCTACTCAAGCGAGCTGCGTAAATCCTGCCTTGTGCCAAACACCACCACATCATCAAAGTTATTAAAACGCGTGGTGCTATCTTCCGTTGGCAATCTTTGCACAATGCGCTCATATAAGATTGAGTTCTGGATTACCGCCGCATTGTTGCAATCGCAGTTAATCAGCTCATCAGTGTTGACAGAGCCGGCATTATGTAGCGTGACCGATCCATTTCTTGAAAACCCGCCATGGCCATTTTCGCCATAGCTGATCAGCGCATAGGCGGCATTGGTGATTTTATCAGTGGTGCCCGTTAAAACAATACGGATACGCTGCCTCACATCGGATATGGCAACGTTATCAAATGCAAACGGAGCAGTCAGCGGCACGCTTACCACATAGTTAAATCTTCTACCCCAGCCATCTGCAACAAAATCATCGCTGAGGCCGAGTGTTTTTACCGGCACAGCGCCAGCAGCAATCGTATTATATTGCAGGCTAGTTGAGGCGCTCGTCGCGGTGGCGTTACTCGCCATTGTCATTTGTGTCGCGCTGTCCACGCTCAGAATGGTTGTGCTATTGCCCGAAAAATTGGCATTAGCCACGTAAAGCCCCGACACAAGATCGGCGGTCGAAGTGGTTGTCGCAATCGGTGAACCGCTGACAATACTGACCGTGACACTTTGCGTCCGTACGAAACGAGCTTCCGGCGCACCTCCCATACAGCGCCCTGGATTAGCCGCTTCAACACCAAAATTCGCATGGCTGATTGCCACCACTGGATCGCCCGGGCATGGCAATCTGCGAAATGCTCTGCGATGGTCAAGCAGCGCTTTTTGAATCACAGCCATGCGGAAATCAGTGATTTTTTTCTGAGTATTATCAACAGAGCGCAGCATCATGGCGATCCCGCCTGCGGTGACAAGCCCGATAATAACCAGCACGATGCTCAGCTCTAGCAGGGAAAAGCCTTGATTCTGCATGCGTAAGGACATGTGATTGCGCAATATCCACAAAGTTAATATAAGCTTAGCAGCCGGCGCTTAACAATCCCTTAAAACACACGTCACAAAGCTTACCAGCAGGCTAAAAAGCCGTGCAGGAAAGCCAGAAAAAGCGATTACATGTGAATCACACGGCCATATGCATCCAGCACGCTCTCATGCATCATTTCCGAAAGCGTCGGGTGCGGGAAGATGGTGTGCATCAGCTCACCCTCGGTCAGCTCGCCCGCTTTGGCGATCGCATAGCCTTGGATCATTTCCGTCACCTCCGCGCCAATCATGTGTGCGCCGAGCAGCTCGCCGGTTTTGGCGTCGAAAATAGTTTTGATCAGGCCTTCCGGCTCGCCCAGCGCAATGGCTTTGCCGTTGCCGATAAACTGGAAGCGGCCGACCTTGATATCTTTATATTTTTCCTTCGCTGCTTTTTCCGTAAGCCCGACACTTGCCACCTGCGGATGGCAATAGGTGCAGCCCGGAATGTTTTCTTTCTTCATCGGATGCACACCTTTCACACCCGCGATTTTTTCCACGCAGATCACTCCCTCATGCGAGGCCTTGTGTGCAAGCCATGGTGCACCGGTCACATCACCGATTGCATAGACGCCCGGCTCGGCGGTCGCGCCGTAACCATCGGTCACAATATGTCCCTTTTCCACCTTCACCTTCGTGCCCTCAAGCCCGAGATTCTCGGTATTGCCGACAATCCCTACTGCCATGATCACGCGGTCAAAGGTCAGCTCCGAACTTTTGCCAGCGGATTCAATCGTCGCTATCACGTTGTCCTTGCCTTTTTTCAGCGCTTTCACCGTGGCAGAGGTCATGAGCTTCATGCCCTGCTTTTCAAACGCCTTATGCGCGAATTTCGAGATTTCTTCATCTTCCACCGGCAGGATGCGATCTTGAACTTCAACGACGGTTACATCAGCCCCCATCGAGCGATAGAAGCTGGCAAACTCTATCCCAATCGCACCGCTCCCCACCACAAGAAGTGATTTCGGCATGGCGCTTGGCACCATCGCCTCTTTGTACGTCCAAACCAGCTTGCCATCCGGCTCCAGCCCGGGCAGCACACGCGCCCGCGCGCCAGTTGCAAGAATGATATGCTTGGCATTGATAATAGTCCCCCCTGCTTGCGGGGGGGATTGAGGGGGGGTGATCTGTACTTTTCCCTTACCCGCCAGCTTGCCGTGGCCATCAATCACCGTGACTTTATTTTTCTTCATCAGGCCAGCAACGCCTTTGGAAAGCTGCCCGGCGACACCGCGCGAGCGTTCCACCACTCTCTTCAGATCAAAAGAAATATCTTTTGCCGATAAGCCATACACATCCGCATGCTTCATCGTGTGATAAAGCTCGCTGGAGCGCAGCAGCGCCTTGGTAGGAATGCAGCCCCAGTTCAGGCAGATGCCGCCCATATGCTCGCGCTCAACCACAGCGGTTTTCATGCCCAGCTGGCTGGCGCGAATCGCCGCCACATAACCACCCGGGCCACCACCCACAATCACCACATCAAAACTTTGTTCGGTCATTGAATACTCCTGAAAATTTTACCCCATCAAAACAAAAGAGCCCTGCTTTCGCAAGGCTCTTTCGAGTATTATGTAGTATTTATTACTTCGTTGCGCGTGAAGGCTCGCGGGGCACCACCGAGGAGTGATGCGCTTCGATTTCCCAGCCTTCTGATTCTTCTTCAAACACAAAGCTGAAGCGCGCCGGCACCTTCACCGTCTGGCCGCCCTGCTTGAAGCTAAAAGTATAGATACCGTTTGCCAGAGCAATATCGCCATCGCGCTCGGTATGTAGCTCATTCACCGTAATCTTCAGATCTTTGCGGATGAAAATCTTGTTTTTGAAATAATCGGCTCTTGCTTCCTGCGTCAGGATGGGCTTTGCGCCAAAGGTCGCAAGCAGCACCGCATCATCATCATACAGCTTCACCACGCGGTTCACATCTTTGCTTTCCACAGCGGCAATCCAGTTGTTCAGTGCGTTTTCAGCGGCCTTATCGGTTGCATCGTCATAGTGGTGTGAGCAGGCAGCAAGTGTAGTAGCAGCGAGCAATACGGTCAGAATTCTCATGATTCGTCCTTTGTCTGGTTATGAAGCAGGTCTTCAAAGACCCGCGCGGTGATAGTTTAACCAATAAAAAAAGTCAACTACTCTGCTTTCGCGCCGGGCACGCGTGAAGAATGCTGGCTGATGATTTTCCATTGCCCGTCTCTCAGCTTATAGACAAAGGTAAATCTTGCAGGAAGTTCAAGCGGTTCACCGTCCTGCTCAAAATGAAAGACATACAGGCCGGTATTCATCGCCACATCGCCAAACACGCGCACATCCTGCTTCGTCACGTCCACTTTACGGTTTGGTTCTTTGATAACCTTACTGAAATAGCCGCGCAGCTGCTCGCGGCTAGTGAGCGGGTCGGTTGCGAAGGCTGAAAGCATGGTCGCATCTTTGTCATATAATGCGACAATCTGCTCCACCGTGCCAGTCTCCACCGCCTTCGTCCATGCGGCGAGGGCTTGCTTGGGATCCGGGCTTGCTAGAGCGGGCTGAACTGCACCAAACCACACCATTGAACATAGTATCAGGCATTTGATCATCGCACGCATTTTCATCTCCTATGACAAGTTATACCGCATGGCCACAAAACCGGCATTTTATCGCTTCTTTGCGTATAATTTCCGCGCAGCTTGGGCATTTCTTACCCTCCCCGCCGGCCAGCAATCGCTGTTCGATCGTGCGCTGATTACTATCCGCCAGCAGCGCAATAACGCCACCAACAATCGGCGTCAGCAGAAACGACAGCAGCAGAAAACCAAAAAATGATCGCCCCTTCGATCTGGCATAAAATGCAACGACAAAACTCAGTACAAACCACAGAAATAAAACAATCACACTGTGGATGATAAACGCGATAATGCCAAAAATCAGTTCCATGTCAGATCAGCAGCAGCGCTGGCGACTCGATGTAGTGCTTGAACGCCTGCAGAAACTCCGCGCCGACCGCACCATCCACCACGCGGTGATCCACCGAAAGCGTGACCGTCATCAGGTTTTTCACCTCCATCTTGCCATGCTTCACCACCACGCGCTCCTCACCGGCGCCAACCGCAAGGATGCAGCCCTGCGGCGGATTCACAATCGCGGCGAAATGCTTGATACCATACATGCCGAGGTTGGAAATCGAAAAACCGCCGCCCTGGAATTCTTCCGGCGCGAGCTTGTTCTGCCGCGCGCGAGCTGCCAGGTCTTTCATTTCGCTGGAAATGGTAACCACCGTTTTCTGATCCGCGTTTTTCACAATCGGCGTAATCAGGCCGCCATCAATCGCCACCGCCACGGAAATATCAACGTTGTTGTAAAGCAAAATCGCTTCATCCGTCCATGAGGCGTTGGCCGCTGGCACTTTTTTCAGCGCCAGGGCCGAGGCTTTGATGATAAAATCATTCACCGAAAGTTTATATTCCGGTTTTTTATCCTTACCTGCGCGCGACTCCGCATCAAAATTAATCTGCTTGCGCACATCCATCAGCGCATCCAGCTCACACTCCACCGTCAGGTAGAAATGCGGCACCTGCTGCTTGGATTCGGTGAGGCGGCGCGCAATCACTTTGCGCATGTTGTTGTTGGGCTGCTTGGTGAATTCCACCGCCGAGCGCACCACACGGCCTTTCGCCGCACCACCGCTTTGCACAAATTTCAGCACATCCTCTTTCACCACGCGACCATGTGGCCCGCTGCCCTGCACCAGCTGCAGCTGCACACCTTCATTCGCAGCAATGCGTTTGGCGAGCGGTGATGCAAACACACGCCCCCCCGTGCCAGTAGCAGCCATCGGCGCCGCGGAAACCACCTGCGAAACACCCACGCTTGGCGCAGCCTGCTGAGCCTCGGCTGGTTTTTCTGCCGGCTTGGCAGGTGCTGCCAACGCCGCTTTCGGCTGGTAGCCATCCAGAACTTTCTTATCTTCTCCCTCTTCCAAGAGCAGGGCAATCAGCTGGTTGACCTTCACGGCCTCGGTGCCAGCGGGAATCATGATCTTGCCGATCACACCCTCGTCAACCGCTTCCACTTCCATGGTTGCCTTATCGGTTTCGATCTCGGCGATCACCTGACCGGATTTAATTTTATCGCCTTCCTTCACATTCCATTTGGCGAGGTTGCCCTCGGTCATGGTGGGGGAAAGCGCGGGCATGAGAATTTCAATGGGCATCGTCTATCCTTTTTTTGTCACTCCTGCGAAAGCAGTAGTCCTGTAGATGGTTTAAGATCCCTGCTTTCACAGGGATGACAAGTGATTATTTATAACAAACTTCTTTGACCGCATCGATGATATGCGGGGCTTGTGGCAGGGCGAGTTTTTCAAGGTTCGCGGCGTAAGGCAGCGGCACATCGGCGCCCGCTACGCGTTTCACCGGCGCATCCAGATAATCAAACGCGTGCTCCATAATCTGCGCGGCGATTTCCGAGCCCATACCGGCCGTTGGCCAGCCCTCTTCCACACTCACGCAGCGGTTGGTTTTCTTTACCGATTCCATGATGGTCTCGGTATCCAGCGGACGAATGGTGCGCAGGTCAATCACCTCGGCGCTGATGCCTTCTTTCTCCAGCTCTTCCGCGGCTTTCAGCGCCTTGCCCACCATGATAGAAAACGCCGTGATCGTCACATCCGTCCCTTCGCGCACCACGGCTGCTTTGCCGATCTCCATCGGCTCCACGCTGTCAGGCACTTCGAAGCTCTGGCCATACATGATTTCGTTTTCCAGAAAAATCACCGGATTGGGATCACGAATCGCCGCTTTGAGGAGCCCCTTAGCCGACGCTGCATCCCAGGGCGCAATCACTTTCAGGCCGGGCACGTGCGCATACCAGCTGGCATAGCACTGCGAGTGCTGCGCTGCTACGCGCGACGCTGCGCCGTTTGGCCCGCGAAACACAATCGGGCAGCGTATCTGGCCGCCGCTCATGTAGTTGGTTTTGGCGGCGGAATTGATGATCTGATCCATCGCCTGCATCGCGAAATTGAAGGTCATGAATTCGACGACTGGCTTCAGCCCCATCATCGCCGCGCCAACGCCAAGACCGGCAAAACCATGCTCGGTGATCGGCGTATCAACCACGCGGCGCGCTCCGAATTCAGCAAGCAGCCCCTCGGTCACCTTATATGCGCCCTGATATTCCGCAACTTCTTCCCCCATGACGAACACATCCGCGTCGCGGCGCATTTCTTCCGCCATCGCATCCCTCAGCGCAACCCTTACCGTTTGTTGTGGCATTTTATTCTCCTACTGTTTTTGATTTGGCCAGAGCGGTGCTTCCCCGGCATCTTTCATAACACTCATGCAGCCGTTCCAATAACCTGAAACAGAAGATGAATCACCCGAATCAAGCTTGCAGTAATAGCAGCCGGAAAGGCTAAGCAAACTCATCATTAAAACAATCCGAGTCATGACTAAACCGTCACATCCGTCCACAGATCAGACTCTGGCGGTTCCGGCGATTGCTGGGCGAAATCCGCCGACTCGTTCACAATCGCCTTGATTTCTTTTTCCATTTCTTTGAGCGTTTCTTCGCTGGCGAATTTCTGAGCAAAAAGCCACGCCTTCATGCCTTCAATCGGGTCGTGCTGCTCCTTATATTGCTCCACCTCTTCCTTGGTGCGATATTTCGCCGGATCACTCATCGAGTGGCCGCGGTAGCGGTAGGTTTTCATTTCAAGCAGGAACGGGCCATTTCCTTCGCGCACAAATTTCACTGCTTCCAGCCCCGCCTCACGCACGGCGAGCACATCCATGCCGTCGACCTGCCTGCCGGGAATGCCAAACGCTTCGCCGCGGCGGTAAAGCTCAGTGGTAGAATGCGAGCGCTTGACGCTGGTACCCATCGCATATTCGTTGTTTTCGATGATGTAGATCACCGGCAGTTTCCACAAACTCGCCATGTTGAACGATTCATAAACCTGCCCCTGGTTTACTGAACCATCGCCGAAATAGGTGAGGCAGAGATTGTTATTGCCGCGATATTTATGGGCAAACGCGATGCCAGTGCCGATCGGCACCTGCGCGCCAACGATGCCGTGGCCGCCGTAAAAATTCTTCTCCACCGAGAACATGTGCATCGAGCCGCCCTTGCCGCGCGAAAAACCACCGATACGCCCCGTCAGCTCCGCCATGATACCCTTTGGATCCATGCCGCAGGCGATCATATGACCGTGGTCACGGTAGCTGGTGAGCACCGCATCATCACCGGTAATGCAGCTCTGCATGCCAATTACCACCGCTTCCTGACCGATGTAAAGATGGCAGAAACCGCCAATCAGCCCCATGCCGTAGAGCTGGCCAGCTTTTTCTTCAAAGCGGCGAATTAGCAGCATGTCACGATAAAGTTTAAGCGCCCGTTCTTTGGAGACAGGCTTTGCGGAGGCTTCCTCGGCTGACTTTTTATTAGTATTCGCTGCTTTGGGCATGATTGGCTCTCTTGAGTAAAAAAAGAAAGCATGAATACACACAAAAATCAAAGCAAGCGCAAGCGTTTAGTGAGCGCGGCTTTGCTGCGTCGCAGCATTACTTTTCATCGAGAAAAATCACCACTTCATCTTTGCCCGCCATGCCGAGCACGCTGCGCGCCTGCTCATCTAAAAGGTCGAGATCCAGTGAGTTGCTGGAAAGCAGCGCCACGCGTTTTTCCAGCGCTTCGCGGCGCGCCACAGTATCAGCCAGCTGCTGGTTCAGCGCCTCGAGCTGGCGGCGCTCCTTGTACAGCGCAAACAAGCTGCGATCGCCGCTAACGGTATGATAGCCGAGATAAAATAGCACAAAAGTGCACAGCAAAGGCTGCGCATAGCGTAACAAACTGGGACGTTTGCCCTCGGCGCGAAGGCGTGCAGAGTATGACATATGACTCTGGAATTTAACAAATTAGATGGGTTTTGGGAAGCTTAAAAAAGATAATCCGATCATCCGATCACTCGATAATCCAATCATCCTATTGCCCCATATCTCGCCACAGTCCCCAGCTCTTCTTCAATGCGAATCAGCTCGTTATATTTCGCAAGCCGGTCAGAGCGGCTGAGCGAGCCGGTTTTAATCTGGCCGCAATTGGTGGCGACCGCCAGATGCGCGATGGTGGTATCTTCCGTCTCGCCTGAGCGATGCGACAGCACCGCCTTGTAACCCGCGCGATGCGCCATCTCAACTGCATCCAGCGTTTCAGAGAGTGTGCCAATCTGGTTAGGCTTCACCAAGAGTGCGTTGGCAAGCCCCTTATCGATACCTTCTGCGAGCACGCTCGGGTTGGTCACAAACAAATCATCCCCCACCAGCTGCACCTTGCTGCCCAGAAGGTCGGTGATTTCCTTCCAGCCCTGATGGTCATCTTCAGCCATGGGATCTTCAATCGAGATAATCGGGAATTGCTTGCACAGCGCTTCGTAATATTTCAGCAGCTGGCCGAAATCAAAGCTCTTTGCCTCACCTTCCATCACATATTTGCCAGCTTGATAAAATTCCGTGGCAGCGCAGTCCAGCGCAATGGCCACCTGCTCGCCGGGCTTGTAGCCTGCCCCTTCAATCGCTTTCATGATGTAGGAAAGCGCTTCCTGCGCCTGGCCGAATTTCGGCGCAAACCCGCCCTCATCACCCACGGCGATCGAATGGCCATCGTCAGAAAGGCGTTTTTTGAGCTCCTGAAAAATCTCTGCGCCCATGCGGATGGCATCATGCATCGAGGCGGCCGCAACCGGCATGATCATGAACTCCTGAATATCGAGCTTATTATCAGCATGCGCGCCGCCATTGATGATGTTCATCATCGGCACGGGTAGCACGCGTGCATTCGCGCCGCCCACATAACGCCACAGCGACACCCCTTGTGAATCCGCTGCTGCCTTCGCCACCGCCAGCGATACACCCAGCATGGCATTGGCACCGAGACGGGATTTGTTTTTGGTGCCGTCCAGCTGAATCATCATGCCGTCAATACGGCGCTGCTCGCTGGCATCCATACCCATCAGCGCATCGGCAATCTCGCCATTCACACTGGCTACTGCCTTTTTCACCCCTTTGCCGCCAAAGCGTTTTTTGTCACCGTCGCGCAGCTCGATTGCCTCCAGCGATCCGGTGGATGCGCCCGAGGGCACCGCCGCGCGGCCAAACGCGCCATCCTCCAGACCAACATCCACCTCAATGGTGGGATTACCGCGGCTATCAATGATTTCACGGGCATGGAGATGGATAATATCGGTCATAAACTCTCGCAAATAGGGTGGTAATTAACGCACAAGGCCTTATAGCAGCCCGGCCGCCTTTGCAACTAGGGATTCGGGTAGTAGGCATATTCAAAGCTGATTAAACGCGCAACCGCTCCCTTTACATCGCGCCTGTCATAAAGCGATCTTCCTCGCTCGATAAGCTGCTGGATAACGGCTTTGATTGCTCCAGCGTCGCCGATGGAGTGCTTTACATAAAACGCCATGTAATGCTTATCAGACGTGCGGACGGTTCCGGCATACTCATACAGCCCGGACTGACGAATATACTCATCAATGACATGATAATCGCGCGCCTGAACCAGCAACGAATCTTCGCCATAGCCGGTGGCGTAAAGAATGATCACATCAGGGCTGACTTGCTCCATGTAGCTCATACTATTGCCGTGATGCGCGATGGTCACATCCGCAAGTCCGCCAAAATCAATAGTCTGCCATCCGGAATAATAAGGGATTGAACCAGCTTCTGCCACCATCAGACGATATGATTGGTCTCGGTACGGGGCGAGCCCCTGACCAATATACCGGTAGCTATCTTGCGTTTTATTCCATTCAACCATCATCTCATAAAGCTTATTGCTGTCATAACAAGGAAGGATATGGAGTATACCCATCACCAGATAAGCCGAGATAGATACAGGTGGCCATTTGGCAACCATCCCACGTGCCACAAAATGTGCACCATAGAGGAGCACCGGCACATATAGCTGCAGGAAGAAACGATCCGCATAATTCATCGCCAGCTTGGAATCCACATAAGCCAGCAGATGGGTCATCACGGCAGCGGCAGCCACCACACGGTAAGCAGGCGCACGAATACACCAGATGGATACGGCAATCGCCGCCAGATACATGCGTGATTCGGTGAGATTAAATACCGACTCAATCAGGCCGTCGCTCAGGCCAGACTTGAGATAAAATGTATTGGGCAGCAGATGGCCGAAATAATGGATACGCCAGGCCATGTAAGCCAAGGCCAGCAAACCGCAAAGCCATAGCATCAAACATTTAAATATCTGGCCGCGCTGGAAATAAAACCAGACCCCCAGCGATACTACAGAAAAAATCGCACCATCCGGGCGCGTCAGCGGCAACAGAAGCAGCAGCGCCGCATGATAGCTCGGGTGATGCTTGCCCGCCTCCCCCATCAGGCGGCCAGTCTGAACAAAAAGCTCCAGCAGAAGCAGCATGTAAAGAGGTGTCTCCAATCCGGAAAACACATGAATGTAAAGATAGGGATTGGCGACCACCATCAGGCTGGCAAGTAATCGAAGCCAAGGATCATGATCACATAACGCGCGAACACGAAGCAGCAGCAGGATAAAACAAACAAGCCCAACCAGCTTCATGAACAGATAGGTGGAGATATTCAGCGCGTGCGGAATGATGGAAAGCAGCGCATAAGAAAAGTTGGTATAGGCCTCGACGCGCTCGCCCTCCGGGTTCCAGTTCCAAGTGCTAAATGCCGCCCAATTAGCGCCATAACGGAAGGTGATGTATGCGTCATCAATATTAATTTGAAAAAAAACCAGAGAAAACACCAGCATCATCACAGCGATGATGAAGACATCATAAGCAAGCAAAGCTCTGGCTAGCTGAAGACGCATGACTAACAGCGATTAACGGTTGGCAAGTCGAAAAGGCAGGCGTATAATAAAAGCCTGAAAAATGCAACATGCGAGGTGGCCATGAAGCGCTCGGTCAAAGTTGAAAAAACTGCCCCTGTTTCCTCCTCTACTTCGCCCGCGATCGAAGCAGCGCTCCTGTCACTTGAAGATGCCTGCATAGGATTGCTGGATACGCAATTCGCTCATGAGCGCGAGGATATTGAATTCGAGCTGTCTGAGCGCCGCCTGAAAAATCTGGTGTCGCGCGTTTCGCTGGCGCTGCGTGAATGCAAAGGCCCACGCCACTTTCATCAGCATTACCGCCACCAGAAAGAGGATGATTCGGTGTTGGTTCCAGTGCTGGATGACCCGCTGGAAACGCTGGCGCAGGTTTGCAAGTCGGCGCTGGCAGAGCTGCAGAGCGGCTTTGCTGGCAGCCAACCAGCAAATATCGTCAGCGCCCTTCACCTGCTGGAAACAGCGCTTCGCAAATTCATTGAATCCATGAAGAATCTATGACCTCAAACTTTAATGAAAAAACCTTACAAACCAGCCTTCGCGAGCACTTCGGCAAGTACATTGCCAACAACTGCAGTGACGATAAAATCAAACTACTTCATGGCGATATCATTGTGGTTGATTATTTCGACAGAACACTTCCACCCGATCAGCTTCATGCGCAGATTAGCTCCACGGTCGAATCACTCGAGAAAGCTGATTTTCCTGGCTCCGCAAACCTCGCCCTTTTACAGTCAAATACCACTCAACCAGTCCTTATATTTAAAGGCAGGGAGGTTTTAGAGATGCTCTATCAGTTCGGTGTTCGCTTCGCTGGGGATAGTGCCTACAGCACGGAAACTACATTAGCTGGCAATAACGTAGAGAGGCTACAGCGCCTTCGCTAGCTTATCAAATTCCTTGAGGCCAACGAGCAGCGCCTCCAGCTCACCCAGCTTCACCATGTTCGGCCCATCGGACGGTGCCCTATCGGGATCCTGATGCGTTTCGATGAACACCCCGGCCACACCCACCGCCACGCTCGCTCGCGCGATCGCCGGCACAAAGCGACGGTCGCCGCCGCTAGAGGTGCCCTTGCCGCCCGGCTGCTGCACGCTGTGCGTCGCATCAATCACCACCGGACAGCCCGTTTCGGCCATAATCGGCAGAGCGCGCATATCGTTCACCAGCGTGTTATAGCCAAAGCTCGCGCCGCGCTCGGTAAGAATCACATTGGGGTTGCCTGCATAATCCATTTTCTCGACCACGTTTTTCATGTCCCATGGCGCAAGGAACTGGCCTTTTTTCACATTCACCACCTTGCGGGTAGCGGCGGCGGCCATCAGCATGTCCGTCTGGCGGCATAAAAACGCTGGAATTTGCAGCACATCGACATGCGGTGCCACCACCTCGCACTGCTCTTCGGTATGCACATCGGTGAGGATCGGCACCCCCAGCTCAGAGCGAATCTCATCAAAAATCGGCATGGTTGCCACCAGCCCAGCACCACGCTGGCCATGCACGCTGGTGCGGTTGGCCTTGTCGTAGGATGATTTGTAAATAAAGGGAATATCAAGCTTGGTGGTGATTTTGATCAGCGCTTCCACCATGAACAGGGCATGATCGCGTGATTCCACCTGACACGGGCCAGCAATGAGCACAAATGGCAAGTCATTGCCCATTTTCACATGACCAATTTGAATATGACGGATGGGGTTCATATCATTAATCATCGTTGATAATATAACCGATTTTACGCTTTTTAGGTAGTGGTTGCGGCTGCATCAGCTTCTTAATTGCATCAAACACCATGGCAAATTGATGATCATATTGCTTTTCCATTTCATCAATCTTGCGAGCAAGTTCTTTGTGGCTCGAAAGCATCTTACGCAGCTTTACGAATGCACGCATAATCTGAATGTTAACTTCAATCGCACGCTCACTGTTTAGAACACTGGAAAGCATGGACACCCCTTGCTCTGTAAATACATATGGAAGATAACGACGACCACCATAGGAACTTGAGGTGCCAAATTGGCACCTCAAGTCGTCCCATTCATTCAGCGTTAGTTGCATCATAAAATCTTCAGGGAATCGACTGATATTACGCCTAACCTGACGTAGCAACATTTTGGTTTCAACACCATATAACTCAGCCAAATCAGAATCGATCAACACCTTATGACCGCGAATGAGTATAATTTTCTGCTCAATTCGCTGGGGCAATACTATTGCACTCGCGCGAACCGCTTTCATGGTTTTCATGCCGCTTTCTTTTCGCTATTTTTTTTCGTCATCGCCGCCTTCACGAAGCTGGCAAAGAGCGGGTGCGGCGCAAAGGGACGACTCTTAAGCTCTGGGTGGAACTGCACGCCGATAAACCACGGGTGATCTTTCAGCTCTGCAATTTCCGGCAAAGCGCCATCCGGCGACAGACCAGAGAACATCATGCCCGCTTTTTCGAATTCATCGCGGTAGCTCATATTCACCTCATAACGGTGACGGTGGCGTTCGCTGATCACCGCTGCGCCATACACATTCTCTGCAAGCGAACCTTTGGCGATGTGACAGTCATAGGCGCCAAGGCGCATCGTGCCGCCAAGATCACTGCCGCTGGCGCGCTTTTCAAGCTGGCCGCCCTTTACCCATTCAGTCATCAGGCCAACCAGTGGCGCCGCGCCGGTTTTCTGCTCGCCAAACTCGCTGGAGGTGGCGTCTTTCATGCCCAGCACATTGCGTGCAAACTCGATGCAGGCCAGCTGCATACCAAAGCAGATACCGAGATAGGGTTTTTTCATTTCGCGCGCGAAACGAATGGCGGCGATTTTGCCATTCACGCCGCGCTCGCCAAAGCCGCCCGGCACCAGCACCGCATCCACATCCGACAGCTCTTTGGCTGCGTCCTGCTTGTCAAAATCACTGGCATCCACCCACCGCACATTCACCTTCATCTGGTTCGCGATACCGGCATGATCCAGCGCCTCGGTCAGCGATTTATAAGCATCACCCATGCCCATATATTTGCCCACCAGCGCAATCGTCACTTCGCCCCTCGGGTTTTGCACGCGCTCAAGAATGGTATCCCATTTCGCAAGGTCGGGCTTGCCAGCCGCCTGCATACCGAAAAGTTTCAGCACCTGCGCATCAAAGCCCTGCTCGCTGTAGCGGCGCGGCACTTCATAAATCGAGCCAACATCCAGCGCCTGAATCACGCATTCCTCACGAATGTTGCAGAACAGCGCAATCTTGCGGCGCTCCGCCAGCGGAATCTCGCGATCAGCGCGGCAGAGCAGAATATCCGGCTGAATACCGATCATGCGCAGCTCTTTCACGCTGTGCTGCGTCGGCTTGGTTTTGAGTTCCTTCGCTGCGGCGATGTATGGCACGAGCGTGAGATGAACATACAGCACCCGCTCTTTGCCCAGCTCCCAGCCAAGTTGACGAATCGCTTCTAAAAAGGGCTGGCCTTCAATATCGCCCACTGTGCCGCCAATTTCGCACAGCACAAAATCCTCGCCGTCAGTGTCGCGCAGGATGAATTCTTTAATCAGGTCGGTCACATGCGGGATCACCTGCACGGTGCCGCCGAGATAATCGCCGCGGCGCTCTTTGGAAAGTAGCTGCGAATAAATCTGGCCGGTGGTCACCGAATCGCTGCGCCGCGCAGATACGCCGGTGAAGCGCTCATAATGGCCAAGATCGAGGTCGGTTTCCGCGCCGTCATCCGTCACAAACACTTCGCCGTGCTGCGTCGGGTTCATTGTGCCGGGGTCAACATTGAGATAAGGGTCAAGCTTTCTCAGCCGCACCTTATACCCGCGTGATTGAAGCAGCGCGCCAAGCGACGCGCTTGCCAGCCCCTTGCCCAGAGAGCTGACCACACCGCCAGTAATAAAAATAAAACGGGCGGCCATGGCTGATTATTCCGGCTTAGGAACGGTTGGCGAGGCAGGTGCCGCCGGCGCGCTATCAGGAGCAGCTGGCGCTTCCTGCGCGGCTGGCGCGGCGATGCTGTCTACGATCGATTTATCGGTCATGCGGTTGGCCATGATAGCAAGGATGATGCTGGTGACCATGAACGCACCTGCGAGCATGGCCGTGGTGCGCGTGAGCAGGTTGGCCTGTGCGCGGCCAGTCATGAACTGGTTGCCACCACCACCGCCGAGGCCGCCCATGCCATCAGAATCCGAGCGCTGCAGCAGCACAATCACAATGAGGAACAACACCAAGATGGTATGGATCACAAGCAGGATGGTATACATAAATAAATATTCCTCTAAGCGATGATCGGATGATCCAGCCTTCGAATCATCAGTTCATCGAAACAATTCTAACAAACTCTTCAACTTTTAAACTCGCGCCCCCCACCAGCACACCGGCCACGTGGGAAGAACCAAGAATTTCTTTGGCATTTTCTGCCTTCACGGATCCGCCATACACCACCGGCACGGCACCACCACATTTTTTAACTACCACACGCACAACCAGCGCATGCATCGCTTCAATATCGGCTTTGGTCGCGGTGATGCCGGAACCAATAGCCCAAACCGGCTCATACGCAAGCAAAAAATCACCCGGCGCCGCTTCTTCCGGGATGGATTCCCACAGCTGAGCATCCACCACGCTTTCTGCCAGCCCTTCTTCACGCTGGCGCAGTGTTTCACCAACACAAATGATGGGTTTTAAGCCACTGCGAATGGCTTTAATCGCTTTTTTGCGAACTATTTCATTGGTTTCGTGGTGGTGCTGGCGGCGCTCAGAATGCCCGAGAATCACGTAGCGCGCCCCCGCCTCTTTCAGCATTCCCGCGCTGATATCGCCTGTGTAAGCGCCGTCCGTCTGTTCATGGCAATCCTGCCCGCCGATCGCGATGCCAAGTGGCTGGGCAAGGCGCGCCGCAGCGGCGAGCAAGGTGGCGGGGGGACAAACCACGATAAACGCGCGGCTGGCCAGCGGAGCAAGTGCCTGAAGCATCGACTCCAAAAGCGGCGCGGAGCCATTCATCTTCCAGTTGGCAATGATTAGTGGTTGCGTGGTCATGCCTACGTAAGTAACGGATTAAAAATGCTTTTACAACGCGATTTTGTGCGTGTACACCTGCGAAAACAGCAAAAATATGAGGCGCTATGAATTTCCAATCAGGCATTGGTGGCTGGATGGTTAAGATACTACTGGTGCTGCTGATTATCAGCTTTGCCATCTGGGGTATTGAGGACATGCTGTTCGGCCAGGCACGACAAGTGAATGTGGCGAGCATCGGTTCGCAGCAGATTACATCGCAGATGCTTGGGCAGGAAGTATCGCGCGAGGAAGAGCGGTTACGCACCAGTTTTGGCCGTGCGCTGACGCCGGAGATGATACAATCCATGAATCTGGAAGCGCAGGTGCTGGAGCAGATGATTGCTAGAAATCTTCTGCACATGGAAGCAACGGAGCTTGGCATCATCCCATCCGAGACCGACCTGCTTAATACGATTCGGAGCAATCCTTCTTTTCAGAACGCGCAGGGTCAGTTTGATAAAAACCAGTTTTTACTCGCACTTCGCCGCAATGGTCTGACGGAAAAGGACTACCTCGCCCAGCTTAAACAAAGTCTAGCCACAGAAATCCTGCTGGCGACCATTCAGCGCACCCGACCATCAAAAGCCGAGCTTGATTTTCTTTATCAGGCAATGAAGCAATCACGCAGCGGCACACTATACACATTATCACAATCAAGCATTCCGCTTGATCCTCCGACACAAGAGGCGCTCGAGACCTACCACCGCGAGCATAGCGCCCAGTTCATGACGCCCGAGCTGCGTTCTGCCAGTTATGTGGTGATACACCCTAAAGATCTGGAGAAAGACATCACCGTCTCGTCGGCCGATTTAGAAGCCATCTACAAGCAGCGTCTGGATGAGTTCAAACGCGGCGAGCGCCGCGAGGTTTCGCAGCTTTTATTTGACAGCAAGGAAAAAGCAACTGCCGCATATCAGCTTCTGCGTGAGGGCAAGTCATTTAGCGAAGCGGCACGCGCAAGCGGCAACAAAGATAGCGCACCGGTGGTGATGGGTCTGGTTGAAAAGAGCAAGCTGCCAGCTGAAGCCGCAGAGGAAGTATTCGCCCTCGTGTCGGATTCCTACACCGCGCCCATCCAATCAGCCTTTGGCTGGCATATTTTTAAAGTCACCCGCATTGATCCGCCGCGCACCCTCCGTTTAGATGAGGTAAAGACACAGCTTGAACAGGAAGCTCGCCAGAGCAAGCTGGAACAGACGCTGTCATCCATCACCAACCATCTGGAGGATACGCTGGCATCGGGCAGCTCCCTGCCAGAAGCGGCGGCAGCGATAGGGCTTTCGGTTCGAACTCTGGCACCAGTAGATCGCCAAGGACGCGGCAAAGATGGCGAGCCAGCCAAAGATGTTCCGGATCTGGAACGTTTTCTGGAGGTGTTGTTCAGCACAGAAGAAAAAACTGAGTCATCGGTTCGATCTTCTAAAGGTGGAGATTTGTATGTGCTGCGCGTTGAGAGTGTGCAGCCGGAAGCGCTTCGTCCGCTTGCAGAGATTCGCAAACAGGTGACTGATGCGCTGCTGTCACGGCAGCGTCAGGAAAAGTTAAGCGCACTGGCCGCGGATATCAGTGCTAAATTTAACAACCCGGCAGAACGTGCTGCGCTTGTTCGTCAGCATCAGCTCAAACAAAGCCGGTTTGAAGCGGTGCGCCGCAATGACGATCGGCCAGCACCCCCCCCTTCCCTGCTTAACGAACTCTTTGACAGACGAGTAAATGAAGCCACTGCGATGGCGGAAAACGACACCGGTGATTGGGTAATTGCCGTGTTGGATCGCATCGAAGAGCATACTTCCCCGCCGCTGGAAGCTGATTATGCCTCGCTGAGGCGCTCGGCCGAAGAGAGCAGCTCCGACGAGATGATTCGTCAGTATCTGGCTTATCTGAGAAAAAAACACAATGTGACGATCGATGATCAGGCACTCGCAAGCCTCAGGCAGGCACCATGATATCGGCCATCCAGCCTGCGCTGGAGCCGTTTATCCAGCAGTTTAACCGCGGCATTTCTCAGGTGGTCTGGCTGAGCAGGCCGGCGGATCTGGACACCCCGGTCTCGGCGATGCTCAGGCTAATGCAGGATGATGCGCCGTGTTTTCTCCTTGAATCCGTTGAAAAGGGCGAAATTCGCGGGCGCTACAGCATCATCGGACTGATGCCGGATCTCATCTTCCGCGCGAGCGGCAATCGCGCCGAAATCGCCCATAGTGACACCATGGATGAAGCCTGCTTCAAGCCTTGTGACGGCGACACACTCACCGCGTTTCGCCGTCTGGTGGAAGCTTCGCATATCGACATTCCGGAAGGACTCCCGCCGATGGCGGCGGGGCTGGTAGGCTATATGGGCTATGACATGGTGCGGCTGATGGAGCAGCTGCCGGACAGCAAACCGGATTCCATTGGCATTCCCGGCAGCTGTTTCATGCGCCCGAAGCTGATGGTGATTTTTGATAATGTCAGCGACACCATGTACATCACGACCACCATCTGGGCGGATCCCGCGCGTGATGATGCCTCCGCCGCTTACGAGGCCGCCAAGAAGCGCCTTGCTTATGCGCTTGCGCGGCTGGCGCAGGCGCCAGCATCCCCCACGGGCGCTTCGCTGCAGCCGGTCAAGCTGTCGGATTTTGTCTCCAACACCACGCGCAGCCACTACGATGCCATGATCGACAAAGCCAGGGATTACATCCGCGCAGGCGATATTTTTCAGGTCGTGCTGTCGCAGCGTTTTTCTGCGCCATTTACGCTGCCGCCCTTTGCACTTTACCGCGCGCTGCGCCAGCTCAACCCATCGCCTTTTCTGTTTTATTTAAGCTTCGGGGCGTACCAGCTGGTGGGCTCCAGCCCGGAGATTCTGGTTAGGCTGCGTGACGGCGAAGTCACCATCCGCCCGATTGCCGGCACGCGCAAACGCGGCCGCGACCGCGATGAAGATCGCATTTTAGCTGCTGATTTACTTGCCGATCCAAAAGAAATTTCCGAGCATCTCATGCTGCTGGATTTAGGGCGCAATGATGTCGGGCGTGTCTCGAAAATCGGCACGGTTAAAACCACGCAGAAAATGGCCATCGAAAACTATTCCCACGTCATGCATATCGTCTCGAATGTCACGGGGGAGCTGGATAGTAAATTCGATGCGCTTTCCGCACTCGTGGCGGGTTTTCCGGCAGGCACGGTCAGCGGCGCGCCGAAGATTCGCGCCATGGAGATCATCGATGAGCTGGAAGTTGAAAAACGCAGCTTTTACGCGGGCGCCATCGGCTATTTCTCGGGCAGCGGCAACATGGATACCGCCATCACGCTGCGCACCGGCCTCATCAAGGATGGCATGCTCCATCTTCAGGCGGGCGGCGGCATCGTTGCAGAGAGTGATACCGAAGCGGAATATCAGGAATCGCTAAACAAAGCCCGCGCCCTGATGCGCGCCGCCGAGGAGGCCATCAAATTCACATGAGAATCCTTTGTTGTCATTCCGAGCGCAGCGCAGCGAAGTCGAGGAATCTATGCACCAACATTTTGTTTACATGATGGCAAACTGGAATAATTCCGTTCTATATATCGGCGTAACCAATAATTTGCAGCGGCGAGATTGGGAGCATAAGTTAAAATTGATTGCTGGGTTCACTGAAAAATATAATGCAACGAAGCTCGTGTACTTTGAGGAAACTGACAATGTCCACGCTGCCATTGCTAGAGAAAAGCAGTTAAAAAAATGGCGCAGAGAGAAAAAGAATGTGCTGGTTAATCAAATGAATCCGAAATGGATTGATCTTTCTGAAAACAAAAGATCCCTCGACTATGCTCGGGATGACATAATGCATTATCATTCCGACCGAAGCGCCAACAAAATACAGGCATCTTCACTTTTACTAGGCCACACTCTGGATGACAGTAAATAACATGAAAATTCTTCTTCTCGATAACTACGACTCGTTCACTTACAACCTCGTGCATTACATCGGCGAGCTTGGGGCGGAGGTTGCTGTGCATCGCAATGATAAAATCAGCGTCGATGCGATCATGCAGATGAAGCCGGATGGCATCGTCATCTCTCCCGGCCCCGGCAATCCTCAGGAATCAGGCATTTGTCTGGATCTCATCAGGAAGGCCTCGGGCGTCATTCCCATTCTTGGCGTCTGCCTTGGCCATCAGGCCATTGGTGAGGCATTTGGCGGCAAAGTCATTCGTGCGCCAAAGCCGATGCATGGCAAAATCAGCAGCATCTATCATGAAGGCACCAGCGTCTTTAAAGGGCTGCCGATTCCGTTCAACGCCACGCGCTACCATTCGCTGATCGTGGATCGCGCCAGCCTGCCGGAATGTCTTGAGGTCACGGCCGTTACCGCGGATGACGGCCTTATCATGGGGCTGGCGCACCAAAGCCACAATACCCACGGCGTGCAGTTTCATCCGGAATCCATCGCCTCCGACTATGGCCATGAATTGATCAGGAATTTTCTGGACGGTATCAAGTGACCTTCCAAGATATACTCACACTGCTCGCTCAAAAGAAAAACCTCACGCAGGAACAGGCCACGCGCGCGTTTCAGATCATCATGAATGGCGGCGCCACACCGGCGCAGATGGCGGCGTTTCTGATGGGGCTGCGCATGAAGGGGGAAACGACGGAGGAAATCACCGCTGGCGCTCTTGTGATGCGCACTAAGGCGGCAAAGCTACACGCCCCTGAAGGCTGCATGGATACCTGCGGCACGGGCGGGGATGCGCGCGGCACCTACAACATCTCTACCGCAGCCGCGCTGGTGCTGGCAGCGTGTGGTGTGCCAGTGGCCAAGCACGGCAATCGCTCGGTATCATCGCGGTCGGGATCGGCGGATGTGCTGGCGGCGCTGGGTATCAAGATTGACGCCGAGATTCCTGTGCTGGAGCGCTGCCTTCGCGAATGTCACATCGCATTTCTACATGCACCGAAATTTCACAGCGCCATGCGCCATGTTGCGCCGGTGCGTCAGGAGCTGGGGCTGCGTACGGTATTTAATCTTATTGGCCCGCTGGCGAATCCTGCTGCTCCTGCCTACCAGCTGGTTGGCGTCTACAGCGAAACATGGCTGGAGCCAATGGCGCAGGCACTGCATCAGCTTGGCTGCAAGGCAGCATGGGTAGTGCATGGTAGCGATGGTCTCGATGAGCTGACGCTGACCGGCGCCACACAGGTGGCGGCGCTGCGTGATGGCACCATCACCCGTTTCGAGATCTCGCCGGAGGATGCCGGGCTGAAACGCGCTTCACTTGAGGAATTAAAAGGTGGTGATGCTGAGCATAACGCCGCGGCGCTGAGGGATGCCATTTCCGGCATGGACTCTGCTTATCGCCGCGCAGTGGTGCTAAATAGTGCCGCGGCGCTGGTGGTATGTGGGCGGGCTTCAGGCCTGATCGAGGCAGCGGCCATCGCCAGCCATGCGATTGATTCCGGCGAGGCTTTCCGCACACTGCAGAAACTCCAGCTCATCAGCCATGAGCGTTCTTAGGCAAAAATAAACGATTAAAGCGGATAATCATGAGGCAAGAAAGTTTTTCGCCATGATATCTGCCTTTCTCCGCCGACCGCAAACCGAGTTTATTGTCATCTTTGTGCTGGTGCCGGTGCTGCTTTATCTTTATCAGCCCGATAAGCTGCTGATGCCACTTCTGTGGTTTTTTGCTTTTCTGGCGCTGCGCATGCTGCGTTTACATTATCAACAGGGTCTGAAAGAAGAATGGAACCTAGCGGCGCTCACGCGCGCTGAGCTGGCGCGCATCCTGCTGCGTTTTCTTCCTTTTGCTGCGCTGATGACGGCATTTACGTGGTTCATGAAGCCCGATCAGCTGTTCATTGTCCCGCAAACGAATCTTCATCTGTGGTTTGCTATTCTGATTTTTTATCCGCTGCTATCTGTGCTGCCGCAGGAGCTGATTTATCGCAGCTATTTTTTCCGGCGCTACATGGTCTGGCCGGTGGGCAGCACCCAGCGTCTGCTGCTGAATGCGTTTGCATTCGGCTGGCTGCATATCGTGCTGCATAACTGGGTGGCGGTGGTGTTTTCTGCTATCGGCAGTTTGATTTTCACACAAACCTACCTGCGCACCAGATCGCTTGCGGCGGTCTGGTTTGAGCATTCGCTCTATGGCTGTTATGTATTCACTGTTGGCTTAGGCTATTATTTTTATCATGGCGTGGCGATGCAGCTCTAATGCCCTGCTTTTTCTTGCCACCGCGCGTGAGATACTCAGAGATCTATATATATTCGATAAACGCACAGCAGCGCGAATCAGCCTTGATCCAGCTATAAATCCAAAGGTTCAATCTGACTATCACGGCAGATTTTGTTCAAAAGCCCGGAGCCGATGATTTCGTTTCCATAGACGGGAATGACCATCGCGGTGCTTAAGAAAATGGTGACTTCCGCGCACGCGCGATACCAAAAACCCATGATGTTGGAGCTGTTTGATTAGTTCTTTGCCATTTAAGCGTGGGGCGCGGACCATGGGGCAACAGTCACGCGCTGCACACCGATAAATTCCCGTTCGCCGAAATAATCGTCGCCATACTCTTCGAGACAAAGAGAAATGGCTTCCTGTACGCGAACCAGAAGTTCATCCATGGTTTTGGCCTGCGTGTGGCAGCCGTGCAACTCCGGCACGCTTCCTACCAGAAAGCCTTCCGAGTCTTTTTCGATGATGACGTTAAATTCGTTTTTCATAGAGTCATTCTAACGGATTTGGCGGTGCTGAGCAAAGGGTTTCATGAAAACTGGCAAGCCGAATTAAACAACTTTACCAGCGCCTTTTACTGGGCCGCAAACTTCGTTATAGGCAGCTTCGATGCGACCTATGATGTTAGCAATGGCCTCTCGTGCAGTATGGCTTTCGTGATTATCGACATCTTTTAATGCTCTAATCGTCACATCATCCAAGCTTTTGTCATCAACAACAAGAACCTCAGCTAATTCTGCAATTTTATCGCGAATAACGTCATCAACATTCAAATCACCGGAGCGCTGTAACCCCACATAAGTTACAAGTTGGATAAATGCATTTCTTAATGAATTTGACGCGTCTTCTGCGTTAGAAATCATTACTGCCGTCTTAATCCTTGGATGATTAGCTGTATTAAAGGAGAGGCCGAACTTTTTTATCGCATTTTTCAAGTCATCAATTGACGGTTTGCCATCTTTCGCAGCAATGATTCTTTCGGCGGCTTTTGACATAATGATTCTCCATTTTTTTCAATATGGCATGTACTTTAACACAGAATAATTCTGTAAGTATTAAACTTTTGTGAAATCGCTTAACTTGTTGAAAAAAATAATAGTAATAAAATAAAAAAAGCCACAAGATCCCCACTTTCCTCCTACGCTAAAGCTTCGGAGGACTTGCGTCGCGGGGATGTAAAAAAAGCCTGATAGGAACTGGCAGTTTGAAGTAATATTTTTCGCTAGGATGTGTTAAGCGCGAAGGGATTTTTGAAGCCGGGGCGACACATTTTCATTAGTCTGAGCCAAGTGCGAAGGAAACTTTGTGTTGATATTTTTCGCTAGGATGTGTTAAGCGCGAAGGAATTTTTGGAACCGGAGCGCAGCGTACATTTTGGTACGTGAGCACCGGAAGTCAAAAATTCCAAGCAGATTAACCAGCCTAGTAGAAAAAAAAGCCTGATAGGAACTGGCGGCCACATACTCTCCCATATCTTAAGACATAGTACCATCTGCATCTCGACGTTTCACGGTCGTGTTCGGAATGGGAACGGGTGTTTCCATCGAGATTATAACCACCAGATCCTATCAGGCTTTTTCCTGAAAGAATCGTGTTTAGGTTTTTCTGCGGCGTCCGCCGTAGCCTTTTGGCGCAGGCGGAACACCTTCATCATGTTTCTATTATTTTATTGGGGATTTATCTTGATGAGATGATGCCGAATTGCTCAGCATGCTGCTTTGTGCTGCACGCTCATGATTCAAACACATCAGTAAGAAATAAATCAATCGGATGATTAGTACCGGTTAGCTAAAGGCATTACTGCCCGTACACACCCGGCCTATCAACGTGGTGGTCTACCACGATCCTAATGGGGAAAACTTGTTTTGAGGCTGGTTTCACGCTTAGATGCATTCAGCGTTTATCCATTCCGTACGTAGCTACCCTGCGTATGCTCCTGGCGGAACAACAGGTACACCAGAGGTACGTCCAACCCGGTCCTCTCGTACTAAGGTCAGATCCTCTCAATTTTCCTACACCCACGGCAGATAGGGACCGAACTGTCTCACGACGTTCTAAACCCAACTCACGTACCACTTTAAATGGCGAACAGCCATACCCTTGGGACCTTCTCCAGCCCCAGGATGTGATGAGTCGACATCGAGGTGCCAAACCTCCCCGTCGATATGGACTCTTGGGGGAGATCAGCCTGTTATCCCCGGCGTACCTTTTATCCGTTGAGCGATGGCCCTTCCACTTGGAACCACCGGATCACTATGACCGACTTTCGTCTCTGCTCGACTTGTGGGTCTCGCAGTCAGGCAAGCTTATGCCATTGCACTCTAATGGACGATTTCCGACCGTCCTGAGCTTACCATCGCGCGCCTCCGTTACTCTTTAGGAGGCGACCGCCCCAGTCAAACTGCCTACCATGCATGGTCCCAGCCCCGGATATACGGGGCATGGTTAGACATCAGGAAGAAACAGGGTGGTATTTCAAGGATGACTCCACGCGAGCTGGCGCCCACGCTTCAACGTCTCCCACCTATCCTACACAATCAATTCCTAATGCCAGTGCAAAGCTACAGTAAAGGTGCACGGGGTCTTTCCGTCTAACCGCGGGAACTCCGCATCTTCACGGAGAATTCAATTTCACTGAGTCGATGCTGGAGACACCGGAGAAGTCGTTACGCCATTCGTGCGGGTCGGAACTTACCCGACAAGGAATTTCGCTACCTTAGGACCGTTATAGTTACGGCCGCCGTTTACTGGGGCTTCA
>JANRJW010000001.1:0-41584 GCA_033763775.1 Alphaproteobacteria bacterium | reverse complement strand
CTTTCGATCTGCAGAATCCCGCCGTCATCATCGGTCTCTTCGTCGGTGGCCTGATTCCTTACCTCTTCGGTGCCATGGCAATGGAAGCAGTGGGTCGCTGTGCCGGCTCCGTCGTGGAAGAAGTGCGTCGCCAGTTCCGCGAAATCAAGGGCATCATGGAAGGCACTGCCAAGCCGGATTATTCCCGCGCGGTGGACATGCTTACCAAGGCTGCGATTCGTGAAATGATCGTACCATCGCTTCTGCCAGTTGCAGCGCCTGTGGTGCTGTATTTCGCGATCAATGCGATTGCGGGCCAGGCCGAAGCGTTCGCTGCGGTCGGCGCGATGTTGCTGGGTATTATCGTGACGGGTCTGTTTGTCGCCATTTCGATGACGGCAGGCGGCGGTGCATGGGATAATGCGAAGAAGTATATCGAAGAAGGCCATCATGGCGGCAAAGGTTCGGAAGCTCACAAAGCAGCCGTCACCGGCGATACCGTGGGTGATCCCTACAAGGACACTGCCGGCCCTGCCGTGAACCCGATGATCAAGATTGCCAATATTGTGGCGATTTTGCTCCTCGCACTGCTCGCGCATTAGGCTTGAATTGACCCCGGGGTGGTCTGCTGACCACCCCATGGGTCGCCGCTTCGCGGGTTCATGACTGGTTCGCGCTGCTGCGCTCACACCACAAAAAAGCAGATAGAATTTTGGCGGCAGTGCTTTAAAGCACTGCCGTTTTTTTCATGGGGTAAAAATGCAAGCCAATCGGCATCAAGAAGCAGTTGAAACCACTCAGCAGCTGGTAGAATCCATCGCTCAGCTCACTCGCTTTCTGCCGAGCCATGAAGAGATGGTCATGGTGCCGATGATGCGCGAAGCAGTCATGACGATTCAAAAATCGGTCATGATGCTTGCCATTGCTCAGCTGAATGCAGGTGATAGCGATTATCACTGCGCTGAAGCATTGGGCAAAATTGAAGTGCTCAGAACCTACCTACAGATCAGCTTTGATTTGGAATATATTGGCAGCGATGATTTTAATCGCTTGACTGGCCTGCTTGAAATAGTTCTGCAAAAACTATCCCTGCCAACAAAACCAAAGCTCCAAATCGTCAAGTAAATCAGGCCAGCACTGCGTAGTGCAGCACGTAGCCAATCAGCACGAGTGGGAAGACCATCTTTGGTTTGGCGCCGAGAAAACCGGCCGCCAGCGTGAAAAAGTTGCCGAGTGTGACCCAGCTGAGAACCAGTAAGAACACCAGATATGTATTGAAAATATGGCGCGCTTTATCATAGAAGCTATCTGGAATATTCCAGCCATTGGACGGACGTTTGCTGGCAAGAAATGTGCCCAGCCACCAGTTAAACATCTGCCCCAACACCCCGCCCGCGATTGCAAGCACGATGGCGGCTGGTATGTTAAAGCCGCCAAACGCTTTCATCGCTGCCATCGTTGCTTCCGATGAAAACGGAATGATGGTGGCTGTGTGAAAAGCTTCGAAAAAGACGTTCAGGTAGTGGTTCATATTATTGGCATTAGTGATTAGGCATTAGGCATTGGAGAGAAGAAGTACTGGGAAAAGTTTTTCTCTAATCCCCAATGCCTAATCACTCATGCCTTTCTCAAGCCTTGCGCTCAATCACAAACCGCGCAAGGTTACGAAGATTGTCCGCTTTTTTATCAAACACCGAAAGGTGCGAGATGGCTTGCTGAATCAGCGTCTGCGCGTGGTCGCGCGCGCGCTCAATCCCCATGCTTGAAACCAGTGTGGCTTTACCCGAGGCTTTATCCTTGCGTACCGTTTTGCCAACCTTGGTGCGTGTGCCCTCCGCATCCAGCAGATCATCGGTAATCTGGAACGCAAGACCCATATCATGCGCGTAGGCGCGCAGCAGGTTGCGCATCATGTGCGGTGCTTTGCCAAGAATCGCCCCCGCCTCGCACGATACCGCAAAAAGCTCGCCGGTTTTCAGGCGTTGCAGGCGGATAATCTCATCCACTGCGAGCTGCTTATGCTCAGCTTCCATATCCATCATCTGGCCGCCAACCATGCCCCAGCAGCCAGAAGCCTGTGCCAGCGCCGCAATTAATTCACAGCGCACATTCGGATCAGGGTGGGTTTTGGTGCTTGCCAGAATCTGGAACGCATAGGCCTGCAGCCCATCGCCAGCGAGAATGGCAGCTGCCTCACCAAACGCCTTGTGGCAGGTGGGTTTGCCGCGGCGAAGATCGTCATTATCCATGCTGGGAAGGTCATCATGAATCAGCGAATAGGTGTGGATGAACTCAATGGCGCACGCGGCCTCAACGGCGGATTCGCGGCTGACGCCAAACAGACCAGCCGAGCAGACAGTGAGGAAGGGGCGCAGGCGCTTGCCGCCAGAAAGCGCGGAGTAGCGCATGGCTTCCAGCACCGCCTCTTCACCGCGAACACGCTCATCCGGCGCGCTGGCAGCGACTTTCGGTGTCATGGAGATCACGGTGGCGGAGTAGGCTTCGGGTGCGCGCAGGAGCTGTCCCATGCGTGCTTCTAAATCGTCGGATACGTCTTTAATTGCGTCGCCTAAGTTCTCGGGGAGTTTGATGACCATAGGGCTATGCTGCATCCAGCGGCTTGGTGGCGAGGCCACCATCCTGAGTTTTCATAATCGCTTCTACTTTCATACGTGCTTCTTTCAGTTTCTGGTCGCAGTAGTTTTTGAGCTCCGTGCCGCGCAGGTAGTCTTGAATCGATGATTCGAGGTCGGCATTGCCGCCTTCGAGCTTCCGAACAATGGCTTCCAGCTCTTTCAGCGCTTCTTCAAACGACACATTTTCAAGCGCAGCTGACGTTTCGGCAGGGCTGTTTTTAGGCATGGATTTTTCCTTCGAAATGGATGGGTATCATACGAAAAAAACCACGTGATCGCAAGGCATTAGTGCTTCAGTGCCTTGACCATGGCTGTCATCCCCGCGAAAGCGGGGATCCAGTCTTTCTTTAGACGCCAAAAGTCTACTGACTTTTGGCTATTCTGGATCCCGTGCTCGTGACGCTGCTGCGTCACTCCACGGGATGACGTTACTTCAGTGCCTTGACCAGCTCTTCCGTGACTTTTTTGGCATCGCCAAAGAGCATCATCGTATTGTCCTGATAGAACAGCTCATTCTCAATCCCGGCATAGCCCGCGGCCATGGAGCGCTTGATGAAAATCACCGTCTTTGCCAGCCCGACATCGAGAATCGGCATGCCGTAGATCGGGCTTTCAGGGTTGGTTTTCGCTGCCGGGTTGGTGACATCATTCGCGCCGATCACGAAGGCAACATCGGTGGTGGAAAAATCGCTATTGATATCCTCCAGCTCAAACACGCTGTCATAAGGCACATTTGCCTCGGCCAGCAGCACGTTCATATGACCTGGCATACGGCCAGCAACCGGATGAATGGCATAGCGCACGCGCACCCCTTCTTTTTCCAGCTCGGAAACCATCTCACGCAGCGCATGCTGCGCTTGCGCCACCGCCATGCCATAGCCGGGCACGATGATCACCGAGGAGGCGTTTTTCATAAGATAGGCCGCGTCCTCGGCGCTGCCGGCCTTCACCGGGCGCTCGTCTTTCTGTGCGCCGCTTGCGCTTGCGCCAGTATCGCCAAAGCCACCGAAAATCACATTGATGATCGAACGGTTCATCGCCTTACACATAATGTAAGAAAGAATCGCGCCCGACGCGCCCACCAGCGCGCCTGTGATGATCAGCATGGTGTTGCCCAGCGTAAAGCCGATACCGGATGCCGCCCAGCCGGAATAAGAGTTGAGCATGGATACCACCACCGGCATATCCGCTCCGCCGATGGGCACAATAATCAGCACGCCGATGGCAAAGGAAAGCAGCACCAGCGCCACAAACAATGTTTTGCTCTCGCTGGCGCAGAAGAGAACAATCAGCAGCACCAGCGCCGCGCCAAGCATGGCGTTGAGCGCATGCTGGCCGCCAAAGCGCAGCGGTTTGCCGCTCATGATGCCCTGCAGCTTGGCAAACGCTACCACCGAGCCAGAAAAAGTAATCGCGCCAATGGCCGCGCCCAGACTCATTTCCAGCAAGCTACCAAAATGCAGGCTGCCGCTATTGCCGATGCCGTAAGATTCCGGTGACCACAGCGCGCCTGCCGCCACCAGCACGGCCGCCAAACCCACCAGCGAGTGAAACGCCGCCACCAGCTGCGGCATCGCCGTCATTTCAATGCGTTTAGCGATAAACCAGCCAATGCTGCCGCCGATGGCAATGCCGAGGATGATCAGAAAATAATTGCTGATGGAGGGCAGGGTGAGGGTGGTGATGATGGCAATCGCCATGCCGACCATGCCATACATGTTGCCGCGCCGCGCAGATTCCGGCGAGGAGAGGCCTTTCAGCGCCAGGATGAATAGCACCGATGCCACGAGATAAAGAAGGGCGGTGGTGTTGGTCATTTTTTATTTTCCTTCTTCTGAAACATCGCCAGCATGCGCTGGGTGACGACAAAGCCGCCAAAGATATTGATGCTGGCAATCACCACGGCAATAAACCCGGCCAGATGTGAGAAGCCCTGACCTTCAGGCCCCAGCGCAATCATGGCGCCGACGATGATGATGCCGGAAATAGCATTCGTGACCGCCATCAGCGGCGTGTGCAGCGCCGGCGTGACTTTCCACACCACATAATAGCCAACAAAGCATGCCAGCACAAACACCGTGAGCGCAAATACAAACGGATCCACCCCCCCGCTCTGCTGCAGCTGAAGCTGCAGGGCATTGACCTCTTCGGCAAGCTCGGTCGCCTGCTGGGCAATGGCGTTGGCTTTGTCACCAATGGAATTATCGAACATGTTTTGCTCCCGTTATCATTACGGTTTCGCAAAAGATGGATGCACGAGTGTGCCATCTTTTGTCAGAAGTGTGCCTTGGATGAGTTCATCCTCCCATTTAATGCTCAGGCCATCTTTGCCGAGCATCAGGGCGGCGATGAAGTTGTAAAGATTTCTGGCGTAAAGCTGGCTGGCATCAGCCGCCACACGCGAGGGAAGGTCGGTGGCGCCAAGAATGGTCACGCCGTGGTGGGTGATGGTCTCATCCGGCCTCGTCAGCTCGCAGTTGCCGCCGCGCTCCGCCGCAAGATCAACGATCACGCTGCCCGGCTTCATGCTTTCCGCCATTGCCGCCGTGATGAGTTTGGGTGCGGGCTTGCCGGGAATGAGCGCGGTGGTGATGACGATGTCCTGCTTCGCGATTGTATCGGCAATGAGTTTTGATTGTTTCTGTTTGTATTCCTCGCTCATTTCTTTGGCATAGCCGCCAGAAGTTTCCGCGCCTTCGGCGGGCACTTCAATGAATTTTGCGCCAAGGCTTTCGACCTGCTCTTTCACCGCCGGGCGCACATCAAACGCTGAAACAATCGCCCCCATGCGCTTTGCAGTCGCAATCGCCTGAAGCCCGGCCACACCCGCGCCAAGCACCAGCACTTTGGCGGCGGCGACAGTGCCTGCGGCGGTCATCATCATCGGGGTGGCTTTGCCAAGCAGGTAGCTGGCCTCAATCACCGCGCGATAACCGGCAAGGTTGCTTTGTGAGGAGAGTACATCCATCGCCTGCGCGCGGGAAATGCGCGGCAGCAGCTCCATTGAAAAGGCAGAGATTTGATGCTGGTTATAAAGCCCCAATGCTGCCTGATTGCTGTAGGGATCAAGCATGCCGATGAGCGCCGATGAGGGCTTCATCGCTGAGATTTTGCCCGCTGACGGCGCACGCACGCACAGAAAAATATCGACGGCAGAAAGATCGCTGCTGATGGCCGCGCCAGCTTTTTCATAGTCGCTATCGGCAACCTGCGAACCAAGCCCCGCGCCGCTTTCCACCAGCACGCGCGCTCCGAGCGACACCAATCGCTTCACACTGTCCGGCGTGGCGGCAACACGCTTTTCACCTTGAGACTGTTCTTTGGGGATGAAGATGGTGGTCATGGTGTCGTCCCGTGGAGGAGGTCAGTAGACCGACGAGCACGGGATCCAGAAAAGAAAAATGTCAGCAGACATTTTTCGTCTTGATTAAAAGAAACTGGATCCCGGCCTTCGCCGGGATGACAACAACTAACCTATTTCAAAAAAAAGCGCAAAGGAGAAAGGGTTAATGTTCCTGGCGCCCTGTGAAGTATCGTCATCACCCGGATTTGCTTGCAAATCCTAGGGTGATCCAGTCAAAAGTGATGCTGGATGGCCTTAGAATTTCTGCGAAATTCAGGCCATGACGAAAAAAAGTGCAAAGGAGAAAGGGTTAATGCCATCAGGCGTTCATGCTGAAGCCTTCGCCGGCTGCCACACCGCTGCCCGGAGTGTTAGGCGGAAGAATCTGGCCGAGCGCTTCAATCGGGACTTCTGTCCAAGCCAACTGCTGAATGCCGCCAGTATGGTCAATGATCTGCATGCCGAGGCTTTTTAGTTCATCGAATACTTTGGCAAGAAATCCGCCTTTCATGCTCAGGCTGGCGGCGGCTTCATTTAACATTTTATTCGATATACCTTGCGTATCACCCCCAAAAGATTGCTGGATGCCAACTTCACCAAATTTTTGTAGGTCTGGGACGCCAAAAAGTTTTGTTGCCAGAACTGCGCCTTTAACACCGGCGGCATGCGGAATATCCTTGGCCTGTGCAGATCCACTACCTCCACCGCCGGATGACGGCGGGATAATGCCTTTACCTATGAGATCTTCGCCTGCCATAAATCCCTGTAATTTGTCTTTATAATACCTAATTATTTCTAAAAATCATATGACAAGTTAGTGACAATTTAAGTCTCCCGCTGTCCGCCGGGGTGGGGGTGAGGGGGGGGGATTCGAGGAGGCATGAGATCCCGGATATTTGCTAGCGCAAATTCCGGGATGACAGGCGCCTAAGGCAGCAAAGCTGCCAAAGCGGCTGTCAATTTGGTCGCCTCACCTGTTCCGGGCTGTCGAGCGAAAAAGCAGGGATTTCAACAAGAAAGATCTGGTCTTGGTCATTGATCATCTCGTAGGTGCCGGTCATGATGCCGGAGTTGGTTTTCAGCGCCACGCCGCTGGTATATTGGAAATGATCGCCCGGCTCCAGCAGCGGCTGCTCGCCCACTACACCCGGGCCGCGCACCTCCTGCAGCGCGCCGTGGCCATCGGTGATGCGCCAGTGGCGGTTTAAAAGCTGAACCTTATCCTGCCCCAGATTTTCAATCTGGATCGTATACGCCCAGACATAGTGAAACTCGGCGGGGTTTGACTGCTCCGCCAGATACATGGGAATAACGGTGATTTTGATGTGGTTGGTGGTTTTAGAGTACATGAGGGAGTGCTAGTGACTAGTGCTGGTGGCTAGTGGTTATTATCCATCAGCCGCTTTAAAAACGCCAGACACAATTCCAGCTGGCTGATGTCCACAAACTCGTTGGGTTTGTGCGCCTGATCGATGCTGCCGGGGCCGCAGATGATGGAAGGAATGCCGCTGTGATTAAACACACCCGCTTCCGTGCCAAACGACACGGCAAGTTCCTGATTGGTGCCCGCCGCATGCTTGACCGCCGCGGCGTGGTGTGTGGCGTGGGCGGGCAGGGTGACGCCGAGCATGCGCGACATTGGCCTCGATTCGATGCGTGCCTCATGATGAACAGCCTGCATCTCGGCTTCCAGCTCGCGGCAGTAGGTTTCAATGCGCGCAATGATGGCCTGATGATCTTCGCCGGGCAGGGGGCGGATTTCCCAGTGGATATAGCATGATTTGGGGATGATGTTGCGCGCGGTGCCACCTTCCATCACGCCGACGTGAAGGGTGGAATGCGGCGGCGTAAAGCGCTCATCACGAAGGCCGGATTGTTTAATCTCGGCGCCCAGCGCCACCAGAAAACTAACCAACCGCGCAGCAAAATGCACAGCGTTCACCCCCAGATGCGGCTGGCTGGAATGCGCCTCCAGCCCATGCACCATCGTTTCAAATGAAAACACACCTTTGTGCGCGGTGACCACCTGCATCATCGTCGGCTCGCCGATCAGCACGTAAGCTGGTTTGAATTCGGCAAGCCTTGCCGCCATCGATGGCACACCAAGACAGCCTATTTCCTCATCATAAGAAAAGGCGAGATAGATCGGCTTGCTACGCGCCTGCTGCGCCCAGATGGGCGCCAGCGTCATGATGCATGCAAGAAAACCTTTCATATCGCACGTGCCGCGCCCGTAGAGTCTGCCGTTTTTTTCGGTGAGAGAAAACGGATCCGTG
Source organism: Alphaproteobacteria bacterium (assembly GCA_033763775.1). Classification (GTDB taxonomy): domain Bacteria; phylum Pseudomonadota; class Alphaproteobacteria; order Rickettsiales; family SXRF01; genus JAJTHB01. The sequence continues at coordinate 33,350 of JANRJW010000001.1, read as the reverse complement.
TCCCATGCTTGCCCTAGGGCTGGCACGACATCCGTATGGCCGGAAAGCACCATGCCGCCCGGCGCTTCGCCCCCAATGCGCGCAAAAAGATTCGCTTTTTTGCCGCAGGGGGAGCTGATGCGTGTGCAGGTGATGCTGTGCGGCGCAAGCGTATGTTCGATGAAATCGAGAATGGGTAGATTAGATAGGTGGCTGGTGCTGTTGAACGCTACCAGCTTTTCCAGCAGATGAATGGTGCGGTGGATGTCACGCTCATCGCTCATCGCTTCGCGCTCATCCTCAGGCGGCCATTTTCAACATGCTGAAAAATTCCTGCCGCGTGCGCGGATCGCTGCGGAACAGGCCAGTGAGCTGGCTGGTCTGCATCACGCCGTCAGGTTTTTGCACGCCGCGCATGGTCATGCACATATGGGTGGCCTGCACCACCACCGCCACACCGCGCGGCTTCAGCACCTCATCCAGCGTGTTGGCAATCTGCGCCGTGAACTTCTCCTGAATCTGAAGCCGCTTGGCGTAGAGATCCACCAGCCGCGCAAGTTTGCTCAGGCCGACAACCTTATTGGTGGGAATGTAAGCAATGTGCACCACGCCGGTGAAGGGCACCATGTGGTGCTCGCAGTGGGAGTTAAACTGAATGTCGCGCAGCATGATCATTTCATCGTAGCCTTCAACCTCTTTAAAGGTGCGGCTTAGAATTTCTTCCGCTTTCTGATCATAGCCGGCAAACAACTCGCGGTAGGATTTCACGACGCGCCCCGGGGTGTCGAGCAGGCCTTCACGCGCCGGATCATCCCCCGCCCAACGAATCAGGGTGCGCACGGCCTCTTCGGCTTCTTCGCGGGTGGGTTTTTTTGCGGTATGTTTTTTTGTAGCCATGCGCTGTAAATTTATTTGTGTTATGAAAGGAAAGCAGAGAGTATAGTCTGACTTTCAATCAACCTCAACCACTGAAATGCTCAAGCAAGCTGTACCTTTTGTGGATCTGCGCGGCAAAACGCCGATGGATCTGCTGCGCATGTTTCCCGATAAAGCGGAAGAGCTGGTGATGGCCGCGCGCCGCACCTATGGTTTGCCGTCCTACCTTGCCAGCGCCGCACTGATGCCGCTGGCCGACCGCATCTCCCGCCGCTGGCTGGAGCGCTCGCACAATCCTTACCTGCCGGAAATTGACGCCATGGCCGACATGCTGAGCTGCCGCGGTGTGCATGCGCTCAATGTGAGCTTTGAGTGGGGCTGCACCAGCGGTATCTGGAAAACGGGTGGCACGCTGAGTTTGCTGCGCGTTCTCGATTGGCCATTTCCTGCGCTGGGCAGGCATATTGTCATTGCGCATCAGGAAGGTAAGGCGGGGGATTTCTACAACATCACCTGGCCGGGTGTTTCTGGTGTGTTCACCGCCATGGCGCCCGCGCGTTTTGCCGCCAGCATTAATCAGGCGCCCATGCGCCGCCACAAGCGTGGTCAGCTACTGGACTGGCTGACCAATCGCCGCATGGCGAGCCGCCAGCTTGCGCTGCCAGCTGCTCATCTGCTGCGGCAGGTGTTTGAACGTGCCGAACATTATCAGGCTGCTAAAGCGATGCTGATCGAAACACCGCTTGCTGTGCCCGCCACGTTTGTGCTGGGCGGCCTGAAAGCCGGCGAAGCCTGCGTGATTGAACGGCTCGAAACCCGCGCCGAAGTGATCGAAATGTCTGCGGATTATGCCCTTCATGCCACTAACCATTTTACAACCAGCCTCGCCAAGGAAGGCAAAGGCTGGCGTCCAAGAGAAATTGATAGCGCCGGTCGCTATCGTCATGCCGCCAGCATTGGCGGGCATGAGCTGGCGCAAACTGGTTTTGGCTGGCTGCATGCACCCGTGATTAATGCCAATACCCGCCTGTGTGTGCTCGCCGATCCGACAACCCGCCGCCTGATGGTGCAGGGTTATGAAGGCAGCCTGCCGGTCACCGAACTGTTTCACATTCCCCCCAGCAGCTATGAACATCAGGAAGCTGTCTGAAGAAGCTGGCCGCGCGCGTCGTGCGCTTGGCTATTCGCTTGCCGGCCTGCGCTATGGGCTGAAGGAGCCAGCCTTTCGTCTGGAATTGCTGCTTGCAGCCGCTCTGGCGCCGCTGGCTTTCTGGGTGGGGGAGACGCCAGCAGAACGCGCGCTGCTCATCGCATGCCTGTGGCTGGTGCTGGTGGTGGAACTTCTGAATACGGCAATTGAGCGCACCGTGGATCGTATCTCTACCGAGCAGCACGAGCTTTCTAAAAAAGCGAAGGATATGGGTAGCGCCGCAGTCTTTCTCAGCCTGTGCGGCACCGGCATGGTCTGGCTCATCATCTGGGTTGGGTAGCGCGGTGGAACTTCAGAATCTCAAATACAGCCTGTTCCTGCATCGCCGCTTTCTACCGGTGTTTCTGGCAACATTTCTTGGCGCGTTTAATGATAATATGCTGCGCTCCGGCCTCGTGGTGATGATCGCCTATTCTGCCAGCAAAGGCATCACGCTACCTGCGAGGCCAGAAATTCTGGTGACCATCTGTTCAGCGCTACTGGTGGCGCCGATGATTCTGTTCGCACCGCTGGCTGGCGCGCTGGCGGATAAGTTTGAAAAATCATTTCTGGTGGTGTGCACCAAAATTGCCGAACTGCTGATCATGATCGGGGCGCTCTATGGCTTTGCCACGCAGAACATTCCGCTCCTGATGCTGCTGCTTTTTTTCAGCGGCACGCACACCACTTTTTACAGCCCGATTAAATTCAGTATTCTGCCAGAGCATCTGCGCGAAAGTGAGCTGCTTGCTGGCAATGGTTTTGTCGCTGGCGGCAGCTATCTGGCCGTGTTGCTTGGGCTGGTGGCGGGCGGGCTGCTGATTGAAATGCCAGACAACCTGATTGGCACCAGCCTGCTGGTGATTGCGGTGGTCGGGCTGGTGGCCAGCCTGTTTATTCCGAAAACCACCGCCGCCCACCCCGAAGCGCCGATGCACTGGAACCTGTGGCGCGGTGGCTGCGCCATGGTGGCGCAGGCCTGGGCGGATCGTCCGGCATTTCACAACATTCTGGCGCTCTCATGGTTTGCGCTGTTCAGCTCGGTGTACATGGCGCAGTTTGCCAATTTTGCGCATGGCGTCGTGAAGGCGAATAACGAGGTCTATATTTTGTTTCTGAGCGTATTTTCGCTGGGTATTGCCATTGGCTCGCTGCTGTGTGACACGCTGCTTAAGGGGCAGATTTCATCCAAGCTCACGCCGCTTTCTGCATTTGGCACCGCGCTCTTTACCTACCTGATGGTGCTGAGCATTCCCACCCCAACGCATGAAGGCCTGCTGGATGTTGTCGATTTCATTCAGGTTCCGGCGCTGTGGCCGATGCTGCTATGCATGTTGATGGTGGCGGTATCGGGCGGGATTTATATTGTGCCGCTTTATGCGCTGCTGCAATCGCGCTGCCAGCCGGAATATCGCTCGCGCATGATTGCCGCCAGCAATCTTTCCGACGCCGTGTTCATGACACTGGCCGCGTTGGTTTCTGCCGTGATGTTGTGGGCGGGATTGTCGATTACCGATCTTTTTGTTATGGTGGCAACCTTAAATCTGGGAGTGGTGTGGTATGCTCGAAAAATGGTTTCTTAGGCCGGTACTGACGGCCATTCTGAAGCTGCTCTTCCGCGTGGATGTTCGCGGGCTTGAACATTTTCATGCCGCTGGCGATCGGGTGATTATCATCGCCAACCATCAATCGTTCTGGGATCCATTTTTTCTGGCGGTACTGCTGCCACAAAAACCTGCCTTTGCGATGAATGTCTTTCAGGCGGAAAAATGGTATTTCCGCTGGATTGAAAAAATCGTGAAGCTTTACAAGCTTGACCCCACTAAGCCGATGACGATGAAATCGCTGATCACCGACCTGCGCGAGGGCGGCAAGGTGGTGATTTTTCCCGAAGGCCGCATCACCACCACCGGCGGGCTGATGAAGATGTATGATGGCACGCGCCTGCTGATTGATAAAACCGATGCGACGGTGCTGCCGGTGATTTTTTCCGGCCTTGAATATTCCTCCTTGTCCAAAGTTGGCAAACATGTGCGCCAGCGAAGCTTTCCAAAAACGCGTATGACGATTCTACCGCCGCGTCATGTGGCGCCGGAAACCTCCATCTATGAGGTGATGACCGAGAGCGTGTTTGCCGCCAGCGACTATGAGCGGCCGGTGCTCGATGCGATTCTTGAAGCGGCTGAGTGGCACGGAGGAAAACATACCATCGCCAGCGATATCACCCGTTCAGACATGAATTATCGCCAGCTTTTTACGCGCTGCTTTATTCTGCGCGAAAAGCTGGCGCCGCGTCTGGCAAACCAAACGAATGTCGGGGTGTTGCTGCCGAATGCACTGGGTGGTGTGGTGGTGTTTACCGCGCTGCATGCCATGAGCAAAGTGCCTTGCATGCTCAATTTCTCAGCAGGTGAGGCGAATATTCTGCATGCTTGCCGGATTGCCTGTGTGAAAACCATCCTGACCTCGCGGCAGTTTATTGAAAAAGCAGAGCTTCAGGATGTCGCACGCGCGCTGGAAAAAGACCATCATGTGATCTATCTCGAAGATATCCGGCCACTGGTATCGCTGGGCGATAAGCTTTCGGCGCTCGTGAAAGCATTTAGCCCACGCAAGCACCTTGCGGATGCCATCACGAAAGCAAAGCCGGGCGATGTGGCGGTGGTGCTTTACACCTCTGGCTCGGAGGGAACACCCAAGGGCGTGGCGCTGTCGCACATGAACGTGCTTGCGAATATCTATCAGGCGTGTTCAAGGCTTGACCTGATGCCCTCGGACAAGGTGTTTAATGCCCTGCCCATTTTTCACTCTTTTGGCCTGACCGTGGGGATGATTCTACCGCTGGTGCGCGGGATTTATGTGTTTCTATATCCCAGCCCGCTGCACTACCGTGTGGTGCCGGAACTGGTCTATGATACCGATTCCACCATTTTTGTTGGCACGGATACTTTCTTTAACGGCTACGCGCGCTATGCTCACCCTTATGATTTCCACAGTGTTCGCCTCTGTGTGGCGGGTGCAGAAAAGCTGAGGGAGCCGACCCGCCGCCTGTGGCAGGATAAGTTCGGCGTTTCCATTCTTCAGGGCTATGGCGTGACTGAGACCAGCCCAGTGCTTTCGGTGAATAGTTTTCTTGAACATAAGCCGGGCACGGTGGGCAAATTGCTGCCCGGCATCACCAGCAAGCTTGAGCCGGTGGAAGGGCTGGAACGCGGCGGGCGGCTTTATGTGAAGGGTGTCAATGTCATGCTCGGCTATTTAAAGGCCGACCAGCCGGGCGTCATTCAGCCGCAGGGTGAATGGTATGACACCGGCGATATTGTGGAGATTGATGCGGAGGGCTTTATCACCATCCTCGGCCGCGCTAAACGCTTTGCTAAAATTGGTGGTGAGATGGTGTCGCTGCTGGCGGTCGAGGAGCTGGCGCTGCATATCTATAAAGAAGAAACCCACGCCGCCATTGCGATCCCCGATCCGCGCAAGGGCGAGCAGGTGGTGCTGTTTACCGAAGCCATAGCACTCACCCGCGAGATGCTGATTGCCAAAGCACGCGAAATGGGTGTGGCAGAGATTTTCTTGCCAAGGCAGGTGATGGTGCTGGAGACAGTGCCGCGGCTTGGGAACGGTAAAATTGATTATCAGAGCTTGCAGAAGCAAGCGCCTGCTCACCGCGAATAGTGCCGCTGATAGACACGGCGCGTTGCGCTTTTTGGTGCCGCTTTGCCCTGTGTGGTCAGGGTGCCGGGGAAGCGCGCAATCTCGTTGCAGCGCTCAACCATGTCATTCATGCGGCAGACACCTTGCTGAAAACGGTAGGTATTTGAAGGCATGCTGTCTAGCTGATTGAACACGGAGCGCTGCGCTTTGCTTATGATGTTATCGGTGTATTTACGCCCGGTTTCAAAGGTGTTTTCCAGAAGTTCGCGCTGCGCCAGTATCTGCGCCTCATGTGAGGCAATCGCGCTGCTTAGTGCCTCCGGCGCAAGCTCTGTGGTTTGCCCCGCATCGCGGCAGTAAGACCAGTATTGAAACGCACAGGTGTTGAAAGCGAGGTTAAACTGCGCCTGCTTGAACTCCTCAGATGCCCATTTGCCTTCTCTTTCCGCCGCTTCTTTTTCCTGCGCCTCCTTAAGCTGCTGCCATTGCTGCTGCTGCTCAAGTTTTTGCTTTTCAATCAGCTCAGCGGTCTGGCGGCTTTCTTCCAGCGCATCGGCGGCGGCTTTATTGGCGGCGTTTTTCTGCTGCTCTTCCTGCGCTTTATATTGTTCCTCCAGTGCTTTGCTCAGCGCCTTGTATTGCTCGGTGATTTTATCAGTTTCTGCCTTCACAAAATCATCCATGAGTTTCACAATATCGGTGTGCCCTTCACGAAACGCGATGGTGCGGGCGATGTTGCCTGTATAATCTACCGAGTAGTAATTGATTTTATTTTCCAGCAGCAGCGTCACCACCTCGCGGTTGCCCTTGCGCGCCGCATAAAACAGGGCGCTCTGGTTTTCCTTGTCCTTAGCGTTGATATCCGCGCCTGCTTCAAGCAGGGCTTTGACTACGTTGATGCCCTCCTTGTCAGCACGCGCCGCCGCAAGGCTTAGAAGCGGCACGCCCTTATCATCCTTGCTGTCCGGTGAGACGCCCTGCGTGATGAGCAGTTTGACATCGTCCGCGCGGCCGAGATTCACGCGGTAAACCGCTTCGCTGAGCAGCGCCTGAGTATTGCCAGATGTTTCCAAGCTGGCTGCTGGCGGGCTTGCTGCCGGCGCCTCAGCAGGCTGCGCCGCTGCCATTACCGGTAGTGCGGCAAGCGTGATGAAGAATGAAGCGCGGCAAAGAAAACCACGTGCTACAGTTCGCATGACTCCTTGAACTCCTTGTGGGCGGTTACCATATTCCCTACGCACATCATAACCCATTTAAAGACAGATATGACTGAAAATCATCAAGAATTACTTAAATTTAATGCAGAAATCAGCAAAGTGCTGAAACTGATGATCCATTCCCTTTACACCAATAAGGGAATTTTCCTGCGCGAATTGGTGTCAAACAGTTCCGATGCGTGTGACAAGCTGCGTCATCTCGCCATCACCGCGCCTGAGCTGGTGGCTGATAATCCTGAGTTTTTTATTGATGTACGGGTGGATAAAGCGGCCAGAACCATCACTGTGGCGGATAATGGCATCGGCATGAGCCGCGAGGAGCTGATCGCCAACCTTGGCACCATTGCAAAATCCGGCACGCAGGAGTTTTTAAGCCAGCTTTCCGGCGAAAGCCAGAAAGACAGCCCGCTGATTGGTCAGTTTGGTGTTGGGTTTTATGCCTCGTTCATGGTGGCGGATCGTGTGCGCGTGGTATCGCGCCGCGCCGGTAGCGACACGGCCTATGCATGGGAATCGGCAGGGGAGGGCGAATTTTCCATCGCGCCAGCAGAAAAAAATACACGCGGCACCGAGATTACGCTCTTTGTCAAAGAAACTGAGGATGACTATCTCGACAGCTACCGGCTGCGCCACATTCTGACGACCTATTCCGACCATATTGCCTTCCCGATCTGGCTGGAAGACGCGGATCAGCAGCGCCAGCAGGTCAATAGCGCCGGTGCATTGTGGATGCGTCAGAAAAGTGACATCACGCCGGAGCAATATCGCGAGTTTTATCATCATGTCGCCCACTCGCCGGAAGACCCATGGCTCACACTGCATAACAAGGTGGAGGGTAAGCTGGAATATACCAGCCTGCTGTTTATTCCCGCTATCAAGCCGTTTGACCTGTTCCATCCCGACAGAAAACGCCGCTTGAAACTCTATGTGCGCCGCGTGTTCATCACGGAAGATAATGTGGAGCTGGTGCCCGGCTATCTTCGTTTTCTACGCGGGATTGTTGACTCGCAGGATCTGCCGCTGAATATCAGCCGCGAGACGCTGCAGCACAGCACCGTGCTTGGTAAGATTCGTGATTCGCTGGTATCCCGCGTGCTGTCTGAGCTGCGCAAAAAAGTAGACAGCGATCTGAATGCCTACATGACATTCTGGAACCTGTTTGGCTCAGTGCTGAAAGAAGGGTTGTGTGAAGCAACCAGCCCACGCGAGCAGATTCTTGAGGTGTCGCGCTTTTATTCGAGCGATCAGACCGCGGGTGAAACCACCTCGCTTGATGATTACATAGCACGCATGAAACCCGGCCAGGAAGATATCTATTATCTGACCGGTGAAAATCTTGCCAGCCTGCGTGCCAGCCCGCAGATTGAAGGCTTTACCGCGCGCGGCATTGAGGTGCTGCTTCTGTGTGACCATGTCGATGATTTCTGGGTGAACGTGATCAGCAGCTATAAGAATAAGCCGCTGAAATCAGTCACCCGCGCCGACATCAAGCTTGAGCCGTTTCCGCTGGTGAATCCGCCGAAAGAAACAGACAGCCCACCCGCCGCGCCCGCCGATACCGAGGCGCTCTGCGCACGCATCAAAGCCATTCTTGGCGAGGCGGTGAAGGATGTTCGCCCATCGGACAAGCTCGCATCGAGCGCGGTGTGCCTGGCGGTGGAGGAAGGGGCAATGGATATCCGCCTTGAGCGATTCCTGTTGGAGCAGCGCCAGCTTCAGGCCGCCGCACCAAAGATTCTGGAGATCAACCCTTCGCACCCGATTATCAGGGGCATGGCCGCGCGCGAATCGATTGATGATGTTGTGTGGCTGCTGCTGGATCAGGCGCGCATCATGGAAGGCGAAACCATCAGCGATCCCGCGTCGTTCACCCGCCGGCTGCAGTCATTCGTTGAGAAGAGCATGGCGGCATGAACGAGTTGTGCTGGGGCAGCGGCGACCCAGTATGAAATATTTTTTAATATATTTCGCTGCAAAACCGACTATGATGCACTAGCGGCTGATACCTGAAACACGCCCAGACATTCGCCATGAAAAAAAAGCAACCCAGCGCCCTCAAGGGCTATGTACGTAAAGCGCCGGACAATGCCGAAAGCTATACCAGCGCGGTGGTGGATGAGCTGCGCGCCGAAATCACTTTGCTGACCTCATATTCCAATGATGTGATTTACCGCCTGCGCTATGATACCATGCAATATGATTACATCAGCCCATCGGTGGTGCGGCTGCTCGGCTTTTCGCAGGATGAGATGAAGAAACTGAGCATCCGCTCACTGATTCTGGAAACAAGGCTGGTGAGCAATGCGCTGAGAACCATCGATTCGTTCAGCAAATTTGAAGAAGACCGAAAGCGCGGCGAAGTCAGCAAATGGCAGGCCGACTATCTGATGCGCACCAAAGATGGCCGCAAAATCTGGGTCGCGGATATTTCTTACCCATGGTTTGACGAATCAGGCAATATTGTTGGCTCTGTCGGCAGTCTGCGCGATATCAGTGAACGTGTTGCCGCCGAAACGCAGGCGAAGGAAGACATCGCCCGCATGGCAAGCACCGATCAGCTGACCGGCCTTTCCAGCCGCAGCGTCTTTTTTGACCGTCTTGAGGAAGAGCTGCGCCGTATCAAGCGTAATCGGGATGATCTTTCGATTCTGCTGATCGATATTGACCATTTCCGTAATATTAACAACAACTATGGCCAGCAGGCCGGCGATAAGGTGCTGGTCGGGGTGGCAAAAATCATCAGCTCATGCCTGCGCGAAACCGATACCGGCGCGCGAATCGGCGGCGAAGAATTTGCCGTCATCCTGCCGGAAACTCCGGCAAACGGCGCGTTCTGGGTCGGCGAACGCATCCGCTCCAGCATCGCCAAGCAGATGTTTCATTTAAATGAACAAAATCCGATGGTCGGCTGCACGGTTTCCGTGGGCATTGCGTCCGCGCGTTTTGACCAGAATCTCGACAGCGAAACGCTGTATAAAACCGCTGATAAGCGCCTGTTTATCGCCAAACATACCGGCCGCAACCAGGTCTCGATGGATGAGATTGTGGAGATGCATTGACTTGGCGCATGGCTTCGTGCATAAACCAAGCCCCTTGATAGACAATGTCGGAGTGTAGCTCAGCCCGGTAGAGCACTACGTTCGGGACGTAGGGGCCGAAGGTTCGAATCCTTTCACTCCGACCATCACTCGCAAAAGGCAGTGCAAGTGGTCGTTGGGATGACCTGACCGCCGCAATTGCTGTGGCAGAGGCGGTGGGTGGCATCGCATGACTCATCGCACGATGAGGCCGCGCAGGCATAGCCGCCGCGATAAAACTGGCTGATATCTTTTTTAGCAGGGCGGCCTTCGCGCAGCTGCTGGTTCAGGTAGCTCTGATAATCACTCTGGGCGCGCAGACGCTCAATCTCCTCACATTGCTGCTGCTGGATATGGCATTGCTGCTCACAGTTCTGCTTTGAAAGAAGACAGTTATTGGCGCACATGCGCCCGCTCTGGGTTGGCGGCGGGGTAAAATGATAGGTGGTTTCGTAGACAGGGCCGCAGGCCGAGAGCGCCAACGATGCTATTACTATCCATGAAAAAATCCGTTGCATTCAGTACATCCTCTGGGCGCAGAAATCGACAATATCGAGCATGGCAGCGCGAGCCGGCGAATCCGCGAACGAGGCGAGATCCTGCCGCGCCAGATCGCAGTAATGCTCAGCCATGGCAACGCTCTGGCCAATGGCATGGTGACGCTGCATCAGCCGGATGGCTTCGCTGAGATCATCAGGCTGCTGGCTGTGCTCGCCAATCGTGCGCTGCCAGAAGGCGCGTTCGCTGTCATCACCACGCTGATAGGCAAGAATCAGCGGCAAGGTGACTTTACCCTCGCGGAAATCATCGCCGATGGTTTTGCCGAGCGTCTGCTCATCGGCGATATAATCCAGCACATCATCCACCAGCTGGAATGCAAGCCCGATATGGGTGCCGAAGCGCCGCAGCTTGTCGTCATGGCCGATCTGGCCACCCGCAATCGCTCCCAGCTCGCAGGCTGCGGCAAACAGCTCCGCCGTTTTAGCATGGATGACTTTAAGATAGTCATCAATCGTGGTTTGCGGTTCGCCCGCCGTCATCAGCTGCATGACTTCGCCCTTGGCAATCACCGCCGAAGCATCCGAAAGAATCTGCAGCACGCGCAGCGAGCCATCCGATACCATCAGCTGAAATGCCTGCGACAGTAGAAAATCTCCGACCAGCACGCTGGCCTTATTGCCGAACATTTCGTTAGCGGTAGCCAGCCCGCGGCGAAGCTTGCTTTCATCCACCACATCATCATGCAGCAGCGTGGCGGTGTGGATGAATTCAATGGCAGTGGCGAGTGCAATATGCTGGCTGCCCTGATAGCCGCAGAGCTGCGCCGAGATGAGCGTCAGCGCCGGGCGGATACGCTTGCCGCCCGAGGCGACAATATGACGCGCGATTTCGCCAATCAGCGGCACATCATTTGCAACACGCGACAAAATCAGCTGATCGACACGCCGCAAATCATCGCTGACGAGGCGATAGAGCCGATCCAGCGTCGCGCGGCTGGCTTCTTGAAACGGTGTCGCAGATAAGGTCATAGCTCAGGTTTTACAAAATTTTTTCCGCTTAGACAATCACATCGCGCAGATGCTCAGCATTCATCTCTTCCAGCGGCCGCAGCGCAAAGGCTTTCACCGCCTGAAACTGCAGCGAACCGCGGTAACCGGTGACCTCTGCCATGCGCTGATAAATCATGAAAATATCCTTCTGTATCAGCGCATCAAGCGGCTTCAGGCTACGCACCAGCAGATCAAATTCCAGCGCCTCGCCGCCATGGCGCACAAAACCATCCAGCTGCATTTCCCCAAGCTGGCTGAGCTCAACCTCGACGATAAAACGTGTATCGCCATGGTCGCGGTTTTTGCCGTCTTTGGGCTGTTTGCGGTCGCGCTTGGTAAAAAGCCGCACCTGCTGCAGCTCGCCTGCGGCCATGAACGGAAACGCGAGCATCTGCCAGCTACTTACCGGCGCTTCCTGATAGGGGCGCGCAAGCACCGCAAACTCGGCGTCTGCGCGTTCCAGCAGGGCTTGATGACCAGCGCGCATCAGCCAGCTGGTGTTGTCTTTGCCCAGCCAGCTGCGAAAATCACCGCCGCGCAGCGCGGAAGCAAAAAATAAAATCCCTGCGGCAATCTGCACCGGGCTATTGGCAGAAAGTGGCTGCGTTGATGCACGAAGCAGCAGCGGCAGCGAAGATTCACCCATGCCCGCCTCACGCGATTGCATGAGTAGTGAAATGATCTGTTTCAGTGTCGGCCAGTCGGACGCGAGATCCGCGGCATCGGGCAGTGGTTCATCTGCCCAGCTGAGTGCGCCCATCTGCGGCGTGCGTTCCAGCGCACGCACTTCAAGCACCGCTTGTGCCCCAATCGGCAGCGACTGACTGGCGGCAAGTCGAATGGCGCCAAAACTGGTTTGCAGCACCGTATCGCCGCTGCCTTCCAGACGCGAAACAGTCGCGGTGATGCGCTGTCCGGTTTCGGGCAGGGGGCGGTTTGCGGGCAAGGAAGAGGAGGGTGTTGCCGCTGTGTCTGGCGCTTCAGCGGGCGAAGCGGTGGGGGCTGTAAAAGAGCTGTAAGGCGCGGCGCTATAGACCCCGCGCGCGTAAGCGGCGTAGGGATTGGCGGATGCTGATGGCGGGGCAGGCGGTAGTGGCGACGGCGCACCAGTGGCAGGTGTGAAAGTGGTTTCCTGGATTGCCGAAGACGAGCTGGGGGCAGGGGCGGTAAGTGAGGTGAAAGCAGGCGGGTTTACTGCAGCGGCGCTACTGGTCGCTGGTGATTGCGGAGCGCTCAGTGATTGCAGCACAAGTGTGATGGTCACAGGAGCAGGCGCGATGCGCCCGCTGCGCTCCGGCAGGAGCGTGCCTGTCAGCACATTGGCGGATGGAGGACGCGCGATAATCTCATCAGCAGCAGCGGCACTACCGGTGCTGCTGCGCGTAGATGGCGGCGCTGATTGCCCGACAATCACCTCAGGATCACCGGCAAAGGCTGAGATGGTTTCAGCCACATCCGGCGGCTGGCCATTCACGCTAAGAATACGCGCCTGATTCTGGCCGCCGCGATTTTCCACGCGCAGCACCACCTCGCTGCCGATTTTTAGAAAAAACTGGCTGGAAAAAACAATATCGGCGCTGGCGGTGCGCAGGATGGGATTACCCGAGGCATCCCGATTAATAATAAATCCCGACAGCAGCGATCCTACCGGTGCACTGATGGCGATAGGCGCCTGCCCACCACCCGTATCCGGCGCGGCGGTTGTGCCAGAGACCTGCGCAACGGGGAGAATTGTGATGAGGCGTACGTCAGCCATGCTGCATCAACTTAACACTAAGCGCGGCGGCATCGGTGGCGGCGGTGGAATGCGGCGCGCGGATGATGAGCGACGTCTGGTTTCGAATTGCATCTTTCACTTTGTTGTCGCGCCGTATGACTCCATAAAGCGGCGGTGAAACATTCAGAAAATTGACGCAGGCTTTATTAAGCGCATGATAGGTGGCTTCGCCTTCTTTCAGAGACGCGGCCTGATTAATCACCACGCCAATATCCGGTGGATTTTTACCACTGCGCGCGATTTTGATAAAAGCATAGCCATCAGTGAGTGAGGTTGGTTCATCCGTGACCACCACCAGACAACGCGCTGCAAGCGAAGCCAGATATTGCACATTCTGCTCAACGCCGGCACCAAGATCGATAAACACCATATCATAATTGCGCTGCGCGGCGGTAAGATCTGCTGCGATGCGCTCGAGCTTTTCATGGGGCAGGCTGGCAAGCGATGCGGAGCCGGAGCGCCCGGCAATCACATCAAACCCACCCGCAGGTACACGGGTAATCGCGTCATTGAAACTATGCTTGCCGGAGAGCACGCTGCTTAAATCACGCGGGGGGGTCAGCCCCAGCTGCACATCAACATTCGCAAGGCCAATATCCCCGTCAAACAGCAAAACGCGCTTGCCCGCGCGCGCGCACAGATGCGCCAGCGTGACAGAAAGCCAGGTTTTGCCAACACCTCCCTTGCCGGAAGCGATCGCGATCATATGGTTGGCTGGTGCATTCATAGAACTACCTTACGCGGTTGAGGATTGATAACGCAATATCAGCTGGGCGAGGCGCGCCTCATCGGCTGGAAACAGCGAATCGGCCAGACTGGAGGAGGTGCTGAGCTGGGCAAAGGCAAGATCATGCGCCGCCGCCACCGCCAGCGCCGCGCCGAAGCGGCGGGTGGTATCGGTGCGGGTGAGCACCAACCGCCGAATGGGCAGCCCCATGAAGATTTCGGTGCTGTCGATCGCCTCCGCACTATCGCCGCCTGCCGGCAGCACCAGCACCGGCTCCACTGAATCAATGGACGCAAAAGATTGCAGCCTCTGCCATTCTTCATCATGGTAGGGGTTGCAGCCAGCACTATCGATAATCACCGTCTTGCCGTCGGGAATGGATTTCAGCTCTTTCCAAAGCTCCGTGCGCGTGGCGGCCACCTTCAGCCCGATGCCGAGAATGTCGGTGAATGCCTGCAGCTGTTCAATGCCGCCGGCGCGCTGTGTATCAGTGGTGATAACGGCGACCGGCTGGCGCGCCAGCGACAGACGCGTTACCAATTTAGCCGCTGTTAATGTTTTGCCGATGCCCGGCGTGCCCACCAGCATGATATGGCGTGAGGCAAGCGAGCTATCGGTGAGCGCATCAAAATGGTAATAGGCGGCAAAGAGCTGCTCCAGTGCCAGCCGGCTGAGGTGTTGCTCGCCGGTTTTGCCGCTTTGCTTGAGTAGTGCATTGGCGCGTGCAAATGCACCTTCCTGTCCCTTCTGCAGCAACTTGGCGATAAAAAATTCCGGCAGATTGTGAAAGCGTAGAACATCCTGCACAGCAAAACGGAGATTATCGGGCACATTGTCGCGGCTGGTTATCCGTTCAAAGGGGCGCGTGGTGGGCTGCTCATCATCCACATCAATCGCCGCGGTGACGCTGATAGATTTTCCGCCCACCTGCTGCGAGGAAAGAATAATCGCATCCTCGCCCATGGCCTCACGCACCATCTTCATGGCGGCGGGCATATCAGTGGCGGTGAAGCTGCGAATCCTCATGAGCGTATCAACAGGGCTTAAATCTGACCAAGGGTTTTAATCCGGGCTTTGGGGTGAATTTCATTTTGCGAGATGACGACGGTTGACGGTCGGAAGCGCTCCACCAGCGAGCGCACATACGGGCGAATCACCGGGCTGGTGAGCAGCACGGGGAGCTCGCCCTGCATCGCCACTTTATCAAAGGTGGTGCGCACAGCCTGAATAAATTCCTGAATACGACTCGGTGGCATGGAAAGCATTTTTTCATCATTGCCGCCGGTGAGCGATTCAATGAAGGTCTGCTCCCAGCCGGGCGACATGGCGATGATGGGAATATAGCCCGCTTCGCTGGTGTGGCTGTGGCTGATCTGCCGCGCAAGGCGCGAGCGCACATGCTCGGTGATGACGCCGATACTCTGCGAACCGCGCGATGCTTCAGCAATGGCTTCGATGATGGTAGAAAGGTCGCGCACCGAGACCTGCTCGCGCAGCAGATTCTGCAGCACACGCTGCACACCGCCAACACTGATCTGGCTGGGAATGGTCTCCGCCACCAGCTTCTGCTGGGTTTTACCAAGATCATCGAGCAGTTTCTGCGTCTCGGCATACGATAGCAGCTCAGGCATATTATCTTTGATGACTTCGGTAAGATGGGTGGTAATCACCGTAGGCGGATCAACCACCGTATAATTACGGAACAGCGCTTCTTCGCGGTAAGCCTCGCCGATCCACATGGCGGGCAGACCAAAAGTGGGCTCCACCGTTTCTTCGCCTGGCAGGGTGATTTTTTCGCCGCTTGGGTTCATTGCGAGCAGCATCTCCGGACGAATATCACCGCGCGCCGCTTCAATCTCTTTCACTTTAACCACATAGGTATTGGGCGGCAGCTGCATATTGTCCTGAATACGCACGGCGGGAATAACGAATCCCAGCTCGCGTGCCATTTGCCGGCGCAGCGCCTTGATCTGCTCGGTCAGGCGGTGGCCTTTCTGATAATTAATCAGTGGCAGCAGGCCGTAGCCCAGCTCAAGACGCAGCGAATCAATCTGCAGGAAGTCCGAAGCCTGTTCTTCCTGAACCGGTTTGCCATCTGCGCCTACGGCCTGTGCTTGCGCGCCCCCAGGGCCTTCCAGCAGCTTGGGCGCGGCGGCGGCGCCGGCGGGTAGCGGTTCGCCCGTCCTTGGATCCACCGCGACTTTTGCGGTTTTAAACAGATGATAGCTCAAATAACCGGTGATACCGGCAAGAAACAGAAATGGCAGCGGAGGAATGCCCGGCAGCAGCGCCATAATCGCGAGAAAGCCGCTGGTGATCGCAAGTGCGGTGGGGTATTTTGTAAGTTGATCCAGCACGGCCTTTTCCGCCGAGCCTTTCACACCGGATTTAGTGACGAGGATACCGGCCGCAGTGGACACAATCAGCGCTGGAATCTGCGATACCAGACCATCACCAATGGTGAGCATGGTGTAGGTATGCAGCGCATCATCAAACGACATGCCTTTTTGCGCCACACCAATAATGATACCGGCAATAAAGTTGATGAAGGTGATGAGCAGCCCCGCGATAGCATCGCCGCGTACGAATTTGCTTGCACCGTCCATGGAGCCGAAAAAGTTGCTTTCATCTTCCAGCTCTTTGCGCCGCGCCTTGGCGATATCTTCGGTAATTAATCCTGCTGATAAATCCGCATCAATCGCCATCTGCTTACCCGGCATCGCATCGAGCGAGAACCTCGCCGATACCTCGGCGATGCGGCCGGAGCCTTTGGTGATGACCACGAAGTTAATGATGGTGAGAATGCCAAAAAGAATCGCGCCGATAACCACCGAGCCACCCATCACGAACCCGCCAAACGCTTCGATCACATGACCTGCCGCATCGGTGCCGGTATGACCTTCCGAGAGAATGAGGCGCGTGGAGGCGATGTTCAGCGCGAGGCGCAGCATGGTTACAATCAGCAGAATGGTAGGAAATGAGCTGAGTTCCAGCGGTTTTTCCACCATCAGCACCGTCATCAGAATGACTACTGATGCGGTGATGGAAAAGGCCAGCGCAATATCAAGCAGCAGCGGCGGCAGTGGCAGAATCAGCACCACCAGAATGGCCATGATGCCGATGGCAAAGAAAATGTCACGGCGCTTCATCAGCGCGCGTGCCTGCGTGCCAAAATTAAATGGGGCGGGCGCTGCGGCGGTGTCAGCCATGGTTTATTCCGTGCCGGTGGGTGGTGGCGGCACTGCTGCGCCTTGCTCGCTATATTGCTTCAGCTTGTTGCGCAGCGTGCGAATGGAAATACCGAGAATATTGGCGGCATGGGTACGGTTGCCGAGGCAATGATTCAGCGTATCGAGAATCAGCTCCTGCTCAACGCTATCGAGCGTGCGCCCCACCAGCGCTGGTGCACCAGCTTTGCTGCTGCCAGTATTGGTAGCGAGGCTGGCTGGCAGGGGTTCCGGCGCGCCCTGAAGGTAGATGGCATCTGGTTCAATGGTCGCGCCGGTTGCCAGCAGCACCGTGCGATGCATGGTGTTTTCCAGCTCGCGTACATTGCCCGGCCAGTGATAGCCAGTGAGCTTGGCGAGCGCCGCATCAGAGAGTTTGCGTTTTGAAATGCCGTTGGCTTTCGAGTATTTTTCAATGAAGTGCGCGGCCAGAATTTTGATGTCGTCTTTGCGATCCCTCAAACTCGGCATGGTGAGCGAAATCACATTCAGGCGAAAATAAAGATCCTCGCGAAACAGCCCTTTTTTAACAGTGTCCTGCATGTCGCGGTTGCTGGTGGCCAGCACGCGGATATTGACCTTCACCGGCTTGTTACCACCAATGCGGTCCACCTCGCGCTCCTGCAACACGCGCAGTAGTTTGGCTTGAAGCCGCAAATCCATTTCGCTGATTTCATCGAGCAGGATGGTGCCGCCATCGGCCTCTTCGAATTTGCCGATACGGCGCGCCACTGCGCCAGTGAAAGCTCCTTTTTCATGACCAAATAATTCCGACTCCAGCAGATTTTCCGGAATGGCGGCGCAGTTCACCGTAATCAGATTATGTTTGGCGCGTTTGCTCTTGCGGTGGATGTAGCGGGCGATGACCTCTTTGCCTGTGCCAGATTCACCGGTGATAAGCACACTGGCATCGCTGGGGGCAATCTGATCGGCGAGCGCGATGACTTTTGCCATGGCGGCGGAGGCAAAAATCACCGACTGTGAGTCCTCGGTAATTGCTTCCAGTACGGCGGCAATCAGCTCTTCATCCGGCGGCAGCGGGATATATTCTTTTGCGCCAGATTTAATGGCTTTCACCGCCGCATCTTTATCCGTATCCAGCCCGCAGGCAACCACCGGCAGATTGAAGCGCTCGCGCATCAGCAGCGAGACGAGTTTTTCAATGTCCTCGCGCACCTCGATCATCACCAGATCCGCACCGCCACCCTCGCGCAGCGTGGTCATGGCGGTTTCAATATCCATCACATGCGCCACACGGGCGCCGCGTGATTTGGCAATGCTGCTTGCGGTTCCCAGCTGGCCGTAAAGCTCTCCGATAATCAGCAGTCTCATGATTTCTCCGCTTTGATGATTTCTGTCATGGTGATGCCGATGCGCTCTTCCACCACCACCACCTCACCGCGCGCTACCAGCCTGTTATTGACAAAAATATCAATCGGCTCGCCGACTTTCTTATCCAGCTCAATCACTGCGCCGCGTCCCAGCTTGAGCAGTTGGTTGACCTGCATGTTGGTGCGGCCGAGCACCACCGTGATTTGCACGGGAATGTCATAGACTGTTTCAAGGCTGAGATTTTCCGCTGCGGTAGCATCGGCGAAACTCGCGGTGGGGGCTGTATTCTCTGCCATAACTTACTCCTTTGATAGCTGTGCTTCGAGCTGTTGTAATTGCTTTTCGGTGTGGCGTGGGGCGGATGCTACCATGTTTTCCACCACCCGTTCAATCTCCTGCCAGAGCTGGCCGCTATGGCGTTCCATGGCGCCGTGTTTCCATGCAATACGGCAATCGCTGTGTGCCATGGCGTCATCACCGCTGACACTGATCTGCACCGACATCTGCTGCTGTGCGACCAAAGTATTTAAGCGGCTTTCCAGCGTTGCTGCGAGCGCCGGGTGCACGGTGATATGTAGGCGCGGTTCGCCGATCATGGTCTCTACGCAAGCCAGCGCTACCTGGCTGACAATCGCTTCAGCGCCATGCTCCAGCGCTGGCCCCGCCACCTTACGCGCAATCGCCAGCGCGACTTTTGGCAGATCGCTGTGCAGCTGCACGGTCATGGCTTTGTAGTCATCAATCAGCGGACGAAGGGTAGTCAGCAGCTTCTGAGTAGTATCGCTCAGCTGACGGTTGATCTCGGCTTGCTCCGATTCGGCTTGCCGTTTGCCATCATCGCAGCCTTCCAGAAAGCCGCGCTGGTAGCCTTTCATTTCCGCGGCTTTCAGCTCTTCTTCGGAAAAAGTGGGCGGCGGCGGAGGTGCCGGCGGCGCTTCCTCTTTTCTGGACGCGCTATGGCGGCGCGCCGCCACCACGTTGCCGCCTGCAGCACCATCAAAACTTCTGAAATTAAGCGGTTCGATACGCACCATGCATTCCGTGTTGATTAGTAAATAAGTTGTTCTTCAGCGTTGTCGCTGGCAATGACAATATCGCCTTTAGCCTGCAGATCTTTCGCAACGCTGACCACATGCATCTGCGCTTCATCCACATCCTTAATCCGCACCGGCCCCAGCGAGGACATCTCCTCTTTGAGAATCTTCGAGGCACGCTCGGACATGTTGGAGAAGAACAGATCCTTAATCTTATCCGACGCGCCCTTCAGCGCGATGGGTAGCTTGGCTTTATCTACCGTGCGCAGCAGTGCCTGAATGCCTTGGCCATCGATTTTGGCGAGGTCTTCAAAGGTGAACATCAGCTTGCGCACGCGCTCGGCCGCTTCGGCATTTTTTTCTTCCAGCTTGGTCATGAATTTGCTTTCGGCGCTGCGGTCGAAATTATTGAAAATTTCGGCAATGAGTTCATGGCTATCACGCGACTGGCGCTTAGCAAGGCTGCTCATAAATTCCATGCGCAGGGTTTTTTCAATGCCTTCCATCACTTCTTTTTTCACCGATTCCATGGAGAGCATGCGCATCATCACCTCGATGGATAAATCCTCTGGCAGGTTCATCAGCACACGCGCCGCATGGTCAGATTTAATTTTGGAAAGCACCACGGCAATGGTCTGCGGATATTCATTTTTAAGAAAATTCGCGAGGATTTCTTCGCTGACATTATTCAGCTTATCCCAAGTGGTACGGCCAGCAGGGCCACGAATTTCCTCCATGATGGATTCCACGCGATTTTTGCCCAGTGCTTTCACCAGCAGGCGCTCAGTCGAATCATAGTTGCCCACCACCGCGCCCGACGCGGAAACCTGCTCCGCAAATTCAACAAACAGCCGCTCAATCATTTCCGATGGCACCTGACCAAGGCTCGACATGGTGTTGGATAGCTCGCGTATTTCATCATCTTCCATCATGGCAAAAAGCTTGATGGCATTGGTTTCGCCAATCCCCATGAGAAATAGCGCGGCTTTCTGCACGCCGGTCATTTTGCGGTAGTCGTCTTTGTTTTCCTTGGGTGATGGAGGCATAGCGCTATCCTTGTTTCAGCATCCACTGGCGCAGCACGCCCATGGTTTCTTCTGGATATTTATCGACGATTTCGTTGATCTTATTCATCGAGGAGGATTTCATGCCGCCTTTGATGTTGGCGACATCGATCAGAATTTCGGTTTCACCCTGTTCACCACCGAGCGAGGTAGCGCCACCACCACCACCACCACCGGGTAGTCGCGCCGGCGCCATGCCACCGCCCATGCCCGGCGATTCCAGCGCGGCGAGCTCGCCCGCCACGCGGCCGCTTGGCGCTTGTGTGCCGCGCACCAGCTGTGTGACAGCTGGGCGTAGCACCAGCAGAATTGCAAGGATCGCCACCACGCCGATAATCAGTGTCTGAATAATGGATTGCATTTCCAGCTTGAAGCGCGCGAAGAAAGATTCTTCTTCCAGTGCTTCTGGCTTATCGCTGAACTGCATGTTTACCACCTCAACGCGGTCGCCGCGTTTTTCATCAAACCCGATGGCTGAATTAATGAGCGATTTCAGTTTTGTCAGCTCTTCTTCGCTGCGCGGGGCGTAGGTCTGGTTACCTTCGGCATCAGTGGTGTAAATACCATCCACCAGCACGGCGACCGAAAGTTTATTCACCGTACCACCTTGCTTCACGTGGTTCTGCACGGTTTTTGAGATTTCAAAATTGGTGGTTTCGCTGCTGTTTTCTGAGAGTTTGTCACTGGTTGAGCCGCCTTCGCCGCCGCTGGCTGCTTGTGGTAGGTTGTTGGCCGCAGTAACATTCTCACGTCCTGTCTTATCTTTTGAATCTTCACGGCCGGAGGTCGATTGTACTGAGCGCGCCACCTGACCATCCGGATCAAATTTTTCCGAGTTGGTCACCACGCGATCAAAATTCATATCTGCCGCCACTTTGACGCGAACCTTGCCCGCACCCACCACTTTTTCAAGCAGCTCTTCGAGTCGGTCGCGCATCTGGTTTTCGTAGGCGGTGCGATACTCCATCGCTGTCGAGGCGACCGCATCGAGGCTATCCTCGCCGCTACCGCGAGCCAGCAGTTTGCCATGGCTGTCCACCACCGTCACGCGTGATGGCTCAAGCCCCGGCACAGCGGAGGCAATCAGGTGGGTAATGGCAGTAACTTCATTTTTTTCCAGCGAATGACCGCCGCGCATTTTAATCGTGACAGACGCGCTGGGTTTTTCTTTGTCACGCGTGAAGAGTTCGCGTTTGGGCATCACCAGATGCACGCGCGCCGTTTCAATGCCGGCCAGCGAACCGATGGTGCGCGACAACTCGCCCTCCAATGCGCGCATGATATTAATGCTCATCACATAGTTGGAGCTGCCGAAGCTCTCCTGCCGGTCGAAAATCTCATAGCCGACAATCGAAGCGCCAGAAGGCAGGCCTTGCTCGGCCATGGTCATTCTCAGGCGAAGCACCCTGTCTGATGGCACTAAAATGCCGGTGCCGTTGCTGATAAGCTCATAAGGAGTGCCGCTTTGTTCCAGCTCGGCAACAATTTTTGCGCTATCTTCCAGCGACATGCTGGTGTAAAGAGGCACCATATTGGCCGACGACATGCGGAAGGCGATAAATAGGAAAAAAGCCAGCAGAAGCGTCGAAACTGCTACCATTGCGCCGATTTTTGCTTTGCCCAGATTGCCAAAAATATCTGCCACGGCCATAGTATTTTCCCCTGTATAGCGCCAGATTAGCGCCAAATAGTTTCTAGTTTCTTAATGGGAGGAATTTTTTTCCTACATTGCTATAAAAACGATTTTGACGTTTTCAAGCAAGTGATTTTTCTATAAAAAAAACAGGCACTCGCAATCGCTTTGTCATAAAATTGTCACTTGCCTCGCCGCTTCCGATGCTTGTAGAAACTATGCACAGATGAGAACAAATTTATTCACAGTTTCATACACAAGGCTCAAACAGATATTCTGTTTGGCTGCTGCCGGCGCATGGTTGCTTGCGGTCATGTGGTTGCCTTCCGTGATGACGACGCAGCATCAGGTTGATGCGCTATCTGCCATTTATGGTGAGCACGTGCTTATCTGCAAAGGTAGCGGTGTTGCGCATCCTGCGTGGTCGCAGCTGCCGCCTGAGCATTTGCCGAAAATATCGGTATGGCTTGAAGATCTCACCATCCCTGCGAGCTGGCCTGTTCTTGTGCCGCTGCTGGTGTGGCTGATGATAGGGCATGCCGGATGGCCGCATCACTTGTTTCTCAGGCGCGATCACCAGCATGTGCATTGTAGCAGATTCGCTATCTGGCAGGCCATCATCGCGCATGCGCCGCCGCGCTGAGATTGATTGTTCTGATTAGAAACGTTCATCCAATCTCATTGTTTATTTTTACAAGGAATCTCTATGACAAAACGATCATGGCTCACCCGCACGGGAGCAACCGGCGCGCTGGCTGTTGCAGCGTTGACGGCACCGGCACCATCTTCAGCTGATCCGCAGGCTCCAGCAGCGCCGATCAGCCGTCAACCGGAAGCGGCCGCGGCATCGAAATTCTTCAGCACATTATATAAGCGAACTGATGCACCGGACGCCAAGCCCTATCTCTGGATGGATCAGGATGGCAATGAAATCAACCTGAAGGCGCTTGAAACGGCCAAAATTCGAGGGAAACAGGCAACGCTTACCTTTGGTTTTAATGGCTGCCCGGTGTTCTGCAAAACTATCAATGACCGTTTGAAAGCAATTGATGCGATGAACCCGCAGATGGTGCATGTGGTGGTCAGCGTGAACCCGGATGTTGATGCAACGCCTAATGGTCGTAAGCAGTTTCTGGAGGAGCTGCAGAGGAATATTGGTCTGAAAGAAAAAGACAAAGACAGGCTTATCATTCTCTTTCCGATCAAAAAAGATTCGGAAGGTAAAGCGGTCAGAAATAAAGATGGTGGTATGATGTTTGATGCCACAATGGCCAGCGAAGTGCAGATCAGGAATCTAGGTGCGCAGATTAATGCCAAAAATCCAAAAGCTCATACGCCTAATATCTACTTGTTTGGTGACAACGGAGAGCTGCTCGGCCAGAAGCCGGGTACAAGGCCGGTCGGGGAGTTTCAGAAAGACTGGCAGCAGCAAATGCCCGAGCCGAAGAAGGGAAAAGATCGCTGATGGAACATGCACATCATCACGCCGCACATACGCATGATGAACATCAATCTGACACCCGAACATGGCTGAGACGTATGGCTATCGGTACGGCACTGGCTGCCGGCGCTATCATCCTGGCGCCATACATCTTACCGGTGGTGGGTGTTGGTTCGTCTGAATTACTGGAAGAATCCATACTCGCCATGCATGCTACCGGCACGGGTAGTGGTCTTGCTGGTGCAATCAATGGTGTGCTGGCGGCGATACCGGGTGTGGGCGCAGCATTGTCAGGCGGCGGCTATGCAACCATGGCTGCCACCGGTCTCATTGGCATTGGCGGCGTATTACTCGGTCGCTACATCGAGAAGCGCGAGGATGGAAGGCAGCGATTTCGCTGGGGCAGGGCAATCAAAACAGCGGCGCTCATCACCAGCACCCTGATCGCTATGCCATCGATTCTTACCGGCATCAGCACCGGTGTGGTTTTTTTGTGTGCGGCGCTGTCCGGCGCAGCGTTGGCCAGCAGTGCTATTGCGCTCATGGGGGAGACGCTTGGTTCAACCGGCACATCGAGCATGGCCATCAGCGGTGTCTCAGGGGCAGCGCTGGCACTTCCACATCTGCTGACCTGCGGTTCTTCTCTTGCGCCAGTCATTGTAGCAACAGCGATGACAAAAAATAAATCTGCCAGCTTCGCTGATCGGATCAATCAGGAATCCGCTATCGCCGCGGGTGCTGCCATTTAAAATGAAGATGGATTAGAGGCTACGCCGCTTCCTTCGACTGCGCCATGATGATGTCGGCAAACTCAGAGAGATAGACCGAGCCTTTGACGGTGCGCTGAATGTAGACATTGCGCTTGTCTGATTTGTCGCGCTGGCGCTTCACCAGCTTGGCGCCTTCCAGCGCATCGAGCGCGCGGCAGATGGCGGGTTTGGAAATGGACAGCGCATCGGAGAGTGATTTCACACTGTGCGGCCCCGTCGCAAGATAGATATTGAGCAGCACCGCCTGCTGGCGAGCCGATAAATCAATGGGCATTTTTCTCAGTGCCGTCGCAGTGACGCCGTGCCAGAAGGTGAGCGCACGTACCATGCGCGACGAGCCGATTTTTTCATCTTTTGCGACCATAACGTTCCCTAATCAGTTCAAACAGCGCTCTCACTGCCATCGCCTCGCCGCCTTTGGGGCGTCCGGGGCGATCGCTGACGTTCCACGCCATCATATCAATGTGAAGCCAGCTTGGTGTTTTAGTCACAAACTCTGCTAAATACAAGGCCGCAGTGATAGCGCCGCCATAACCGCTATCAGGATCATTCGATAAATCAGCATGTTTTGTTTCGAGTAAGGAACGATAAGGTTTCCACAGCGGCAGTCGCCACAGCGGATCTTGTGTGGCGCGGCTGTGACGCATCAGTTCGTCGGCTAGATTGTCGTCTGGAGTGAAAAAGGCGGGTATGTCGGTGCCGAGCGCCACGCGCGCCGCGCCGGTCAGTGTCGCGCAGTCAATCAGCAGGTCGGGCTTTTCCTCATCTGCTTCATAGAGTGCATCGCAAAGAATGAGCCGACCTTCGGCGTCGGTATTGCCGATTTCAACGGTGAGCCCTTTGCGTGTGGGGACGATATCGAGCGGGCGCATTGCATTGCCGCTGATGGCGTTTTCCACTGCCGGCACCAGCACGCGCAGCCGCACGGGAAGTTTGCTCTCCAGGATCATTTTCGCAAGCGCAAGGACGGCCGCCGCGCCGCCCATGTCTTTTTTCATGAGCTTCATGTTGCTGGTGGATTTAATATCCAGCCCCCCAGAATCAAAACACACACCTTTGCCCACCAGCGTTACTTTCGGCGCAGTTTCTTTGCCAAAACGCATATCCACCAGATGCGGCGGGATGGCGGCGGCCTTGCCCACGGCATACACCATCGGCCAGTTCTGCTTCAGTAATGCCTCACCTTTAATGACACTGGCTTTACCATGGTAATGTTCGGAAAGTTTCAGTGCTTCATCAGCCAGCGCTGCCGGGGTCATATCATTGGCCGGCGTGTTGATCATATCACGCGCCCAGCTGATGGCCGCTGCGGCGGATTCAACAAATATTTTATCCACCTGTTTGGGCAGATTCAGTGTGGGCAGCTGTCGATCATGCTTCTTGTAGCGGCTGAAGCGGTAGCAGGCGAGCTGCCAGCCAAGCGCCAGCTGTGTGAGCAAGGCCGGCGCGAGTTCGCTTTGAATGGTGTAGCTTGCCGGCGGTAGCTTGGATGGCAGATGCGCGATGCTCCAGATGCCCGGCTCATTATCCACCACCGCCACCACCATTTCAGTGCTGCCATCTTTTGCGGGAATGGCGAGTATTTCACCAGCGCTACCTTCCAGCGCATGCGCTTCTATCAATCGGCGCACCAATGAAGGCTGCTTTTTTTTCCAACCACCAAATTCGCACGCACGTAAAATTACTAGAGGAATGCTCATGATCAGCCTCGCCGGGTTGCAGAAGTAATTATATTATAAACCACTGATTTGTAATGATTTAATTGTGTTCGTCCGCCGCCGCACTAGGGTGATTGCCAAAGCAAATCAACACGGCAGCAGCACATGCAGGCTATCATACTCGCGGGCGGTTTCGGCACAAGGCTAAAGTCCGTCACGGGCGATATCATTAAACCCATGGCGCCGATAGCGGGCAGACCGTTTCTGGCGTGGCTACTGGATTATATGGCGGAGCAGGGCGTGCGCGAGGTGCTGCTGTGCCTGCACCACAAAGCGGAGCAGGTTACACAGCATTTCGGCAGCGCCTATGGCGGCATGACCCTGCGCTATCTCATTGAAGAGCGCGCGCTGGGCACCGGCGGCGCACTCATGCAGGCAATGAAGATGCTGAAACCAACGCAGCCTGTCTTTGCGATGAACGGCGATTCGCTGGTGAGGCTAAACTATCGCCAGATGTTGATGCAGCATCTCGCCTCTGGCCGCAACATCACGCTGGCAACTGCCCCCATGCCAGATTGCAGGCGCTACAGCCAGCTGCATATCCGTGATGAACTTGTGCATGGCTACGAACTCTACGGAGATGAAATGGCGGGCGATATCAGCGTTGGTTTTTATGTGCTGTCGCCGGATATTTTCTCTGACATGTATGATGATCAGACTGAAACTATAGCTTACAAAACAAGGCAGGGCTTTGCCGAAAGCAGCCTATCTTTCGAGCGCGATTTTTTAGCGCCCAATGTGCCGCATCTTTTGCCTGCCGCTTTTTCGCAGGTTGATTATTTTATCGATATTGGTGTGCCGCAGGATTATGCGAGGGCGCAGCTGGAAGTGCCAAACCTGCTGCGGCAACCGCTTGCAGCTTAGCGGCTGACCAGGTTGCCGCGATGCCCTGCATAAGAGGCGGCTTTCCCCAGAGAAAGCTGATAAGCCATGGCGCCCAGCTCCTCAGAAACAAGGGATGCAACTTGTTCTGCTGACTTACCCGCGAACACATCGCCAAGATTTTTCAGCGGATTATCAAATATATTTTCAATGGCGGTTCGGACAGCATCATCAGGCGTGACCAACTCGCCAAAGCGGGGATCTTGTATGGCTTGCTTGGCCAAAAGATGATAATGGCTTTGCCCGCTATGGTTATCGACTGGTTTCTTAAGGATCGACAAAATACGATTTACATCAGAATCATTCGCCATGGGTAATCCTCATACATCCAGTTCTTTGAGTACTTCGCCGCCACGCTTCGCGGTTTGTTCCTGAATAAACTGGAAGCGATGCTCAGGTTTTTTGCCCATGAGCTGCTCCACGCGGTCGCGGGTGGCATCTGCATCCGCATCATCGATCTCAACACGCAGCAGAATACGGTTTTTGATATTCATGGTGGTTTCTTTGAGCTGCGCCGGGGTCATTTCGCCAAGGCCTTTAAAACGTCCAATTTCCACGCGGCTATTGGCTTTGGCGTTTTCTCTCAGGATGCGTTCTTTATCCGCATCATCCTGCGCGTAGAAATGTGATGTGCCGATGGTGATGCGGTAAAGCGGCGGACGCGCGAGATAAAGATGGCCGCCGCGAATCAGCTCCGGCATTTCCTGGTAGAAATAGGTCATGAGCAGCGAGGCGATGTGCGCGCCGTCCACATCCGCGTCGGTCATGATGATGATTTTATCATAGCGCAGGCTGTCTTCTTTATAGTGCGAGCCAGTGCCGCAGCCCAGCGCCAGCTCCAGATCCGCGAGTTCCTGATTGGCTTTGATTTTATCCACGGTCGCAGAGGCGACGTTGAGAATTTTTCCGCGCAGCGGCAGCACGGCTTGCGTCTGGCGGTCGCGCGCCTGCTTGGCGCTGCCACCTGCCGAATCACCTTCCACGATAAAAAGCTCGGTGCCTTTGTTCGAGCTGCTGGAGCAATCAGCGAGCTTGCCGGGCAGACGCAGGCGTGAGGTCACGGCTTTGCGCCCCACCTCTTTGTCGGCTTTGCGGCGCAGGCGCTCTTCCATCCGTTCGATGATGTGGCTTATCAGCTTATTGGCGTTTTCCGGGTTGCCGGTTAGGTAATGGTCGAAATGGTCGCGCATGGCGTTTTCCACCAGCTTTGCCGCCTCGACATTCACCAGCTTGTTTTTGGTCTGGCCCTGAAACTGCGGCTCGCGGATAAACAGCGACAGCACCATCACCGCGCCGCCCAGCATGTCTTCGCTCATCGCTTGCGCAGTTTTTTTATTACCAGTCAGTTCACCATACGCCTTCAGCCCCTTGGAAAGCGCGGAGCGCATGCCGCTTTCATGGGTGCCGCCTTCGGGGGTGGGAATAGTGTTGCAATAGGTGGAAACATAAGTTTCTTCGTCGGCCGGCCAGCAGATCGCCCATTCAATGCGCCCAGCTTTGCCCGGTAGTTCCGCCTCGCCGGTAAATGGCTCGCTGGTGATGAGTGCGCGGCCTTCGAGCTGCTGCTTTAGAAAATCTGTGAGGCCGCCAGGGAAGTGGATAGTGGCTTTTTCAGGAACCTCCGAGCCTTCAGGAAGCAGGGAGGGGTCGCAGTGCCATTCAATCTGGACACCGCGAAATAAATAAGCCTTCGAACGCGCGAGTTTAAAAAGTCTTTCCGGTTTGAATTTCCCTTTGCCAAAAATCTGCTCATCGGGGCGAAAACGCACAATCGTGCCCTTGCCGCGCGCCACCTGACCAACTTTTTCCAGTTTGCTGGTTGGCTCGCCGCGCGAATAGGTCTGGCGGTAATGAACTTTGTCGCGGATGACCTCCACTTCCAGATAGTCCGAAAGCGCATTGACCACCGAAATACCCACCCCATGCAGACCGCCCGAAGTGTCGTAGACCTTGCCGCCGAACTTGCCGCCGGAATGAAGCATGGTGAGGATGACTTCGAGGGCAGATTTTTTCGGGAATTTAGGGTGTGGATCCACCGGAATGCCGCGGCCATTGTCGCGGATGGTAATCAGGTTATCTTTGCCGATTTCCATATCAATGGTGGTAGCGTAGCCTGCCACGGCTTCGTCCATCGCGTTATCAAACACCTCATTGACGAGGTGGTGCATGGCCGTTTCATCGGTGCCGCCAATATACATGCCCGGGCGGCGGCGCACCGGTTCAAGCCCCTCTAAAACCTCAATATCCTGTGCGGAGTAGGTGGCTTCTTTCGGTTTTTTTTGTGCAAAAAGGTCATTCATGGCATGGTTGGTAGCATGAAACCCGCAGAAATCAAGGACTTTTGGCGATGGTTTGCAGAGGATAGGGAGTGATGCTATATTTATTAACCTTAATATTTTATAGTAAATAAAAATTAGCAATGGCTTTTTATGCACCACAATGTCGATGTAGCAGAGGCAGTCAAGAGTCTCATCAAAACCATAGGCATTGCCTGTGGTGGTGATGCTGGCCAGTTTCAAACCCAGATTGGTAAAACCATCGGACAATGCCAGACACAGTTTGTCGGGAATAAAAATCCTAATGCGCTTGGTAAGCTCGTGCAGGGTGGTTATGTTGAAATCAGTTTGCGAGGCAGCGAACAGCCAGAGGCGGCAAGGGTTCTTGATAATGTGATAGGTCAGGCGCTGCATGAGGCAAAAATAAATTTGCAAGAATGGAAAGTTAAAGAGAACGCTGCGCGCCGCCATGCAGTCAATGATCCCACAACCGGGCAGGCCACAGGACGTGTAATCAAATTCGTTGTGCCAGACGACAAAGCCGCAGCATTTGCTGGTGCCTTGAATGAAATTGATCAAATCATCAGCAGGTCAGGGAGTCTCTCGCAGCAGTGTCATAAGGGGGTATTGTGCTCTCAGGATGTTATCAATCAAGTTGAAGGGCTGACAACCAAGGGAGAGATAAAAGAAGGTGCCATCAAGCCGTTTGTTGAGCTGGCTATTCCTGCAAGACATGAAGCTTCATCTTCGGGGCTGGCAAGGCAGGCCTGTTTTGTTTTGCATCTTGAGGGCGTGCCGAACGGTATGGCGGCACAAATTGACTCCATTCGGGGTGTAACCGATCAGCGTCAACCAAGTAAAAATCGCTATTCCAGAGGTATGAAGCACGAATTTACTGGTGGTGTTGATATCAGCATACCGATCAATGATCCGCGATTTGATGAAGTGATAGATGCCATCAAACACTACAAGCCGCCACACACAAAGCGTGGGGAGGCAGCACCTCAGCTTGGCGCTTTGCACTGATTGTCGAGAAGTGCGCAAATGCAATTTAGCAATTTTGTCAGCACTTGGCATTTGCCGTTTTTATCCTGCCACTCATGCGTAAAGACCAGCTTCTGATCCGGGCGAACCTTGAGTGTGCGCGGGTTACGGTCGATATGTGCCAGCAGCGCTTCGGGGTTTGCAAACTGGTTTTTATAAAACGAAAGCACCGCGCCTTTCGGCCCGACATCAATCCGCTCAATGCCGGCTTTTTTGCACAACAGCTTCAGCCCCAGCACCTCAATCAGGTGGCTGGTTTCTTCGGGCATCGCGCCAAAGCGATCAATCAGCTCGGCGGCGAATGATTCGATCTCAGCCGCATCCGCAAGCTGCGAGGCACGGCGATAAAGCCCCATGCGCAGCGATAAGTCCTCGACATAAGTTTCCGGAATGAGAACAGACAGGCCGAGATTAATGGTGGGTGAGAAATCTTTAGTGTCATCCTGAGTGGAGCGAAGCGTAGTCGAAGGATCTTTAGATCCCTCGGCTTCGCTCGGGATGGCATTGTTCTTAAGCGCGGCAACCGCCTCTTCGAGCATCTGCTGGTAAAGTTCGATGCCCACTTCTTTGATGTGGCCGGATTGCTCCTCGCCAACGAGATTGCCAAAGCCGCGAATATCCATGTCATGCGAGGCAAGGGTAAAGCCGGCGCCAAGTGTGTCGAGCGTTTGCATCACTTCGAGGCGGCGGGTGGCGGTGTCGGTCAACTTGCGATAATGCGGCAGAATGAAATAAGCATAAGCGCGGGTTTTGCTGCGCCCAACACGGCCGCGCAGCTGATAAAGCTGGGCAAGGCCAAACAGGTGGGCGTTGAAAATAACCATGGTGTTGGCGGTGGGAATATCAATGCCGGATTCGATGATAGCAGTCGATAGCAGCGCATCCACCTTGCCGTCATAGACATCGTTCATGATGTCGTCCAGCTCGCCGGGTGTCATCTGGCCATGCGCGGTGGCGATGCGAAGTTCCGGCATCAGCTCGCTGATCTGCAGCCTGATTTCCGCCATGTCTTTGATGCGCGGGCACACAATAAAACTGACGCCGCCGCGATGTTTTTCGCGCAGCAATGCTTCGCGCAGCACCACCGGATCATACGGCAGCACAAAGCTGCGCACGGCCAGACGATCCACCGGCGGTGTCGTAATCAGCGATAAATCGCGCACACCGGTCAGTGCCATTTGCAGGGTGCGTGGGATCGGGGTGGCGGAGAGCGTCAACACATGCACATTGCTCTTCAAGCTTTTAAGTTTTTCTTTCTGCGCCACGCCGAAATGCTGCTCTTCGTCAACAATCACCAGAGCAAGGTTTTTAAACTCGATATTCTTAGCCAGCAGGGCATGTGTGCCCACCACAATATCCACGCTGCCATCTTTCAGCCCTTCGCGCACCTGCTGCTGCTCGCGCACCGGCACCATGCGCGATAGCTGGCGCACATTCACAGGAAAACCCTCGAAGCGTGCTTTGAAATTACGATAATGCTGGCGGGCAAGCAGGGTGGTGGGCACAATCACCGCCACCTGATGGCGCTGCTGATCGGGGGAGGCGCTATCAGCGGCGGTGGCCGCAAAAGCCGCCCGTAGCGCTACTTCTGTTTTCCCAAAACCGACATCGCCGCACACTAGCCTGTCCATCGGTTTGCCGCGTTTCAGATCCGCCAGCACGTCCTCAATCGCGCGCAGCTGATCTTCTGTTTCGCTGTAGGCAAAGCGCGCGCAGAACTCATCGTAGCTGCCTGGCTGCGTTTCGATCACCGTGCCTTGTTTGAGCTGCCTCTGTGCGGCAATGCTAAGCAGCGCCTCGGCGGCCAGTGTGATGCGTTCTTTGAGTTTTGCCTTGCGCGATTGCCAGCTGGCGCCGCCCAGCTTGTCGAGCTGGCTGGTGTCGTCCTCCATGCCGTAGCGGGTGATCATCTCGATGTTTTCAACCGGCAGGAACAGGCGGTCGCCGCCATCATAAAGCAGCTTCAGGCAGTCATGCGTGGCGCCGGAAACATTCACCGCCACCAGCCCTTCAAACCGGCCGATGCCGTGCTCGTCATGCACCACCAAATCGCCCGCGTTCAGCGCGCCAAGGTCAATCACAAACTCGTCATTGCGTTTGCTTGTGCGCCGCGGGCGGGCAATACGGTCACCCAGAATATCCTGCTCGGTGATGACAACCAGATCGTCGCTGGCAAACCCTTGCTCAAGCGGCAACACTACCATGCTGGCATGTGGCGGCACACCGCCCGTATCTTTCGCGTGCTCATCCAGCACATGATGCAGGCGGTCGGCGCTGCCCGCGCTAGTGCAGACAATAAGCGTTTTAATTGGTTTTTCGCGCATCCGCGCCAGCACGGCATCGTACAGCATATGCGGGTCGGCTGCACGCGCGGCGGCAAAATCGGCGGCGTAACGCCCGCCGGCATCCCACTCGGCAGCCGACGGCGGCGCAAACGGCGACAGGTTGATGACGGACGGTAGAAGCGATTGCCCGCCTTCCTTTATATATAATAAGTCAACCGGCACGGGCTTATAGGCCGTGGCGCGCGCAGCTTGCTTGGCATTTTGGTATAGCGACTGCCGCGCGGCATAAAAATCATCCACCTGCGCCATGCGCGCCTGCATCGCCTCAGCCGCCTGCCAGCCCAGCACCAACGTAGCGTGCGGACGATAAGCCGCAAGCGTCACCAGCGGCGCGTCAAAAAACAGCGGCAACCAATGCTCCATACCCGCATAGGCGCGCCCTTCGGAAACCGCAGCATAAAGCGGGTCTTCTGCCAAACCGGCGCCAAACAGTTCGCGGTAACGCGCGCGGAACACCGCCGCGCGTTCGGGCGTCAGCAGCAATTCGGTGGCGGGCAGCAGCTCCAGCGTATCCAGCACCGCGCCGCTCAGCTGC